>CAYXKE010000050.1:0-18824 GCA_964464935.1 uncultured Chryseobacterium sp.
GCACGGCGTTCCGCATCACCATCCCTGTACGCCATCAACGCACCCTTGAAAAACGGGCCTGACCGGAATGAGCAAGAAGAAGATCCGCGTGCTCTTCGTGGACGACGAAGGGGGCAATCGCAAAGCGTTCAAGGCCGCATTCCGCCGCGACATGGACGTGGTCCTGGCGTCGTCGGGCGAGGAGGCACTGCGCCTGCTGGAGCAGGAACCGGTGCACGTGATCGTGTCCGACCAGCGCATGCCCGACATGGTCGGGAGCGAGCTGCTGACCCTGGTGCGCGACCGGTACCCGGACACCATGCGCATCCTGCTCACGGGCTACAGCGACCTGGAGGCGGTGGCGCAGGCCATCAACAAGGGGGGCATCTTCGCCTATGCCACCAAGCCGTGGGATGAGAACGACCTGCGGATGCGGATCCTGCAGGCGCACGAGATCCAGGAGCTGCGCGCCAGCCGGGAGGCGCTGTTGAACCAGTACAGCCAGATCTTCGGCTCGGCCGGCGATCCGATCGTGCTGGTGGACCACCGCGGACGCATCATCGAGGCCAACCCCGCCTGCGGCAAGCTGCTGGGAGTGGACCAGCGCCTGCTCATCGGCAGGGGATTCATGCAGCACGTGGAGAACGCGCGCGACCTCATGCGCTCCCTGCGCAAGCATCCCCGCGAGGGCGGTCCGATCAACGTGGACCTCACCATCCGTGGCCGCGACGGCGCCCAGATCGATTGCATGATGACCCTGACCCACCTCACCGGATGCAAGGCCGGCAAGGTGGTCTTCCAAGCCATCATCAAGGACATCACCGACCGCACCCAGGAGGAGAAACGCCTGCGCAAACTGAACCGCGACCTGGACCGCCGTGTGGCGGTGCGTACCGCCCAGCTGCTCGAAGCGCTGGAGGACATCGGCTCCTTCTCCTACTCCGTGGCGCACGACCTGCGCTCGCCTTTGAAGAACGTGCTGGCCCTGAGCGAGCATCTGCATGCCCAGGCCACCAGCAAGGGCGACAACGATTCGCTGCCCTTCACCGAGCGCATCCAGAAGGGCGCCCAGCGCATGCTCGAACTGGTCGACGACCTGCTGCGCTTCTCGCAGACCAATACCCGGGAGATCGAGCGCCGCACCGTGGACCTGAACGAACTGGTGGACCTGGTGATCCACGAGCAGGTGCCCGAGCAGCGCCAGCAGCATGTGCACGTGGAGATCGCGCCGCGCACCGAAGTGCTGGCCGACGCCCCCATGCTCAAGGTGGTGCTGCACAACCTGCTGTCCAACGCACTGAAGTTCTCCGCCCAGGTGCCGGAGCCCCGCATCCTGATCACCCATCGCACGACCGATGAACACGATGTGATCGAGGTGCGCGACAACGGCGTGGGCTTCGACAACAAGCACAAGGAGCAGGTCTTCGGCGCCTTCAAGCGGCTGCACACCAGCGCCCAGTACGAGGGCACCGGTGTGGGCCTGGCGATCGTGCTGCGCATCGTGCGCAAGCACGGCGGGCTGGTGAGCGCCGAGAGCGAGCCCGGCGTGGGCACCACCCTGCGCATCGCGCTGCCCCGCTCCGCGGCCGAGCAAAGCCAGCCGCCTTTCTTCAAAGTGGCCTGAGCCACGTAACCCCATCCCTCCTCCCCACGTACACCTCTTCAACACACGCATCCATGGCATCCGTCCGGACCATCACGCTCGAAAAACCCAGCACCCTGGTGCCCTGGGCCCTGTTGCTCACCGCCCTCCTTGCGGCCCCGCTCGCCTTCGGTCAGAAGCGCCTTGTGGACGCCCGTGACCAAGCCCAAGGCTGGTTCCTGCCCGTGCACCTGCGGGTGATGCAGCAGGGTGAACGCTGCAACGACTATCAGCTGACGGTGTACAAGGACAACTCGCCCATGGCCGCGGTGGCGGTGGACAAGAAGGGCCGCGCCACGCTCGAGCTCGACATCGATGGGCAGTATTCCGTGCTGGTGACCAAGCCCGGCTTCACCTCCAAATTGATCTACCTGGACACCACCCTGCCGAAGGACCTGGTGACCTACCCCGACTATGAGATGACGCTGAACCTGGTGCCTGAGAGCATTCTCCCGGACCCGTTCTATGCCGACTTCCCCACGGGCATTGTGCGTTGGGACGCCGACATGGAGGGCTTCTACCACAGCGAGCCATACATGGCCCACATCCAATCGAAGCTCGGCGGCGGCAACCTCGCCGGTGTGAAGTGATCCAACCTCATTCCTCGGCCGCTTACACGAACACGACCGAACAAGCGCCAGGATACACGAGGCGGGCCCGTAAGCCCGCCTCGTTCATTTCATGCCCGGCCCACAGGGCTCAGTGCTGGTCGTAGTCGATCGTGACCGTGGGTGTGCGCGGGTGCGACTGGCAGGTGAGCACGTAGCCGTCCGCCACCTCATCGTCCGTGAGGGCGTAGTTCATGTCCATCTCCACGCGGCCTTCCACCACGCGGGCCTTGCAGGTGCAGCACACGGCGCCCTTGCATGCGTAAGGGACATCGAGGCCGGCCTCCAAGGCGGCATCCAGCACGGCATCGCCATTGGTGGCCAGCTCCATCACGGTCTCGCGGCCGTCGAGGATCACCTTCACCTGCGCCACGCCCGTGAAATCGCCTGTGGCGGCGGGCTTGGGCTCGTCGCGCTTCACCTCGGTGCTCACCGGCGTGGTGAAGAGCTCGATGTGGATGCGCTGCTTGTCCACCCCCAGTTTCTCCAAGGCCTCGCTCACGTTCACCATCATGGGTTCGGGGCCGCAGATGAAGTACTCCGTGCTGGCGTTGTCCTGCACGAAGCGACTGGTGAGGGCGGTGGCCTTCTCCACGGTGATCAGGCCATTGAACAGCATGTCCTCGTCCTTGCCGTAGGTGAGGATATGGTGCACGGAGAGGCGCTCGGGGTGCTTGTTCTTCAGCTCCTCCAGCTTGTAGCGGAAGATGATGCGGTCCACCTCGGTGTTGCCATAGAACAGGGTGAGGCGGCTGTTGGGCTCCACGCGCAGCACCGTCTTGATGATGCTGAGGATGGGCGTGATGCCGCTGCCCCCGGCGAAGCACACATAATGCTTGCGGTGGGCGGGATCGAGCAGGGTGTGGAAGCTGCCCATCGGGGTCATCACCTCGATGGTCATGCCGGGCTTGAGCTTCTCCACCAATGCGGTGCTGGCGCGCCCGCCCTCCACGCGCTTCACGGCCACGCGGATCTCCTCGGGGTCCAGCGGGCTGCTGCAGATACTGTAGCTGCGACGCAGTTCCTCGCCGTTGACGAACACCTTGAGGGTGACATACTGGCCCTGGATGAACTGGAAGTCCTCCCGCAGTTCGGGCGGGATGGTGAAGCCGATCACGATGCTGTCCACCGTTTCACGATGTACACTGGATACGGTAAGGGTGTGGAAACGGGCCATGCGGGCGGTGCTCATGCTGCGCGGCAAAAATAGCCGCGGGGCCGAGAGCGGCCGGAAGGAAGCGCCAAGTGCCTTTCTTGCGGGGCGTTGGTCCTGACCGACATCAGTCCCGGAACCCGCCTCCACCCTACCTTAGCCAGCCGATCCAGCCACACCGATGACCGACGTGAAGAACCTTGAAGACCTCTTCCAAGCCAAGATCGACGCTGAGCAGAAGATCGAGCCCAAGGACTGGATGCCCGACGCCTACCGGAAGAACCTGGTGCGCCAGATCAGCCAGCACGCGCACAGCGAGGTGGTGGGCATGCTGCCCGAGGGCAACTGGATCACCCGCGCACCCAGCCTGAAGCGCAAGGCCATCCTGCTGGCCAAGGTGCAGGATGAGGCGGGCCACGGCCTCTACCTCTACAGCGCCTGCGAGACCCTGGGCGTGTCGCGCGAGCAGACCATCAACGACCTGCTCAGCGGCAAGGCCAAGTACAGCAGCATCTTCAACTACCCCACGCTCACCTGGGCCGACATCGGCGCCATCGGCTGGCTGGTGGATGGAGCCGCCATCATGAACCAGGTGATGCTGTGCCGCACCAGTTACGGTCCCTACGCCCGGGCCATGGTGCGCATCTGCAAGGAGGAGAGCTTCCACCAGCGCCAGGGTTACGAGATCATGAGCGTGCTGGCCAAGGGCACGCCCGCGCAGCGGGAGATGGCGCAGGACGCCCTCAACCGGTGGTGGTGGCCCAGCCTGATGATGTTCGGTCCCAGCGATGCGAACAGCCCCCACAGCGCCCAGAGCATGAAGTGGAAGATCAAGCGCCAGAGCAACGACGAGCTGCGCCAGATCTTCATCGACCGCACCGTGCAACAGGCCGAAGTACTGGGGTTGACCATCCCCGATCCGCAGCTGAAGTGGAACGAGGAGCGCCAACACTACGATTTCGGCGCGATCGACTGGGAGGAATTCAACAACGTGATCGCCGGCAACGGCCCCTGCAACCGTGAGCGGATGGCCGCACGCCGCAAGGCCCACGCCGATGGCGCCTGGGTGCGCGAGGCCGCCGTGGCCCATGCGGCGAAGAAGGCCAAGCGCAAAGCCGCCTGATCCGGTCGTCCGATCCCCAACACCTGACCTACCGTCGACCCACCGGGCCGACACGCTGATATCCCGATGAGCACCGAGAACCCGAACAACTGGCCCCTCTGGGAGGTCTTCATCCAAAGCAAGCGCGGACTGGACCACAAGCATGTGGGCAGCTTGCACGCCGCCGATGCCGCCATGGCGATCGAGAACGCGCGCGACGTCTACACCCGCCGCCAGGAGGGCAACAGCATCTGGGTGGTGAAGAGCGAGCACGTGCACGCCTCACGTCCCGAGGATGCCGAGAGCTTCTACGATCCCGCCGACGACAAGGTGTACCGCCACCCCACGTTCTACACCGTGCCCGAGGGGGCGAAATACATCTAAAGTGAATGCTGAACGGTAGCTGGTGAACGGTCCCGTTCGCCCGCCCCGCTCGCCGATCCCCCACCATGAGCACCGCACTGTTCACCTATACCCTCCGCCTCGGCGACGACCTGCTGATCCTGAGCCATCGCCTGAGCGAGTGGTGCGGCCACGGCCCCATCCTCGAGGAGGACATCGCGCTGACCAACCGGGCGCTGGACCACCTCGGCGAGGCCCGCAACCTGCTCACCTACGCCGGTCAGGTGGAAGGCCAGGGACGCAGCGAGGACGACCTGGCCTACCTGCGCATGGAGCGCCAATTCACCAACATGAAGCTGGTGGAACAGCCCAACGGCGACTACGCCCACACCATCGTGCGCAGCTTCCTCTTCGACGCGTACCACCTGCCCCTGATGCAGGCCATGACGAAGAGCAGCGACGCGCAACTCGCGGGTATCGCCGGCAAGGCCGTGAAGGAGGCCACCTACCACCTGCGCACCAGCAGCGAGTGGATGATCCGCTTCGGCGACGGCACCGAAGAGAGCCATCAACGCGCCCAAGCCGCCCTCGACGCCCTGTGGACCTTCACCGGTGAACTCTTCGAGACCGATGCCGTGACCGACGAGCTGGTGAAGGCCGGCATCGCCCCGGACATCGCCCCGATCAAGGAGGCCTGGAGCCGCACGATCGACCAAGTGCTGAGCGAAGCCACCCTGAAGCGCCCGGCCGACGGCTTCATGGCCACCGGCGGCCGCAAGGGCCTGCACACCGAGCACCTCGGCTACATCCTGGCCGAGATGCAGCATGTGACCCGGGCGTATCCGGGCGCGGAGTGGTAGGCACATCATTGCCCCGTGTGGATGGACCGCTTTGAAGTCCTCCTATCTGGCGGTGATCGGCGCAGCATCGGGCAGAGCGACCAGGTGGTGCGCATGATCGATGGCCCGGACGCCTGTGGGGAGTTGCTCGAATTGACCGACCATCCCGACCGGCTGATCGCCATGCGAGCCTACGATGCCGTGGAGAAAGTGGCGCAGCGCCATTTGGAATGGATCCGCCCCCACAAGCGCAAGTTGCTGGCGCCCGCGAAGCCGGACATGCCCATCGAAGTGAAATGGCACCTGGCCCGGCTGTGGCCCATGATCGACCTCAGCCCCGCCGAACGTGCCCGCGTGGTGGCGCAACTGTGGACCTGGGCCGATGACCCGCGCGAGAGCCGGATCGTGCGCGCCGACGCGATCGCGGCCTTGGCGCGGCTGGATCCCTCCGCCCTGCTGCCATCGGTCATTGCCCGGTGGCAGGCCGAGCGCATACCTTCACTTCAAGCCCGCCTGCGGAAACTCGGACTGATCCCCAGGCACCCGCGACCATGAACGACCGTTCCCAGATCCTGGACCTGCTCCAACGCGTGAAGGACCCCGAGATCCCCGCGATCAGCGTGGTGGAACTGGGCGTGGTACGCGATGTGGAAGTGGAGGCCGACGGCAGTGCGGTGGTCACCATCACCCCCACCTACACGGGCTGCCCGGCCATGGACGTGATGGCCGACGACATCCGCAGGGAATTGCTCGGCGCCGGCGTGCCCGCTGTGGCGGTGAAGCAGACCCTCTCCCCCGCCTGGACCACCGACTGGATCACCGCGGAAGGCCGCCGCAAGCTGAAGGAATACGGCATCGCACCGCCGGAAAAGACCGCCGACATCCGCGCGCTGAAAGGCGGATCGCCCGTGGTGGCCTGCCCGCAATGCGGATCAACGGACACCGTGATGCTCAGTGCCTTCGGGAGCACGGCATGCAAGGCGTTGTGGAAGTGCAACGCCTGCCTGGAGCCCTTCGACCAGTTCAAATGCCTGTGATCGCCGGTCCGCTGTGGTCACCCCGCGTACGCTGATGCTCCATCGTTCCATCCGTTGGGTCGCCTTGCGCGATGAGCGCCTGCCCGCGCTGGCGGAAGGTGCGCTGGTGCAGGTTCGCGCGGGCGGCCATGTGCTGGCCGTGGCGCGGGTCGATGGCATCCTGCGGGCCATGGACGACCGCTGTCCGCACCAGGGCGCCCGGCTGAGCGGCGGCCATGTGGAGGACGGCCACGTGGTGTGTCCCGTGCACCGCTTCCGCTTCCACTGCACCACCGGCGCCTGCCGCATGGACCTCACCCCACCGGTGCGTGTGCACCCGGTGCGCGAGACGGAAGCCCGCGTGGAAGTGGGCCTGCCCGCCACCGAGCTGCGCCTCTTCGGCCGGTGTGTATGGCGCTGGGGCGCGTAGCCCCGCCCGTCACCGCTTGAACGGACCGCCCCCGGGCGCACGCATGGGCCGCCTGCGTATCCGTGTGGGAGCGGGTGATGTGGCCGATATTCGCAGCATGTACCAGCGGCACCTCCCCCTCTTGGCGCTCGCGGCCGTGATGGCCCTCAGCGCCCCCGTCACCGCGCAGAAGAAACTCACCAACCAGGCCATCTGGACCAGCCGGGCCTTCACGCCGGAGATGGTGGGCGGCCTCGCCAGCATGAACGATGGCGAGCACTACACCGTGGTGGAACGCGACGGCGACGCGGTGGTGCTGGCGCGCTACGCCTACCGCACCGGCGCCCGCGTGGACATCCTGGTGCGGCAGGATGAGCTCACCCTGCCCGGGCGCGACACGCCGTTGGACCTGGGGGGCTACAGCTTCAGCGGTGACGAGCGCAAGCTGATGATCGCCGATGACGAGGAGCCCATCTACCGCTACAGCAGCGCGGCCTACCACTATGTGTTCGACCTGGGCACGCGCGCACTTCGCCCGCTGGCCGATGTGACGAAGTCCAAGCAACGCCTGGCCACCTTCAGCCCCGATGGCTCCAAGGCCGCCTTCGTACGCGACAACGACCTGTACGTGGTGGACCTGGCGACCATGGCCGAGACCCGCGTGACCCACGACGGCGAATGGAACAAGGTGATCAACGGGGCCACCGACTGGGTGTACGAGGAGGAGTTCACCCTGGTGCAGGGCTACGCCTGGAGCCCCAGGGGCAACAAGCTCGTGTACCTGCGCAGCGACGAGAGCGCGGTGCCCGAGTTCAGCATGGCCATGTACATGGGCCAACTCTACCCCAGCGAGTACCGCTTCAAATACCCCAAGGCCGGTGAGGCCAACAGCACGGTGAGCCTGCACGTGTACGACCTCACCACCGGCACCACGCGCACGGTGCCCCACCACGCCGAGTACATCCCCCGGCTGGGCTTCACGGCGAACGACGATGTGCTTTGGTTCATGCGCATGGACCGCCTGCAGCGCACCAAGGAGATCCTCACCGCCGACCTGCGCCAGGCCGCTGCGCCTGTAACGCCCCAGGTGGTGTACACGGAGACCGCCGACACCTATGTGGAGGTGACCGACGACCTGCACTTCACCGCCGACGGCAAGGGCTTCGTGCTCACCAGCGAGAAGACGGGCTGGAACCACATCTACTACGTGCCATTCACGGGCACACCCCGTGCGCTTACCAGCGGGAGCTGGGATGTGCTGGAGGTGATGGGCATAGATGAGCGCAACAAGCGGGTGGTGTTCACCGCGGCGAAGAGCGGCATCCGCAACACCGATGTGCTGGCCGTGCCCCTGAGCGGCAGGGGCATCGTGCAACTCTCGCCCGTGGGGGGCACGAACCACGCCGAGTTCAGCACCGGCTTCCGCTACTTCATCAACACCCACAGCACCAACAACCGTGTGCCCGTGGTGACCCTGCACGACGCCAACGGCAAATTGGTGAAGACCCTGAAGGACAACGCCACCCTGGCGAAGACCCTGCAGGAGTATGGTGTGCGCCCCGTGCAACCCTTCTCCGCCGAGGTGACGCCCGGCCTGGTGCTGCACGGCTGGATGATCCAGCCGCCCCACATGGACCCGAACGAACGCCACCCCGTGCTGCTCACCCAGTACAGTGGCCCCAACAGCCATGATGCCGCCGACCGCTTCGGAGGCCGCAATGCGCTGTGGTTCCAGATGCTGGCGCAGAAAGGCTATGTGGTGGTGTGCGTCGACCCGCGCGGCACCGGTCGCCGGGGACGTGATTTCCGCCACATCACCTACGGCCAGTTGGGCAAGTACGAGGTGGAGGACCACATCGCCCTGGCCCGGTGGCTGCAGCAGCAACCCTATGTGGACCCCGACCGCATCGGCGTGTGGGGCTGGAGCTACGGCGGATACATGAGCAGCCTGTGCATCACCAAGGGTGCCGACGTGTTCAAGGCGGCGATCGCCGTGGCACCGGTCACCAACTGGCGGTACTATGACAGCATCTACACCGAGCGCTACATGGGGCTGCCCAAGGACAACGCCAGCGGCTACGACGACAACAGCCCGATCAACCATGTGGACAAGCTCAAGGGCAACTACCTGCTGATCCACGGTCTGGCCGACGACAACGTACACTACCAGAACGCCGCCGAGATGGTGAACGCCCTGGTGCGCCACAACAAACCGTTCGACCAGTTCATATACCCCGACCGCAACCACGGCATCTATGGGGGCACCACCCGGCTGCACCTGTTCGAGATGATGACCGAGTGGCTGGAGCGGAAGCTCTGAGCCCACTGCAGCACCGGCGGGGATCCGCGCGGCGGCGCAGGTACGAAGCGGACGGGCGCGAGGAGGCGCATTGCGGGCGCCTGTCGAGTCGGCCGGGATCCATGCGTCCCGGCCGGTAGATATGCCCGCGGCCGGCCCCACGGACCACCCCTCCGGGAGGGGACGTCGGGCGGTGCATGACACCGCACCGGTCATTCCCGCCATTTTCTACCTTGCCCGGCCTTAACAAACAACCAACCACATGGACTTTGCGATACTGAGCCTCATCGTCGGCTGGGCCTTCGTGCTCATCTGGGTGCCGGCCACCCTGTACAGCCAACGGAAGATCCACCCGCGAGCGTTGTTCGTGCTCTTCTTCGCCGAGCTGTGGGAGCGCTTCAGCTTCTATGGCATGCGCGCCCTGTTGGTGCTGTACCTGACCAAGGAGCTCTTCGACAAGATGGCGGCCGGTGAGGCCGACGCCCGCGCCTACGGCATCTATGGTGCCTACAACGCGCTGCTGTACGCGGCCCCGGTGATCGGCGGCATGCTGGCCGACCGCGCCATCGGCTTCCGCAAGGCCATCCTCACCGGCGGCGGCTTCATGGCCCTGGGCCAGTTCATCCTGGCGCTCTCGGCCGCGAGCACCGGCAGCCTGCACAGCGAGTCCGTCTTCTTCATCGGCCTGGCCGCCCTCACCGTGGGCAACGGCCTGTTCAAACCGAACATCAGCAGCTTCCTGGGCACCTTCTACGACCGCAACGACCCGCGCAAGGACGGCGCCTACACCCTCTTTTACATGGGCATCAACATCGGTGCCTTCCTGGCGCCGCTCACCTGCGGTTACCTGGGCCAGCGCATCGGCTGGGAGTACGGCTTCTTCGCCGCCGGCGTGGGCATGCTGCTGGGCATGCTGGTGTTCTTCCTCAACTTCAAGCAGCTCGAAGGCAAGGGCCACGCCCCCGAGCACATGGCCGGCTGGCGTTTCATGGGCCTGGGCGCATTCCCCCTCACCCTGCTGGGCAGCCTGCTCATCATCCCCATCTTCAGCTTCCTGATCAACAGCGAGGGCATCACCGACTGGCTGCTCTTCGGCGCCGGCGCCCTCTGCCTGGGCTACCTGCTCTACACCGCCTTCACCGCCGAGGACCGCGCCGACGGCCAGCGCCTCTTCGTGTTCCTGATCCTCTTCTTCTTCCACATGATCTTCTGGGTGCTCTTCGAGCAGGCCGGCGGATCGATCAACATCCTCACCGACCGCTACGTGAACAAGGCCGGGCTGGAGGCCTCGATGTTCCAGTCGGTGAACGCCCTGTTCATCATGCTGCTCGCGCCCGTGTTCAACTGGCTATGGGTGTGGTTGGCCAAGAACAAGCTGGAGCCCCGCACGCCCTTGAAGTTCTTCTACGGGCTGATCCAGATGGCCATTGGGTACATGATCATCGTGTGGGGCGTGAAGGTGGGCATCGCCAATGGCGCCGGTGCCACGGCCATCCCCATGGGCTTCCTCATCGGCATGTACCTGTTGCACACCACCGGCGAGCTCTTCCTGAGCCCCGTGGGCCTGAGCGTGGTGACCAAACTGAGCCCGCAGAAAGTGGTGGGCTTCGTGATGGGCAGCTGGTTCCTGAGCATCGCCTTCGCCCACAAGGTGGCCGGCAAGCTGGGCCAGATGATCGCCAGCACCACCACCGGTGGCGAGGATCCCGTGGCCGAGCTCACCGGCTTCATGGACGTGTACCTCACCTGGGGGGTGTACATCGTGCTGGGCTGCGCCGCCGTGCTGCTCGTGCTCACCCCCGTGATGAAGAAGTGGATGCACGGGATCAACTGATCCGGTGGTGGACCGCGACCGGGAATGGGGGAATGCCGGGCGGCGTTCCCCCATTCGCCATTTTTACCGCCCCCTGTTACCTTGACCGCCCACCGCCACGCAGACCGCATGTCACGCAAACACCCCGCCGCCCTCCCCTACCTGTTCCTCACCGAGATGTGGGAACGGTTCGGGTATTACCTCATGATCGGCATCTTCCAGCTCTACCTGATGGACCCCACGTCCACCGGCGGGCTGGCGATGGACCGCAAGACGGCGGCCGACATCTACGGCACCTTCATCGCCTTCGTGTTCCTCACGCCCTTCATCGGTGGCCTGCTGGCCGACCGCGTGCTGGGCTACCGGCGGGCCATCTACATCGGCGGCACGCTGATGGGCCTGGGCTACCTGGGCATGGCGCTGCCCGGCATGGCGGCGTTCTACACCAGCCTGGCGCTGATCTGCCTGGGCAACGGCTTCTTCAAGCCCAACATCAGCACCCTG
Source organism: uncultured Chryseobacterium sp. (assembly GCA_964464935.1). Taxonomy (GTDB): domain Bacteria; phylum Bacteroidota; class Bacteroidia; order Flavobacteriales_F; family PHOS-HE28; genus PHOS-HE28. The sequence goes on from CAYXKE010000050.1 coordinate 11,707, forward strand.
CTGGGCAACCTCTACAACGATGAGCAGTACCGCGCGCAGAAGGACAGCGGGTACAACATCTTCTACATGGGCATCAACGTGGGCGCCGCGCTGTGCAACCTGGTGGCCGCCTACATGCGCAACAAGTACGGCTGGAGCTACGCCTTCGGGGCCGCGGGCGTGGGCATGTTCATCGGCCTGCTGGTGTTCTGGATGGGCATGCGCCACTACCGCCATGCCGATGTGCGCAAGCCGGTGCAGAAGGAGGACATGTCGCTGGGCCGCATCTTCTCGGTGGTGCTGCTGCCGGCCATCGTGGTGGGCATCGCGGGCTGGAGCATTCCCGGCAACATCTTCGGCAGCGACAGCACTGACGCCTTCTTCTTCGCCAGCATACCGGTGATCGTGTTCTACGTGGGCCTGCTGCTGCGCGCCAGCGTGGAGGACCGCAAGCCCCTGGCCGCCCTGCTCACCATCTTCGCCATGGCCATCGCCTTCTGGGCGGTGTTCAAGCAGAACGGCACGGCCCTCACCACCTGGGCCGAGTACTATACCGACCGCGAGCTGCCCCCCGCCGTGGCCCCCGTGGCCGATGCCCTCTACCTGGCCGAGACCAAGGTGAACGCCCCGGACACCGTGCCGATGTACGATGCCGGCTTCAACCTGGTGAAGGTCGAGGGCGTGACGCAGATGGAATACGCCAAGCCGGTGTACTTCCGGAACGTGCGCGCCGAGGAGATGCCGCCCGAAGGCGCCACCGTTTACCTGGCCAACACCGAGCTGTTCCAGAGCATCAACCCGCTGTGGGTGATCATCCTCACGCCCGTGGTGGTGGCGTTCTTCGCCCTGCTGCGCCGGCGGAACCGGGAGCCCAGCACGGCCAGCAAGATCGGCTGGGGCCTGCTGGTGAGCGCCCTGAGCTGCCTGGTGATGGTGGCCGCCGTGTACGTGTGCCAGAACGGCGCGATCAAGGCCAGCGGCTGGTGGCTGGTGGCCTGCTACGGCGTGATCACCATCGGCGAGCTGCTGCTGAGCCCCATGGGGCTTTCGCTGGTGAGCAAGGTGAGCCCGGCCCGCCTCACCGCCCTGATGATGGGCGGATGGTTCCTGGCCACGAGCCTGGGCAACAAGCTCAGCGGCGTGCTCAGTGGGCTGTGGGACAGCTACACGCACAAGGCCGACTTCTTCTGGGTGAACTTCGGGCTGCTGATGGCCGCCACCTTGGTGATGTTCATCCTGCTCCGCTGGCTGAACCGGATCATTCCCGAGAAGCGCTGAGCGACGGAGCGGCGAAGCCAGCCTGGGAAAGGCCTTGGATCCCGTACGCGCTCGTCATGACGCGCCCCAACACCGATATTCGCCCCTGATCAACCCGCCCCCGCCATGAGCACCCCGACCCTGCAAGAGATCCGCGACTTCAAGGGCACCTACCCACGGCAGCTGATCGCCCTGTTCGCCACCGAGATGTGGGAGCGCTTCTGCTTCTACGGCCTGCGCGGCATGCTGGTGGTGTTCATGGTGACGCAGCTGGGCCTGGGCGACCGCGACGCCAACCTGCAATACGGGGCCATCCAAGCGTTCGTGTACGCCTTCACCTTCATCGGCGGTCTGTTCGCCGACAAGATCCTGGGCTTCCAGAAGTCGCTGTTCTGGGGTGCGCTGCTGATGATCGCCGGCGGCTTCATCATCGCCATAGCCCCGGCACAGTTCTTCTACATCGGCATCTGCTTCAACATCATCGGCACGGGCTTCTTCAAGCCCAACATCAGCACCATCGTGGGCCAGCTCTACCATGAGGGCGATCCCCGCCGCGATGCCGGCTTCGGCCTCTTCTACATGGGCATCAACCTGGGCGCCTTCCTGGGCGGCCTGCTCATGGTGTGGATCGGCAAGGAGTACTCCTGGCGCCTGGCCTTCGCCTTGGTGGGCATCGTGATGATCGTGAGCCTGATCACCTTCGCCTTCACCCGAAAGAACCTGGGCCCCATCGGCCTCTCGCCCCTGCGCGCCGACCTGCCCACCACCACCAAACGATGGTACGAGGTGGCCGTGTACATCGGCTCGCTGCTGAGCATCCCGGCCATCCACGCCATGGTGACCAACACCGCGTACACCGACCTGTTCATGTACATCATCGGTCCGCTGACGCTGGTGTACCTGTTCTGGGAGATGCGCCGCTTCAACGCCGAGGAGAACCGCAAGCTGGCGGCCGCCCTGGTGTTCATCATTTTCTCGGTGTTCTTCTGGGCCTTCTTCGAGCAGAGCGGCGGTTCGCTGAGCCTGTTCGCCCTGAACAACCTCAGCCCCTCCCTGTTCGGCATCAAGGTGGACCCCAACGGCGTGAACAACAGCGCCAACTCGCTCTTCGTGATCGCCTTCAGCGCCCTGGTGGGCCTGCTGTGGCTGTGGCTGGCGCGGCGCAAGGCCGAGCCCAACAGCGTGGTGAAGTTCGGTCTGGGCTTCCTGCTCCTGGGCGCCGGCTTCTACATCTTCAAGAGCACCATCGCCTTCGCCAACGCTGACGGCATCACCAGCACCGAGGTGTTCGTGCTGGCCTGGTTCGTGATCACCTTCGGTGAGCTCTGCCTCTCGCCCATCGGTCTCTCGCTCATGACCAAGTTGAGCCCCGCGCGCATCCAGGGCCTGATGATGGGCATGTGGTTCCTGGCCAGCGCCTACGGCCAGTACGTGGCCGGCCTGTTGGGCGCGGGCATGAGCGCCGAGGACCCCAACGCCAGCAATTACGACAAGCTGGTGCTCTACACGGACGGATACGGCCAGCTGGGCCTCTACGCCCTGATCGCCGGTGGGGCACTGGTGCTGCTCTCGCCCGTGGTGCGCCGGCTCATGGGCGGCGTGAAGTAACCCCCGGCATGGAAGTTGTGTTGAAGCGGGATCCGAACATCATGCGCCACCTCTTGCTCCCCACGCTGACCCGCGCCGCCCTCATCGGTGGGCTGGTCATGCCCCTGATGATCAACGCCCAGACCGTCGTCCCGGCCCAGGCCACCGGCACCAAGCCCGCCGGCGGCATCAACTGGCTCACTATGGAACAGGCCCAGGCCAAGGCCCGCAAGGACCCCAAGCCGCTGCTGGTGGACGTGTACACTCAGTGGTGCGGCCCGTGCAAGATGCTGGACCGCAACACCTTCAGCGATCCCCGCGTGGCCGCCTACGTGAACAAGCACTTCCACCCGGTGAAGTTCGACGCCGAGAGCCCGGACCCGGTGGTGTTCCGCGGGCAGAAGTTGGAGAACCCCGACTACAAGCCCGAGCTGGCCGGCCGCCGCAACGGCACCCACCACCTCACCTATGCCATCGCCAACGTGAACGGCCGCATCGCCTACCCCACCGTGGTGTACCTGGACCATGAGATGAACGTGCTCGCCCCCGTGCAGGGCTACATGACGCCCCAGCAGCTCGAGCCCATCCTCACCTTCTTCGCCGAGGGCCACTACAAGAAGAGCGATTACCAGACCTTCCTCGGCGGCTTCAAGCCCCAGTGGTAGGCGGCCGGTCCGCGCGCACCGGCCCGCGCATGCACATCTTTGTGCGCCGGCACACGCGCGTGCGTGGACGTTCCCTTACCTTCGCGGCACCCCAAAACGGCTTACACCTCCATTCCCCAGCGACCCATGAGCGAGAAGGCGCAGATCATCCTCGATGGCAAGACGTACGAACTCCCTGTAGTCGTAGGCACGGAGGGTGAAAAGGCCATCGACATCAGCAAGCTGCGGGACATGAGCGGCTACATCACGCTGGACCTGGGGTACAAGAACACCGGCGCCACCACCAGTGCCATCACCTTCCTGGACGGCGAGCAGGGCATCCTGCACTACCGCGGCTACCCCATTGAGCAGCTGGCCGAGAAAGCCTCCTTCCTGGAGGTGTCGTACCTGCTGCTCAACGGCGAGCTGCCCACCGCCGCCGAGCTGGACGACTTCGAGGACCAGATCCGTCACCACAGCCTGGTGCACGAGGACATGAAACGGTTCTTCGAGCACTTCCCGGCCAATGCCCACCCGATGGGCATCCTCTCGGCCATGGTGAACTCCCTGAGCACCTTCTACCCGAAGAGCCAGGACCCCCACCGCAGCCTGCCCGACCGCATGCGCACTGTGGTGCGGCTCATCGCCAAGTTCCCCACCCTGGCCGCCATCAGCTACAAGAATGGGCTGGGGCACCCGATCATGTACCCGGACAACAGCCGGGGCTACGTGGAGAACTTCCTCTACATGATGTTCGGGCTGCCCACCGAGCCCTACACCCCCGATCCCGTGGTGGTGGACGCCCTGAACAAGCTGTTGATCCTGCACGCCGACCACGAGCAGAACTGCAGCGCCAGCACCGTGCGCATGGTGGGCAGCAGCCAGAGCAACCTCTACAGCGCGGTGAGCGCCGGCATCGCCGCCCTGTGGGGTCCGCTGCACGGCGGTGCCAACCAGGAGGTGATCGAGATGCTCGAGACCATCCGCAACGATGGCGGCGACATCCGCAAGTGGGTGGAGAAGGCCAAGGACAAGAACGACCCCTTCCGGCTGTTCGGTTTCGGCCACCGGGTGTACAAGAACTTCGACCCGCGCGCCAAGATCATCAAGAAGGCCTGCGACGAGGTGCTGGGCAAGCTGGGCGTGAACGACCCGGTGCTCGACATCGCCAAGGAGCTGGAGGAGATCGCCCTGAAGGACGACTACTTCGTGAGCCGCAAGCTGTACCCGAACGTGGACTTCTACAGCGGCATCATCTACCGCGCCATCGGCATCCCCACCCGCATGTTCACCGTGATGTTCGCCCTGGGCCGCCTGCCCGGCTGGATCGCGCAGTGGAAGGAGATGGTGGAGAACAAGGAGCCCATCGGCCGCCCACGCCAGATCTACACCGGCGCCACCAAGCGGGACTATGTGGCCCTGAAGGACCGGAAGTAAGCCGCTCCCCGGCCCATCCATAGCGGTGCAAAAAATGACCCGCTGCGAAGAACGGCCCAACGATATCTTTACATGACGTACGGACCTTTGCCCCGTCCAAAGGCGAACAGGTCATGGTTTTTACCAACAGGCTCCTGAAGATACCGGCCTTGGTCGTGGGGGGCGTGCTGTTCACGGCTGCTGATCTTCATGGCCAAGCCACCGACCTCATCCTATCCGAATATGTGGAGGGGAGCGGTAACAACAAATTCCTGGAACTATACAACGGCACCGGGGCAGCCGTGAACCTGAGCGATTACCAGTTACAGCTGTTCGCGAACGGGGCTGCCACGGCGACCGTCACGGAAACTTTGAGCGGCATCCTGGCCGATGGGACCGCGATCGTATATGGGAACACCGCTGGTTCCTTGTTCGCGACCTCCGGAGCCCTGGCGTTGAGCACCATCTGCAACTTCAACGGGGACGATGCGGTCGCATTGAGGAAGATCTCGACGGCCAGCTACGTGGACATCTTCGGCAACATCGGTTGCGATCCAGGAACGGCCTGGACCGGCGGCGGCAATACCACATTGAACAGGACCCTGCGCCGCAATTCCAATGTCTGCAACGGGGTGACCACGAACCCAGGCGGTAGCTGCCCCTTTCCCACGCTCGCCACCGAGTGGACCCAGTACGACCAGGATGTGGTGAGCGGCCTGGGCAACCACACGCAGGTCTGCGCCCCCGTAGTGACCTTCGTGGATCCCACGTCCTCCGCCTTGGAGAACGTGGGCGCACCGCAGACCATCACGCTCAACATCGCCCCGCCCTTCAGCGGCACGGGCACCATCACCCTGAACGTGGTGAACGGTCCCGGCGCGGTGTACGGTACGGACTACATCACCGACCCGGCCGTGGCCGCCGGCACGATCACCCTGCCGGTGAACGGCACCAATGTGAACACGGTGACCTTCGAGCTGGAGCCTTTGGACGATGCGATCACCGAGGGCGATGAGACGGTGACCTTCACCATCACCGCGGTAAGTGCCGGTCTGCAGATCGGCGGGTCCGGCCAGCATGTGTTCACCATCATCGATGACGATGTGGTGCCCACCGTGGACTTCGCCACCGCCAGCATGACGGTGCTGGAAAGCAATGCGGGGCCGCACACCTTCCAACTCACCTTCTCCCATCCGGCAGTGGGTCCGGGCATTATCCAGATCCAGGTGACCGATGGGCCCGGCGCGGTGTACGGGGTGGACCACACCACCGACCCGGCCCCGGCCGCCGGTTTGATATCGGTGCCTTTCGCGAACAACGCGCTCACGGCTGGTTTCACCATCACCGTGCTGAACGACGGCATTCCCGAGGACACCGAGACCATCACCTTCACCATCGTGAACGTGCCCACCGGCAATGCCATCGGCGCTCAGAACGTACGCACCTTCACCATCGGCGACGACGATCATCCACCTACGGTGCTTGAACCCGGCGACCTGTTGATCCTGGGGGTGAACGCCAGCAACCACACCTGCTCCGGCTACACCCCCAATTTCGATGACCTGGTGAGCTTCATGTGCTTCGCACCCATCACCCCGGGCACGGAGCTCATCATCACCGACAATGGCTACCAGCGCTGCAACCCGGGCCAGTGGGGCAATACTGAAGGCACGGTACGGATCACGCGCACAGGGGTCGCCATCCCCGCCGGGCAGGTGATCACCCTGCGTATCGTTCAGGAGACCGGTGCCGGCAACGTGGTGGGCCTGGCACCCGATGTGGGCTGGACATGCACGAACTTGAACACTCCGGCAGGCATGGGGATCCCGAACCCGGTGGCCCTGAACGCCAACGGCGACCAGTTGTTCTTCATGCAGGGTGGTACCTGGAGCAGCGGCACCAATGGTGGGAACGATGCCACGTACGATGGCAACGTGCTCTTCGGCTTCAGCACCAACCCCACGTTCCCTTGGTCGGCCGCATGCGCCAGCAGCCAGCGCAGCGACCTTCCCCCGGGCGTGGAGTGCTTCAGCATGGCCCCCACCTCGGCCACGGATTTCGCCAAATACAGGGGTACCCTCACGGCCGCCACCCCGCGTGATTGGATCATCCGGGTGGACAACCAGGCGAATTGGAACACCTACACCAACTGTACGGATTACGCGATCCAAGACCACGACTGGCTGGCCGCGCCCATCCTGCCCATCACGCCGGGCCCCATGGTGCCCGGCCGCT
>CAYXKE010000051.1:0-18468 GCA_964464935.1 uncultured Chryseobacterium sp.
GGGCGCTCCAGGTGGACGGGGTGCGCCGATATGTCACCGACCGTCATCGCTACATCGCCCAGTGGCTGGAGGGCGCGGAACGACCATGATCCCGTGCTGGCATGCTTAGGTTCCTCAAGGAGCAATCGCCGCTGCTGATGCTGATGATCGGCTGGGTGCTCGCCGCCAAGCTGGCCCCCGTGCTGGTGATGGTGGTGGTGCCGCTCACCTTCATCCTGCTTCGTCAGCGGGAGGATTGGGCCGGCCTGCTCATGAGCATGCTGCTCGTCCTGGTGCTCTCCGATGCCCGTCCGGAGTACACCACCATGGCCTACTTCAAGACCGTGAAGAACATCTGCGTGGTGCTGCTCGCCGGCTTCTTCTTCCTGGCACAGGACCGCTTCCGTCCCACCGCTCAGGTCTTCACCATCTTCCTCCCGTTCTTCATCTACAGTGTCTTCCCGCTGGTCTTCTCCCCGGCCATCACCACCGGCGTACAGAAGACCGTGTCGTTCGCCCTGATGTACCTCATCGTGCCGAACTATCTGCTCTTTTGCTTCCGGCGCTACGGTTGGGACTTCTTCCGCAACCTGTTGTTCTTCATCGTGACGCTGATGCTGATCGGCTTCGTGCTGCGCCACGCCATGCCGGAGACCACCCACATCGGCGGGCGTTTCCACGGGGTGTTCGGCAACCCCAACGGTATCGCCATCTTCTGCCTGCTCGCCTTCATGCTGGCCACCGTGGTGATGCACGTGCGGCCCCAGGTGTTCTCGCGCTGGGAACGGGTGCTCGTCTACGGCTCCATCGTCTACTGCCTCATCCTGTCAGGTTCGCGCAGCTCGCTGGCCGCCGTGCTCATCTACATCACCATCCACCGCTTCTTCTCCTATTCGCCCGCACTGGGCCTGGTGGTGATGCTCGCGTTCATGGCCGTGCTGGAGGTGGTCACCTCGAACATCGGGGCCATCATCACCTTCCTGGGATTGGAACAGTACTTCCGCCTGCACACGCTGGAGGAGGGCAGCGGTCGCTACTTCGCCTGGCAGTTCGCCTGGGAGAAGATCCAGCCGTTCTTCTTCTTCGGTGGCGGCTTCGCCACGGACGAGACCATCATGCGCAGCCACTACCGCTACCTGGAACGCATGGGCCACCAGGGCGGGGTGCACAACTCCTACCTCTCCATGTGGTTCAACATGGGCATCGTGGGGCTGCTGGTGTACTTCCGGAGCTTCGTGCTCCTGTTCATCAAGGCCGCCAAGCTCAGCAAGGGCGCCGTGGGCGTGCTGTTCGCCACGCTGTTCTCCATCATGTACGAGTCCTGGCTGGTGGGTTCGCTCAACCCCTACACCATCATGCTGCTGATGATCATGACGGTGATCTCCGAGCCCGAGATCGCGCAGGCCGATGAGCCCGAGGACGAAGCCGACGAGGAACAGGAGGAGGCCCCCGGTGATGGCGCCCTTTACTTTGCATCGCAACGAACGACATGAAGAGGATCCGGGTGGTGGTGGGCGGCCTGGTGCTGCTGCTGGTACTGGTCGCTGTGGGCGGGTGGATCGCCGACCGCCAGCTGAAGAAGCGGAACCATCCGGGCCTCAAGCGTTTCGTGGGGCAGGTGGTGCGCAATTACCCCAAGGGCTTCCGCACCCGGCCGCTGCTGCTGGAACTGCATGTGAGCGATCACGACTTGGAGATGCTGCAGCAGACCGTGGACGCCGCCCGCGAACGGGGCGTGATCCTGCCGGAGGACCGCACCACCGTGAAGGGCACCATGGTGGTCAATGGCGACACCTGTGATGTGCGCCTGCGGATCAAGGGCAAGATGACCGACCATGTGGCGGGCGACAAATGGTCGTTCCGTGTGGTGGCCCGAAAGGATGGCGGCTTCCTGGGCATGAAGCGCTTCTCACTGCAGCACCCCGGTACGCGCCAATATCTCAACGAATGGCTCCACCACCAGCTCATGGCCGGTGAAGGCATCGTGGCCCTGCGTTACGGCTTCATCCAGCTCCGCTTCAACGACAAGGACCTGGGCGTCTATGCCTATGAGGAACACTTCGGACCGGAGCTGCTGGAGCACAATGGCCGGGCGGAGGGGCCGCTCTTCCGCTTCGACCCCAGCTTGTTCTGGGAACACCGCCTCAATGGCCTGAACAAGCTCCGTTTCGACGAGGCCTATGCCGCCTACCAGGCCGCAGCGATCGATGCCTTCGGGTCCGGTGACCTGGCGAAGGACGCGGAGGCCCGGGCACGTTTCGAGGAGGCGGTGGCCCTGATGAACGGTGTGCGCCGCGGCCGCTTGAAGGTGGCCGATGTGTTCGACATCGAGCGACTGGCCCGGCGTCACGCCCTGCTGGACCTGATGGGCGGCCACCACAGCCTCGACTGGAGCGATGTGAAATTCTACTACGACCCCGTGTTGCAGCGCGTGGAGCCCGTGGCCTACGAAAGCTTCAGCGCGTTCAAGATCCGTCAAGTGGCCGGCGCCCACCGCTACACCGGCGTGCAGCGCGAGAGCCAGGAGCTGCACGAGGTCTATTTCAACGATGAGGCGTTCTTCCGCGCCTACGTGCGGCAGCTGGAGCGGATGTCGCGCACGGCCTACCTGGACAGCGCCCTGCAGGTGCTGGGCCCCGCGCTCGACACCGCCGCGGCCACCATCTACCGCGAGTTCCCATGGAAGGAGCTCGACCCCGCCATCCATTACCACAACCAGCGGGTGATCCGCCGGGTGCTCGATGTGCCCAAGGGTTTCCACGCCTACGAGCATGGCACGCAGGGCGACACCCTGAAGGTGCTCGCCGTGCCGGTGGAGGCCCTGCCGTTGGAGGTGCACGGTCTGCGCCTGCGGAACGGCGATCTGGTCCCGCCCGTGGGCCCGGCCATCGTGCCCGCGCGCAGCCATGGGCGGGTGGGGGTGCCCCTGGAACTGAAGTTCGTGGTGCGTGACACGGCGCAGCTGCCGGCCTTCGGCAAGCGGGAGCTGGCATACAGTGTGCTGGGTGCTGCGCAGCGCAAGTCCCTGGAGGTCTTCGCCTACGACCTCATCGATGGTGCCGACCTGGTGGCGTTCAAAGGCCCGGTGGCGGACATGCGCACCCACCCGTTCGTGCAGGTGGACGAGGCCGCCCAGATCGTTCAGTTGCTCCCCGGCCGCTGGACGCTGACGCAGGACCTGGTGATACCGGCGGGCTACACCGTGCGGGGTGCGGCGCCGTTGGAGCTTGATCTGCAGCGCGGTGTCACCATCCGCTCGGCCTCCCCCTTGGAGCTCATCGGCCAGCCCGGGATGCCTGTCCGCATCGGTTCCTCGGACCGTAGCGGCGGCGGGGTGATCGTGCATGACGCCAGTGGCCGCAGCATCTGGCGGCATGTGCGCGCCGAGGGATTCGGCCCCGGACGCCGCGATCAGGCGGGCATCGTCTTCGTCCGCACCCGCGCCGAGCTGCATGATTGCGCCATGCAGGAGGATCCCGCGCGCGACCTCCTGGCCGCCTATGCCACCCACATCGAGATCAAGGGGTGCACCCTGGCGGGCGGCCGTGACCAGCTCGCTCTGGCCTATGGGGTGGCACGCGTAAGCGATCTGGAGGGCTACGGCGCCGCCGACGATGCCATCGTGGTCCGTGGGGGCGAGGGCGGGTTCGATGCCATCACCGTGGACCGCACCGCGGGCGTGGGCCTGAAGCTGGTGGCCGCGGCCCAGGTGCGCGTGAAGAACGCCCGCATCCAGGCCAAGGCCGACGGTGTGGACGTGTCCGAAGGCAGCCGATGCCACATCAGCGCCGCGCAGGTGGAGGCCGGTGGCCAGGCCTTGGACGTGGCCGCGCGCCATGCCCGCTATGGGCCCAGCACCGTGGAGCTGGAGCACGTGGAGCTGAGCGGACAAAAGGGCGCTGTGCGCGACAAGGGCGGCAACCACCTGACCCGGGACGGCAAGCCCCTGACCTCGGACGCTGAATGAGGAAGCTCGCCATACTCTGCGCCTGCCTGGCCCTGAGCGCCTGGGCGTCCGTGCCACCATCGCCGTTCAATGGCCGTGTGCCCGCGCCCGTGGATGGTGCCGCGCCCCTGCGGGTGCTGATCAGCGGTCACCTGCACGGCAGCAGCACCAACCGCAGTGGCCTGCCCGCCGCCACCGTGCTGGCCGCCATGGACACCATTGAGCGCCTGGGGGCGCACGTGTTCCTGAGCACCGGCGACCTGTTCATGGACAAGGAGGAGGACATCCCCGGCTATGAACGCGCCCTGTTCCAGCGATTGTCCATGCCGCTCTACAACGTGCCGGGCAACCACGACCTGGGCATGCGCAGCTACGTGGACCGCTTCGGCCCCACGCACATGGTGCTCGACCTGGGCCGCTTGGTGGTGGTGCTGATCGACACCGAGCGCGACAACGGCGACATCAAAGGCGAGCAGCTCGCGGCGCTCACCGCGTTGGCCGACACGCTCCACGACCGCCCGCTCCTGGTACTGGCCCACCGCCCGCTCTGGGTGGAGGACGATCCACAGTACAAGGGGCTCTTCAAGGGCAACACGCGCTCGGCACTGCCCACCAACTACCGCAAGGAGGTGGCCCCGCTGCTGGAGCGCCTGGCCCGGCGCCTGCCCGTGTACTGGGTGAGCGGCAGCATGGCCGGTGGCGCGCCCGCCAGCATCTTCATGCATCAGCATGCCCCCAACCTCACCTTCATCCAGAGCGCCATCCGCGATGAACCCCGCGATGCCGTGCTGCTCATGGACGTATGGCCCGAAGGCCGGGTGACCTGGGCGGGCGTGTCGCTCACCGGCCGACCGGTGCGCCCGGTGGAGACGCTCGATGCCGCGTACTGGCTGGCCAACACCCGGCAAAAGGAGCCGTTCAACTGGCGCCTGCTGCCCTACCTGGTGATGACCACCGTGCGCCATCCCGCCTACTGGTGGGGCGTGGCCACCATGGTGGCGCTCGTAGTGGTGGTGTGGTCCTTCCGCCGTCGCCGTCGCTGACGGGGCCCGGCTTCCGCGCCGCGCGTACATTTGGCCACCTGACCCCTTCGTATGGCGCGTATCCTGGTCACCGGCGGAGCCGGATTCATTGCGAGCGAACTGGCCGTACGCCTGGCCGCCGACCCCGACAACGAGGTGGTGGTGGTGGACAACCTGCTCACCGGCCGACTGGCGAACCTGCCGCTCGATCCATTCCCCAACCTGCGTTTCATCAAGTGCGATGTGAACCGGTTCGAGGACATCAGCGGCGTGTTCTACGGCCACCGTCCGGAGCACGTGTTCCACTACGCCGCCGTGGTGGGGGTGAAGCGCACCATCGACAACCCCGTGATGGTGCTGCGCGACATCGACGGGATCCGCAACATCCTCGACCTGTCGAAGAACACCGGCGTGAAGCGGGTGCTCTATGCATCGAGCAGTGAGGTGTACGGTGAGCCGGTGGAGATCCCCCAGAACGAGCGCACCACCCCGCTCAACTCCAAGCTGCCCTATGCCATCGTGAAGAACATCGGTGAGGCCTTCCTCCGCAGCTACCGCAAGGAGTACGGCCTGGAGTACACCGTGTTCCGCTTCTTCAACACCTATGGCCCGCGGCAAAGCCCCGATTTCGTGGTGAGCAAGTTCATCCGCGCCGCACTGGCGGGGCAGGACATCACCCTGTACGGCGACGGCCTGCAGACGCGCACCTTCTGCTACATCGACGACAACATCGACGCCTGCCTGAACGCCTACCACACCGGTCAGGTGGTGAACGACGTGGTGAACATCGGCTCCGACCAGGAGATCACCATCCGCGCGCTGGCCGAGCTCATCATCGAGCTCACCGGCAGTCGTTCGCGCATCGTGCACCTGCCGCCACTGGAAGAGGGCGACATGACGCGGCGCATGCCCGACATCACCCGCATGCGCGCGTTGCTGGGACGTGACCTCATGCCCCTGCGCGTGGGATTGGAGAAGTTGCTCGCAGCCACCGTGCCCCGCGGATGTGTGGGATAGCCGGCATACTGGGCGCGGGTGGCCCCCAGATCGAGGCCGGTGTGCGCCGCATGACCGATGCGCTGGTCCATCGTGGGCCGGACGCTGGCGGTGTGTGGAGCTGTGCCGATGGTGTGCTCGGTCATCGCCGCCTGAGCATCATCGACCTCTCGCGCGAGTCCGATCAGCCCTTCGGCAGTACAGATGGCCGCTACACCATCGTCTTCAACGGCGAGATCTACAACTATCGATCCCTGCGCGACCGGCTGCGTGCGCTGGGCCATGACTTCCGCACCCAGAGCGACACCGAGGTGCTGCTGAACGCCTACCGCGAGTGGGGCCCGGAATGCCTGCACAAGCTCGAGGGCATGTTCGCTTTCGCCGTGCACGATGCACGCGACGGCTCGTTCTTCCTGGCGCGCGATCGCATGGGGATCAAGCCGCTCTACCACCACCTGGCGGAGGGCCGACTGATCTTCGCCTCGGAGCTGCGCGCCCTGCTGGCCACCGGCCTGGTGCCCCGCCGCATCGACCCGGATGCACTGGTGGACCATCTGCGTTATCAGACCGTGCATGCGCCCCGCACCCTGGTGAGCGGCGTGATGATGTTGCCGGCCGGCCATGCCATCCATTGGCACCGCGGGGAGATGCGCGTGCAGCGCTGGTACGATCCCGTACACGCCATGGACCCCGCCATCGGTCGCCTGCCGCGCGCCACCGTGCATGCCGATATCCGGGAGCGCCTCACCCGCGCCGTCGAGAAGCGCCTGGTGGCCGATGTGCCGTTCGGTGCCTTCCTCTCCGGTGGCATCGATTCCAGTGCCGTGGTGGGACTCATGGCCCAGGTGAGCCGCACGCCCGTGCACACCTTCTCCGTGGTGTTCGATGAGGAGCAGTACAGCGAGGAGCGCTACGCCCGCATCGTGGCCGAGCGCTTCCGTACCGAGCACACGCCCATCCGCCTGCGCCCGGCCGACATGCTGGGGCTGCTGCCCGAGGCCCTGGCCGCCATGGACCATCCCAGCGCCGATGGGCCCAACACCTACGCGGTGAGCAAGGTCACCAAGGCGGCGGGCATCACCATGGTGCTCAGCGGGCTGGGGGGGGATGAGGTCTTCGCCGGCTATCCGGTATTCACGCGCAGCCTGGCCTTGTGGCAGCGCCGCTGGATCGCGGACATCCCCCGCGGATGGCGCGGCCGCTTGGGCGATCTGGCCGCCCGGTTGAAGCCCTCCATCACCACCGCCAAATTGGCCGAGCTGCTCCGCGCGCCTTCCTTCGCCGTGGCCGACACCTATCCCGTGTCGCGCCTCTCCTTCACCGATGCCGCACTGGCCGGCCTCCTGCGGCGCGACCAACTGCCGGTCAATGCCGTGCACGCCCTGGTGCATGAACTGTTGGCGGATGCCCGCACGCGTGACCTGCCCGTGCTTGCGCAGGTGAGCGTGGCCGAGCTGGGCACCTACCTGCAGAACGTGCTGCTGCGCGACACCGACCAGATGAGCATGGCCCATGCGCTGGAGGTGCGTGTGCCCTTCCTGGACCACGACCTGGTGGAGTATGTGCTGGCGGTGGACGACCGACTGAAGTTCCCCCGAACGCCCAAGCAGCTGCTCACCGATGCGCTCGGCGACCTGCTGCCGCACGAGGTGGTGCACCGCCCCAAGATGGGCTTCACCCTGCCGTGGGAGGTGTGGATGCGCGGCGAGCTCAAGGACCTGTGCCGCCATGCCTTGGAGCGCCTTGACGCACACCCGCAGTTCCGCCCGGGCGCCGTGATGGCCCTTTGGGAGCGCTTCATGCAACACGATCCCCAGGTGAACTGGTCGCGGCTGTGGTCGCTGGTGGTGCTGGGCGACTGGATGGAGCGCCACGGCATGATGGACGCCGCTTGATCGGACCCACGCACAAAAAGGAAGGGGACCCGCCAGGTCCCCTTCGTCGTCGTCTTCGGTGTCGTCCGGATCAGAACTTGGCCCGGCTCTTCCGACCCACCTTCTTCGCCCCGCGGATCCAGCTGTAGCGTTGGCGGTAGAAGTTCGACTGGCCGCGCAGCACATAGCTGTAGGTCAGCGTCATGGTCAGGTAGCTGTCGTTGTGCGTGGGGTCGCCGCGTTTGCCGGTGATCCAGTTGCCCTCCAGGTCGTAGTGCCCGTAGTTGTTGGGGTGGGGCAGGTTGGGGTCCAGGGCCACCGCGTAGCTGGTCTGGTTGGCCAGATCCGCCGCCAGCGGGCTGGAGAGCAGCGCGGGGTCGGCGTAGGTGGAGCTCACATCATCGATGTAGTCCGTGAAGGTGGTGCGCCAGCCGAAGTCCCAGCCGAAGCGGTGACGGCGCTTCTTGGTGATGTGGAAGCCCAGACCGGCGGGGATGGCGAAATTGATGGAGTTGTAGTCCACCAGTTCGGTCTGCAGCGGGCGCAGGTCATGGAAGGCGCCCTCACCGTTGATCTGGCCCTTGGGGTTGCTCATGAAGGCGGCCACACCGGCGTAGGCGAACAGGCGGAAGTCCGAACGGTAGCGCCCCCGGCCGCCCAGGTCGTTGTCCTGGTAGATGGTGATCTCGGGCCGCAGGTACAGCTCGAACATGTCGTTCCGGAAGTTCAGGTTCCGAGCCACACGGGCCGGGTTGGTGCTGTGGGCATCAGCGCCCTGCAGACGCAGGTGCATCAGGCCGACGTTCACCGAGATCAGTCGGTTCACCTTCCGCCGGGCGAAACCGCCCACGGCCCAGCGCGTCTGGCCCAGCTTCATGTCCCACACGAAGTCGCGGCGTGTATCCTCCTTACCCCCCATCTCACCGAGGTAGTTGGCCCCGCCCAGGTGCACACCGATGTCCCAGGCGTATTGGGCCTGTGCCTGCTGGTAGCCCAGCACAAGGCAAGCGGCGGCGATGGAGGTCCGGAGTAGGCGTACGGTCATGGTCGCTCTGGTCTGAAGATGAGATGCCCGAGGCAAATGTAAAAAAGGGATGGCCTGTGCCACGAAAAGTCTTTTACGTTGGTCATCAACAGGTTGTTGACCCCTGCGCGCCCATCTGCCGGCGGCCCGGTAGATTTGCGGCCTGATGGGCGACCCAGAGCGGATCACACGATTGTTCGGCGTTCGGCATCCGCTGGTCCAGGCGGGCATGATCTGGTGCGCCAACTGGGAGCTCGCCGCGGCCGTGAGCAACGCGGGTGGCTTGGGCGTGATCGGCTCGGGCTCCATGTACCCCGATGTGCTGCGCACCCATGTGCGCAAGTGCAAGGCCGCCACCGACAAACCCTTCGCCGTGAACCTGCCGATGTTGTACCCCGACATCGACAAGCACGTGGCCACCATCATCGAGGAGCAGGTGCCCATCGTCTTCACCTCCGCCGGCAACCCCGCCACCTGGACCCGCACGCTCAAGCAGCACGGCATCACCGTGGTCCATGTGGTGAGCAGCGTGAAGTTCGCCCGTAAGGCCGAGGACGCCGGTGTGGACGCCATCGTGGCCGAGGGCTTCGAGGCGGGTGGCCACAATGGCCGGGACGAGACCACCACCATGGTGCTGGTCCCCCTGGTGCGCGAGGCGGTGCAGGTGCCCGTGATCGCCGCGGGCGGGATCGCGACCGGCCGCAGCATGCTGGCCGCCATGGTGCTGGGGGCCGACGGCGTGCAGATGGGCAGCCGATTCGTCTGCTCGGTGGAATCCTCCGCCCACCCGGCCTTCAAGCAGCGTGTGCTCCATGCGAACGAAGGCGATACGCTGCTCACACTGAAGGAGTTGGCTCCGGTCAGGCTGCTGCGGAACAATTTCTTCCACCAAGTGCAGCAGGCGTATGCCGAAGGGGCCGATGTGGAGCAGCTCAAGACCTTGCTGGGCCGGGGGCGCGCCAAGAAGGGCATGTTCGAGGGCGACCTGGACGAGGGTGAGCTCGAGATCGGGCAGGTGAGCGCCATGCTGCGTGACATCGTGCCGGCCGCAGCGATCGTCGAGCGGGTGATGGAGGAATACCACCAAGCGGTGAACAGCGTGACCGCGCTTGCGCGCAGGACCCAGTGATGACAACGATCGGGCTATTTCAACGTTGGCGGGCCATGATCCCCCGGCCGCGAACCCCGCGCACGCTCCGCCATGCCGCCGCGTGGCTGGCCTTGTTGCCCGCCCTCGCCGGGGTGGCCCAACCGCTCGATCCGCCCGCCCTCCGCTGCGCCTCGGTGAACGCCACCGGCGATGTGGTGGTGACCTGGACCATCCCCGACGACCCCGACGGGCGCTTCGATCACTACGCCATCCACCACGGCACCGCCCTCGGTGGCCCCTTCACCCAAGTGGGTACGGTGAACGTCCACGCCCAGGCCAACTTCTACCACGCTGGTGCGAACGCCCACCTGGGGCCCCGCTATTACTACGTCACCACGGTGAGCAACGATCCCGTGCCCGAGACCTCCGCGCCCAGCGACACGGTGTCCACGCTTTTCCTGCAAGTGTTCCAGAGCACCCCGCCCGGCAGCGCCAACCTGGCCTGGAACGCGCCGTCCGTCGCCCCCACGGCCACGCCGGCCTTCACCATCTGGCGCGAGTACCCCGCCGGCAACTGGTCGCTGATCCAGATGGTGGACAGCGGCACTTTCGCCCACCAACACGTGATCGACATCTGCTCCGCGTACCTCAACTTCCGCATCGGCCTCACGGACCAGTCGGGTTGTGTGTCCTTCAGCAATGTGAGCGGCGATGACTTCGAGGACGTGACGCCGCCCACCACGCCCGTCATCAACGCGGTGTCGGTGGACACGATCTCCGGCCTCTCCAACATCACGTGGGCACCCAGTCCGCAGAACGATACGCAGGGCTACATCGTGGTGCTGCAGACCCCCGGTGGCGGTGTGGTGATCGACACCGTGTGGGGCCATCTGAACACGTTCTACGAGTGGCCGTTCAGCACGGCGGGCCTGGCGCCGGAATCGTTCACCATCGCCGCGTTCGACTCCTGCTACTCGGGTACGCCGGCCAGCCCCAACACCAGTGCCACGGGCCCGGCGCATACCACCATGCACCTGACCGCCACGTACGACCCCTGTGAGGACGCGGTGCGCTTGCAGTGGACCCCCTATGAGGGCTGGCCGATCGGCATGCACCAGGTGTTGCGGCAGGTCGATGGCGGGCCGTGGGTGCTCACGGCCAATGCGCCCGGCAGTGCCACCTCCGCCATCCAACCGGCGGAGGCCGAACACCAGTATTGCTACGTGGTGCGTGCGGTGAGCGAGGATGGTACGGCCTTCTCCCTCTCCTCCAAGTTCTGCGTGAACACGCAGCAGACCGGCCTTCCCACCTACAACTACCTCCGCACCGTCACTGTGCTGGAGAATGGCACGATCGCCGTGGTCGACAGTGTGGACCCCAACGGCGTGGTGCTCGGCTACCGCTTTGAACGCAGCGACAACGGCGGCCCCTGGCACGAGGTGTACTTCACTCCCGGCAGCGGTGGGCCGTTGATCACCTTCCTCGACAGTGACGTGGACGCCAATACCGTGGGGTACCGCTACCGCGTGGTGGTGGTGGACATGTGCGGAAGAGCGGTGGTCACCAGCAACGTGGGCGGGAACATCGTGCTGCGCGCCGTGCCCCTCACGGGTGGCATCGATCAGCTGAACTGGAACGGCTATGCCGAATGGGCCGGGAGCACCGTTCAACACCGTCTGTGGCGCAGTGTGGACGATGGCCCTTTCGCGGAACATGCCGTGCTGCCGCCGGACCCCTGGGAACTGCGGGATGATGTGAGCGACCTCATCGGTCTGACCGGTCGCGTATGCTATCGCCTGGAGGCGGTGGAGGGCGGGAACCCTTCCGGCATCGATGCCACAGCGATGAGCAATGTGGCCTGCGCCGTGCAGGAGGAACTGGTGTTCGTGCCCAACGCCTTCGTGGTGGGCGGCGCCAACCCCGTGTTCCAACCGGTGGTGGGTTTCGTGGATATCCGCAATTACCGGCTGGAGATCATGAACCGCTGGGGCCAGGTGATCTGGCATACCTCGGATCCCTATCAGGGCTGGGACGGCCGCGTGGATGGTCATCCGGCCCCGATCGGGGTTTATGCCTATCACGTCCAGGTGATCAACGGCGCGGGCCGTCTGGTGGACCGCCGCGGCTCGGTGACCCTGCTCACCGCCGTGGAGTGAACCCCGCTGCGTACCACCCCGCCACCCCGATACCTTTGCGCCCGCGGAAGCACCGCACCATCATGTCCACCCTCACCACCGAGGACCGCCAGATGCGCTTCGAGCGCGGCGTCCACAGCGACGAGTTCCTGATCGCCACCTACGAGAAGCTCGTCTTCCCGCGCATCATCGAGGAGAAGATGCTCAGCCTGCTGCGGCAGGGCAAGATCAGCAAATGGTTCAGCGGCATCGGCCAGGAGGCCATCAGCGTGGGCGCCACCATGGCCCTGCGTGCCGATGAGTACATCCTGCCCATGCACCGCAACCTCGGCGTGTTCACCACGCGCGGCATGCCCTTCAGCAAATTGTTCGCGCAGTGGCAGGGCAAGGCCACCGGCTACAGCAAGGGCCGCGAACGCAGCTTCCATTTCGGCAGCCAGGAGCACAAGGTGGTGGGCATGATCAGCCACCTCGGCCCCCAGTTGGGCATCGCCGATGGCATCGCCCTGGCCCACAAGCTCAAGAAGGAGAACGCCGTCACCATCGTCTTCACCGGCGATGGCGCCACCAGCGAGGGCGACTTCCACGAGAGCGTGAACGTGGCCGCCGTGTGGGACCTCCCCGTGCTCTTCATCATCGAGAACAATGGCTACGGCCTCAGCACGCCCAGCCGCGAGCAGTTCCGCATGAAGAGCTTCGTGGACAAGGCCATCGGCTACGGCATCGAAGGCGTGCAGATCGCGGGCAACAACATCCTGGAGGTGTACGACAACATCGCGAAGCTGGCCGACAGTGTGCGCGAGCACCCGCGGCCCATCCTGGTGGAGTGCATCACCTTCCGCATGCGCGGCCACGAGGAGGCCAGTGGCACCAAGTACGTGCCCAAGGAGCTCTTCGAGGAGTGGGGGAAGAAGGACCCCGTGGTGAACTACGAGAACTGGCTCATCGCACAGGGCATCCTGTCCATCGCGCAGCGTGATGCCATCCGTGCCCGCCTGAAGGATGGCATCGAGGCCGATCTGAAGCATGCGTTCGAGGAGCCCGAGCCCGTGCCGGTCGAAGCCGTGGAAGTGGGTGACGTCCACGCTCCTTTCAGTGGTTCGCAGTTGCCGGTCGGCCCGGCCACGGACGGCGCCCCCGAGAAACGCTTCATCGATGCCATCCAGGAAGGGCTGCGCCAGAGCATGGAGCGCCACCCCGGCCTGGTGCTGATGGGGCAGGACATCGCCGAATATGGCGGCGCCTTCAAGATCACCGAGGGCTTCGTGGAGCTGTTCGGCAAGGACCGCGTGCGCAACACGCCACTGTGCGAGAGCGCCATCCTCGGGGCGTCGCTGGGGCTCAGCATCAAGGGCATGAAGGCCATGATGGAGATGCAGTTCGCCGACTTCGTGAGCGAGGGCATCACCCAGATCTGCAACAACCTGGCGAAGATCCACTACCGCTGGGGCCAGAACGCCGATGTGGTGGTGCGCATGCCCACGGGGGCCGGCGTGGGCGCGGGGCCCTTCCACAGCCAGAGCAATGAGATGTGGTTCGTGAAGACGCCGGGTCTCAAAGTGGCCTACCCGAGCAACCCCTACGACGCGAAGGGCCTGCTCATGACCGCCTTCGACGATCCCAACCCGGTGATGTTCTTCGAGCACAAGGCGATGTACCGCAGCATCACCGGCCCCGTGCCCGAGCAGCCGTACAGCATCCCCTTCGGCCAGGCGCGCGTGGTGCGCGAAGGCGCGGACCTCAGCATCATCACCTACGGCATGGGCGTGCACTGGGCCACGGAGCTCGCCGATCGGATGGCCGCCTCAGGGGAGGCCCAGCTGGACGTGATCGACCTGCGCACCCTGGTCCCATTGGATGTCGAAACCATCCTCGCCAGCGTGAAGAAGACCGGCAAAGTGCTGCTGCTGCACGAGGACACGCTCACCGGCGGCTTCGGCGGCGAGCTGGCGGCCATCATCGCGGAGCAGGCCTTCGAGCACCTCGATGCGCCCATCGTGCGGGTGGCCAGCTGGGACACGCCCGTGCCCTTCGCCATTCCGCTGGAGCAGGGCTTCCTGCCCAAGGGCAGGCTGAAGGAGGCGGTGGAGCAGTTGCTGCGGTATTGATCCGGCGCTTCGATGACCGAAGACCTACGCGCCTCCGCCACCGTCGACCCTCCGGGGAGGTGAAACCGTGCTCTGTCACTTGATCGGGATCCGATCCTTCACCTGGTCATAGAAGTGCTCTTTGAAGAGCCTGTTGATCAAAGGCACAGCGTGACAGGTCCAGTTATGTCGGTCGGGTTCATCATCTCGCGTGAAGTGAGCGATCCGGTGTGCTCTGATGATGAAGTTGCTCAGGATCTCTCGATCGCTGGAGGATAAAGTTTCAATCGGGAATGGAGCGATCCCGAAGTCTTCGCAGTTGACATCGTGGCCTTGCTTTTTCTTCGGACGGAGCTCGTAGGGAGGTGCTTGCCAATTCACACGGATGCCGATGAACTCCAGCAGCGATCTTCCTGCGACACAAGTGCTGAGTTCTAAAGCCGGTCCGAGAGTCTTGTGCAATCGACAATTGCTGCAATAGGCCTCGAGCTGTGCGAGCTTCCATTCGAGATCTTCCTGCGTGAGCCGGGGCCAACCGGTGTTCATGGTATCGGATCAATTTGGCATATACATGGTTAAGGGCGGAGGAGAGGTGCCTTGAGCACGGCGAAAGGCCTGGGGCTCATTGCTCAACGAACCATTCCAGCGCCTCGCCCAGCGCCTCGTTCAGCCGCATGGTGCGCACCTCATTACCGGAGGCATCCGCAGCCACGCAATTGAAGGAGTGGTCGCAGCCGGGGTAGGCCCGGAAAGTGAGGTTCGTCTTGCGCCGCCGCAGGAACTCCAGACGCACGTAGTCGGCGCCCAGTGGTTGTGTGTTGCGGTCCGTGCTGCCTTGGGCGAGGTACACCGGTATATCCAGTGACACGAACGCGTCCAACGTGGGCGGATCGGTGAAGCTGCTCCAGCGCAGATAGCTGTGGCCCCAGTAGCTCTTGTCGGTGGCCTGTGGGTCGGCGTAGATGCGCTCATATTCCGCGAAGAGGCTGTCGATCCGGGCCTGGGCCTCTTGGTGGGTGATGGCCCCGCGGGCCGCATCCATGCGCAGCTCGATGATCGGGTGGAAGAATTGGTTCAGCGCGCCGCCCGCAAAGGCCATCACATGGGTGATCCGCGGGTCGATCACGGCCACGCGCGGGGCCACCTGGGCACCTTCACTGAAGCCCAATACACCGATGCGGTCGCGGTCCACCGGGTACAGGGCGAGCACTTCGGTGATCGCACGGCTGGCGGCCCGGGCGCGCCATTCGGCGCTGAGCCTTTCCGTGTACGCGGCCGGCGGCTCGTGGATGTCGCCATGCACCGTGTCGATCAAGGCCACACCCGGTTTGCTCACCAGCAGTACGTGGTGTTTGTCGGCGGCCTCCTGCAGCGTCCGTGGCACGGTGGAGTAGGTCTGCCAACTGCCATCGGGGCCTTGCATGACGGCCATGATCGGATGGGCGCCGGAGCCATCGAGGAACACCAGCAGCGGCAGGGTGTCCTGTAGATGACGATCCACCAGGTGCAGGTCGATCCGTCCCAGCTCGGGATCGTGTACCGTATGCGAACGGAAGCCGTGTGCACTTTGGGGAGCGGCCACAAGCACACGGGAAAGCAGGAGAGCGCAGGCGAGCAGCGCGCCGGGGGATGGGACCATCGGGCCGTGTTGGACCCCTAAGGTCGTGATCCAACGGGCCCGCTGCTGTGAACGGTCGCCATGGATCGTGAACGAATGTTGATCGCGCTTACCGCCACCCCGCGTTGTGCAGCACCTTCACCGCTTCGGCGTTGTGGCGGCCCAGCAGGGAGAGGTTGAGCGTATCGGCCGTGAAGGCGCCGAAGGCTTCGAGGATGGGCGAGGCCGGGATGCCGGGCTTCACCGGGAATTCCATGTTTCCTTCGGCGAAGGCCCGCTGGGCCTCGTCGCTGCTCAGGAACTCCAGCAGCCGGATGGCGTTGTCGCGGTTCCGGGCATGCTTCAGCACACCGCCGCCGCTCACGTTGAAGTGGGTGCCGTGCGGGCCGTTCACGGGGAACACGAGGGCGATGGTCCCGCGGGCCTTCTGGCGGTCGGGGGCATCGCTGGCCAGCAGCTTGCCCACGTAGTAGCTGTTCACGATGGCCACGTCGCCGATGCCCTCCGCGATGGCCAGGAGCTGGTCGGTGTCGCCGCCCTTGGGCGCCCGGGCGAAGTTCTTCACCACGCCGGCGGCCCATGCCTGGGCCTGTTCGGCGCCGTCGTGGGCGATCATGCTGGCGATGAGGCTCTGGTTGTACACATGGTCGCCGCTGCGGGCCAGCACACGACCGCGGAACTCCGGCCGGGTGATGTCGGCATAGGTGGTCAGCGTGGCGGGATCGACCTTGTGCTTGTTGTAGGCGAACACGCGGGCGCGCATGCTGAAGCCGAACCAGTGCCCCTCGGGATCGCGGCGGCTGCCGGGGATGTTGGCCTCCAGCACGGCGCTTTCCACCGGCTGGAAGAGGCCGCGTGACTTGGCCAGGCCCAGGCGCCCCGCATCGGCGGTGATCAGCACGTCGCCGGGGGTGTTCGGCCCTTCGGCCTCGATGCGGCTCATCAGGTCGTCATCACCGGCGCTCAGCAGGTTCACCCGGATCCCCGTGAGCTCGGTGAAGCGGGCGAAGAGCTGCTTGTCGCTGTCGTAGTGCCGGTGGCTGTACACGTTCACCTCGCCGGGGCCGGCGGGCGTTCCCGGGGCCGGTTCGGAGGGGGCGGCGCAGGCGGTGAACAAGGCGGCGGCGAAGAGGGGAACCCGGGGGCGCATCATGGGCACGAAGGTCCGCCGGCCATGCCCGCTTTCCTATACCGCGATCATGGTATTGTGTCCTGCAGGTTCTGGATCATCCCGTCAATGTCCTCCGGATCGTGCCAGCGCCATGTCGGGTCGCGGCGCAGCCAGGTCATCTGCCGCTTGGCGTAGTTGCGGGTGTGCTGCTTCACCAGGTCGATGGCCTCCTTCAGGGTCAGCACACCGTCGAAGTACATGAACAGTTCGCGGTACCCCACGGTGCGCAGGGCGTTGTGCGTGCGGTAGGGCAGGAGGGACCGCACCTCGGGCACCAGCCCGTCGGCCACCATGCGGTCCACTCGGGCATCGATGTGCGCGTACAGCTTGGCGCGCGACACATCCATGGCGAAGCGGATGATCCGCATGTCGGTGCGGTCCTTGGGCTGGCTGCGTTGTGCGCTGAATGGACGTCCGGTGAGCAGGCACACCTCCAGGGCGCGCAGCACGCGATGCGGGTTGGCCTGGTCGATGCGGTCGGCGGTGACCGGATCCAGCTGGCGCAGTTCCGCCAGCAGGGCGGGCAGTCCCTGCGACTGCCACCGGTGCTGCAGCTTTTCGCGCAGCCGCACATCGGCCGCTGGCAGTGGGTCCAGCCCCTTCACCAGCGCGTCGATGTACAGTCCGCTGCCACCCACCAGCACGGCCATGCCCTCCTGGCGGACGATGCGTTGCAGCACGGGTTCAGCGGCGCGGGCGAAGGTGCCGGCGCTCCAGGTCTCGTCCAGCTCGAGGTGGCCCAGGAAGTGGTGGGGCACACCTTCCAGTTCCTCCTCCGTGGGCCGCGCGGTGCCGATGCGCATGGCGCGGTAGAACTGCCGCGAATCGGCGCTGATCACCGGTACCCCGAAGTGTTTGGCCACCTTCACGGCCGCCCGGGTCTTGCCCGATGCCGTGGGCCCGCCGATGACGAGGAGCGTGGGGGGGGACATCCGGCGTCAACGGAACTCGTCGCCCAGATCGTCGAGATCGGCACCACCGCCGCCGAAGGGGTCGTCGTCCATGTCCGCATCCTCATCGTCGGGGTCCAGGCCGTATTCCTCCTCGCTGGTGGCGTAGGGGTCGTCCTCTTCCTGGATGCCTTCGGACAGGTCGAGTTCTTTGCTGTGCTCGTCGGGCGGGGTGCCCACGCGCATCACCACGCGCGGGTATTGCACATCGGGCTGGGCTTCACCGGTGTGCACCAGCTCCACCAGGAACATCCACATGTGCAGGAAGTCGTATGCGTAGATGAAGCGTTGGGCGGGTCCGGACACGTGCTCGCCGATCGTCACCTGGTCCATCAGCGCGGGGGGCTCGCCACCGTCCTCGGCAAAGCCCAGATCGGCCAGGGGGATCTCCGTGCCCTTGCTCCACTCGTCATCGCTCACGTAGAAACTCGCCATCTCCTGGCCCGTGAAGCCGAAGGCGTCCTTGATCGCCTGGTGCAGGTCGAGGAAGTTCTGCTCGCTGCCGATCTCGATGTCGCGGAAGGCTTCATCGGGGTGGTCGATCAGCACACGGAAGCGATGGATGCGCATGGGCGT
>CAYXKE010000052.1:0-14358 GCA_964464935.1 uncultured Chryseobacterium sp.
CTGGCCGTGAGCAAGCAGCTCATGCCCGTGTACGACAAGCCGATGATCTACTACCCCCTGAGCACGCTCATGGCCGCGGGCATCCGGGAGATCCTCATCATCAGCACCCCGCACGACCTGCCCCACTTCAAGCGCCTGCTGGGCGATGGCAGCGCTCTGGGGTGCAGCTTCAACTACGCCGAGCAGCCCACGCCCAACGGGCTGGCGCAGGCCTTCGTCATCGGGCGGGATTTCATCGGTACCGACAAGGTGGCGCTGATCCTCGGCGACAACATCTTCCATGGCCGGGGCCTGGGCCGAATGCTCAGCGCCCACACCGACCCCGATGGCGGCCTGGTGTTCGCCTACCACGTGAGCGACCCCGAGCGCTACGGCGTGGTGGAGTTCGGTGCGGACAACCGCGTGATCAGCATCGAGGAGAAGCCCGCCAGGCCGCGCAGCACCTTCGCCGTGCCGGGCCTGTACTTCTACGACAACTCCGTGATCGACATCGCCGCCACGCTGAAGCCCAGCGCCCGCGGTGAGTACGAGATCACCGACGTGAACCGCGAATACCTCCGCCAGGGCCGCCTCAAGGTGGAGGTGCTGGACCGCGGCACCGCCTGGCTCGATACGGGCACCTTCCGCTCGCTGATGCAGGCCGCCCAATACGTGCAGGTGATCGAGGAGCGCCAGGGGCTGCGCATCGGCTGCATCGAGGAGGTGGCCTACAAGCGCGGATACATCAGCACCGATCAGCTCCGCGCGCTGGCCGAGCCACTGCGCAAGAGCGGCTACGGGGAGTACCTGCTCAAGCTGATCGAATGACCTCGGGTCACGATGGCGCACACCGGTAGCGTCGGGCATCCTGGATCGCCCGGGTGAACGCACACCTCCGCATGACCAGTCATCAACGCCTCATCGAAGACCGCATCGCCGCATGGGCCCACGCCCTGCCGCGCACGCGCCTCTATGCGCCCATGGCCTACCTGCTGGGGCTGCCCGCCAAGCGCGTGCGGCCGGTGCTCACCCTCATGGCCTGCCAGCTCTTCGGTGGCCGCCCGGAGGATGTGCTGGACGAGGCCCTGGGCATCGAAGTGTTCCACAACTTCACCCTGATGCACGACGACATCATGGACGGCTCGCCCACGCGGCGCGGCCAGCCCGCCGTGCACGTGAAGTGGGACGTGGCCACGGCGATCCTCAGCGGTGATGCCATGCTGGTGAAGGCCCATCAGCTCATGGCCGCCGACCCGCGCATCGCCGCGCTGTTCGCCGAACATGCATTGCGCGTCTGCGAAGGCCAGCAGCTCGACATGGACTACGCCGAACGCGCCGAGGTGACGCTGCCGGAGTACATCGAGATGATCCGGCTGAAGACCGCCGTGCTGCTCTCATGCGCACTGCAGGTGGGCGCGATGAAGGCCGGCGCCGATGATCATCAGTGTGCGCTCATCGGTCGATTCGGTGAGGAACTGGGCCTGGCCTTCCAGGTGAAGGACGACCTGCTCGATGCGTTCGGTGATCCGGCCGCGACGGGCAAGCAGCGCGGGGGCGACCTGCGCGCGGGCAAGCGCACCGGGCTGCTCATCCGCGCCCTGGCGTGGAGCGATGCGCACGGCGACCACACCCTGCGGGCCGAGCTGGCCAAGCCCGCCGCTGCGCGCGACATCGATGCGATCCTGGCCGTGATCGAGCGCAGTGGGGCCCGGGCCGCCTCCGAGGCCGAGTTCAGCACCCACCACCGCGCCGCCCTCGAGGCCTTGGAGGCGGTGGCGGGTACGCCAGCGGCCCGTGCTCCGCTCCGCGCCCTGGCCGAGCGCCTGCTGGAACGCACCGCCTGACCCACCACCCGCCGCCGCATTGCGGATCATGCGGATCTTTGCACCGTGCGACGCATCCAATTCCACGACCTCGGTACCATCGCTTACGCGGACGCGTGGGCGTTGCAGAAGCGCCTGTTCCAGGCCACCATCGATCGGAAGATCGCCAACCGGAGCCTGCCGCCCGAAGCACAGGTGCCCACCGAGGACCACCTGATCTTCTGCGAGCACTCCCACGTGTACACCCTGGGCAAGAGCGGCCGGCAGAGCCATCTGCTGCTGAACGAGGAAGGCCTTCGGGCGCGCGGGGTGCAGTTCTTCCCCATCGACCGCGGCGGCGACATCACCTACCACGGCCCCGGCCAGATCGTGGGCTATCCCATCTTCGACCTCGACCACCACTTCACCGACATCCACCGCTTTCTGCGCACGCTGGAGGAGGCGGTGATCGGCACGCTGGAGGCCTACCACATCAAGGCCGGCCGCATCGAAGGCCTCACCGGTGTATGGCTCGACCCGGAGGATCCCATCAAGGCCCGGAAGATCTGCGCCTTCGGCATCCGCGCCAGCCGCTGGGTCACCATGCATGGCTTCGCCTTCAATGTGAACACCGACCTGAGCTACTTCGACCACATCGTGCCCTGCGGCATCCGCGACAAGGGCGTGACGTGCATGGCCCGGGAACTGGGCGGCCTGCTCGACATGGAAGAGGTGAAGGCCCGGCTCAAGCTGGAGCTGGCCGACCTGTTCGATGTGGAGATGGTGGATCAGCCCTTGTAACGCAGCACCGCCGCCTGGTGGGCCTGCCGCATCTCGCGCGCCAGTGACCGGGGCTCCAGCACGCGTACATCGGCGCCCCACGCCATCAACTGCTCGCGCAGGCCGGCATTGGGCACCACCTCCAGCGCGAACGTCGTCCCCTGGCGGTCGCTGCCGAGCACCTGTTGGGATGCGTGCAGCGGCCGCGCGATGAGTTCCTGCGCGCGGGGCCGGGCCACGTGCAACACCACGCGGACCACCTTGCCCGATGCGGGCTCCACGCCGACGGTGGCGGCGTATTGGGCCATCTGTTCGGCGGTGGGCTTCGTGCCGCGGCGGGCCAGCGTGCGCACCTGCACCACCTGGTCCAGCGGCAGCACGATCGGGAGGCGATTGCCCGCATGGCGGCCCAGCAGGTACCAGCGGCCGTGGTGTTCCTTCAGCAGGTGTGGCTGCACCCGGGCCTCCTTCAGCGTGTTGCCGGTGCGGTATTGCACGCGGGTCTCGCGGCGCTCGCGGATGGCACGCAGCAGCGGGCCGGCCTGCAGCACGCCCTGTGGGCCGCCGCTGAAGCACATCATCGTATCGAGCCCTCCGCTGCCACCACCTTGGCGCACCACCTCGGGCCATTGCGCGCGCTCCAGCACATGCCGCATGCCCAGGCGGGCCGCATCGGCGGCGGAGAGCGTGTAGCAGTTGGCGGGGCGGTCGTACACCACGCGGATGCCCAGTTCGGCGCGGATCTCCTCGATGTCGCGTTGCAGGGTGCGGGGGCTCAGTTGCAGCCCGTGGGCCTCCAGATGGTCCGCCAGTTCAGCGAAACTGGGGCGGTGCGGCAGACGCTCCAGGATGAGCAGCTGGCGTTTCAGCTTGGCTTGATGGGACATGCGGCCAAATGTCGGGGATCGCCGCAATGCCGTGGTGGGCGCCTCACTTGGTGAGGTACCGTCCGGCCGGACGCAGCAGGGTCACGTGCACCATGCCCTCCGGGAAACGCCGGAACCCGCCCTCCACCTGCTGGGCGGGCCAGCGCACCTTGAAGCGACCGCGGGCCACGTCGTAGCTGATGGTGTACAGCGTGCCGAAGCCGCGCAGGTACTGCTGGTGGTACAGCGGCGGGCGCAGGAAACGTTCCTCCAGCTTGGCGCGGTCCATCTTCGGATCGTCCAGGCATTCCTCCAGCCAGGCTTGGCGCTGCAGCGTGGCCGTGAAGGCCGCATAAGCGTCCCACTCCACCTGTTCCTGATGGTTGGTGCACAGCGGGCGGTGCACCACCCGCGCGGGGCGGTCGGGGTTGAGGTGCACCACGGCGTGATGGCGGTCGCGGTCCAGCAGCAGCACGCTGTAGCTCATGTGTACGGGCAGCCGTTGCAATACGGCCACGGCCTGGTCCACGGTGCTGCATGTCTCCAGCACATAGCGCACCACGAGCGGTATGCCGAAGCCCTTGCCCTGCACCGGCCGGCCGCCGAAGGCCAGCGCGGCCGCGAGGCCGTCGGCGTTCATGCCATCGAGCAGGCCCCAGCCGCTGTCCTGCATGCCGATCACGGGTTTGCGCCACATGGTTAGGCGCAGTCGGCCATCGAAGAGGCGGGGGTCGTAGTCGTAGTTGCGCACCAGGGTGGGGTTGCCGCGGGTCCACGCCACCTGTGAGCAGCCGGCCATGTAGGCGGGCGGGCACCACATCGCCAGGAAGCGCGCCTCCACGTCGCCACCGCCGGCCAATGCACAGAGCGCATCATATACCGGTATCAGCTCGTGCATGTGCTCCTCCAGGGCCGACCGGCTCGTGGTGTAGCCGGGCCGCGCGTCGATGCCTTCGCGCAGGAACCACTCGCGGTACAGCGGCCACACATGCCCCCAGAAGCTTTGCCAGCGTTCGCCCGGCCAGGGCTCGTGGACCAGTTCCAGGTGCAGTTGCATGGGTCGAAGGGGGTGGCCGCCGGGACCTACATCATCTTGAACCCGCCGATGGACGCGGGTGCGCCGCGACCGGGCGCCTCGCTCTGGTACTGCGCCTTGATCCCCGCGATCCAGCGCCTGGCGCGTTCGGTGAGCTGGAAGTCGTCGGTCATCATGCGGCCGCGCATCACCAGGATGCCCATGTCGGCGCCTTCGTAAAGCCAGTCGCCCACCCGTGCGATGCGGAGGAAGAACGCCTCGTCCTCGTTCTCCACCGCGCGGCGCCGGCTGTCCATGCGGCTGTACTGGATCTGGCCGTTGCGCCCCATGCGCCAGATGCCCGTGCGCGGCGCCTCCACCACGCGCTCCACCCGGTCATCGGTGAACTTGATCACCAGCTGGCCCCAGTCGTCGATGTTCTCGGGCCGGGCCCAGCGGCGGTTCAGCGCCTTCACGCTCAGCTCATAGGGCACATCCATCCATTCCAGCGTGTGGAACAGGTGCAGCGGGGCATCGCTCATGGCGAAGGCCGCGTGGTTGGTGAGGCTGCTGGCACCGGTGATCCGCGGGTTCAGCTCGCCCAGGTACACCGCGTCCGTGTCGGTGTCGATGAGGAAGTCCAGTTCGAAATAGCCGCGGTAGCCCTCCTTGTACAGCTGGTTGCCGAAGCGCTCGGCATATTGCCGGGCCTGGCGCCGGATCGCCGGGGTGAAGGCATGGGCATGGAGCTCGTTGCCGCACCAGCCGCCCTTGTACGGTGTGAGCTCGGGGAAGCCCACCAGCTCGGTCATCAGCGGGGCCACGATGGTGCCATGCCGCGTCACACAGGCCTCCATGGCGGCACCCCGGCAGTTGATCCGCTTCATGATCTTGCACTCCCGCTCGGCCTCGATCGCCTTCGCGTGCCTGGCATAGTCCGCCGCGTTCGCCACGAAGAAGGTGGTGTGGCCACTGTCGCCGTAGGGGGTCTGCACCACCAGGTCGTCGCCCAGATGGCGGGCCACCTTCAGCAGCTGCGCGTAGCTCTTCACCGGCTTCAGCACGTAGGGCACGGGCGGCACACCGGCCTTTTCGGCCACGCGGTTGGTGTTCACCTTGTTGTCCATGAAGCTGCGCAGCTTGGCGGGGGGGAAGAGCACCTCCAGGCCCAGTTTGCGCGCCAGCTTCTCGGTGCGCTCGTCGAACATGAGAAAGAGTGCCTTGCCGGCCTGGCCGTTGCGCGCGCGGCGCCGCACCAGGTCGTGCACCTCCTTGTGCTCGAGCAGGTAGTTGTTGATGTCCTCGATGCTCTCGAACTCCTTGTGCGGCAATTCCGCGATCGGGGTGAAGTTGTTGGGGTGCTGCCCGTCGAAGCAATCGATGTAGGTGATGTACCGGAACCCGCGGATCCATTCGTCGGCGCCGAGCAGGTTGAAGTTCGTGGCGCTGATGAAGTAGATGGGCACCTCGTTGCGGTGGAAGAAGCGGCGGATGTCGCTCACTCCTTTCAGGGGTGGGGTGGCCGGTGTGGTGGTCCTGCGGGCGGAGGAACGCCGGGCCGCTTTGCGTGGGCGGGCAGGCTGCTGGGTGGTCTTCTTCGGGCTCATCGGAACACGGTGGTCGGCTGGGCTCACCGCCCAAAAGGTAGCTGGGGCGGGCCAATGGTGGGCGCCCTGGTCCACCTACATTTGCTGCCATGATCCGCATGACAGTGTTCACGGCCTTGGCCTTGGTGCTCCTGCTGGGCTCTTCCTGCCGGAAGGAGGAGGACGATGGCGGCTACCGCGCGGCCGGGATCACATTCCGGATGGACAGCGGCTACACGTACCAGAACGACACCGCGCTGGTGAACGACACGCTGCTGATCGGCCCCATGGTCTCCGAGGGGTCGCGCAGCCTGTACATGGTCTACGTGGAGCGCAGCATCAACGGCGGCCCCTGGCAGCGGCAGGACAGCGTGCCCTTCAGCGCCAACCCGATGACCTTCAACGTGCAGGCGATCATGTCGCCCCAGCCATGCACCGAAACGTGGAGCGTCGTGGCCATGGAGAACGGCGGCAACACCACGCGGCGGAGCCTCACTTTCACCGTGGTGGAGTAGGGGACAGCGGGCGCGCGATCACCGGGGCACCTCGCTTTTCCATTCGCGGGCACATGCACGCCGTGCACCGGGCCTTTGCAGGCTGAAGTGGGCCCCACTATCCCCCGCTCGGTACCTTCGCAGGCCATTTCCCACGCGCCATGTACCGCACCCACACCTGTGGCGAACTCCGCCTCTCTGACGCCGGCCAGACCGTGACCCTCGCCGGATGGGTCCAACGCGCCCGCGACCTGGGCGGCATGACCTTCGTGGACCTGCGCGATCGGTACGGCATCACCCAGCTCAGCTTCAACATGGAGCGCGATGCCGACCTGTGCGCCGCCGCCCGCAAGCTGGGCCGCGAGTTCGTGGTGCAGGCCACCGGCACCGTGCGCGAACGCGAGAGCAAGAACGCCCATCTGCCCACCGGTGCGATCGAGATCATCGTCACCGAGCTGAAGGTGCTGAACACCGCGGACACCCCGCCGTTCACCATCGAGGACGAGACCGATGGCGGCGATGAGCTGCGCATGAAGTACCGCTACCTCGATCTGCGCCGGCCCACCATCCGGAAGAACTTCGAGCTGCGCCACCGCATGGCGATCGAGGCCCGCAACTACCTCAGCCAACAGCACTTCCTGGAGGTGGAAACCCCCGTGCTGATCAAGAGCACGCCCGAGGGTGCCCGCGACTTCGTGGTGCCCAGCCGCCTGCACCAGGGCGAGTTCTACGCGCTGCCGCAAAGCCCGCAGACCTTCAAGCAATTGCTGATGGTGGCCGGCTTCGACCGCTACTTCCAGATCGTGAAGTGCTTCCGCGACGAGGACCTGCGCCAGGACCGCCAGCCCGAGTTCACCCAGATCGACTGCGAGATGGCCTTCGTGGAGCAGGAGGACATCCTGCGCACCTTCGAGGGCCTGGCCAAGCACCTCTTCCGCAGTGTGCTGGGGCTGGAGTTCAACGAGCCCTTCCCGCGCATGGGCTTCGACGAGGCCATGAAGCGCTATGGCTGCGACAAGCCCGACCTGCGCTTCGGCATGGCGTTCCACGAGCTGAACGACCTGGCGAAAGGCAGCGGCTTCAAGGTGTTCGACGAGGCCGAGCTGGTGGTGGGCATCAACGCCACCGGCTGCGCCGGCTGGAGCCGCAAGCAGACCGATGCGCTGATCGACTTCGTGAAGCGCCCGCAGATCGGGGCCACGGGCATCGTGTTCGTGAAGTGGACCGACGAGGGGCTGAAGAGCACGGTGGACAAGTTCTACACGCCCGAACAGCTGCAGGCCTGGGCCGAACGCTTCGGCATGGCCCAGGGCGACCTGCTCTGCATCATGGCCGGCAAGGCCGACAAGGTGCGCAAGCAGTTGAACGAGCTGCGCCTGCACCTGGGCGATCGGCTCGGCCTGCGCCACCCCGACGTGTTCAAGCCGCTGTGGGTGATCGATTTCCCGCTGCTGGAGCACGATGAGGAGAGCGGCCGCTGGCACGCCATGCACCACCCCTTCACCGCGCCCAAGCCGGAGGATGCACACAAACTGCTGAGCGGCACCGACCTGGGCAGCGTGCGCGCCAACGCCTACGACCTGGTGATCAACGGCACGGAGATCGGCGGCGGCAGCATCCGCATCCACGCGCGCGACATGCAGGAGGCCATGTTCCGGGCGCTGGGCTTCACCGACGAGGAGGCCCGCTACAAGTTCGGCTTCCTCCTCGATGCCTTCGAGTACGGCGCCCCGCCGCACGGTGGTGCAGCCTTCGGATTCGACCGTTGGGTGGCCCTCTTCGGCGGCCGCAGCGACATCCGCGAGTTCATCGCCTTCCCGAAGAACAACGCCGCCCGCGATGTGATGATCGACGCGCCCAGCCGCATCGATGCCCAACAGCTGCAGGAGCTGGCGATCGTGGTGAAGGAGTGATCGGAAGTGGTCGGTCACCCGCGCGCGCCGCGCTGCATGTGCCGGTGGTAGCCGATCAGCACGAACACGGTCACCGCGAGCATGCTCAGCGAGAGGGTCACCAGAAGGAACCCGATGAGGCCTTCCACCGGCCCCGACCCTTCCTGACCACCCGCGATGGGAAGCATTTTGCCGGCTCCGATGATGGCCGCGATCACCCCGGCGATGATGTTCGCGAACGTGCCATAGATCGCCAGCCACCAGGTGGCGCGGAGCAGGTGTGGTGACAGTACCCGGCGCTTCCAGACCAGTCCGAGCAGGACCAGGAACATGCCGTTCATCATGCCTTCCAAATGGCGGACAAGCCCATGCGCGGATGGGCCATGCGCCCCACGAACAGCCCGATCACCAGGCGATCAGGAAGAGTAGAAAGCCGGAGAAGATCAGTCGACCCGCCTGTGTTGAACGCATATCGTGTTCCATGATGCCCGGATCTGTGCGGAGGGGAAGTCCCGTTCGGCCGATCCCGCGCTCGGACCGGATCGAAAATTTGTGGCGAACCACCCGTATGGGACATGGCGTCCATGCCCCTTGGTGACGGTTCTCAGAAATGCCGTCCGAAGGAATGTTCCGTAAACTTCGGTACACCAAACCCGTGTTCGCCATGAAAAAGCTTGTTGCTGAATTCCTTGGGACTTTCTGGTTGGTACTGGGCGGCTGCGGCAGTGCCGTGCTGGCCGCCGCCTTCCCCGATGTGGGCATCGGCCTGCTGGGCGTGTCGCTCGCCTTCGGTCTCACCGTGCTCACCATGGCCTTCGCCATCGGGCACATCAGCGGCTGTCATCTCAACCCGGCCGTGTCCATCGGCCTGTGGATGGGTGGCCGCTTCAACGCCGGTGAGCTGCTCGGCTACATCGTGGCGCAGGTGCTGGGCGGCATCGCCGGCGCGGGCGTATTGTGGACGATCGCCAGTGGCAACGGCGCCGACCTCGGTGGCTTCGCGGCCAACGGTGTGGGCGAGTTGAGCCCGGGCGGCTACTCGCTCACCAGCGGCTTCATCGCTGAGGTGGTGATGACCTTCTTCTTCCTGCTGATCATCCTGGGCAGCACCGACAGCCGCGCACCGAAGGGCTTCGCACCGATCGCCATCGGCCTGGGCCTGACGTTGATCCACCTGATCAGCATCCCGGTGACCAACACCAGCGTGAACCCGGCCCGCAGCACCAGTCAGGCCATCTTCGCCGGCGGCGCCTACCTGGGCCAGCTCTGGCTGTTTTGGGTGGCGCCGATCCTGGGTGCCGTGCTGGCCGGTGTGGTGTACAAGTTCATCGGTTCGCCGGAGCGGGGTTGAGCGGTTGATCGGGTGACCTGTGGCAGCGAACGCCGCCGGAACGGCCGCCTATCTTTGGCCGCAACCCCCGACGGATGATCGAATTGGTGAAAAGCACGCGTGCCGCGACCACGCGCGAGACCTTGGTCGTGATCGACCGCACGGCGCGATTGAAGGAGCTTGGCTTTGACCGTGCCGAGCAGAAGCGGCTCACCTCCCTGCTGGAGCAGGATGGCCTCTTTGCCGCCGGTTTGCGCAACGGTCGCTGGGTGCTGGTGCACCGCGTGGAAAAGGCCGACCGCCCCAGGATGCTGGAGCGGGCCCGCAAGGCCGGCGATCGCATGGCCGCGCACCTCAACGAGATGCGCATCGAGGAGGCCCAGCTGATCGACCACCAGGGTGATGCCGATATCATGCAGGCCGTGGCCGAAGGGGTGTGGCTGGGCAACTACAGCTTCCGCCGCCACAAGACCCCGAACGGCGGGGGGAAAGCCCCCACGCTGACCCGGCTCCACCTGGTGGGTGCCGACGCCGCCGGCATCGCGGCGCTCACGGATGTGTGCACCGCCACCTGCATGGCCCGCGACCTGGTGAACGAGCCCGCATCGGTGCTGACCGCCACGCAACTGGGCAACGAGTTCCGCACCATGGCCCGCAATGGCGGCTTCAAGGTGCAGGTGCTCACCAAGGCGCAGATCGAGGCGATGGGCATGGGTGGCCTGCTGGCGGTGAACCGCGGCAGCACCGAGCCGCCCACGTTCACCGTGATGGAATGGGCGCCGCGCAACGCCGTGAA
Source organism: uncultured Chryseobacterium sp. (assembly GCA_964464935.1). GTDB lineage: Bacteria > Bacteroidota > Bacteroidia > Flavobacteriales_F > PHOS-HE28 > PHOS-HE28. Next base: position 10,541 of record CAYXKE010000052.1, read on the forward strand.
CAAGCAGCCGGTGGTGCTGGTGGGCAAGGGCGTGGTGTACGATACCGGCGGCCTCAGCCTGAAGCCCACGCCCAACAGCATGGACCAGATGAAGTGCGACATGGCCGGGGCCGCCGCCGTGGCCGGTGCCATGTACGCCATCGCCCGCCAGGGCCTGCCCCTGCGGGTGGTGGCCTTGGTGCCCGCCACCGACAACCGTCCCGGTGGCAACGCCTATGCCCCCGGCGATGTGCTGCGCATGCACAACGGCATGACCGTGGAGGTGATGAACACCGATGCCGAGGGCCGACTGGTCCTGGCCGATGCCATCAGCTATGCCGAGCGCTACAAGCCCGAGCTGGTGGTGACCGTGGCCACCCTGACCGGTGCCGCGATGCGCGCCATCGGCACTTACGGCAGTGCCGTGATGGGCACCGCCGACGAGGAGGTGTTCCGCCGTCTGGAGAACGCCGGTGAACACGTGTACGAACGTGTGGCCCGGCTGCCCTTCTGGGAGGAATACGATCAGGAGATCGAGAGCGACGTGGCCGACATCAAGAACCTGGGCAGCGACCTGGCCGGCGCACAGACCGCGGGGAAGTTCCTGGCGCGCTTCACCACGCACCCCTTCGTTCACATCGACATCGCCGGCCCCGCATTCCTCACCCGCCGCGACGGCTACCGGCCCAAGGGCGGCACCGGCGTGGGCGTGCGCCTGTTGTTCGAGTTCCTGCGCCGCCGCGTGCAGGAGTAACCCTCAACCCGACCGCTCGTGGAAACCCGACCCCCGCTCCGTGTGGGCATCTCCTGTGGTGATCTCAATGGCATCGGCATCGAGGTGGTGCTCAAATGCTTCGAGGAGCCACGCATGCTCGCCGACGTGACCCCCGTGCTGTACTGCTCCAACAAGGTGGTGAGCGCCCACCGCAAGGTGCTCGGCCTGGACGCCGTACAGTTCCACCGCATCGACGATGCCCGCGACGCACTGCCCAAGCGCCTCAACGTGGTGCACCTCTGGGACGATGACGTGGAGCCCGCGCTGGGCCAGCCTTCGGGCGGGTTGGCCAAGTATGCCATCATGAGCCTGGAGGCCGCCACGCATGATCTGGCCGCCGGCAAGACCGATGTGCTGGTGACCGCCCCCATCGACAAGCACAGCATGCAGCAGGCGGGCTTCGCCTTTCCCGGCCACACCGAGTACTTGCAGCATCTGGCCGGTGGCGACGGTGAGGTGCTGATGCTGCTGGTGAGCGAGGAGCTCTGCGTGGGTACCGTGACCGGCCATGTGCCGCTGAAGGAGGTGCCCGCGGCCATCACCACCGAGCGCATCATCGCCAAGGCGCGCATGATGCACCAGAGCCTGCAGCGCGACCTGGGCCGGATGAGCCCCCGCATCGCCGTGCTCGGCCTCAACCCCCACGCGGGCGATAACGGCACCCTGGGCCAGGAGGATCGGGAGCGCATCGCGCCGGCCGTGCGCCGCCTCAACGAGGAGGGCATCCTGGCCATGGGTCCCTACCCCGCCGACGGCTTCTTCGGCAACGGTAGCTACCGCCAGTTCGACGGGGTGCTGGCCATGTACCATGATCAGGGGCTGGCGCCGTTCAAGGCGTTGAGCTTCGGCCATGGCGTGAACTTCACGGCGGGTCTTCCCATCGTGCGCACCAGTCCGGACCACGGCACCGGGCTCGATATCGCGGGCCGGGGCGTGGCCGATCCCGGCAGCTTCCGCCACGCGGTGTGGCTGGCCGGCGATGTGCTGCGCCACCGCGAGCAGTGGAAGGCGATCAACGCCAACCCGCTGAAGCCCCAGAAGCGCGAGAAAGAGCGCAAGGAGCGCTGAGCGCGACAGGATACCAGGGGCAGCAGGGAGCTTGGCGCCGAGGAGGTTGCGTTCCTCGGTGAGGTGGTCTACATTGCCTGTGGCCGGCCCCGCTCCGGCGAACCGATGGACTTGGACAACAGCCCGGGCAGCTGGTTGAACGGGCCGGGCCTGCAGCACGCGGACAACCACAGCCTGCCCGCAGTGGGCCTGCAGAAGACCATCAATGGCGCCCAGAGCCCCAATGGGGCCCCCAACACCCCCGCCAACGTGGACTTCCTGCGCGACCTGGCCAATGAGCAGAGCGATGAGATCGGACTGATCGTGAAGGGCATGTGGCAGGGCGAGCACCGGGGCTTCTACCTGGTGAGCGGCAACAACTACCAGCCCGACCTCAACGGCGCCCCCATCGTGACGCACGACCAGCTGAAGAACCACGCCGCGCAGGGCAACCCGCTCACATGGACCGTGGTCCACGCCCATGTGAAAGTGCGTGCCGGCGTGGACCGCGACAGCGACGGCATCTACGACTACCTCGACGGCGACGTGGAGCTGGACCTGAGCGTGTTCCTCGAAGGGCCGATGATCGGGCCGGTGATGCGCACCGATCTGAAACAACAGGGGCTGCTTCCCACCACCGATCCCTATGGCCTCGGCGCCACCACCAGCAGCCAGGTGATGGAGCGCGTGGCCTCCTCCGCACCGGTGGACTGGGTGTGGGTGCAGTTGCGCGATGCGGACGACCCCGCCGTGGTGGTGGACGAGGTGCCGGCCCTGGTGCAGGCCGACGGCCGCGTGGTACGTCCCGATGGCACCACCCCGCTGGTGTTCACCGAGGCGCCCCGCGGCAACTACCATGTGGCGGTGCTGCACCGCAACCACCTGGGGGCGATGACGGCGCAGCCCCTGGCCTTCGGGACCCAGGTGGTGCGTCTGGACTTCAGCGATCCCGCGCTGGCCACCCATGGTACCGATGCGCGCAAGACCGTGGGCGGCATCCGCGCATTGTGGGCGGGCGACGTGAACGGCGATGGCGTGGTGCGCTACACCGGCGGCGCCAACGACCGCGACCTCATCCTGAGCGCCATCGGCGGCGCCACGCCAACGGCCACCGTGGTGGGCTATCTCGGCGAGGACATCAACCTCGACGGACAGGTGAAGTACACCGGCGCCGAGAACGATCGCGACCTGATCCTGGTGAACGTGGGTGGTTCCGTGCCCACCAGCATACGGGAGGAGCAGGTGCCGTGAGCCTCATGCATGACAACGAAAAGGCCGGGTGATCTGCCCCGGCCTTTTTCATTGCGGTGGTTGCCGGCGATCACCCCACGCTGCCCTCCAAGCTCACCGCCAGCAGCTTCTGCGCCTCCACGGCGAACTCCATCGGCAGCTGGTTGAGCACTTCCTTGCAGTAGCCGTTCACGATCAGGCTCACGGCCTTCTCCGTCTCGATGCCGCGCTGGTTCAGGTAGAAGATCTGGTCCTCGCCGATCTTGCTCGTGGTGGCCTCGTGCTCCACCATCGCGCTGGGGTTCTCGCTCTCGATGTAGGGGAAGGTGTGCGCGCCGCAGCGGTCGCCAAGCAGCAGCGAGTCGCACTGGCTGAAGTTGCGTGCCCCCTTGGCCCCCTTGCCGATCTTCACCAGGCCCCGGTAGCTGTTGTTGGAAAGGCCGGCGCTGATGCCCTTGCTCACGATGGTGCTCTTGGTGCCCTTGCCGATGTGGGTCATCTTGGTGCCCGTGTCGGCCTGCTGCCGGTTGTTCGTCACCGCCACGCTGTAGAACTCGCCGATGCTGTGGTCGCCCTTCAGCACGCAGCTGGGGTACTTCCACGTGATGGCGCTGCCGGTCTCCACCTGCGTCCAGCTGATCTTGCTGCGCTCACCCAGGCAGAGCCCGCGCTTGGTCACGAAGTTGTAGATGCCGCCCTTGCCGTCCTTGTCGCCGGGGTACCAGTTCTGCACGGTGCTGTACTTGATCTCGGCGTCCTTCATGGCCACCAGTTCCACCACGGCGGC
>CAYXKE010000052.1:14458-18370 GCA_964464935.1 uncultured Chryseobacterium sp.
TCGCTGAAGCTGCAGAAGATGATGCCTTTCTCCTTCAGCGTCTCCTGGAAGGTGGTCTTCACGCTCACGCTGTCGAATACCACGTCCACCGCCACGCCGGCCAGGCGCTTCTGCTCCTGCAGCGAGATGCCCAGCTTCTCGAAGGTCTTGATCAGCTCGGGATCGGCCTCGTCCAGGCTGTTGAGCGTCGGCTTCTTCTTGGGCGCGCTGTAGTAGTACGCGTTCTGGTAGTCGATCTTGGGGTAGTGCACGTGCGCCCAGGTGGGTTCCTCCATCTTCTGCCACAGGCGGAAGGCCTCCAGCCGCCATTCGAGCAGCCATTCGGGCTCGTTCTTCCGCGCACTGATGAACCGGACGATGTCCTCGTTCAGCCCCTTGGGCGCTTTCTCGCTCTCGATCTCCGTGACGAAACCGTAGGCGTACTCCTTCTCGGTGACCTCGCGGAGGATATCGTCGGTGTCCTGTGCCATGGATATGGGGTTCCCTGCAGGCGGTGTCAGATCGAAAAGCTTTCCCCGCATCCGCAGGTCCGGCTCGCGTTGGGGTTGATGAACTGGAAGCCCTTGCCGTTGAGGCCGCCGCTGAAATCGAGCGTGGTGCCCAGCAGGTAGAGGAGGCTCTTCTTGTCCACCACCACCTTTACACCATTGTCCTCGAAGACCTTGTCGCCATCGTTCATCTGGTCATCGAAGGTGAGGTCGTACATCAGGCCCGAGCAGCCGCCGCCCTTCACCCCCACACGGACGAAGTGGCCCGGACCGCGGCCTTCCTGGCCCAGCAGCTTGGTGACTTCGGCCCGGGCGTTGTCGGATACTTTGATCATGGCAGGCCCGCCATTGCCGGCGGTGTGGCTTATTTGGAAACGGTCCAAATTGGAGCCGCAAAGGTACGGACAAAGCGCTGGTCAGCGCCCCACCCGTACCGGCGTCGTCCGGGCGGATGCCGATCTTGCGGCCCCATCACCCGCCCGCATGCGCCTTCGCCTCATCCGTCTGTTCGCCTCACTGCTCATCACCCATGCCGCCCTGGGGGTGTCCGCCCAGGTGCTTCCGGCCTACAACCTCTTCACGGCCAAGGGCAAGCCGCTCTCGCACAAGGCCATGATGAAGCAGCTGCAGCAGGCCGACATCATCCTGTTCGGCGAGCTGCACAACAACGCCATCGCCCACTGGCTGCAGCTGGAGGTGACGCGTGAGCTGGCGAACCAGGGCCCGCTGGTGCTGGCCGCCGAGATGATCGAGCGCGACGACCAGGCCACGCTGGACCGCTACCTGCGGGGTGAGATCGATCAGGCCGCCTTCGACACCCTGGCCCGCCTGTGGAAGAACCACGCCAGCGACTACAAGCCCCTGGTGGACCTGGCGAAGGACCGGGGTTTCCCCTTCGTGGCCGCCAACGTGCCGCGGCGCTACGCCCGTGCCGTGAACCGGGGCGGGTTCGAAGCCTTGGACACCGTGCCCGAGGCCGAGCGCGCCTGGATCGCACCGCTCCCCATCGCCTTCGACCCGGACCTGCCGCGCTACCGGCACATGCTTGGCATGATGGGCGACCACGGCACCCCGAACATGGTGAAGGCACAGGCCCTGAAGGATGCCACCATGGCGCACAGCATCGTGGAGCGCTACGTGCCGGGCAGCCGACTCATCCACTACAACGGCAGCTTCCACAGCGATTTTCACGAGGGCATCAACTGGTACCTGCAACGGCTGCGTCCGGATCTGAAGCGCGTGACCATCGCCACGGTGACCCAGGCCGAAGTGACCAAGCTCGACGCGGAATACCTGGGCCAGGCCGACATCATCATCGTGGTGGACGCCGACGTGCCGGGGACGTATTGAGCGCAATGGGAAGCCGCTCATGGAGCTTCCCAACCGCTCGTCACTCAGGAAACGAAAAACAGGTCGCGGAGTTTCCAGGTGCGCCTTCGGGGGTCTACTTTCGCGCCCCCCATGGAACAGGGAACCGCAGGAATGGAGCGCTCCATGGAGGAGCGCGTGTCCGAGGAGCGCTCCCTCCGCATCGTGGAGGAGGCCGCCAAGGTCTTCTGGTCGCGTGGGATCCGCAGCGTGACGATGGACGACATCGCGCGGGAGCTGGGGATCAGCAAGAAGACCCTGTACCTGCATGTGAGCGACAAGAACGACCTGGTGACCCGCGTGATGCGGCACATCAGTGCGGGCTTCCAGCAGCAAGTGCGCGAGATCCGTGCGCAGGGCCTGAACGCCATCGATGAGATGTACGCCATCGCCCAGTACATCGCGGGCGTGGTCACCCGGTTGCATCCGTCCATCCACCACGATCTGGCCAAGTACCACCCCGAGGCCTGCCAGATCATGGAGCAGGGCAAGCAGGTGGAGGTGGTGGAGATGGTGGCCGACAACATGGAGAAGGGCATGCGTGAAGGGCTGTACCGCGAGGACCTGAACGTGCCGCTGATCGCCCGGCTGTACGCGGTGCGGTTCGACCGCGTGATGAGCGTGGAGATGGGCCGCCTCACCGAGCGCTACAGCATGGCCGAGATCAACTGGGAGCTCTTCCGCTACCACATCCGTGGGATCGCCAGCCGCAAGGGCATTGAATACCTGGAGAAGAAAGTGACCAAAGCACACCATCCATGAGAAGCATCATCACCAGCCTCGTTGGGCTGCTGGCCATTGCGCTCCACGCGCAGGGGCCGGTGAGCCTGAGCCTGCAGCAGGCGCTGGACATGGCCGCCAAACAGAGCTATGCCGTGCAGGCCAGCGCGCTGGAGGCGGAGAAGGCCGAAGCGCGGATCAAGGAGATCACCGGCATGGGCCTGCCGCAGATCAGCGGTACCGGCGCCATGCAGAACTACCTGAAGATCCCGAAGATGGTGGTGCCCAGCTTCTTCGGGGGCGATGACCTGATGGTGATCGAGTTCGCCCTGCCATGGACCATCACCGGCACCGTGCAGCTGCAGCAGCTCCTCTTCGATGGCAGCTACCTGGTGGGCCTGAGGGCCGCGCGCGAGCTGCGCACCAAGAGCACCAAGGACTTGGAGCAGGCGGCCCTGAACGCCCGGGTGCAGGCCGCCAAGGCCTACCTCGGTGTGCTGGCCGCCGAAGAGGGCATCCGACTGCTCGGCGAAAGTCTGCCCGTGCTGGAGAAAGCCGCGAACGATGCCGCCGCCATGGCGGAACAGGGCATGCTCGAAAGCACCGATGCCGACCGCCTCACCGTGCAGGTGGAAGAGACCCGCAACCAGCAGCGCAACCTGGAACAGCAGGCCAGGGTGGCCCGCGCCTACCTGAACCTGGTGCTCGGACTGCCCATCGGCACGCCTGTGACCCTCACCGACGCGCTGCAGCCCCTGCTCGACGACCCCAACGAAGCAGGCCTGGCCGACGCGCCTTTCGCCGTGGACCAGCACATCGACCACCAGGTGGCGCAGAGCATGCTGCGTCTGGGCGAGCTGGAGGTGCGCAACAAGAAAGCCGCCTACATGCCCTCGCTCGGCGGCTTCATCAACTACCAGCAGGCCTACAACTACATGGAGTTCGACATCGGCAACGGCGCGTGGTGGTTCCCCGGCAGCATGTGGGGCCTGCAGCTGAACGTGCCGATCTTCAGCGGTGGCATGCGCCAGCAGCAATTGAAGCAGGCGCGCCTCTCGCTGCAGCAGGCCGAGGTGAACGCGAAGGCCACCGAACAGCGCCTGCTGGCCGAGAAGGAGCAGCAGCAGGCCATCCTCCGTGCCGCACAGGACAGCTACGAAACGAGCCGGCGCAACCTGGAGCTGAGCCAGCGCATCTTCGACCGGACGAGCATCAAATTCACCGAGGGGGTGGCCAGCAGTTTCGAGCTGACCCAGGAGCACGGCAACCACCTCACCGCCCAACAGAACTACATCCAACGCATCATCGACCTGCTGCAGGCACGGGCCGATATGCG
>CAYXKE010000053.1:0-17826 GCA_964464935.1 uncultured Chryseobacterium sp.
TCAATCCTGCCGTTGCCAGTTCCTCTCGATCACCTCCAGCAGCTCGTTGTGGATGGCGCTGTTGGTGGCCACGATCTCCTCGTCGAACACGGGGTCCTTGCTGGGGGCGAAGCCGCTCACCTTGCCGCCCGCCTCACGCACCAGCAGCACGCCGGCCGCCACGTCCCAGCTGTTGAGGCCGTACTCGTAGAACGCCTCGAAGCGTCCGCAGGCCACGTAGGCCAGGTCGGCCGCGGCGCTGCCCAGGCGACGGATGCCGCGCGTGCGGTGCATCAGCTCGCGCAGCAGGTCCATGTACTCGGCCTCATAGCCGAAGTCGTCGTACGGGAAGCCCGTGGCGAGCAGACTTTCCACCAGCTCCCTGCGTTGCGACACGCGGATGGGCTGGCCGTTGAGCCAGGCGCCGCCGCCCTTCCACGCCGTGAACTGCTCGTTGCGCGTCACCTCATGCACCACGCCCAGCAGGGGTTCGGTGCCATCGAGCAGCGCGATGCTGATGCAGTAGCAGGGTACACCGTGCACGAAGTTGGTGGTGCCGTCCAGCGGATCGATCACCCAGTTGAGGCCGTCACCTTTCTCGCCGCTGCCTTCCTCGGCGATGAAGCCGGCTCCGGGCAGGAAGCGTTCCAGGGCCTCCACGATGCGGTCCTCGGCGGTGTGGTCCACGTGCGTCACCAGGTTGTTGGCGCTCTTGGTGCTCACGCCGGCCTCGGTGAGGCGGCCGGCCTCGGCGCGGATGAATTCGGCGATGTCGCTCGCCACGGTGGCGACCAGGTGGGTGAGTCGTTCAAGATCCATGTGCAGGGTCGGGTTTGCGCCGCAGCCATGCCAGTCCGGCCACGCCGGCCAGCATCAGGATGGTGGCGATGATCTCGGCCTGGGTGATGCCCGGGAGCACCTCCACGTTCACGCGGATCTTCTCGATGAAGAAGCGCTCCAGGCCGTTGAGGAAAAGGAAGAGGAAGAAGATGCTGCCGGCGGGACGCAGCTTCCTGCGCAGCGCCCACAGCAGGAAGAAGAAGCCGATGCAGACGATGGTCTCGTACAGCGGGGTGGGGAACACGGTCTCGGGCAGCACGGTGCAGTAGCCGTCGAAGCAGGTGCGGCCGTCGAGGATGGGCACGCCCACACCGTTCACGTTGTTGGGGTAGTCATACTGCCACAGCCACCGCGGACCGGGCCCGAGGATGGTGGTGTTCACGATGCCCCAGTCGCCGTCGCCGCTCACCTGGCAGCCGATGCGGCCCACGCCGTAGGCGAGCATCACCCCGGGCGCGGCGCTGTCGGCGCCCTGCCACACGGGGATGCCGTGCTTGACGAAGTAGCGGATCACCATCGCGCCGGCCACGATGAGGCCGCCGTACATGGTGAGGCCGCTGAAGATGGCGTCGCTGCCAGGGTGTGCGATGAAGTTGACGAACTCCGCGGGGTTCTCCAGCCAGTGGAAGAGCTTCGCGCCGATCAGCCCCCACAGCGCGGCGGTCATGGTGATGTTGCCGGCGTGTTCGCTGGGCAGCACCTTGATCTCCTCGGTGCGCGGCTCCTTCAGCCGGGCCTTGTCCTTCTCGCGCCACTTCGCCCAGGCCATCACCCCGCCCAGCACCACACCGCCAATGAACACGCCCTTGCCGCTGAGCAGGAAGCCCTGCGGGTCGGCGGTGGCCTCCTTGAAGTGCAGCACCAGGTACAGGCCCTTCCAGCCCAGCAAGAAGCCGAGCAGCGCGGCATAGATCAGTTCAGCAGGCGTGGCGGGCCGGCCCACGGTCACCTTGCGGGTGGAGGCCTGCAGCAGGCCGGTGGCCTCGCGGCGGCGCAGCTCCATGCCCAACGTCCAGCTGGCGAGCACGAAGGCCAGGGCCACGAAGAAGCCGAAGCTGTTCAGGAATTTCAGGCCCGGCAGGTCCCAGCCGAAGAGGTCCAGGAAGGCGTGGTAGAGGGTGGGGTACATGGGCCGGTTATGCGTTCATGCGTTCCTGCGCGGCCCCCGTGGCGACGACCGAATGGACCGCCCGTTCGACGCCCTCCGGTGTACGCTCGATGCCCGCCGGGGCCGGCCGGTCATCCCGCCCCGGGGTGGGTGGGGCCGACAATACCGTACCCACCACATGCCCATCGCCGTCGATGCGATCCAGGCGCACGGGCACGATGGCATTGGCCAGGGCCGCGTCGAAGGGCACGGCCACGCGCACGTAGTTGTCGGTGTAGCCCAGCAGCCGGCCGTCGTGCGGCTCGGTCTCGAAGAGCACGTGGCGCACGGTGCCCAGGTGGCGGTGCAGGAAGTCGCGGTGCAGCTTGTTGCTGAGGATGCGCAGCTGTTTGGTGCGTTCGCGGCGCACCTCCATGGGCACGCTGTCGGCGGCGTTGGCGGGGCGCACGGCCGTGGTGTTGGCGCGTTCACTGTAGGTGAACACGTGCAGGTAGTCCACGCCGATGGCGCGCAGGAATTCGTGGGTCTTCCGGAATTCCGCCTCGGTCTCGCCGGGCGTGCCGGTGATCACGTCGGCGCCGATGCAGGCGTGGGGCATGCGCGCGCGGATACGGGCCACGCGGTCGGCATAGCGGGCCGTGTCGTAGCGGCGGCGCATGCGTTGCAGGATGGTGTCGCTGCCGCTCTGCAGGGGCATGTGGAAGTGCGGCACGAAGCGCCGGCTCTCCGCCACGAAGTCGATGATGCCGTCGTGGCACAGGTTGGGTTCGATGCTGCTGATGCGGAAGCGGTCAATGCCCTCCACCTGGTCCAGCGCTTCGATCAGCATGCGGAAGTCCTCGGGCGGTGCGCCTTCCGGGCGGTCGGCCACGCGGCCGAAATCGCCGGTGTTCACGCCGGTGAGCACGATCTCGCGCACACCCTGGGCGGCGATGCGGCGGGCCTGCTCCACCGTCTCGGCGATGGTTCCGCTGCGGCTGCGGCCGCGGGCCAGCGGGATGGTGCAGAACGAGCAGAAATAGTCGCAGCCGTCCTGCACCTTGAGGAAGGTGCGCGTGCGGTCGTTGGCGTTGTAGGAGGGGATGAAGCGTTTCACCTCCTTGATGGGGGAGTGGATGGCTTCGCCGCGCTCGCCGTGGCCGTCGCCGTTGGCCTGGGCGAGGCGCCGGTCGATGTGGGCGGCCAGGTCGAACTTCTCATTGGCGCCCAGCACCAGGTGAACGCCGGGGATCGCGGCGATCTCCTCGGGCTTCAGCTGGGCGTAGCAGCCCACCACGGCCACGAAGGCGTCGGGGTTGATCCGTTGGAAGCGGCGCACCCATTGGCGGCACTCCCGGTCGGCGTTCTCGGTGACGCTGCACGTGTTCAGCACGAACACGTCGGGGCGGTCCTCCAGGCGCACGCGGGCGTAGCCGGCCTCCTCCAGCGAACGGGCCAGGGTGCTGCTCTCGCTGAAGTTCAGCTTGCAGCCCAGGGTATGGAAGGCGACGGTGCCGGCGTGGCGCATGGGCGAAGGCGCGAAGCCGCAAAGGTACCGAGGGGCGGGAGAGTGGCCGCGGTCACAGCAGCCCCATGTCTTGCAGCCGCTCGATCAGCGCCGCGTTGAAGCGGTCCACGCCGCGCTGGGTGAGGTGGTGGCCATCGTAGAACAGGGCGGTGTCCGTGGGGGCGAAGAGTGCGCTCATGTCCAGGTACGGCGCCAGGCCGGTGCAGAAGGCGTTGAACTCGGCCTGGGCGGGTGGGGCGAGGCGGTGTCCGGGCATCACGGGGGTGTGCACCAGCACCACCTGCGCGCCGGTGGCGCGGATGCGCTCGACGTTCTCGGCGAACCGGCGCAGCTGGGCGGGCAGTGGGGTCCAGCGGGCAAAGGGCGCGGTGCGGCCGGGGCGGTAGGTGGTGTCGCCGCGCTGCACGTAGCCGCCGCGGATGTAGCGGTCGCCGTTGGCGCGCAGCTCGGGCTCCACGCGGTGGCGGTCCAGGCCGGCCACCTGGCGGAAGCCGGCGTAGACCAGCGTGTTCAGCACGGCGATGTGGCGCGTGGCCAGGGCCATCCGCACGGTGGAGAGGTCGATGCGGTCGTTGGAGACCACGTCGAGCGCCGATTCGATGCCGGGGTGGTCCATGGCCTTGGGATACACCTCCATGATCACCAGGCGTGGGCGCACCCGGTGCAGGTGGTGGTCCAGCAGCACGCGGGCCTGGGCGGGCGTCTGCGCGCTGGAGCCGAGGTTGAACAGGCGCAGTCCGTGCCGGTCGAATATCCGCGGGTCGAAGCCGCGGTAGGCGTGCGACGAGCCCGTGACCAGGATGTCGTAGGCCGCCGTGGTGTCGATGTCGCGCACGCGGTTGAAGAGCATCTCGTCCGATCCGCGCATGTACTTCAGGTTGCGGTCGGCGCCGAAGCGCGACACCGTGCCCGCGGCGATCAGCAGCACCACGTAGGCCACGGCGGCAAGGCCGGTCCACTTCAGCAGGTCGATGAGGAAGCCGCGCATCGGTCAGAACTGGAAGTAGATGAAGGGGATCTTCTCCGTACCCATGAACAGGCCGATGAGGAAGACCAGCCCGGCGTATGCCGACCAGCGGACCAGGCGGGGCAGGCGGTGGCCCAGGGTCTCCAGGGCGTAGCGTTGCTCGCGGCCCAGCCATTCCACCACCACGAAGAAGGGGAGCAGGAACACCAGTCCGCCCAGCGACACCACGGCCGGGTGGGCGGGCCCGCTTCCCACCATGCCGGCGAGGTAATCGATGGCGGCCGGCATGTTCTCCGCGCGGAAGAAGATCCAGGCCACGCACACCAGGGTGAAGGTGAGCGCCATCTGCAGCAGCTCGCGCACCGTGGGCAGCAGGCTTCCCTGGGCCACCACGGCGAGGTGGCGGCGGTTCTGGCCGATGAGCAGCAGCGGCAGATAGAAGGTGGCGTGCAGCGCGCCCCACACGATGAAGGTCCACTCCGCGCCGTGCCAGAAGCCGCTCACCAGGAAGATGATGAAGGTGTTGCGCACCTTCATCCACATGCCGCCGCGGCTGCCGCCCAGGGGGATGTAGAGGTAGTCGCGGAACCAGGAGCTGAGCGAGATGTGCCAGCGGCGCCAGAACTCGGCGATGTCGCGGCTGAAGTAGGGGAACGAGAAGTTCTGCAGCAGCTCGATGCCCAGCAGGCGCGCGGTGCCGAGGGCGATGTCGGAGTACCCGCTGAAGTCGCCGTAGATCTGGAAGGCGAAGAGCACGGCGCCGAGGAAGAGCGTGGCGGGCGCGTGGGCCGATGGGTCGGCGAAGATGTCGTTCACCAGCACGCCGCAGCTGTCGGCGATGACCATCTTCTTGAACAGGCCCCACAACACCTGGCGCAGGCCGCTCACCGCCTGGGCGCGCTGGAAGGTGCGTGGGCGCTGCAATTGCGGCAGCAGGTGCGTGGCGCGTTCGATGGGGCCCGCCACCAGCAGCGGGAAGAAGCTCACGAACAGCGCGTACTGCACCACGTTGCGCACCGGGGTGATGCGCCCGTTGTACACGTCGAACACGTAGCTGAGCCCGTGGAAGGTGTAGAAGCTGATGCCCACGGGCAGCACCACGCTGAGCAGCACCGGGTCCATCTCCAACCCGAACACGCCCATGAACCGGGCGAAGTTGTCGGCGAAGAAGTTGTAGTACTTGAACAGGCCCAGGAAACCCAGGTTGATGCCCACGCTGATGATGAGCCACATGCGCTTGCGGGCGCGCGATGGCGTGGCGTGGATCAGCAGGCCGCTCGCGTAGTCGAGCGCGGTGCTGAAGGCGAGCAGGAACAGGAAGCGCCAGTCCCAGCACGCATAGAAGTAGTAGCTGGCCGCCAGCAGCATGATGTTCTGCACGCGCAGCGACCGCCGGGTGACGAACCAGTACAGCACGAACACCAGGGGGAAGAAGACGGCGAAGTCGAGCGAGTCGAACAACATGTGCGGCCGGCGAAGATGCGAGATCCGCGGGGGCGCCGGCGTGATGAGGCAACCGTGGCCGCGCATTCCCGTCATTCGCATGCCACCTGCCCTCATGTCCCACTCCCGCACATACGACCGCGCACCGGTCATCCGCATCAGCATGGTCCTCGGCACCGTCCTCGCCACGGTGTTGTTCCTCCTCGCCCTCGCAGGCGTGTGAGGCCCGGGCCTAGCTTTGATGCATGGCCACTCCCCGCTGCCTTGTCATTCCCGTGCTCCTCGCCACCGCCATCGGTGCGCGTGCGCAGTACGACCAGTCGCTGCTCTGGCACATCACCGCCGATGACGGCCGGCACGGCTACGTGTACGGCACCGTGCACAGCCGCGACGCCCGCGCGTACCGCTTCGCCGGGCACGTGATGGAGGTGACCGACCGCGTGAACACCGTGGCCGGCGAGCTCGATCCGCAGGAGGCCGCCGGTGGCATGCTCGCCATGATGGGCGCCATGATGCTGCCCGACGACATGCGCATCCCCGACCTGTACAAGAAGAAGAAGGACCGCGAGCTGGTGGAGCAGGCCATGCGCGAAAAGCTGGGGCCGCTCGCCACCATGTTCATGCGCATGAAGCCCTTCTTCGTGATGGCCACCATGGCCGAGCAGAACCTGGGCACGGACCACGAGATGATCCTCGACGCGCACCTGCTGAGCCACGCACAGGAACAGGGCCGCCGCGTGATCGGGCTGGAGACCATGCGCGAGCAGCTCCGCGCCATCGATGCCGCCACCTTGCAGGAGCAGGCCGACATGCTGCTGGAGCACGTGCGCAAAGGCGGCGAGGTGGGGGCGATGGAGGACATGCTCAACGCCTACGCCGCGCACGACGTGCCCGCGCTGGTGCGCACCGCCGCCGATGCCGGCACGCTGCCCCGCACCATGGAGAGCGCGCTGATCGTCGAGCGCAACCGGGTGATGGCCCACCGCATGGACAGCGTGCTGCGCGCCGACACCTCCGCGCTCTTCGTGATCGGCACCCTGCACCTGCCGGGCGCCGAGGGCGTGGTGGCCCTGCTGCACGCGCGCGGATACCAGGTGGAGCCCGTGGCCCTCTCCCCGCGCCCGCTCGAAGCGCCCCGGCCCAAGGCACCCGCCCCGGACCTGTCCCACATGGACACACCGCCGCCCTACGGGCCACCCCTGCGCATCAAGAGCGGCATCCACTACCGCGATCCTCTGGTGCCCTTCGGCATGGACATGTACACCCACCCCGAACGCCTGCCGGTGGACGAGGGCGTGAGCCTGGTGTGCGATGCGGACGACCGCGCCGTGGTGGTCACCGTCACCGATCAGCAGGTCGGCGAGTCCGACTTCTCCTTCATGCACGAAGCCTTCGATGGCCAGGAGGGGCACGTGGTGCATGTGCAGGGCGTGGAGGGCCGCCGCGTGGCGTTCGTCTCCGAGGGGCAGGAGATGGAAGCGCTGGTGCTGCTGCGCGACAACCGCCTCTGGCTGGTGGTCGTGGTGGATGCCGATGTGCAGCGCCGGGCGCACGTGCTGGACAGCTTCCACTTCACCGACCTGCCCGAATAGCGCCCGGACCGTTCCTTTGCGGCATGCGCATCCCATCCGCGGTGTGGTCGGTGCTCGCCTTCGGGCTGTGGGGCTGCGGGGGCGGGTCCACCACGGACCTCACCCACGTGTTCCGCTACAACCAGGCCGAAGGCATCACCAGCCTCGACCCCGCGCAGGCCCGCAACCTGGAGAACATCTGGGCCTGCGACCAGCTCTTCGACGGGCTGGTGGAACTGGGACCCGACCTGCGCGTTCGCCCCGCCATCGCGCGCCATTGGAGCATCGCGGACAGCGGCCGCACCTACACCTTCCACCTGCGCCCCGACGTGTACTTCCACGATCACCCCGCCTTCCCCAATGGCGTGGGGCGCCGCGTCACCGCCCACGACGTGCGCTACAGCTTCCAGCGCATCCGCGACCCGCGCACCGCATCGCCCGGCCGCTGGGTCTTCGACGCCGTGCGCACGGACAGCACCGGCATCACCGCGGTGGACGACAGCACGCTGGTGGTGCGCCTCACCGAGCCCTATCCGCCCTTCCTCGGCCTGCTCACCATGGTCTACGCCAGCGTGGTGCCGCCCGAAGTGGTGGCGCACGAAGGCCCGCGCTGGCGCCAGCGCCCCGTGGGCTGCGGGCCGTTCCGCTTCTTCCACTGGGAGGAGGGGGTGAAGCTGGTGCTGCACCGCCACCCGCGCTACCACGCGCACGACGAGGAGGGCCGGCGCCTGCCGTACCTGGAAGCCGTGACCGTGAGCTTCGTGAAGGACCGCAACGCCGAGTTCCTCGGGCTGGTGAAGGGCGAGCTCGACATGATGAGCGGCATCGACGGCGCCTTCCTCAGCGAGCTGCTCGATCCGCTGGGTCGCGTGCAGCCCCGGTACGCCGACCGCGTGCGCACCGTGCGCTCGCCCGCCCTGGCCACGGACTACCTCGGCTTCCTGCTGGAGGGTGCGCAGGCACCGTGGAGCGATCGCCGCGTGCGCGAAGCCGTGGCACTGGCGGTGGACCGTGAGCGCATCATCAGCGGCCTGTACAACGGCATCGGCACACCGGCGCGGGGCATCCTGCCGCCCGGCATGCCCGGCGCGGCGCCCGGCGGCCAGTACCATGACCCCCAGCGCGCGCGGCAGCTGCTGGCCGAGGCGGGCCATCCCGATGGGCGCGGGCTTCCCCCGCTGAAAGTGTCGGTCACCTCGGCCTATCTGGAGCTGTGCGAGATGCTGCAGCACCAGCTGGGCGCGGTGGGCATCCGCCTGGTGGTGGACGTGCTGCCGCTGAGCACCCACAAGGAGGGAACGGCCAACGGCGAGCTGGCCTTCTTCCGCAAGAACTGGATCGCCGACCACCCGGACGCGGAGAACTTCCTCATGCTCTTCACCACGGCCAACCGCACGCCGGCCGGGCCCAACTACACGCGCTTCAGCGATCCGCTGTACGACCGGCTCTACGCGCAGGCCCTGCGCACGCCCGACCCCGAGGTGCGCACGCAACTGTACGCCCGCATGGACAGCATCCTGCATGCGCAGGTGCCGGCGGTGTTCCTGCTGCACCCGGACGTGATCCGGTACGTGGGCGCGCACGTGCAGGGCATCGTGGCCGATCCCATGAACCAGCTCGACCTGCGGCGCGTGCGGAAGGAAGCGCGGTGAGCGCCGGTGGGCGCGGACGGTCCCGCGCGGTCAACGGTAAAAGGGGCAGGGATCCGGGGAGAAGGACCGGTCAGTCCTCTTCCTCCTCGTCCTCTTCGGCCACCTCCTCGTCGGCGTCCTCCTCCTCGTCGTCATCGGCGTCCACATCATCATCGGAGCCGATGTCGTCGCCGCCTTCCTCGATCCCGCCGTCGCTGTCCGGCGCGTCCGAGGAGTCGTCCTGGTCCAGGAACTCCTCGATCTCGGCGCGGCTCTCGCTGTTGATCTTGATGAGGTAGAGGGCGTCCGGGGTGTGCAGTTCGATCACCCGCAGGATATCCCCCTTGGCGGTGGGGATGGTTTTGATGTGGGTGGCGTCGATACCGTCCGGGTATTGTTCCTGGAGGGTCTCCTTGAGCTCGTCGGTCAAGGTATTGAAAGAGCGGATCAGGCGCTGCATGCGAACGGACGCTTGATGAGGACGCTTGATGGGGTGGTGGTACGCGGGCCGGAGGGGCGGCTTACATGCCGAGCACGTACGCAAAGATGAGCGGGGCCACGATGGTGGCGTCGCTCTCGATGATGTATTTCGGGGTATCGATGTCGAGCTTGCCCCAGGTGATCTTCTCGTTGGGCACGGCACCGCTGTACGAACCGTAGCTGGTGGTGCTGTCGCTGATCTGGCAGAAGTAGCTCCAGAAGGGGATGTTGTCGCGCTGCAGGTCCTGGTGGAGCATGGGCACCACGCAGATGGGGAAGTCGCCCGCGATGCCGCCACCGATCTGGAAGAAGCCGATGCCGTCGGGGCCGCAATTGTGGGTGTACCAGTCGGCCAGGAAGATCATGTACTCGATCCCGCTCTTCATCATGCCGGGCTTGCAGTCGCCCATGAGGCAGTGGGCGGCGAAGATGTTGCCCAGGGTGCTGTCCTCCCAGCCCGGGCACACGATGGGCAGGTTGCGCTCGGCGGCGGCCACCATCCAGCTGTCCTTCGGGTCGATCTGGTAGTACTGCTCCAGCACGCCGCTGCGGATCATCTCATAGAAGTACTCGTGCGGGAAGCGCCGGTTGCCGCTCGCGTGGTCGGCCTTCCACAGTTCGGTCACGTGCTTCTCCAGCCGGCGGAACGCCTCATGCTCGGGGATGCAGGTGTCGGTCACCCGGTTCATGCCGCGGTCCAGCAGCGCGCGCTCCTGCTGCGGGGTGAGGTCGCGGTAGTGCGGGATGCGCTCATAGTGGTCGTGCGCCACCAGGTTCATCACGTCCTCCTCCAGGTTGGCACCGGTGCAGCTGATGATGTCCACCTTGCCCTGACGGATCATCTCCGCCAGGATCTTGCCCATCTCGGCGGTGCTCATGGCGCCGGCCAGGGTGATCATCATCTTCCGGCCCTTGGCCAGGTGGTCCACATAGCCTTTGGCCGCATCGACCAGGGCGGCGGCGTTGAAGTGGAGGTAGTACTTCTCGATGAACTCGCTGATGGGGCGTGCGCTCATGATATGGTGCGGTGATGTCGTGGCTTTTCGGGGCGAAAGATAGAGGCCGGATGCATGAGCCCCGCCCGCAAAGATCAGTCCCGCCAGGCGCGGTGCGGCAGGGTGTTCAGCGCGTGTCCTTCACCCAGCGCGCCACCTGCACGCCCGCGGGCCCATGCAGGCGCACCAGGTAGGTGCCGGGAGCCAGCGCGTGCACGTGCAGCCGCGCGGTGCCGTGCGGGGTGGGCGTGCGCAGCAGCGTGCGGCCCATGGCGTCGTGCAGGGTGAGGGTGCCGGCGGCATCGGCACCGGTCACCACCAGATCGCCGGCCGGGTCCGTGTACACGTGCAGGGCCGGTACCTCCGCCGCATCGATGCCGGTGGGCGCGCAGATCACGGCGTTGAGCTTCTCCCAGATGGCGTCGTTGAAGAGGAAGGGCACCATCGCGCCATCGCCCGGCGCGGAGCCCAGTCGCACCAGCACCAGCCCCTGGTCGGGCACCACGTTGATGAACTGGCCGTTGCGCCCCATGGCGTGGTGGGTGTACAGCGGCGCGTGCGGCATGAAGGCGCCGGGCAGCAGGAACTGCAGGCCGGGCACCATGTACCCGTCGGGGCGGTTCAGCCACCACAGGTAGCCGTACGCAGGGTTCAGCGGCTGCGACGGCGAGATCATGCTGGAGAAGTAGTCCGGATCGTTGAGCACCGGTGTGCCGTTCCACACGCCTTGGTGCATGGCCAGCAGCCCGAAGCGGGCGGCGGCGCGGGCGCGGCTGAAGAACACATTGTTGTAGCCCACCGGCAGGTACAGCCCGGCGATGCCCGTGACCGGCGTGATGCGCGTGAGCAGGAACTGGTTCAGCCCCTGGCCCGTGGCGTTCTCGATCACCCCGTCGAGCAGGGTGTACGGGGCGTTGTGGTAGGCCCAGCGGGTGCCGGGCGCGGCCAGGAAGGTGAGGCAGGCGGGATCGGTGCAGTCCACGTCGCCGCTGTCGTCCAGCCCGGTGGTCATCGTCAGCTGGTGGCGCACGGTGATGGCGGCCTCCTGCTCGGGGGTGAGGCTGGACCAGCCGGTGCCGAGGTATTGGCTGGTGGGGGCGTCGAGCTGCAGCACCCCATCGGCCTTGGCCATGCCCACCAGGAAGGCGGTGAGCGATTTGCCGGCGCTGGCCCAGTACCACAAGCTGTCGGCGGTGAAGGTGCCGAAGTAGTGCTCCATGGCGATGCGCCCGTCCTTCAGCAGGATGAAGGCCTTGGTGTCGTTGCTCTCCAGCAGTTCCAGCAGGGGCGGGATGGCATCGGTGCACCAGCCCAGCGCCGCGGGGTCCACGGTCTCCCAGTTCGGGCCCGCCACCGGGGGGAAGTAGGGTGTCTGGGCCGAAAGGGTGCCGACCAGCAGCACGGTGGGCAGGGTCAGGGCGCGCATGCTGGCATAAAGGTGCGAAGCGCGGCGTGGGGATGTGCCCCGGCGCACCGGCGCCTCACTTCCGGCTGCGGTCCACCTCCTTGATCAGCTTGCCGTGGTCGTAGTGCAGCTCGCGGGCCACCTGCCCATCGGGGGCGTAGTCGTAGTGGATGCCGTGCTCCTTGCCATGCACCCAGGTCTCGGCATACTTGCGGGTGCCGTCCTCATAGAAGTACTCCCACAGGCCGTGCTCCTTGCCGTCCTCGAAACGGCCCACGTATTCCAGCTGGCCGTTGGGGTAGTACACCTTCTCCATCACCTTCACGGCCTCTTCGCCCTTGCCCTTCATGAAGATCTCCACTTGAGGGCGACCATCGGGGTGTTCGGCGGCCACGAAGCGCTCATTGGCGCAGGCCAGGAGCAGGGCGGGAAGCAGCAGGAGGTAGGCGGCACGCATGGGGCGCTAAAATAGGCGGGGGCGCCAGCGGCCGCAAGTCGGCTCAGAACCAGGCCATCAGCTTCAGGTTGAACCGGCGCGGGGTGAGGAAGTCCGGTATGGCGTAGTACCGGTTGCTCACGTCGGTCACCCACGTGTGGTTGATGGTGTTGTTGATGTTCAGCAGGTTGAACACCTCCAGGCTGATCCACATGTCGTTGATGTGCCGCAGGAAGCCGGTCTTCTCCTGGCCCTTGGCGCCGAGGAGCTGCTTGCTGAAGCCGATGTCCACCCGGCGGTACAGGTTGGTGCGCAGGGTGTCACTGTAGCGTTCGCTGTTGGGCGGACCGAAGGGCACGCCGGTGCCGAACACCAGGCTGAGGTGCACCTTGAAGGTGGGCCAGCGCGGCATCTCGTCCTGGAAGAAGAGGGCGAACGACACGCGCTGATCGGTGGGGCGGGGGATCCATCCGGGCTCGATCCGCACGCTGTCCACGGCCACCTGGTCGAAGGTGTAGCCGGGGTGGATGCGCTCGCCCGCGGCGTTGTAGCGGTGGTAGTACACGTCGTCCTTCAGGTCCTCCTGGATGGTCATCACCCCGGCGCCCACCCAGCTCTCGATGCCCTCGATGAACTCGCCCGCCAGCTTCAGGTCCAGGCCGGCCGCATGGCCGCGCGCATTGTTGGTGCCCAGGTAGCGGATCCGCACGTTCTCCACCTGATAGGGGATCAGGTCGTCCATGTGCTTGTAGTACAGCTCGGTGGTGAGCTTGAAGGGGCGCTCCCAGATCTTCAGGTTGCGGTCCATGCCCAGCACGGCGTGGATGCTGCGCTGGGCGCGGATGTCGGGGTTCAGCGTGCCGTCCATGCGGCGCACCTCGCGGTAGAAGGGGGGCTGGTGGTACATGCCCAGGGCCAGCCAGAAGCTCACGTCGCGCACCAGGGTGTCGCCGCTCTCGGCCACGCGCGTCCACACGGGCTTGTAGGTGAGGCGGGCGCGCGGGCTCACCACTGTCTGCCCGTTGAAGGTCCAGTGGTTGGCGCGCACCCCCGCCACCAGGCTCCACCAGCTGTCGGCGCCGCGCTCCCAGCGCCAGGTGTTCTGCAGGAAGCCGCTGGCCCGCACGCTCTCCATGTCGAGCCGGCTCTTCAGCACGTACTTCAGCTCCAGGTCCTCGCCGGTGTTCAGCGGGATGGAATAGTCGGCGCTGTCCACCATGGTCCACTCGCTGAGCCGGTCGTGGATCATGTCGGCGCGCACATCGGCGCCCCATTGCAGGTAGCTGCGCGCGCGCTGCAGGCTGCCCTTGTGGGCGAAGGTGTACACCGTGGCGTCCAGGTCGTTGCGGGCGTGGTCCAGGAAGGAGCCCACACCCAGGTCGCGCACCACCTCGCCGAACTGGTCGCTGCCCATGTCGCGCTCCAGCTCGCCCAGTCGGTACTGGGCCAGGATGTCGAAGGTTTCGCGCTCGCGGGTGCTGTATGCGCTGGTGGTGAACTTCAGCAGCAGGTCGCGGCTGGGCCGCACGTTGGCGCTCAGCGCGCCGAAGAGGGTGCTGAACTGGGTCACCTCCTGCCCCTCGAAGTACACGGTGAATCGCAGGGCCTGGTTGAAGGTGCCGAACTCGGTCTCGCGGGTCTGGGGGATGAAGCCGTAGCGGTTGCTGCTGTACAGGCCGAGGAAGCCCAGCTCCACGGTGGGGCTCACATCATAGGTCCAGTAGCTCTGCACATCGGTGTACACCGGGCGGTAGTTCCCCTGGGTGTCGAGGCCGCGCAGCACCAGGCCGTTGTCGCGGTAGCGGAAGCCGGTGATCTGGCGCAGGCGCTGGCCGAACATGGCGTTCTCCAGATGCACGGAGTAACCCATGAGGCTGGCCATGGCGCTGCCGGCGAAGCTGCGTGGCCGGCGGTACTGGATGTCGAGCACGCTGCTCATCTTGTCGCCGTAGCGTGCCTCGAAGCCGCCCGCGCTGAACTGGATGCGTTCGATCATGTCAGCGTTGGGGAAGCTCAGGCCCTCCTGCTGGCCGGCGCGCGCCAGGAAGGGGCGGTACACCTCGATGTCGTTCACGTACACCAGGTTCTCGTCGAAGTTGCCGCCGCGCACGTTGTAGCCGCTTCCCAGCTCGCTGCGGAAGGTCACGCCCAGCTGGCCGGAGAGCAGGGCCTCCACGCCGCCGCGCGGGGTGGGGGAGAACTTGGTGAGGCGCGGGTCGATGCGGGTGAGCCCCTGCTCGCGCTCGGCCCGGTCGGTGGTGATGTCCACCTGGCCCAGGGTCACGAACCGCAGGCGCACGTCCAGGCGGCGGGTGGCCCCGGGTGCCAGCAGCAGGCCATGCTCCTGGGGCTCCATGCCGGCGTAGCTGAAGCGCACGCGCACGCTGTCGCCGGCGGGCACCTCCAGGGTGTAGCGCCCCTGTGCGTCACAGGCGGTGCCGGTGCCGCGGCCGGGCAGCACCACGTTGGCGGCGGGGAGTGCCTGACCCGTTTCGTCGCGCACGGTGCCGGTAAGGGTGGCCGTTCCCTGTGCAGTGGCGGCCAGTGCCAGCAGCACGCACGGGATGAGCAGGAGGGTCCGCATGGCCAGGGGCGCCAAGATAAACGGGCGGTTCCGGTGCGCAGTATGTGGGCGTCAGGCACGCGTGGCCATGGCGGGTGCGGGGCGGGCCAGCTGCTCCTGCTGGGCGCGCAGCTCCTCCTGCAGCTGGCGGCTGGTCTTGCTGCTGCCGTCGTGGCTCCAGCCCGGCGGGCCGAAGATGTACATGAACTTGTGCCAGAGCTTGGGCGACTTCTTCACGTCGCGCCAGATCTCCTGGAACTCGAACAGGTTGTGCTTCACCGGATCGTAGCTGTCCGGGTCGTGGCTGATGCCGTACTTGGGCTGCACCCCCGGGATGGGCTTCTGCCAGGTGCCATAGAGCTTGTCCCAGATCACCAGGATGCCGCCGTGGTTGCGGTCCAGGTATTCGGTGTTGCTGCTGTGGTGCACCACATGCAGGTACGGGGTGTTGAACAGCTTCTCGTACCAGCCCAGCGAGGGCACCAGCTGGGAGTGCAGGAAGAACTGGTACATGGAGTTGATGATCAGGCACGAGGCGATCATGATCGGCTCGAAGCCCACCAGGGGCATCCAGATCCAGAAGATGGGCTTGTACAGGGTGATGAACCAGCCGTTGCGGATGCTCACCGTGAGGTTGAAAGTGCGAGCCGAGTGGTGGGGCAGGTGCGCCGCCCACAGCACGCGGATGTTGTGGCTCAGGCGGTGGTGCCAGTAGAAGTTGTGGTCGTCGGCGATCATGGCGATGATCCATACGTACCAGGCGAACCCCAGGCTGGTGTAGCCGAGTAATTCCTCGCGGAATGGCGCGGCCCAGGCGAAGAGGAAGAGGTAGAGCGACACCTCGAGCACCTGGGTGAGCAGGCGCATCACGGTGGCGCCCAGGGCGATGACGAACCCGGAGAGGCTCTCCTTCAGATCGAACAGGTGGCGGGCCTGCAGGTACTCCACCACGATCAGCGCGGTGAAGATGGGGTACACGTACTTCAGGCCGATGTCCTGGATGGGCAGTTCGGGCAGTTGCGCGGCCATGTCGCGCCACGCTTGGATGAGGTTGAAGGAGAGGAGCATGCCGGAGTGAACAGGTCGGGAAAAATAGGGCCCGCGGGTGAACGCCCGCGGGCCCGTCGCGAAAAGTGGGAAGGCTTATTTGGTGTGGAGGTCGAAGGCCAGCTGCACCTCGTCGTGGATCAGCTTGTCGCCCAGGTCCTCGAAGAAGGCGCCGGAGCGGTAGCGGATGTCGTACTTGGTGCGGTCGAAGCTCAGCGAGCCGTGGGCGCGCAGGCCCTGGCCCTCCTCCTCGATGAAGCACTGGAACTGGGCGGGGTGGGTGATGCCCTTGATCGTCAGGTCACCGGTCACCTGGTACAGGCGGCCGTTGCGCGCGGTGGGCACCACCTCCACGGCGGTGGTGCGGAAGGTGGCCGTGCCGTGCTTCTCCACGCTGAAGAAATCGTCGCTCTTCAGGTGGGCCACCAGCTTGGCGTTGGCGCCTTCGTGGGTCACGTCGGTGCAGGTGATCGCCGTCATGTCCATCACCATGTCGGCCGTGCCCAGCACACCATTGTTGAGGGTGATGCTGCCCGACTTCACGGCCACGTTGCCGCGGTGGGCGCCGGTCATCTTGGTGGCGTTCCACTCCACGGTGCTGCGGGCGGGGTCCACTTGGTAGGTCTGGGCGCCGGCAGCGGCGGTGAGGGCCATGGCGAAGAGCAGGGCGGAGGGGCGAAGGATCGCGTTCATCATGTTCGGTCGAGGGTCTCGTTGAGGTGCTCAGATATGGTGCGGCACTGGTCCAGGATGCGGTTCAGCTCCCGGGCGTCGGCCTCGGTCATTGCAGCAAGCATGCCAGCCTGCGCCGGGCGGAAGGTGCGGTCGATCTCCTCCAGCAGGGCCAGGCCTTTGTCGGTGATGCGCAGGAACACCACGCGGCGGTCTTCCGCGCAGCGCACGCGCTCCACCAGGCCCTTGGTGACGAGCTTGTCGGTGAGGCGTGTGGCGTTGGGCGCCCGCTCCACCATGCGCTCCTTCACGGCCTGCATGTTCATGGGCTCGCGGGCCCCGCGCAGGATGCGGAGGATGTTGTACTGCTGCGGGCTGATGCCGTGCGGGCGGAAGACGTCCATCTGGCGGCTCTTGAACCAGTTCGCCGTGAACATCACGTTGAGCATGGCCTTGTGCTGCTCATTGTCGAACCGGCTCTGGAGCTCGTCGTCGATCCGCGGGGCCATGGCCCAAATGTACGCCAGGGAAAATACCGTCCTCCCGGGCCCGCTTCCCCGGGCTCTCCGCCCGTGGTACATTAGCGGCCCGCCTATCCGAGCACCCCGCCATGACCCGCGCCCTCCTCGCCCTGCTGCTGCCGCTGATGGCCTGCACCCCCGAAGCGCCCGCCACCGACACGGCCCCGCCCAAGGCACCGGCCGTGACCGATCAGGGCCCCGCCCGCAGCAAGGCCAGCAGCGCCACCGCCGACCCGCGCGACGAATGGCAGAAGCCCGAGGAGCTCATCGCCTTCATGGGCGGCGACATCTCCGGCTGGGTCATCGCCGATCTCTTCGCCGACGACGGCTATTTCACCTTCAAGCTCATTGAGGCTGGTGCCAACGTCATCGCCATCGTGAACGACGTGGAGAAGTTCGCGGCGCTCGAGGCGCGCAAGGCCGCCATGGGGCTGAGCGACGACCGCCTGATCGTGCGCGCCGTGCCCAAGGGCGATCCCGGTCTCTACCCCGGCGAGGCCGACTGCGGCCTGATCGTGCACGCCTTCCCCGGCATCAAGGACAAGAAGGCCTACCTGCGCCAGCTGCGCAACGGCCTGCGCCGCCCCAGCGTGCTGTTCATGCTCGAGTGGCAGAAACGCCCCACCCCCGTGGGCCCGCCCGTGAATGAGCGCATGACCGC
>CAYXKE010000054.1:0-17143 GCA_964464935.1 uncultured Chryseobacterium sp.
TTGGAGACCAGCGGTAGCGACCGGTTCTCTCTGGTCGTGGACGCGCAGTCCAACCCCATGATCGCGTTCACCTCGGGCTCGGGCATGGAGCTCACGGTAAAACGCTGGAACGGAACGGCATGGCAACCAGTGGGTCCCACGGGGATCGTGGATGGACCTGCTCAAGGGCTCCGGTTGGCGGTGGATGCCGGGGACCTGCCCGTGGTGGCTTTCGTGGATGGCGCCAACGGTGGTGGGATCACGGTGATGCGTTGGGATGGCACGGCGTGGACAACGGTGGGGGCGCCCAGCTTCACTGATGGGCCGGCCAGCGGGCTCGACATGGTCATGGGTGGCGATGGCCATCCGCTGGTCGTTTACCGGGACGGAGCGCATGATGACCGCCTTACCATGATGCGTTGGGAAGGTGGAGATTGGGCGGTGGTCGGATCGCCGGGCATTTCAGAAGGTGCCGTGGGCGCTGCCGCCGTGCAAGTGGATCCCTTCGGGCGTCCGGTGGTGGCTTATCGCGACGGCGTGCAGGGGAACAGGATAACCGTCATGCGCTGGGATGGCGCTGCCTGGACCCCGCTCGGTGGGCCCGGCTTCAGTTTGCACCCGGTCAGCATGACGTTCTTGCAGGAGGATTGGCTCACGATCGATGATGCCGGGAACGTGTTGGTGGCCTACCTGGGCCCCGGTGGCCTTTTCGTGGAGCGCTACCAGGACCTGTGGGTGAACACCGGGAGCCTCGCAGGCCCGCTTTGTGCCGGTCAGCAGCTGGAGGTGTCGTACATCGTCAACGGGGGCTTCAGCGCGGGGAACATTTTCTCCGTGGAACTCAGTGGCCCCGACGGTGGGTTCGACGAGCCCGTCACCATTGGTGATCTGAACAGCACCACCAACGGGGTCATCATCGCCACCATTCCTCAGAGCACGCCGGCGGGGAACGGATATCGCATCCGCGTGGTGGCGAGCGAGCCGCCTGCGATGGGCATGGACAATGGCACCGATCTGACCATCATGGCCGCCACCGCTTGGTACGCCGATGCGGATGGCGATGGGTACGGTGATCCGGGCAACGTGGCCTGGTCGTGTGCGGAACTCGCCGGGTACGTGACCAATGGCGATGATTGCAACGATGCCGATCCCACCATCACCATACCTGGCCAGGCCTGTGACCCCGGCCCCGGGTTCGTCAATGGGATCCTGGGCGATGACTGCATCTGCACGGGCCTTCCGTTGCCCGAGTGCGTGCATGAGCTGATGCTGGACATCGTCACCGATGCCCACGGATCGGACCTCGCATGGCGACTTGAGTCAGCGGACGGTGTGCCCATGTGCGGGGATGTCGGTCTACCACCAAGTGCCACGATGTCGGTTTCCTGCTGCCTGCCCGATGGCTGTTACCGCTTGGTGGTGACCGATGCCGGTGGGGATGGCATCGCGGGCGGCGGCTATGTGCTGCGCACCGTGGATGGCCGGCGCATCATCGACAACACGGGCAACTTCCTCACGGGTGAGGTGAGCAGCGTGGCCGATGGGTTCTGCCTTCCCATGGGCGACGACCGCCCGATCTGGACGAGTTGCGACCGCACCTGGTGGCAGAGCGGCAACTACCTGGTGGCCACCGAGAATCCCGCTGTCAGCGCGGCCTATGGGGTGACCAACCCCACCAGTGGATATGAGTTCTGGTTCTTCGATCCGAATGGTGGCCTGAGCTTCCGCAAGTTCCGCGACCATGCCACCAGTGATGGCTATGGGCCGGACAATGCCCTGCGCGCCTGTCACATCCAGCTGAACAATTGGGCGCTGGCGCATCACCTGCAGGACCACGTGCTGTACAACGTACGTGTGCGGGGGGTGATCGATGGGGTGTCACTGCCCTTCGGGCCGGCCTGTCGCGTGGTGCTCGACCCGGAGGCGGCCGACTGCCCACCCACAGGGCTCAATGACCTGCCGTACCATGCCCATTTCAGCTGTGGAGTGACCCGCGCCTTTGGTGGACCGAACAGTGCGCTGAACAGTCTCCATGCCCGGTCCGTGGCGGGCGCGGACCGCTATGCGTTCGAGTTCGCCCACCCCACGGAGGGCCATCTGTTGACCGTGGAGAGCAACACCGTGCTGTGTCATTTGAACTGGTCGGCCCAGCCCCATCTGGCCGCAGGAAGCACGTATCTGGTGCGGGTGCGTGCGAGTCGTGACGGTGGCGATACCTGGTGCGAATGGGGCTGGACCTGCCCGGTCACCATCGATCAAGTGGTCTCCGTCACTGACCGGGATCGCGTTCCGGCACATGATCTCCGGCTGTGGCCCAATCCCAACAGCACCGGGGGGGGGTGGATGGCGATCGATGGGCTCATCGGCGCGCCCTTCGCCCTCCGGGTGGAGGTCCATGACCTGCGCGGTAAGCAGGTGGTGGGCCGGGAACTGGAGGGGCGGTCCGGAGCCTTCCATATGGACCTCGGCGGGGTTGCAGCCGGGACCTACGTGGTGACGGTCATCACCGGTCATCACCGCTATTTCCAACGTCTGGTGATCACCGATCATGAACAGCCCATGGGGCGCGGCACGGGGTGGTGATCCGGCGTTGGCCGGTGGTGACGCCGTTGAAGATGGGGGTCAGCGATCTTGTTCCCGTTCAGGCGGCCTTCCGGTAAGTCACCACGTCATACCTTGGTGAACACGCTCCGGCCCATATTGCTGCCTGCCATGCAGATCCGATGGTTCGCCCTCTTGCTGTCCTTGTCCTCCTCCGCCCTCACGGCCATGGGCCAATGCACCGGCGGGATCGACCTCGGCCCGGACACCACCTTGTGTGATGGGCAGGTCCTGGTGCTGGCCCCCGGAGGTGGCTTCATCGCGTACGACTGGAACAATGGCGCATCATCGGCGCCGGAGTTCACGGTGAACGCGCCCGGCACCTACACCTGTACGGTGGGCTATGTGGACATGGGCGGCGACCTGGTGGTGAACGGCGATTTCTCCCAGGGCTACATGGGCTTCAGCAGCGGGTATACCATCGGTGCTGGCGGGCCGTGGGGCCCCCTGTCCAACGAGGGCACGTACGCCATCGCGGCCTTGGCCAACCAGGCCCACACCAACTTCCAGCCCTGCACCGATCACACCGGTGGCGGCTCCATGATGGTGGTGAACGGCGCGCAGGAGGCGGATGTGCCGGTGTGGTGCCAGACCGTGGAGGTGCAGCCGGGCATGGACTATGCGTTCTCCGCCTGGCTGGCCACGATGGTGGCCGAGAATCCCGCCGTGCTCCAATTCACCATCAACGGCGAGCCCATCGGTGATCCGCTCGCCGCCTTGCTCCAGACCTGCACCTGGACCCAGTTCCATGCCGTGTGGAACGCAGGCACGAACACCACCGCCGAGATCTGCATCTCCAACCAGAACGTGGTGGTGAGCGGGAACGACTTCGCCTTGGACGATATCTCGTTCAGGCCGTTCTGCACCTACTCCGACACCATCACCGTGGGCTATGCGCCCGTGCCCGAACCGGACCTCGGTCCCGACCTCACGCTGTGCTCCAACGCACCGTACGTGCTCGATCCCGGCGTGCCCGATGCGGACAGCTACCTGTGGAACGGCGGTCTGGCCGATACGCCACAATTGACGATCACCAGCCAAGGATGGTACTGGGTGGACGTGACCACCAATGGTTGCACCGGAACGGACTCCGTGTGGGTGGGTATCATCAACCTGCCCGGCGTGGACCTGGGACCGGATCGCGAACTCTGTCAGGGGGAGAGCGTGACCTTCGCCACCAACTTGATCGGCACGCACCTGTGGCACGACGGCAGCACCGGCCCCACGTGGACGGCCACCGCCAGCGCGGAGGTATGGGTGCAGGTGACCAGCGGCCCGTGCGCGGTGAGCGATACCGTGGTGGTGCTGGTGCATCCCGTTCCCGCGCCGGACCTCGGGCCCGATCAGCACATTTGTGGCGAGGGCCCCATCGCGCTGGATGCCGGCGTGGCAGGCGAGACCTATGAGTGGAACCACGGTGCGGCGAACACCCGCCGTTGGTGGGCCGAAGCCACCGGTTGGTACCATGTGAGCGTCACCGCCAACGGCTGCACGGGGGAGGACAGCGTGCACATCGAACTGGTGCCCGCACCCGTGGTGGACCTCGGCGGTGACCGGGAACTGTGCTATGGCGATCCCATCGTGCTCCTGGTGGATGCGCCGGATGGCGCCCAGATCCTGTGGCACGATGGCAGCACGGGAACCTCCTGGACCGGGTGGGACAGCGCCGATGCGTGGGTGGTGCTGACCCTGGGGCCATGCGTCATCGAGGACGAGGCGCGGATCCTCTTCGAGCAATGTGAACCCATCGTGGACCTGCCCAACGTGTTCACCCCGAACAGCGATGGGACCAACACCCTCTTCACGCCGATCCATGTCGCAGGGGTGCAGCGCATGCGCGTGGATGTCTTCAACCGTTGGGGGCAGCTGGTCTTCTCGTCCGCCTCGCCGAACTTCGGCTGGAACGGTCGCAGCCCCGGCGGTGAGCACGTGCCGGAAGGCACCTACTTCTGGACCTTGGAGTGCGAGGGGATCAAGGGCGGGACGGTGACGCGCAATGGCGCGGTGACCCTGCTGCGCTGAGCAGCCGACATCTATCCAAAGAGTGCGCTGAGCACTTCGTCGACCCGGCCCACGGGCACCACTTCGATCGGTGTGGAAGCGGTCTCCATCTTGGTGCCGCGTGGTACGAACATCCGGGCGAAGCCCAGTTTGGCCGCCTCGGCGATGCGCTGTTCCGTGCGCGGCACGGGGCGGATCTCGCCGGTGAGACCCACTTCGCCACAGAATGCCGTATCCACCGGAATGGCGATATCGGCGTTGCTGCTAAGGATGGCGCACACCACGGCGAGGTCGATGGCGGGTTCCTCCACGCGGAAGCCACCGGCCAGGTTCAGGAACACGTCCTTCTGCCCCAGGCGGAAGCCGCAGCGCTTTTCCAGCACGGCCAGCAGCATGTTGAGCCGGCGCAGGTCGAAGCCCGTGCTGCTGCGCTGCGGCGTGCCGTACACCGCGCTGCTCACCAGGGCCTGCACCTCGATCAGCAGCGGGCGCATGCCTTCGAGCGTGGCGGCCACGGCCACACCACTGGGTCGCTCTCCGCGGTCGCCGAGGAGCACCTGGCTGGGGTCCTGCACGGCCATCAGTCCGGTGCCCCGCATCTCGTAGATCCCCAGCTCGTTGGTGCTGCCGAAACGGTTCTTCAGCGGACGCAGCAGGCGGTACGCGTGGTCGCGGTCGCCTTCGAACTGCAGCACACAATCCACCATGTGCTCCAGCACCTTCGGCCCGGCGATGAAGCCGTCCTTGGTGATGTGACCGATGAGCACCATCGGCACGCCGCTCACCTTGGCGAAGCGCATGAGTTCCGCGGTGCACTCGCGCACCTGGCCCACACTGCCCGGACTGGCATCCAGCACGGCGGTATGCAGCGTCTGCACGCTGTCGATCACCACCAGGTCAGGGCGCAGCTCCTCGATGTGCTTGAAGATCCGCTGCGTGTTCGTCTCGGTGAGCACGTAGCAGTTGCCGGTGCCTTCCGCCGTGGCCGCTTCCACGCCGCTGATGTTCCCCAGGCGCTGGGCGCGCATCTTCACCTGGTGCTCGCTCTCCTCGCCGCTCACGTACAGCGTGCGCAGGTGGGCATTGTGCAGGGCGGTCTGCAGCAGCAGGGTGCTCTTGCCGATGCCCGGTTCACCGCCCAGCAACACCAGGCTGCCAGGCACCAGGCCCCCGCCCAGCACCCGGGCCAGCTCGGGATCAGCGAGCCGTACGCGCGGCCCGTCCTGTGCGGGGATGTCGGCGATGGCGACCGGCACCGCGCGGTGTTCGGCCGTGCCACGCGCCAGCGAACGTTTCTCTTCCGTGCGATCAAGCACTTCCTCCACGAGCGTGTTCCATTCCCGGCACTGGGGGCATTGCCCCATCCATTGCGCCTGGCTGGCGCCGCAGTTCTGGCAGACGAAAGTGGAGCGGACCTTGGCCATGATCGATCAGGTTCGAACGGATGGGCCCAGGGCCCATCGCACGGAGCGACGAAGGAACGAAAAGCCGGGGCGATCAGCCTTGGCGCAAGCGCTCCACGATGGCCGTGGTGGAGAAGCCGTCCACCAGTTTCAGGCTGAGCACTTCACCTCCGTGGGCCTTCACCACATCGGCTCCCACGATGCGGTCCACGCTCCAGTCGCCGCCCTTCACCAACACATCGGGTTGGATCGCCTTGATCAGCTCCAGCGGTGTATCGTCATCGAAGACGGTCACCACGTCCACGCAGCGCAGCGCGGAGAGCACCAAGGCACGGCTGTCCTGGTCGTTGATCGGGCGTTCCGGCCCCTTGCCCTGGCGACGCACGCTGGCATCGCTGTTCAGGCCCACGATCAAGCGATGGCCCCGCGCCGCGGCCTGTTGCAGGTAGGTCACGTGCCCGCGGTGCAGGATGTCGAAGCACCCATTGGTGAACACGATCCGGTCCCCTTTCATCCGCCAGATGGTGCACCGCTGCAGCAGCTCGGGCAGGGCGAGGATGTGGGGCGTGTGGGGTGCTTCGCTCATGGGTGGGCAGGGGCCTTGCGGCCGCGTACCAAAAGTAGCGAGAGCCCTCCCAGCACGATGAGCATGCCGGTCTGGGCCACCCACAGCAGCCAGCCCAGGGCCAGCGCATCGGGGCGCACCAGTCCACCCTCGGCCGGCGCGGGCAGGTAGATGCTCACGATCAACGCGACGAACGCCGGGTAGACGCCGATGCCGCCCTGCACCAGCACGATGCCGATCGTGCCGGCCACGAAGCCGGCCATGATCCCCGCGAAGGGCACCTCCCGCATGCCGTCCACCGCCAAGAAGCCCACGGCGAACATGGCCACGTAGAGGCTCCAGATCAGCACCGTATGGGCAATGAACCAGCCGCGCTGACGCGTGTGCAGCACGGAGCGAAGACCGTCCCAAAGGCCGGTGAGCAATTGGGCGAGACGGGCGCGCACGGCCGGGCGGGTGCGCACAAGGATGATCATCGCCGCGAGCAGCAGCACGCCCGCGATGAGGATCACGGGCATCCAGGGCGTGCCATCGGGGCTGCCGGATGCACCGCCGTGGAACGCCTCGATGCGGGCCCGGAACAGGTCGAGTTTGTCGATCTGCAGCACTAGGGTGGTGCCGGCGATGAGGGCCAGGCCGATGAGGTCCACGGCGCGTTCGGCCAGGATGGTGCCGAACCCCTGTGCAAAGGGCACGTTCTCCGCGCGCTGCAGCACCACGGCCCGGCTGGCCTCGCCCGCACGCGGCAGCAGCAGGTTCATGAAGTAGCCCACCATGGTGGCGTGGTAGGCGTTGATGAACCGCACGTCGTGACCCAGGTGGTCCAACAGGTAGCGCCAGCGCCAGGCCCGGCTCAGGTGGCTGCACCAACCGATGACGATGGCCACCAGGAGCCATCCCCAGTGCGCATCCCGAAAGGCCTGGAAGAGTTCGGCCTGTTGGGCCGGTTCCAGTTGGCGATAGAAATGGACCACCAGCCAAAAGCCCAGCGCCACGGGCACCCCGATCCGCAGTACGCCGGCCAGGGCCTTCTTCATGGGGTCACTCCCGCAGCTTGTTCGTGCGTTCGTCCGGGAACACCACCGTGGGGCGGAACCCCCGGGCCTCCTCCACCGGGAGGCGGCCATAGGCGATCACGATCACGATGTCGCCCACCTGGGCCTTGCGTGCAGCCGGGCCATTGAGGCTCACGATGCCGGAACCGCGCTCGCCCTTGATCACGTACGTCTCCAGGCGCTCGCCGTTGTTGATGTTCACCACCTGCACCTTCTCGCCCTCCACCAAGCCGGCGGCGTCGATCAGGTCCTCATCGATCTGGATGCTCCCGATGTAGTTCAACGCCGCCTGGGTCACCGTTACCCGGTGGATCTTGGCGCGCATGACTTCGATGGTCATGGACATGGCTGGGGAATAGGGGCGCAAAGGTACCGAACCCTAGGACGTGGTCCCGGGAGCGGTGAGCGTGATGTTGTCGATGAGGCGGACGGGCCCCACGCGGGCGGCGATCAGGGCGACGGCCTCGGTGAGCCCTTCCCAGCTGCTGACGGGGGTGAGGTCATCGGCTCGGGCGATCCCCAGGTAGTCCAGTTCCACCGCGGGCTGGGCGTGCAGTACGGCCAGGCCCCGTTCCAGCACCTGGTCAGGCGGAAGCCGGAATGCGTTGGCGGCCATGGCCTGCAAGGCTTGGTGCAGCACGGGGGCCACGGCGCGGTCGGCGGGGGTGAGACGGGCATTGCGCGAGCTCATCGCCAGTCCATCGGCCTCACGCAGGGTGGGGCAGGGCACGATCTGCTCGGGCCAGCGGAGCGTACGGGCCACGTACCGCACGATGGCCAGTTGCTGGCGATCCTTCTCCCCAAAAAAGGCCATATCGGGGCGGGTGTAATGGAACAGGCGCTCCACCACGTTCACCATGCCTTGGAAGTGGCCGGGGCGGGAAGGGCCTTCCCAGTGGGTGTCCAGCCCGCACAGGTCATAGGTGATGGGCTCGTGGTCCTTGAAGATCGCCGAGGCCACCGGAGCGAACACCGCATGGCAGCCGGCCGCCTCGAGCAGGGCCATGTCCGCCTCGAGCTGCCGCGGATACTTCGCCAGGTCCTCCGGGTCGTTGAACTGCAGCGGGTTGACGAAGATGCTGCACACCACCCGGTCGCAGCTGGCCAGGGCCTGTTCCACCAAGGCAAGGTGGCCTGCATGCAGGGCGCCCATGGTGGGCACCAGGCCTACGCGCGCGCCCTCGGTACGGCATGTGGCGCTCCAGCTGGCCACCGCCATTGGTCCGGTGATAAGCTCCATGGAATATGTCGGGCCTACGGGCGAAAGGGGGCCAAGCTAAGGGTCGGCCTTGAAAATCCCCTCAAAATGTGCTTACTTTTGCAAACTGAATTCCCTCCGACATGAGCCTCAAGAACGCGAAGATCCTGACCATTTCCCAATCAATCGAACCTTTCTTGGAGGCCCCCGCGGAAATGGCCGGTACGACGCGACAGCTGCCCCAGGGTCTGTTGGAGGGCGGTAACGAGATCCGGGTGTTCATGCCCCGGTTCGGCTGCATCAACGAGCGCCGGCACCAGCTCCACGAGGTCATCCGCCTCAGCGGCATGAACCTCAGCGTGAACGATACCGACCACGCCCTGCTGATCAAGGTGGCCAGCGTGCCCAACGCCCGCATGCAGGTGTACTTCATCGACAACGAGGAGTACTTCAAGCGCAAGGCCGACACCCACTGCAGTGAGGGCAAGTTCTACCCGGACAACGACGAGCGCGCCATCTTCTTCTGCCGCGGCGTGCTCGAAACGGTGCGCAAGCTCGGCTGGGTGCCCGATATCATCCACTGCCACGGCTGGATGACCGCCTTCGTGCCCCTGTACGTGCGCCATCGCTACGCGGACGACCCCCACTTCGAGAACGCCAAGCTGGTGTACAGCTCCTACAACCAGAAGGCCGAGGCCCTCGACAAGAACCTGGTGAACAAGCTTGTCCTCGACGGCTTCGACAAGGGCCTCCTCAAAGGTCTGGCCAAGCCCACCACGGACGATCTGCAAAAATTCGCCATGGAACTGAGCGACGCCGCCGTGAGGGGTAGCACGAAGCTCTCCAAGGCCTTGGACAACACGTTCAAAGCCTACGAGAAGCCCGTGCTGAGCGGTTGGGAGGACCCCGTGCAGGCCCACGCCGAGTTCTATCACGGCATCCTGGAGGAGGCTCTGGTCTGATCCGGCGAAGCCGCATGCTCCGGATGCTGAACCTGACCCTCCGCCGGGCCTTGATCGGTGCCTTGGCGGGCATGGCGCTTTGGGGGTGCCGCAAACCCGATCCCGACCCCGGTGTGGACCTCCTTCCCGGCGATGCCCTCGGTGTGGTGGTCGATACATCCACCTTGCACGCTTTCTCCTTCGTGCCCGAGCCGGTCCGCACCAGCGGGCTCACCCGCAACCTGTTGGGCTCCTACCTCGATCCCCGCTTCGGCTACGTGCGCACGGGCCTGGTGGCCCAGCTCCGCCTGAGCTCCAACAACGTGGGCGCCAGCATGGACACCACCGGCCTGGTGGCCGACAGCCTGGTGCTGGCCCTGGCCTTCGAGGCTCCCGCCACGGCATACGGCAACTTCGAGGCCCAGGTGTTCCAGGTCTTCGAGGTCACGGACACGCTCTCGGTCGATTCCACCTACACCACGGACAAATTCCCCGGCCACCTGCCGGAGGACCTGGTGGCGCACAAGGGTGCCCGCATCCAGCCCCGGCCCAACACGCAGCCGGTGGTGGGCAACGACACCCTGCAACCCCAACTGCGCATCAAGCTGGACAAGTCCCTGGCCGACCGCTTCATGAACGCTTTCGGCACGCCGGACCTGGCGGACAACAACGCGTTCCTGCAGTTCTTCCGCGGCGTGTACGTGACGGTGAACAACGGCCCGCAGCTGCCCTACCAGCAGGGCATCCTGCACCTGAACCTGCTCAGCTCACAGACCCGCGCCACACTGTATTACCGCGACACGAACAGCGCGGAGCCCGATGCGGTGCGCACCTTCCATTTCCCCATCAACCAGAACAGCGTGCGCTACACGGTGGCCGAGTTCGATCCCGCACAGGCGCTCGACCCTGCGCTGCCCCATGCGCTGGACCTGGCCGACACCACCGCCGAGGCCCCGCTCAACTGGGTGCAGGCCTTGGGCGGCGTGCGCACCGCCATCCGATTCCCCCACCTGATGGAGCTCGCCGACGAAGGACGCCTGCTGGCCCGTGCGGAGCTGGTTTTGCCACTGGCCGGCGGCGACAGCCCGTTCCTCCCCCCTCCGTCGCAATTGTTCATCTTCCGCAAGGACAGCACCGGCGCTGATGTCTTCCTGCCCGACCAGCTCAGCGGTTCGGTCAGTATCGGCGGGCTACTGGACGCCAATGCGCGCGAATACCGGTTCAATATCACGCGCTATGTGCAGGCCGTCCTCGCGGGAGAGCTGCCCAACACCGGTGTGGAGGTGGTGCCCGGCAGCAACGGCATCTCGGTGAACCGCGCCGTAATTGCCGGCCCTGCGCACGCCCAGCGCCCCATGCACCTGCGGCTTACTTTTACCACCTACTGACCAACCATGTGCGGGATCGTCGCCTACCTGGGTGAAAAGGACGCCTACCCCATCCTGATCAACGGGCTGAGGAGGCTGGAGTATCGTGGCTATGACAGTGCGGGTGTGGCGCTCATCCACAACGATGAGCTGGCGATCCACAAGTGCAAAGGCAAGGTGAGCGACCTGGAGGCCCACGTGAACGCAGCTGGCGCTCCCCCGGCGGGGTCCATCGGCATCGGTCACACCCGCTGGGCCACCCACGGTGAGCCGAACGACGTGAACGCGCACCCCCATCAGGGCAGCAGCGGTGACATCGCGCTTATCCACAACGGCATCATCGAGAACTACGCCACACTGAAGGCCGGTCTGCTCCAGCGCGGGCACACCTTCAAGAGCGAGACCGACACCGAGGTGCTGGTGCATCTGATCGACGACATCCAGCAGCAGGAGGGCGTTGACCTGGCCGAGGCCGTACGCCTGGCTTTGGAAAGCGTGGTGGGCGCCTATGCCATCGTGGTGGTGGACCGCAAATCGCCCGATATGCTGGTGGCCGCCCGCAAGAGCTCCCCGCTGGTGATCGGCATCGGTCACGACGGCGACCATTACCTGGCCAGCGATGCCACTCCGTTGGCGGGCCACACGAGTGGCGTGGTCTACATGGAAGATGGCGAGATCGCGGTGCTGGAGCGCGGCAAAGGCCTGAAGATCCGCACCGCCCGCAACCAGGACAAGACCCCCTTCATCCAGGAGTTGGAGCTGCAACTCGAGGCCCTGGAGAAAGGTGGCTATGAGCACTTCATGCTCAAGGAGATCCACGAGCAGCCGCGGAGCATCCGCGACAGTATGCGTGGCCGCCTGAACGTGAAGCAGGGCACCGTGGTGCTCGGCGGCATCAAGGACCACGAGCAGAAGTTCCTCCACGCCAAGCGCATCCTCATCGTGGGCTGCGGCACCAGCTGGCACGCCGGTCTGGTGGGCGAGTACCTTTTCGAGGACCTGGCCCGCATCCCGGTGGAGGTGGAGTACGCCAGTGAGTTCCGGTACCGCAACCCGGTGATCGACGAGTCCGACATCGTGATCGCCATCAGCCAAAGCGGTGAGACCGCCGACACGCTGGCCGCGATCGAACTGGCCAAAAGCCGTGGCGCCACGATCATCGGCATCTGCAATGTGGTGGGCAGCAGCATCGCGCGCACCACGCACGCCGGCTCATACACCCACGCCGGCCCGGAGATCGGTGTGGCCAGCACGAAGGCGTTCACCGCGCAGGTGACCCTGCTCACCCTGATGGCCCTGATGGTGGGCCGTGCGCGGGGCAGCATCAGCACCAGCGAGTTCCACCGCCTGATCAGTGAGCTCGACGCCATTCCGGAGAAGGTGCAGCGCGTGCTCGCCGCCGAGGCGCAGATCAAATACATCGCCGACATCTACAAGGAGGCACGCAACGCGCTTTATCTGGGCCGGGGATACTCCTTCCCCGTGGCCTTGGAGGGCGCGCTGAAGCTGAAGGAGATCAGCTACATCCACGCGGAAGGCTACCCCGCCGCGGAGATGAAGCACGGCCCCATCGCCTTGATCGACGAGGAGATGCCGGTGTTCGTCATCGCCACCAAGGGCGGGAACTACGAGAAGGTGGTGAGCAATATCCAGGAGGTGAAGGCCCGGAAAGGCAAGGTCATCGCCATTGTCACCGAGGGCGATGTGACCGTGAAGGAGATCGCCGACCACGTGATCGAGATCCCCGAGACGGACGACCGCCTCATCCCCCTGCTGAGCGTGGTACCCCTGCAGCTGATCAGCTACCACATCGCCGTGATGCGCGGCTGCAACGTGGACCAGCCGCGGAACCTGGCCAAGAGCGTCACGGTGGAGTGACCTCCCCGTCGGGTTTGTTCCACATGAACACCTGCCCGTTGTCGCGGTAAGGTTCCAGGTCCTTGCTGAACACCAGGTGCGCGAGGTCGATCAAGGCCAGCACGCCGAACCCGCCGAAGGTGACCCCGTAGACGATGGCCACTCGCG
The DNA here is from genome assembly GCA_964464935.1 of uncultured Chryseobacterium sp. Taxonomy (GTDB): domain Bacteria; phylum Bacteroidota; class Bacteroidia; order Flavobacteriales_F; family PHOS-HE28; genus PHOS-HE28. The sequence continues at coordinate 13,136 of CAYXKE010000054.1, forward strand.
GCGTGGTGCCCAGGTAGAGCCGGTGCGCGCCGAAAGGCCCCAGCAGCACCGTGAGCACGCCGCCCACCAGACGGGTGTTCTCCTTGTGCGGTTCCATAGCGGGCAGGCTGTCCAGGCGCTCGCGTGTCACCGCATGGCGGGGCTCGTAGGGGCCTGCACCCTGCGCAGTGGCGGCCAGGCTGATCACAGCGGCCAGGAGGATCGCACGCCCCAGCATGTACCAAAGGTAAAGGGCGCCGCGGCCATGGCCCCGACGCCCTTTGCGGTGTGGTGTGCGGCTTACTTGCCGGCCGCGTAGCGCTTGGCCACCTCCGGCCAGTTCACCACGTTCCAGAAGGCCGCGATGTAGTCCGGGCGGCGGTTCTGGTAGTTGAGGTAGTAGGCGTGCTCCCACACGTCGAGGCCCAGGATCGGGGTGCCGCCGCAGCCCATCTCCGGCATGAGCGGGTTGTCCTGGTTGGCCGTGGAACACACCTCGAGCTTGCCGCCCTTGTGCACGCAGAGCCAAGCCCAGCCACTGCCAAAGCGCGTGGCGGCGGCGTTGGCGAACTTCTCCTTGAAGGCGTCGAAGCTGCCGAAGGCGGCGTTGATCGCTTCGGCCAGCTCGCCGGTGGGGGCGCCACCCGCATTGGGGGCCAGGATGGTCCAGAAGAGGCTGTGGTTGTAGTGCCCACCACCGTTGTTGCGCACGGCGGCGTTGCTCATGTCCAGACCACGGAGGATCTCCTCAATGGACTTGCCCTCAAGCGGGGTACCCTCGATCGCCTTGTTCAGGTTGGTCACATAGGCATTGTGGTGCTTGCCATGGTGGATCTCCATGGTGCGGGCATCGATATGCGGTTCCAACGCGTTCGTTGAATAGGGGAGTTCAGGGAGTTTGAATGCCATCTGGTCGATTGGTTTGGGCGTCCGGTCGGCGGACGCGGTACGGGACAAAGATAGCCAGAGGGCAGCGGGCCGTTCGGGATCCATCTGAACATCATACCTTTGCAGGTACTTTCACCAAAACCAACAGGAAGAGATGTTCAAGAAGATCGCGATGCTCGCCACCGTGGCGGCCATGTTCGCTGCTTGCGGCGGTGCGCAACAAGAAATGGAGGCCAAGGCGCAGGAGGCCCAGGACGCCGGCCAGGAGATGATCAATGAGATCGAGGACGGCGCCAACGCCGCCATCGACGCTGCCGGTGAGGCCATCGACGACGCTGCCGAGGCCGTGGACAACGCTGCCGAGGCCGTGGACAACGCTGCCGAGGAAGTGAAAGAGGCGGTGACCGAGTAAGGTCCCCGGACCCCACGAGATCGAAAGGGGCCGCCCATTGGGCGGCCCCTTCGCGTTCTCATCAGGTCTTACGGCAGGTCCGAGCGGGTCGGGTCGCCCTCCAGCAGTGCGGCCCGGGCGCGGGCGTAGATGCTGTCGGACCGCAGCACCACGGCGTAGAAGCCCGCGTTCCCCCAAAGGTTCCGGGCGATGCCCGCCTTGAGGCGCAGCGCGATGGCACGGCTGGAGCGGGCCATGTCGCCATCGCCGGGGCGAATGCCTTCCGCCGCCGCGCGCTGGAGCAGCTCCTGCATCAGGGCATCGTCCACCCGGAATCGCTGCTCGAAGGCGTCGGGCGAGCCATAGCGGTTCAGCGCCTCGCGTCGGCGGTCCACCACGTCGAAGGCGAACTGGTTGAGCAGGCCGGAGAAGACCAGCTGCGTGAAGAAGCGGGAGCCTTCGGTGGTGTCGGCGGCCACGAAGATGTCCGGCATCACGCCACCTCCGCCGTACACCGTGCGTCCGCCGAGGGTCTGGTACACCTGGCTGGAGTCGATCCGCACACTGTCCACCGAGACCAGCTCATTGTGCGTGTACCGGTACTCCAAGTCGCCGTGGTAGTCCACGCCGTGGCCATAGGGGCGCTGGATGGAGCGGCCGCTGGGGGTGTAGTAGCGGGCGGTGGTGAGGCGCACGGCGCTGGCATCGGGCAGGTCCATGTGTTCCTGCACCAGGCCTTTGCCGAAGGAGCGCCGGCCCAGGATGGTGCCGCGGTCGTTGTCCTGGACGGCTCCGGCGATGATCTCGCTGGCGCTGGCCGAGGTCTCGTCGATCAGTACGGCCAGGGGGATGTCCTCGAAGTTGCCGCGCCGCGTGGCCACAATGTCCTTCCGGGGCGAATTGCGGCCTTGGGTGTATACGATGGTGCGGCCCTCGCGCAGGAACTCATCGGCCATGTCCACGGCGGCATTGAGATAACCACCACCATTGCCGCGCAGGTCGAGCACCAAACGCTTCATGCCCTTCGCGCGCAGCTCGGTGGCGGCCTGCACGAACTCCGCGTGCGTGTTGCGGGCGAAACGGATCACCTTGATGTAGCCGGTACCATCGTCCTCCAGGCGCGAGACGGCCACGCTGTGGATGGGGATCTTGCCGCGGGTGATGGCCACCTCGAATGTGCCGGCGCGCCCGGGGCGGAGCAGATGCACCGTCACCTGGCTGTCCTTGGGCCCGCGCAAGGCCTTCATCACGCCATCGTTGGTGATGCCCACGCCGGCCAGAGGCAGGGTGTCGGCCTTCAGGATGCGGTCGCCGGGCCGGATGCCCAGGGCTTCGCTGGGTCCGCCCTCGATGGCCGCCACCACCACCACGGTGTCGCGTTGGATCGAGAACTCCACGCCAATGCCATCAAAGCTGCCCTCCAGGGGCTCCTGGGCGGCGCGCAGCTCCTCTGCGCTGATGTAGTAGCTGTGCGGGTCGAGGCGCTGCAGGATGTCCTGGAGCACATCGTCCACCAGCGCATTCTTCTCCACGGTGTCCACGTATTGGCGCTCGATGAGGTCGAGCACCTGGGCGATCTTCATCGCCGGATCGGAAGGCCGGCCGTGAAAGAGCGGGAGGGCGGGATCGGCAGTGGGGCCGGAGTGGCGCCCGATGTACAGGCCGGCCACCAGCGCACCGGCCAGCAGCAGGGGTTGGAAGGCGGAAAGGCGGGCCATGCTCAAAGGGCCTCCAACTTATGGACCATTACCCCGCCGCTCCGCAGGAGTTCCAGCCCCGAAGGGTCCTTGTAGGGGTCGAGATAGACCAGGCGCTGGATGCCGGCCTGCAGGATCAATTTGCTGCAATCCTTGCAGGGCGAGTGGGTGAGGTAGAGGGTGGCGCCCCGTGCATTGTTGGTGCTGCGGGCCACTTTCATGATGGCGTTGGCCTCGGCATGCAGCACGTACCAGTGGGTGAGGCCCTCGGCGTCCTCGCAATCGTTGGGGAAGCCGGTGGGCGTGCCGTTGTACCCGTCGCTGATGATCATGCCCTCCCGCACCAGCAGAGCACCCACCTTCTTGCGCACGCAGTGGCTCAGCTTGGCCCACTCCAACGCCATGCGCATGTAGGCCCGGTCGTAGCGGTCCTGCTTGGCGGGATCGGCGTAAACGAGGGTGTCGTTCTGCATCGGACCAAGGCTGCCATGGCCGGGGCCATGATCATCCGATCATCTGATCACGGATCAGTGGTACCCAGGGCGGGACTCGAACCCGCACGAATTGCTTCACTGGTGTTTGAGACCAGCGCGTCTACCGATTCCGCCACCTGGGTGGGTGTGCTGAGGAAAAGAACACCGCTGTTGAGCGGGGTGCGAAGATAGCGGCGATGCGGCTCCCGTGCCAGCTACCGGCCCAGCCACCAGGTGCGCAGCCGCAGCTGCTCGCGTGTGGGCCTGGCCACCGCGCGCACCGCCCCCTGTGCGGTGATCGTCAGCCCAGCCTTCGCCAGCCACTCCTCCACGGGCAGCGCGCTCGGCTCGTCCAGGTGCCGGCGCAGGAAAACCCCGATGTCCGGACCGGTGAGGCGCTCGATCGTGGTGAAGAGCTCCTCGTCCCTGAACGGTCGCCCGGGTCCGTATGTGCGCTGCAGGTCCTGCACCAACTGCTGCACGCCGTACTTCCCGCCGGACCGTTCGCGCAGCGCGATGTCCAGACCCATGCAGAAGAGCGTGCCCTTCAGGTAGAAGTTGTAGTACTGGTCCTGCCGCT
>CAYXKE010000055.1:0-17094 GCA_964464935.1 uncultured Chryseobacterium sp.
GTGTGGCCAAGCCCGTGGGCTTCTATGTGAACACGTACGGCACCGCCAAGGTGAAACTCACCGACGGGGAGATCGCCCGCAAGGTGGCCGCGCTGAAGGAGTTCGACATGCGCCCGTACTTCATCGAGCAGCGCTTCGCCCTGCGCACGCCCATCTACAGTGAGACCGCCAGCTATGGCCACATGGGGCGCGAACCCCGCGTGGTGACCAAGACCTTCGACAACGCCGGCCAGAAGGCCAAGGTGAAGGTGAAGCTGTTTCCCTGGGAGGAACTCAACGCCGTGGGCGTGGTGAAGAAGGCCTTCGGGCTCTGATCCCGAAGGGCTCGGGGACCCCTCCCAAGCCCCGTGATCCACTCAGGCCCCGTCGGTTATTTGTCCTTTCGTGTGGATCAACTACATTTGCAGCCCATTTTGCGGTTAGAACCCCATGTACGCCATTGTTGACATCGCCGGCCAGCAGTTCAAAGTGAGCCAGGGCCAGAAGCTGAAAGTGCACCGACTCGAGGCCGAGGAAGGCAAGTTCGTGGAGCTGGACCAGGTGCTGCTGGTGAGCGACGGTAAAGCCGTAAGCGTGGGCACCCCCACGGTGGAAGGCGCCCGCATCGCCGCCAAGGTGCTGACCCACAGCAAAGGCGACAAAGTGCTGGTGTTCAAGAAGAAGCGCCGCAAAGGGTACCAGACCCTGAACGGTCACCGTCAAGCCATCACCGAGCTGTGGATCGAAGCGATCCTGGGCAAGGGTGAGAAGTTCGACACCGCCAAGAGCACGGCCCCGGCCCACAAGCCCAAGCCTGTTCCGGTGAAGAAGACCCGCACGGTGGCCCCGAAGGCCGAGGCCACCGAGGCCAAGGCTGCTCCCAAGAAGGCCGCTGCGAAGAAGGCCGCCCCCAAGAAGGCCGCCCCGAAAAAAGCCGCGGCCAAGAAAGCTGCCCCCAAGAAGGACGATAAGAAGTAACCCGCGGCGCTCAGGGTGACAAGCCCGGCCACAAGACATCCCATAAGCCATGGCACACAAGAAAGGCGCAGGTAGTACCGACAACGGTCGCGAATCGCACTCGAAACGACTGGGTGTGAAGCTCTTCGGCGGGCAGAAGGCCATCGCCGGCAACATCATCGTTCGCCAGCGCGGCACCAAGCACCACCCCGGCAAGAACGTGGGCATCGGGTCCGACCACACCCTGTTCGCGCTCCGCGATGGCGTGGTGACCTTCCGCAAGACCCGCAACGACCGCAGCGTCGTGAGCGTGATCCCCGAGAACTAAGCGCCGTCGGCGTTCCGCAGTGTAGACCTCCCCGGCCCGGCCGGGGAGGTCTTCTTTTTTGCGACCGGACCGCGGGCTATTTTGGCCCGCCCTCCACGCCATGAGCTTCCAAGGCAAACTCAAGCGATACCTGCTCATCCTGGAGCGCCTGCGCCGCCCCGCCAGCCTGGCCCAGCTGCGCGCCCACCTCGACGACCACGGCTTCCCCGTGAGCCGGCGCACCCTCGACCGCGACATCGAGGAGATCCGTGTCGAGCTGGGCATCGAGGTGGCCTACGACCGCCCGACGAACACCTACCGGCTGCCGGACGACCCCGACCCACGCCACAGCGTGATGCCCCTGCTGGAGCGGGCCGCACTGGCCTCGCTCCTGGGCAACTCGGGCGCGGCCATCCGCAAGGCCGCGTCGTACGTGGTAATGGAGCGCAGCGGCGCCCTGCAGGGCCTGCACCACTGGGGCGCGCTGCTCCGCGCCATCGAGGAGCGCCGCGAGATCGACGTGCGCTATCAGCGCTTCCAGCGCGCGCAGGAGAAGGTGATCCGCCTGCGGCCCGCGCGGCTCAAGGAGTTCCGCGCGCGATGGTACGTGCTCGGGCCGGCCGAGGGCTACGAGCGGCCCATCTCCCTGGGCCTCGACCGCATCATCGCCTTCCAGCCCACGGGGCGGCGCTTCCCCGCGCGCGAACGCGATGCCGTGGAGCACCACTACGACCATATCATCGGCGTGGATGCCGCCCCCGGCAAGCCCTGCCGCGTGGTATTGCGCTTCACCCCGCTCCAAGGCCGCTACGTGAAGGCCCTGCCCCTGCACCACAGCCAGCGTGTGCTGCGCGACGACCCCGACGGTCTGGAGGTGGAGCTCTTCGTGATGCCCAACATCGAGCTCAAGCAGGAACTCCTCGCCCTCGGCAGCAGCGTGAAGGTGCTCCAGCCCGCCAGCCTCGCCATGGCCATCCGGGAGGAGCATCGGAAGGCGGCGGAGCTGTAAGCTGAACGAGCTCAGCGATCATTGCCGACCCTCTCGTTGTGACGGACCCATGCCCGCTCCATTGGGGCATGGTGATCCCACCCTTTGCACGGCCGCCAGGCGCCGGTCGCTCCGTCGCACTTTGGCGGAGCGACCGGTCCACCTTCGCACCATGTGTTCCGATCGTTCCTCCCTTCCACATTCCGTTCCCTCCCTTTCTTCCATGGATCCCGCGCATGACATCCGCGTCAAGCTGCGCCAGAGCCACCATGGCATCGATGCGGTGATCGACCATCTGGTGGACCTGGTGCGGCCGTGGCTGTTGTTCGCCCCGGCGCAAACGCGTCCGCGCGTGGTCGGCCTGTGGGGCATGACCGGCACGGGCAAGAGCAGCCTGGTGCGTGCGCTGGTGCGGCATCTGGGCCTGGACGACCGCACTTTCTGGCTCGACGCCGGGGAGATCGACCGGCACGGCCAGATCGACGAGGTGCTCGAACAGGCGCATTTGTGCCACAACGGCGGTCCTTTCGTGCTGGTGATCGACGAGTTCCAGCATGCGCGCACCCTCAAAGGTGGTATGCCCTGCCATGAGTCGGTGCAGCTGCGGCGCTTGTGGGAGTTGATCGACAGCGGCCATGCCATGGTGCAGCGGATGGACGTCTTTCAGATGCGCGAGCTGAGGGGCCTGAAGGAGAAGCTCTGCGACCTGTTGCGCCAGGGCGTGGTGATCGAGCGGGGTCAGGTGGTGGAGGGCCGCGAGCGCTTTGCCCGCATGATGGGCGAGCCCGAGGACGGCGGGGCGTGGTGGGCCGTGCCGGAGGAGCGGTGGGGCGGGCTGCGCAGCATGATGCCCCAGCCCATGCCGACGTCCGAGTTCAGCCAGTGGCTGGCGGACCAGGACGGCGACGGCACGATCGCGATGCTTGAGCGCCTGGAGCGCGAATGCGCCATACCGGCCCCACTTGACGCGCGGCAGGCCCTGATCTTCGTGCTGGGCAACTTCGACGAATTGTACACCGCCGGCCAGGATCCGCTGCCCGAACTCGATCCCGAGGTGCTGGTGCGCCGCCACCGCAACATCGGCAACACGGGCGTGCACGAGGCGCTGTGCGAGCTGTTCCGCATCGAGCAGGTGGCGCGGCTGGGCACGGACCACATCGTCTTCCCGCCGCTGGGCATGGAGGCCATGCGCGCCCTGGTGCGCACCGAGGCCGACGCGGTGCTGGAACGGCTGAACACCATGGCGGGCATGTGCATCACGGCCACGCCGGCCCTGCTCGACCGGATCGTGCGCGATTCGGCCATCGCGGTGCTGGGCGCGCGGCCCTTGGTGGCGGCTGTGCATCGCGTGCTGCCATCGCTGGCGGCGCAGGTGTGCGATCGGCTGGGGGACGAGCGCGCCGGCGATTGCGTGCTCGATGTGGTGGGCGAGCGTGTCCTGGCCTCCGTGCGGCATGCCCGCCGGCTGCGCTACCTGTCGCTGCGCTGGCCGGCGCCTCCACCGACGCCCATGGACCCGGTGGTGCAGCGCCGGGTGGCCGTGCACGAGGCCGGCCATCTGCTCTGCGGGGTGCGGCTGGCCGGGTTGAAGCCGCTGCAGGCCTGCGCGCGAACCAGCAGTACGCGCACCGGCGGCTTCGTGGTGTGGGAGCGCGAGACGCAGATCACCCGCGGCGAACTGCTGCCCCGCATGGCCGGTCTGCTCGCCGGCTGGGCGGCCGAACGCATCGTGTTCGGTGAGCAGGGCGTGAGCTTCGGCTGTGACGACGACCTCAGCAAGGTGGCCGAGTTGGCCCTGTCCGCCGTGAAGGAGCAGGGCATGGGCGGCGACCGTTCCTACCGCACCGTGCACCCGACCGCGCACGGCCCGGGCTTCCGGACCATGCTCCACGATGCCGAGGCCGTGGCGGCCGGGCTGGTGCGCCAGGCCGAGGAGCTCGCCCTGCGCACATTGGAGCGCGAGCGCGTGCTGCTCGATCGGTTGGCCGCCGCGCTGGAGAAGCACGGTTCCCTCGGCCCCTCGGGCATCGAGCGGCTGTTCGCCGAACACCCCAGGCCCAAGGAAGTGCAACACGGGGCGGAGGCGTCGAGGAAGGACATGCCCCACGCCGCTCCCGCACCCGAAGCGTGATGAACATCCGGTACTGATGAGCAGCCCCCGGGCCGGGCATGGTGCCGTACCGCCTTTCCGGAGCTCCAGCACATGAGCGCGGCGGGATCGTGCACTGTGTCCGTGTCCCGGGGGTGATGTGCCACGCGCGGAAGCGCAATATGGGAAAGACGGCGGGTCGGAGGTGGACGCGGCCCCGGTGAAGAAGGGTGTCGCTTCGCGGAAGTGGACATGATCGGGAGCCACCATCGCCGGTGAGTGTCCGGCCGTAGCGGTGTGGCCCGCTACCTTTATCCACCATTATCAGCTGGACACACCATGTTGGAGTTGACGTTCCTGCGGGAACAACGTGAAGAGGCCGAACGGCGTCTGGCCAAACGGAACATCGATGCCGAGTCCCTGCTGGACCGGGCCCTGGAGCTGGACGAGCTGCGCCGCAACACGCAGACCGAGCTCGACGCCCGCCTGGCCGAGATGAACGGCCTGAGCCGCACCATCGGCAGCTTGATGCAGGCCGGCAGGAAGGATGAGGCCGAGGCCGCCAAGGAACGCACCACCGCGCTGAAGGCTGCCACCGCCACGCTGAAGGAGCAGCTGGCCGACGCCGAGAAAGCCCTGCATGATCACCTGTGCACCATCCCCAACGCCCCCCACGAGCGCGTGCCCGCAGGCCGCAGTGCGGACGACAATGTGGTGGTGGTGCAGGAGGGGGATATGCCCCTGCTGGGCCCCGATGCCAAGCCTCACTGGGAGCTCGGCGAGGAGTACGGCATCCTCCATATGGACCTCGGCGTGAAGGTGACCGGCGCCGGCTTTCCCGTGTACAGCGGGCAGGGCGCCAAACTGCAGCGGGCGCTGATCGCCTTCTTCCTGGACAAGGCCGGGGAGGCCGGCTACCGGGAGATCATTCCGCCCCACATGGTGAACGCCGCCAGTGCCTTCGCCACAGGCCAGCTGCCCGACAAGGAGGGCCAGATGTACCACGCCACCGTGGACGACCTCTATCTGATCCCCACGGCCGAGGTGCCCATCACCAACCTGTACCGCGACATGATCCTGGACGCGGCGCAGCTGCCGGTGAAGCTGGTGGGCTACACCCCCTGCTTCCGCCGCGAGGCCGGCAGCTACGGCGCCCATGTGCGCGGACTGAACCGGGTGCACCAGTTCGACAAGGTGGAGATCGTGCGGGTGGAGCACCCGGAGCACAGCTACGCCGCCCTGGAGGAGATGGTGGCGCACGTGAAGGGCCTGCTGCGCGCGTTGGAGCTGCCGTACCGCCAGCTGCTGCTCTGCGGCGGCGACATGGGCTTCGCCAGTGCGCTCACCTACGACATGGAGGTGTGGTCGGCCGCGCAGCAACGCTGGCTGGAGGTGAGTTCGATCAGCAACTTCGAGACCTACCAGAGCAACCGCCTGAAGCTGCGCCATCGCGATGCGGACAAGAAGCCGCGTCTGGCGCATACCCTCAACGGCAGCGCGCTGGCCCTGGCGCGCATCGTGGCGGCCCTGCTGGAGAACAACCAAGGCCCGGAGGGCATCCGCATCCCCGCCGCACTGCAGCCCTACACCGGCTTCGACATGATCGTGAAATGAACCGGACCATACGGCGAGCGGCCTTGATCGCGTTGGGCTCCATGAGCCTCAGCGTGGGCTGTCGGGGTCCTGCCGATCCGGAGCAGGTGCGGACCGTACACACGCTGATCGCCGAGACCGAAGCCGCCATGCTCACGCTGAAGGAACTCGACCGCGGTCGCTACGACCGCGCCGACTCGTTGTTCCGCGTGGACCTGGAGCGCTACGACGCCGTGTTCACCGATACGCTCACCCCGGAGGAAGCCTCCGTGCTGGGCCAGCACTACCTCACCATGCGCTCGGCAGCGGCCATGGGGCGCGACCATGATCGCATCATCGCCGAGCTCGCCATCTCGGGTCAACGGCTGCGCGCCCTACGCTCCGACCTTTCCACCGGGCTGATCGACGGCCCACGCGCCGCCGCCGCCATCGCCACCGAGCGCACCCTGCTCCGCGAGCTCATGACCAACGTGCAGCGCTGCATCGACAACTACCGCATGATCCAGCGCACGGTGGGCACCCAGCCACGGGTGGACAGCCTGTTGGACTCCCGCGTGAAAACCCCTGTACGTCGATGAACCGCTGGATCGCCATGCTGCTGCTCGCGTTCGCGCTGATGGCTCCCGTGGGCCTGGTGGCCCAGCCTGCCACGGACGATCAGCTGGCCGCCCAGTACTTCCAGCAGGGCGAACTGGAGAAGGCGGCCATGTACTATGAGCGGCTCTTCCGCGACCGTCCCAGCGATCACTACTACCAGCAGTTGCTGCGCTGCTACATGGGGCTGAACGACATCGAGGCCGCCGACAAACTGATCAAGGCCCAGCAACGGCGCAACAAGGAGGAGCCCAGCTACGTGGTGGACATGGGCCATCTGTTCCGCACCATCGGGCAGAACGACAAGGCCGATAAGGAGTTCGAGAAGGCCCTGAAAATGATGCGGCCCGATCAGGGGAGCATCCGCCGGGTGGCCAATGCCCTCATCCGCGTGAACGAGAACGCGCTGGCACTGGAGGCCTACCAGCGTGGACAGAAGATGCTCAAGGACGGCCAGCACTTCCACTACGAGATCGCCAATCTCTATGCGGCCATGGGCGATGTGCCCCGCATGGTGAACGCCTACCTCGACCTGCTGGCGGTCAATGAAGCCTACATCCAGTCGGTGCAGAACAGCCTCACGCGGTACATGGACCTGGGCCGCGCCGATGACCGCAGCGAACTGCTCCGCACCGAGCTGCTGCGGCGCATCCAGCGCGAACCGGACCGCACCATTTACGCCGAACTGCTCATCTGGATGTACATCCAGCAGAAGGACCTCAACAGCGCCTTCGTGCAGTGCCGCGCCCTGGACCGCCGCAACGATGAAGGTGGTGGCCGCCTGATGGAGCTCGCCAAGATCGCCCTGGCCAATGGCGACCACACGACGGCCTTCAAGTGTTACGAGTACGTGCAGAACCTGGGTCGCAACGACGGCAACTACGTGCTGGCCCGCATCGGTCTGGTGCAGACCCGCTACGCCCAGTTGACCGCCCTGCCCGAGGCCGCCGAGGCCGATCTGCGCGACCTGGACCGCCGCGCCTCGGATGTGATCCAGGAGCTGGGCCTCAATCGCCACACCGTGGACCTGCTGAGCCAGCGTGCCCAGCTCAAGGCCTATCACCTCAATGAACACGCCGATGCCATGGCCCTGCTGGAGGAAGGCATCGGCCTGCCGGGCATCGATCACAGCACCCGCGACCGCCTGAAGCTGGAGCTGGGCGATGTGCACCTGCTCCGTGGTGAGATCTGGGAGGCATCGCTGCTCTACTCCCAGGTGGACCTGGACAACAAGTACGATGTGCTGGGGCACGAGGCACGGCTGCGCAACGCCAAGGTCTCGTTCTACGCGGGTGATTTCCTCTGGGCACAGGCGCAGCTGAAAGTGCTCAAGTCGAGCACCTCGAAGCTCATCGCCAATGATGCCATGGAGCTCTCGCTCCGCATCACCGACAACCTGGGCCTGGACAGCAACACCACGCCGCTCACGCTCTTCGCCGAGGCGGAGTTGCTTCGCGTTCAGCACCGCTACGATGAGGCGCTGCACATGCTCGACAGCCTCAGCGCGCTCTTCCCCATGCACGGCATCGGTGATGATGTGCTCTACGAGCGCCACCGTATCGCTTACGCCCGCCACCGGTATACCGAGGCGGCCGGCTATCTCGAGAAGATCCTGGAGTTGTACCCGATGGACATCCTCGTGGACAATGCGTTGATGGAGCTCGGCATCCTGTACGAGGAGCGTCTCAACGACACCGAGAAAGCCGCGGAGTATTACCAGCGACTGCTGTTCGAACAGACCGGCAGCATTTTCGTGCCCGAAGCACGTGAACGTTACCGTCGCCTGCGCGGCGATCACCTGCCCGGCAGCGCGCCCGCCGGCCCCCCGCACCCATGATCCTGTACAACGTCACCGTGAATATCGATGAGGACGTCCACGCCGAGTGGCTCCTCTGGATGAAGGAGGAGCATATTCCCGACATGCTCGCCACCGGCCTGTTCACGGCGGCCCACCTGCACCGCGTGCTGGCCGAGGAGGAGGGGGGGCTCACCTACGCCGTGCAGTACCACGCTCCCGACATGGCCCACTACGAGGAGTATGTGCGCCTGCATGCCGATCGCTTGCGCGGGATCACCGAGCGGCGTTTCGGCGGGCGGTATGTGGCGTTCCGCACCCTGTTGGAGCGTGTCCACGGATCGGAGGAGCGCCCATGAGCGTGCGGGCCAAGAAACGGTTCGGCCAGCACTTCCTGCGGGACGAGGGCACCGCGCGACGCATCGTGGACGCACTGGCCCCCCTGCCCGGTGGGCGCTACGTGATCGAGGTGGGGCCCGGCACCGGTGCGCTCACCCGACACCTCCTCGAACGGCCCGACATCCAACTGATCTGTGTGGAGGTGGACCATGAAGCCGCGGACCACCTCGACCACACCTTCCCCCAGCTGGGCGCGCGGCTGATCGTGGGCGACATGCTCACCATGGACCTCGGCGCGCTGCTGGACCGCGTGGGTGCGCCGCCCCATGCGCCCTTCACCGTGATCGGCAACTTCCCGTACAACATCAGCACGGAGATCGTGTTCCGCATCCTCGCGCACCGGCAGCGTTGCCATGAGGTGGTGGGCATGTTCCAGAAGGAGGTGGCCGACCGTCTCCGCGCCGCGCCCGGCAGCCGCACGTACGGCATCACCAGTGTGCTCACCCAGGCCTGGTACGACGTGCAACTGCTGTTCAACCTCGGCCCCGGTGCGTTCTCCCCGCCGCCGAAGGTGGATTCCTCCGTGGTGCGTTTCGTGCGCAACACCGTGCAGCAATTGCCGTGCGACGAGGAGCTGTTCCGCCTGGTGGTGCGCACCGCCTTCAACCAGCGCCGCAAGACACTGAACAACGCGTTGAAGCCCGTGGCCGCGCTGAACCATCGGCTGCCGACCGGGTTGGCGGGTTGCCGCGCGGAGCAATTGTCCGTGGCCGATTTCGTGGAGCTGGCCCGTCTGGCGGGCGAGCGCCCCGCGTGATGCGCCCGTGCCGTGCAGGCCGTATCTTCGCCCCGCTGATGATCTCCGCGTAACACCGGGGTGAAAAGGGAACCGGGTGCGAATCCCGGGCTTTTCCTGAAGCTGTGAGCCTGTGCACGATCCGGCACGATGCCACTGTCCCGCCAGGGATGGGAAGGCGCCGGGGAGTTTGGGCGAGCCAGAAGACCTGTCATCAGCGATTGGGTTTGTCCGCTTCCAGGACAGAGGCGGGCCCGATGTGCACACCCCGTGCACGGAAGGTCTTTCTCGTCCTGGAGCGGTGAGTTGAACTGTGAATTCAATACCGCCATGACCAGGACCTTTTTCCCGCTCCTTCCGATCGCCCTGCTCGCCACCGCACCCGTGCAGGCACAATCCTTCAGCATGCACGATGTGGTGTTCTGGGTGGGCGCAGGCCCCGACAGCACCGTGCTGGTGGTGGACTTCCACGATGGTGCCGATCATTCCAGCTATGCCTGGGGCTATCTGCACGATGGCACCGCCACGGGCGCCGATCTGCTCGCCGCCGTGGCCGCGGCCGATCCGCTTTTCACCGTGGACATCAGCGGCGGCTTCCTCAGCGACCTCAACTACAACGGCCACATGGGCATCGGGGGCGCACCGAACTGGTGGAGCACCTGGACGGGCACCAGCATCGCCGACATGTACATGAACATGGGCATCAGTGAACCGCTCAGCAACGGGAGCTGGTTCGGATGTTCGTACGAAGCATTCGACCCGAACGGCGAGCCCACCGGCCCCACCGAACCCATCGCGGCGCAACTGCCCACGAGCGTGGGCGAACACGGCGCGGACGTCGTTCAGAACGTATTCCCACAGCCGGCCATCGACGTCATCACCATTCAGGTGGGATCGGCATACGACCTGCCGGTGCGGATCTGGAACCTCGCTGGTGGTGTGGTGTTCACGGGTCGTACGAGCGGCACGACCACCACGCTCCACGTGGAGGATCTCGCGCCCGGCCTATACGTGCTGCAAGTAGGCGGTGCGCAGCGGACCATCACCGTGCAATAGCCGGTCATGGCGGGGTGCAGGGCATCGGTGGGTCGATGGTCGTCGCCTTTGGTGATGGCCGGCGTGATCGCTGGCCTGTGCCCGGGTCCCGGTACGGCGCAGTCGCTGGATGACACCTTGAAGCTGCGCGTGGTGGAAGTGATCGCGCCGCGTTCGCAGGCTTTCGATGCCGGCGCCAAGGTCCATCGGATCGACAGCGCCGCATTGGCCCGCCATGCCACGGCCGACCTGGGCGACCTGCTCGCGCGCGAGAGCACGGTGTTCATCAAGGGCTACGGTACGGGCGGACTCGCCACCACGGCCTTCCGGGGCGGCAGCGCACAGCACACGGCCGTGCTCTGGAACGGCCTGCCGATCACCAGTCCGCTCAACGGCCAGGTCGACCTTTCCCTGGTGCCGCTCGGGGTGGCCAACGCGGTGACCGTGCAGTACGGCGGTGGCACGGCGCTGTGGGGCAGCGGCGCGGTGGGTGGGGCGATCCAGCTGGACAATGTGCCGCATTTCGGACGTGGCGTGCAGGTCGATGGCACCGTGGCCTTGGGCAGCTTCAACGACCGTCGGCAACAGTTGCGCGCGGAGATCGCGCGCGACCGATGGATCACGCGTGTGGCGTTGGACCGCGTGGAGGCGTTGAACGACTTCCCCTATCGCAGTGGGCCGGCCCATCGATCGATGCATCGACGCCTCACGAACGCGGCCCTCTCGCGCGATGCGTTGGTGGTGGAGCAACACGCGCGCCTGGGCGACCGCGACCGCATCGGCGTGCGCTACTGGTACCAGCAGGCCGCGCGCGGGATCCCGCCCACGCGGCTGCAGTCCACCAGCTCGGCGCGCCAGGAGGATCACAGCCATCGCCTCATGGCCGATTGGCAGCGCGGGGGCCAGCGGTGGAGCAGTATCGTGCGGGGTGGATGGTTCGATGAGGACCTGGCGTGGTTCGAGGCGAGCGATGTCGACGCGGTATGGAGCCGATGGCAACAGCTGGTGGCCGAGGGCGAGGTGCGCTATCGCCCCGCCGGCGCTCACCTCATCCATGTGGGCGTGAACTACAACCACAGCCGCGCGTGGACCCAAGGGTATGCCCATGGTCCGCAGCAGGACCGCCAGGCGATCTTCGCGCTGTATCGCCACCAGCCGGGCACACGTGCCACGCTCACCGCTTCCGCGCGGCAGGAGCGGGTGGACGGCCAATGGATGCCGTTCACCGGATCCGTGGGTGCCGAGTATCGCTTGGTGCACTGGGCGGCGATGAAAGCGCAGGTGGCGCGGCTCCATCGCATCCCCACGTTGAACGACCGCTTCTGGGAGCCGGGCGGTGTGCCCGATCTGCGTGCCGAACAGGGGCACAGTGCCGATCTCGGCGTCCGCGCTGAACGTCGCTTCGGTGCGGTGGATGTGCGCAGCGAGGTCACGGTCTTCCACCGCCTCATGGACGATTGGATCATCTGGCTCCCCGGCGCTGCGTACTGGACTCCGCGCAACATCATGCAGGTGTGGAGCCGCGGCGTGGAGACCGACAGCGAATTGCGTTGGCGCCGCGAACGCACGACATGGCGCATCGGTGTGATGACCGCCCATGTGGTGAGCACCAACCAGGTGGCCAAGGACCAATACGACGACAGCGTGGACCGCCAGCTGATCATGGTGCCCATGTACAGCGGGCACGCGCGGGCCGGCGTGGCACGCGGTCACCATTCACTGGACATCGTGGCCAGCTACACCGGATATCGATACACCAGCACCGACAACCGCAGCTACCTGGAGCCGTACTGGCTCATGCACGCCACGGCCTCCGCACGCCTGTGGCAACGCCCGCGCTGGCAGGTCGATCTGTTCCTGCAAGTGCACAACCTGCTCGATACCGACTATGAAGTGATGCCATCGCGGCCCATGCCGCCCCGCAGCCATCGCATCGGCATCAAGGTCCACTTCGACCGTCCGCCCAGACCCACCTCCGAACCATGAGACGCCTTCCGCTTCCCTTCTTGATCGCCGGCCTCATGCTGCTCGTCGGCTGCCGCAAGGACCGCCCCGAGCCGCCCGCTGATGGACCGATCGTGGTGGGTGCCGGCGGGGTGTACGTGGTGAACGAAGGCAATCTGGGCTGGGACAACGGTGGGGTGGGCCATTACGATCCCGCCACCGGCCATACCGTGGAGGACCTCTACGCACCGGCCAACGGCGAGGGTCTCGGCGATGTGGTGCAATCGCTTGTGTGGCACAATGGCCGCGGCTTCGTGGTGGTGAACAACGCGGGCAAGGTGGTGGTGGTGGACCCCACGACGTTCACGGCCATCGCCACGATCACGGGCTTCCCCTCACCGCGCCACCTGCTGCCGGTGGGGCCCGCCAAGGCCTACGTGAGCGACCTGCAGAGCAATGCCCTGCGCGTGGTGGACCTCAGCACGTACACGATCACCGGCAGCATTCCCTGTCCCGGCTGGACCGAGGAGATGGCGCTGGCGTACGGCAAGGTGTTCGTCACCAGCCGCACCCGGGCTTACGTGTACGTGATCGACTCCGCCACCGATCAGCTGGTGGACAGCATCGCGGTAAGCCTCGGCGGCAACAGCATCGTGGCCGATGCGCAGGGACGACTGTGGGTGGCCTGCACGGGTGGCGGAGGCACGCAGCCGGCGCTCTACCGCATCCACCCCGTGTCGCGCACCGTGGAGGCCGTGCTGCCGGTGAACGGCGGCGTGGTGACGCCGTGGCGCCTGGCCACCAACGGCGACCACACACGCATCTACTTCCTCGACCGCCATGTGTATCGTCTCTCCCCCACGGACGAGGCGATGCCCACCACGCCGTTCATCGCGGCCGATGGCCGGAACCTCTACGCCCTTGGTGTGGACCCGGTGGATGGCGCGGTGTACGTGGCCGATGCGTTGGACTATACGCAGCGCGGTGTGGTGTTCCGCTACACGTCGGCGGGTCAGGCGAGCGGCGAGTTCCTCGCGGGACGTGTGCCCGGTCGATTCGCGTTCCGGTAGTGCGGTCGGGCTCAGAATCCCACGCTCACGCCGCCCAGCACGTTCAGCGGGGCCTGCGGGTAAAGGCCGATCATCTCCATGCGCCGGTCGTTCTCATAATAGCTGTACACCCAGCCATTGCTCTCGTACAGCGCGCTGAAGATGTTGCGCACGGTGAGGTTCAGGTCGATGGACCTCAGGCCCTTCGCACGCAGGCTCACGTTCGCGCGCACGTCGTTCACCACGTAGGCATCGAGCATGCGGTCCCGGCTGCCGGTGTTGTCGAGGTATTGATCGCCCACGTACTTGGTCACCCAGGTGAGGTCGGCATGGCCGCGGCCGCTCTTCTCCCACACGCGGTAGCTCAGTTCGCTGCCGGCGATCACCGAGGGGGAGAACGACAGCTCCGTGTCACCGTGGCGGATCGCGCGCTGTTCACCGGTGTCCCAGTCGTCCACGTACTCCACGAAGTCGCGGATGCGGTTCCGACTGAAGGTGGCGTTGGCGCGCCACACCAGGCGCTTCACGGGCTGCACGGCGAACATCAACTCCACGCCGGCACGGTGGCTGTGGGGCACGTTGGTGCGCAGCGCGGCGCCCACATCGTTGAGCTCGCCGGTGAGCACCAGTTGGTCGGTATAGTCCATGAAGTAGGCGTTCGCACCCGCGCTGAAGCGACCGCTGCGGCGTTCATAGCCGAGCTCGTAGTCGAGCAGACGCTCGCTGGTGGGCCGACTGGTGGGCGTGGTCTCCTCCAGATCGTTGCGGTTGGGCTCGCGGTTGGCCACGGCGAACGATGCGTACGCGCGACCGCCTTCGTGCACGCGCCAGAGCACACCGGCCTTCGGGTTGAAGAAGGTGTACTGCACCGTCTGCGTGATGTTCTCCAGCACATCGTTGAAGCCCAGGAAGCGGTAGTCCACGTGGCGCACCTGCGCATCGGCGAAGACATCGATGTGCGCGTTGGCGGCCCACGTGAACTTGGCGAAGGCATTGCCATCGGTCTTGAGCGCGTCGTTGTCGTAGTAGCGATCACCGATATCGAGATCACCGGCGTAGCGCGCCCAGATCACCTCGCCGAAGTGGTCGTTGTCGAACCGGCTGTAGTTGCCACCGAGCACCAGTCGATGCGGGCCCAGCTTGATGTCCGCACTGAGGTTGGCACCGGTGAGCGTGTTGTCCAGCCAACGTCGACGGATGATGTCGGTGCGGGTGATGGTGTCCCCATCGATCACCGCGGGTGCGATGCCGTAGGTGGAGAGCCGGTCGTTCTCGCGGAACTGCTCGTAGTAGCCCGCGCCGATCACACGGAACAGGGTGATGTTCAACCCCACCCGATCACCGATGCGCTGATCGAACAGCAGTTGGTAATGCGTCTGGTCGTAGTTGTCCACCTCGTTCGCGTAGCTGTACGGGTTGTATGTGCGGTTGGTGTCGAGGATGGCGGGATCCACGCCGGCCCACGCCTGGTAGGTGATCTCCTTGCCCCGGAAGGTGATGAACCGGAGCGACCGCTGGCGGGACGCGCTTTCCCAGGCGCCCTGCAGGAAGTAGCTCTTCAGGTCGGCGGTGGCGCGGTCCACGTAGCCATCGCTGGTGATGGACGACAGCCGCATGTCCAGGCTGAACTTCGCGCCGTGCTCCGCCCCCATCAGGCCGGTGCCCGCGCTCACCGCGTAGCGTTGCGTGTGGTACGAGCCACCGCTCACGCTCACCAGTCCCCACGGGTGGCGCTTCACACTGGTGGTGCGCAGGTTGATGCTCGCACCGAACGCTGCGGGCCCATTGGTGCTGGTGCCCACCCCGCGCTGGATCTCGATGTCCTCGGCACTGCTGGCGATATCGGGCATGTTCACGAGGAATGCGCCCTGGCTCTCGGGATCATTGAAGGGCACGCCGTTCAGCGTGATGTTGGTGCGCGTGGCGTCGCTGCCGCGGATGCGCATGTAGGTGTAGCCGATGCCGGTGCCGCCATCGCTGGTGCTCACCACGCTGGGCTGCAATTCCAGCAGGTACGGCAGGTCCACCCCCGTGTTGAGGCGTTCGATCTCCTCGCGTGTCACCACGGTCTTCGCGAAGGGCGCGCGGTCGCCGGCACGCAGCGCGCTCACCTCGGCCGCACGGAGGGCGGTGGCATGGGGGCGCATCATCAGCTGTACGGTGTTGTCGCCTTGCACCAGGTGCATCGTGGTGTCCACGGGCGTGAAGCCCACGAACGACATGCGCACACGCACATCCCCCGGGCGCAGTCCACCGATGGTGAAGCGACCGCTGCGGTCGGTGGTGGCCCCGAAGTGATGGTCGTCGCCCACCACGATGTGCACGCCCTCCAGGGGCTCATGCGCCGGTGTGGTGATCGTGCCGCTGAGGCGGGTCTGGGCGTGCGCGCACACGCAGATGGCGAGCGCGAAAGGGAGGGAAAACAGGTGTTTCATTCGGCTTCTCCGTATGGTGTCGTTGCACGGAGAAGCCCCACGGTGGTGGGTCGTGTTCCCTTGGCAGCATTACCTGCCCAGGTTCATCGGGTATGATCTCAGCCTTTTGAGGGGCACCCCGTTGCAAGACGGGGCAAAGGTAAGGGGCGGCCGGACGATCACAAGAACGGCGGCGGTGCTCGCCGGGCGGCGCATTATCTGGCCGGTCATCGACCTATGCACGCCCGGCTTGCTTCCGGCCTACCTTGCCCCACATGAAATATACCGCTGCGGTCATGCTGCTACTGCCCGCCATGGCCCTGCACGCTCAGTGGGAGTTGATGCCCCCCATCAAGAACACCAGCGAGTACGAGGCTATCGTGATGGTGAACGAGCTGGTAGGCTATGCCGCCGACCGCCCCACGGGGACCATCCTCGCCACGGAGGACGGCGGCAACACGTGGGTACGTCGCCAGCACCTGTTGAGCAACAAACCGCTGGCGATCCACATGATAGACGAGGAGCGCGGCGTGGCGGTGGGCCAGTTCGGCAGCGTACTGCGCACCACCGACGGTTTCCGCACCATGGCCAGCTCATCGAATGTCAGCTACGGCCATGTCAACTGTGTGTACTTCATCAACGATACGCTGGGCTGGATCGGCACGGAGAGCGGGCGCATCTACCGCAGCTCCCCGCCACCAGCATGGACATCTCCACGCTGATGCCGGGCCTCTATATGGTGCGCATCAGTGATGGCAAGGGCGTGGAGACATTGCGTGTGGTGAAGGAATGAAGCGGTCCCGCCCCCAGGATGCACTACGCATCGGGCGGGGATCCTTCCACTCCATCCTGCTCTCCGCTCCCTGCCTCTTGCTGAACCGATCGCATCCCCGCGTGTACTGCCCGGTCGTGCCATCTTTGACCAAGCCATGAGAACACTCCATACCCTGCTCCTTTCCGCCCTCGCCCTCGCCGCCCACGCCCAATGGGAGCTCACCACGCCCATCAAGACGCGCAGCGAGTTCCACCACATCCACATGGTGAACGACCTGGTGGCCTACGCCGCCGACAAGCCCATGGGTTCCATCGTGCGCACCGTCGATGGCGGCCATAGCTGGACGCGGCCCTACCAGAATCACTTCAACGACCCCATGGCCGTTTTCATGTGGGACGAGCTGCGCGGCATCGCCACCGGTGAGCTGGGCCTGGTGGTGC
>CAYXKE010000056.1:0-16985 GCA_964464935.1 uncultured Chryseobacterium sp.
TCCTTCTTCAGCCACTCCACGCCATCGGTGATGTCGTCCTGCATGGTCTTGCCCCACTGCTTGAAGCTCTTCATCCAGAACTCGCGGCCATAGCCGGTGCTGCCGCGGAAGTTCATCTGGAGCACGGCATAGCCTCGGTTCGCCAGGAACTGCACTTCGGGGTTGAAGCCCCATTCGTCACGGGCCCAGGGACCGCCATGCGGGTTGATCACCACGGGCAGGTTCTTCGCCTCGCGGCCTTTGGGCAGGGTCAGGTAGCCATGGATCGTGAGGCCATCGCGGCTCTTGTAGGTGATCGGCTTCATCTCGGCCATGTGCTCCTCGTTGATCCACGGGCGCAGGGTGGCCACATGCTCCAGCTTGTCGTTGGTGGCGTCGTAGAAGTAGTACTTGCCCGGCTGGCGGTCGCTGCCGGCCCACACCATGAACATGGTCTCATCGTCGTTCGCCCCGTACACCCAGTAGTCGTAGCCCGCGAACTTGGGGGCCAGCTTGTCGTACAGCGCCTTCGTCTGCTCGTCCAGGAAGTGGCGTTCCTCTTTCCAGCCGGTCCAGGTCACCATGGTGAGCACTTTCCGCTTGCGGCTGTAGCTCACATCGCTCACGTCGTTGTCGGCGTTCTCGAAGATCAGCTTCGTTTCCTTCTTGGCGGCCAGGTCCCACTCCACCACGGCGGTCTTGTCGCGGCCGTCCAGGTTGTGGGCCACGATCAGGTTGGCGTTGTCGAAGGTGAACATCAGCGGGTACCACGAATCCTTGAAGCTGGTGCGCATGTATTCGGTGAAGGGGGCCTTCTCCGTGGCGCGGTAGTACACCACCTGGTCGGTGCCGTCGGTCTTGATGGCCATGCGGACCACGCCGGCGTGGTCGGTGACCCAGCCTTCGAAGTTGTCCTTGCTGTTGTCGTACAGCGGGGTCAACTCACCCGTGGCCACGTCGCACAGGTAGGGGTCGAACACTTGCGGGTTCCGCTGGTTCATCTGGACCAGGATCTTCGTCTCCATGCCCGGGATGTTGTGGAGGCGGTCCAGTGTGCCGGCGCGCACCCCGCTTTCCGGGGTCAGGGCCCTTGCCTCGGTGCCGTCGATCTTGGCGCTGAACACGATGAAGTTCTCATCGCCATTGATGTCACGGCTGTACACCAGACGGTCACCCTTCCAGAAGTAGCCGCCCACATCGCGGATGGTGTCCTGGGTCACTTGGGTGGCCACCGTGTCACCCATCTTCCGAACGAAGATGTTCATGCGGTTGCGCCAGGGGGCGCGGTAGCTGATGTACTGCCCATCCGGGCTGATCTGGAAGGAGGCCATTTCCGGATTGCGGAACAGGTCCTCGATGGCCAGCAGGGGTGGGGGCGCCTCGGTGGTGGACGGCGCGCCGCAGGCGGTGAACAGGAGCGTGGCCAGGGCCATGCCCGGCAGCGCCGTGGAAAGGGAACGGTGGATCATGGGATTTGGATCGGTGGCACAAAGGTGGACCGATAACGTGTGGATCGGTGCGTCGATCCACGAACGGAGTGTCACTGGGATGGATGGTGAGGGGCTTACACCCGCCGCCACATCACCTGGTGGGGCCCGATGCCGGCCAACTCGAAGACCGGGCCGGTGACCGTGAATCCCAGCAGCGCGTAGAACTGCACCGCGCCGCACCGGGCGTTGCACCACAGCAGGTCCGCGCCCAGGCCGCGCAGGTGGTCCAGGGCGAAGTGGAGCAGCGCGCGCCCTGCCCCCTTGCCGCGTGCGTTCGGGTGGGTGGCCATGCCCCGCAGCCGGTAGGGGCGATGGGCCGACAGGTGGGGATGCCCGCCCGGTTGGAACGAGCCGATGGAGATGAGCTGATCGTCCAGGAAGCTGCCCAGATGGAACGCGCCGGGAGCTTCATCCCCCGGCCAGATGCAGTCGGCCGCACGGCCCCCGGGTCGCAGCACCAGCTGGCGCAGCGGGAGGGTGTCTGCCGGGGTGATAAGGCGGACGGTCATCGGCGTGATCACAGATCGCTCATCGCGCGGAGGGTGCGGACCAGATCGGTGCAGGCTTGTTCGGCCAGGGCACCCGCTTCCGAACAATGACGGCCGCCGGGCACCTGCACGGCCAGACGGTCGGTGGTGGCCGCACCCACGGCCACCACGGCATGGGCGGTGCCGCATCCCTGCCCCGGTGTATGCTCCGGCTGGTGTTCAAAGCCGCGGACCTGCTTCCAGGGGAGCAGGTGGTCGCGGGCTGGCACGGGCAGGGCCACCGCGTTGAGCACGGCCGCACGCTCCCTCACCAAGAGGCCTTGTTCGATGGCCCGCACGGTGCGCGGCGGCAGTGCCAAGGTGGCATACAGGCACCAGGCCCCCGCAAGTGCCAGCCCCCAGCGTGCTCCGCGCACGGTCCCGCGCAAGGCCGGTCTTCCGCCCACCCGGGCCACGGCGCTGCCCATCAAGGCCCCCAGCCCACCGCCCACCAGGGTAAGCAGCGCGCCGACCCCCAGCCGGGCGGCCAGGTCCACGGCGGTGCTCACCAGCGTGCCGCGGGGCACCAGGTAGCCATGGCGGAAGGGTTCGATGGCCCGTTCCCAGGCGGGGGCGTCGGCCCCGGGCGCCCAGGCCAGGTCGAGGCCATGGTGCAACAGGCGTCCGGCGAGGATGATCCCCGCGCCGAGCAACAGGAATTGCAGCGCCTCCTGCGCGTTGTCGTCGAGGCGTGCCCGCATGCCCGGTTATCGGATGTACCGCATATCGGTGCCGGCCTTCAGGGTGGTGAGGGCGGCGAACATCAGCTTCACCACGTTCTCCACGTCTTCGCGGTGCACGGCCTCCACGGTGGTGTGCATGTAGCGCAGGGGCAGGCTGATCAGCGCGCTGGGCACCCCGGCGGCGCCATAGGCGAAAGCGTCGGTGTCCGTGCCGGTGGCGCGGCTGGCGGCCAGGCGCTGGAAGCGGATGTTCTCCTTCTCGGCGGCGCGGATGATGTGCTTCAGCACGTTGTTGTGCACGGCGGGCGCATAGCTCAGCACGGGACCCTGCCCGCAGGCGATGTCACCGCTCTGCACCTTGTTCATCAGCGGGGTCTGGGTGTCGTGCGTCACGTCGGTGACGATCGCCACGTCCGGGCGGATGCGCTCCACGATCATCTCGGCCCCGCGCAGGCCCACTTCCTCCTGCACGCTGTTGGTGATGTACAGGCCAAAGGGCAGCTTCACCTTCTTCTCCTTCAGCAGGCGGGCCACTTCGGCGATCATGAAACCGCCCACGCGGTTGTCCAAGGCGCGCCCCACGAAATACCGGTCGTTGAGCACCATGAACTCGTCCTCGTAGGTCACCACACAGCCCACATGCACACCCAGGGATTCCACTTCCTCCTTGCTGCTGCAGCCGCAGTCCAGGAAGATGTTGTCCAGCGATGGAGTGGGGTCGTTCTTTCCGGAGCGCACGTGGATGGCCGGCCAGCCGAACACCGCTTTCACGATGCCCTTGTCCGTGTGGATGTTCACGCGCTTGCTGGGGGCGATGATGTGGTCGCTGCCCCCGTTGCGGCGCACATAAATGAAGCCATCCTTGGTGATGTAGTGCACGAACCAGCTGATCTCATCGGCGTGGGCCTCGATCACCACCTTGTACTTGGCGCCCGGATTGATCACGCCCACGGCCGTGCCGTAGCTGTCGGTGAAGTGGTCGTCCACGTAGGGACGCAGGTAGTCCAGCCACAGGCGCTGGCCACCGCTCTCGAAGCCGGTGGGGGAGGGATTGTTGAGGTACCGTTCCAGGAACTCAAGTGAGCTCTTGGTGAAAATGCTTCGGGAAGGGGTCTTCTTGGCCATGGCTGCCGGTGTTCTGGATACGTGCGTCGACGGGCGGCAAAGCTATCAGCATTGCGGCTGGAACCCTGGGGCATGCGCTGCGTAGAACGGCCGGACTTTCACCTCCCCACCAGCCGACCACCATGCACAAGCTTTTCACCTTCATCCTGCTGTTGCCGTTCGTGGTGCGCCCGGCCCATGCCCAGGAGACGGATGCCACCAAGCGCCTGCAGGAAATGGTGCGCAAGGCCGACAAGGCATCGATGGGCGGCATGGTGAACTATGTGCACGCCGACATCCTCTATCAGGAGGCGCTGGCGCTGGCACCCGATGATCCCGAACTGAACCTGAAGATGGGCCTGTGCCAGCTCAATGGCCCGTTCCGCCACAAGGCGCTGCCCTATCTGCTCAAAGCCGCGGAGGGTGGCATGGCCTACCCGCCGCTGTACTACCTGGTGGGGTACGCCCATCAGCTCAATGGCCATTGGGATGAGGCGGTGGCCGCCTACGAGAAGCACAACCGCAGTTACGTGGCCGAGCCCGGCAGCGACCCCCTGTACACCACGGCCAACCGCCGCATCGCCGAGTGCCGGAACGGTGCGCGACTGAGCGCCTCTCCGCGCGACTGGAAGGTGGAGAACGCCGGTGAGCGCATCAACTCCATGTACGCCGACTATGGCGCACTGCCCACGCTCGACGCCAACACCATCTGGTTCACCTCCCGCCGCCCCGGCGCCAGCGCCCGGGTGAACAAGGCCACGCGCGAGTACTACGAGGACATCCATGTGGTGCGCCGGTCCGGTGCCGAGTGGGGCCCGGTGGAAGTGCTCTCCGCCCCGGTGAACTCACCGGGCAACGATGCCACCGTGTGCCTGGCGCATGACGGCCGCACCATGCTCATCTACCGCGACGACAGCAAGGGCAAGGGCAACATCCTGCAATGCACCTGGAACGGCCAGGGCTGGAGCGCGCCCACAGGCCTCGGCAGCAATATCAACACCCCCCACCACGAGGGCAGCGCGTGGATCACGGCCGATGGCCAGTGGCTCTATTTCACCAGCGACGACCCCGAGGAGAGCATGGGCGGGCAGGACATCTTCCGCAGCCGCTGGGATCCCACCACCAACAGCTGGGGCATGGCCGAGAACCTCGGACCCGACGTGAACACCAACCAGGACGAGGAGGGCGTGTTCGTCACCACCGACGGCAACACGATCTACTTCAGCAGCAAGGGCCACGACTCCATGGGCGGCTACGACATCTTCCGCAGCACCTACGTGAACGGCCGCTGGACCAAGCCCGAGAACCTGGGTGTGCCCGTGAACTCACCCGATGACGATGTGTTCTTCGTGCTGTCCGCCGATGGGCGCACCGGCTGGTTCAGCTCCACCCGCCCCGGCGGCTTCGGTGAGGACGACATCTACACGGTGACACTGCCCGTGGAGGACACCGCCACGCCCGCCCGCCCCTGACGGCGGCGCACCCGTAGCTTCGTGGCCCCGCCCAAGGGCCACATGCCACCCAGCGATCCGCTTTCCCTGCTCGTTACCGGCGACGGCTCGCCGACGCTTCGCCACGCGGCCATCGGTGAGCCCTATCACAGTGTGCATGGCGCGGTGACCGAGAGCACCCACGTGTTCATCCGCTCGGGTCTGATGGCGCGCGACCTGCCGCGGCTCGACGTGCTGGAGGTGGGCCTGGGCACCGGCCTCAACATGCTCCTCACGTGGATCCACTGCCTGGAGCGCGGGCGATCCGTGCGCTACACCGCCTTGGAGCCCCACCCGCTGCCGTACGCGCGGCTGGAGGAGCTGGCTCATTGTGGTGCCCTGAACTGGCCCGGACTGCACAGGGAATTCATCCACGCCATGACGGCGCCCGGGACCCATGTGCTGGAAGGCGGGCTCACCTTCGAACGGCACGACACACCCGTACAGGAGATCGATGCCCGGAACGCGTTCGACGTGGTGTACTTCGATGCGTTCGCGCCCGACAAACAGCCGGAGATGTGGACCGAGGAGGTCTTCCACCGCATGCATGGCGCCATGCGTCCCGGGGGCATCCTGGTGACGTACTGCGCGAAGGGGGCCGTGCGCCGTGCCATGCAGGCCGCGGGCCTCACGGTGGAGCGTCTCCCCGGGCCGCCCGGCAAACGTGAGATGCTCCGCGCCCGTCGTCCCGCATGACCAACCCACGCTTCACCGTTCGCGCCTACGGCCTGTTGTTCCATGCGGGCGCGGTACTGGTGTCCGATGAGCTTGTCCGGGGCAGCCGCATCACCAAGTTCCCCGGCGGCGGATTGGAGTACGGGGAGGGGCTGCGCGATTGCCTGGTGCGCGAGATCGGGGAGGAGATGGGGGTGGAGGCCATGGACGTGCGCCACTTCCATACCACCGAGGTGTTCCAGCAGAGTGCCTTCCACACGGATCCCATGCAGGTGATCGCGGTCTACTTCACGTTCCGTGTGGACGATCCGGAGGGGATACCGGTGGTGAACGAGCCCTTCGCCGGACTGGGCGATGAGGTGCGCGAGGTGTTCCGCTGGCTCCCGCTGGAAGCGGCGAACGTCGAGGCCTTGAGCCTTCCGTTGGACCGCGCCGTGTGGCGGATGCTGTGCGACGGTACGCGGTGAGCCGCGCTCAACCCAGCCGCCGCATGACCAGGGTTCCCACGTGGGACATCACGGCCTCCGGGGCCATCGTGCGCCACGGCACATCGTTCAGGCGCCCGCCCAGCAGCACGTACTGGTCGATGTTCGCGGCCTGCATGTCCGCCAGCACGTGCGGCCGGAAGTTGATCAAGGCGATCCACCCATCGGCCTCGTTGACCTCCTCGAACCACTCACTGTAGTACTCGTCGTCGCCGCTGTGGAAGTTCAGCACGTTCTCACCGATCAGCACGAACTTGTGGATGCCCTCGGCCATCATGTCCTCGATCACGTTGCGCTTCAGGATCATGATGTCGTTGTGGAGCAGGTCGTTCCACTCGCCGATGAACTCCAGCACGGCGAAGCCGTCGTCGTAATCGGCGAACAACACCTTCATGTAGAGGGTGGAGCTGCCCATGCTGTCCCACTGCGGGTGGATCAAATGGTCATAGATGGCGTGGGTGAACTCGAACTCGCTGTGCTCCGTGCCGAAGAAGGGCGAGCGTTCGTCCTCCTCGGCCATGTAGCGATGGCGCCAGTTCCAGTAGGGCTCGATGTCGTGCATGGAGGAACAAAGATCACTTCGTGCGACGGGAAGCGATGGCGCGGCGCACGCTGCCTTGCTCCATCAGCAGCTTGTTGGCCTCGGCCTCGTCCACGCCCAGGGCGTCCATCACCATGCGGGTGCCCCGGTCCACCAGCTTGCGATTCGTCAGCTGCATGTCCACCATGCGGTTGCCCTGCACGCGGCCCATCTTCACCATCACGCTGGTGCTGATCATGTTCAACACCAGCTTCTGCGCGGTGCCGCTCTTCAGGCGCGTGCTGCCGGTGATGAACTCCGGTCCCACCACCACCACGATCGGATGCCGGGCCACGGCGGCCACGGGGCTGCCGGGATTGCAGGTGATGCAGCCGGTGAGGATGCCGACCGCATTGCACCGCTCCAGAGCGCCCACCACATAAGGCGTGGTGCCGCTCGCTGCGATGCCGATCACCGTATCGTCGGGGCCCACCGCATGTTCCTGCAGGTCCTTCCAACCCTGCTCCGGGTCGTCCTCGGCGAACTCCACGGCCTTGCGGATGGCGCGGTCGCCACCGGCGATCAGGCCCACCACCAACCCATGCGGCACACCGAAGGTGGGCGGGCATTCGCTGGCATCAAGGATCCCCAGCCGTCCGCTGGTGCCCGCACCCAGGTAGAACAGCCGCCCACCCCGCTGCATGCGCTCGGCGATGGCGTCCACCAGCGGAGCGATCGCGCCCAGTGCGGCGCCCACGGCATCCGGCACGCTGCGGTCGCCCGCGTTCATGAGCTGAAGGAGCTCCGCGGTCGACATCCGTTCCAGATGATCGTGCGGAGGGGGCTGTTCCGTGATGCGCTGCATGGTCGGTGCAAAGAAAAGGGGCCGCACGTGGCGGCCCCTCTCCATTGCGTCGATGCCTGGATCAGTCCATCACCAGCTTGCGCGTCACGGTGCCTTCGGCGAAGTGCAGCTTCACGAAGTACACGCCCGGGGCCAGCCCGTTGCGCGCCATCTCGAAGCGGTCGCGGTTCACGTTGGCGGCGTGCATCAGGCGGCCGTTGAGGTCCAGCACTTCGTAGCGCAGGATGGCGGCCTGGCGGCTGCTGATGGTCACCACGTCATGCGCGGGGTTCGGGTACAGTTCCACATTGGCGGCCAGCATGCTCATCTCATCCACACCCAGGGTGGCGCAGGCGGCATCCAGCTGCAGGGCCGCATGGATGCGCGGGTTCAGGTAGCCCATGATGCTGTCGATGTACGCCCGGGCCTTGGCGGGGCTCATGTCGGGGTTGCTCAGCATGGCGGCCATGTGGGCGGTCACACCGGGCTGGATCTCGGTCAGGGCGAGGGGGCTGTTGGGGTCCCAGAACTGCCAGGGGCTCGACTCCTCGGTGAAGGGCGCACCGGCGAAGGGACGCACCACGGGGAAGAGGCCCTCAGCACCGGTGTTGATCGTCACGTTCACCGAACCGTGGGTCTGGGTGGTGCCGTAGAGCGAGCGGGCGCGGTCGGTGAAGGGGTCACCATCGGGCAGGTTGGCGAAGGCGGCGTTGTTGCCATACTGGTTCACCAGCGGCATGAAGTGGTTGGAGCCGTGCACGGGCACCACGGGACCACCGGTGGTGGGCACGATCACGATGCCCGAGGTGAAGGGCGCGAACGGATCGAACACGGTGTGGAAGGCCACCATGGGCACATCGCCCGGGGCCAGCCAGCTTTCATCGGCCAGGGCGCCGCCCAAGTTCACGCAGAAGTGGCTGGTGTGATCGTAGCCGTTCGGGCGGTACAGGTTCATCATGCCGCCGAAGCCGGCCAGGTTGCCCACCATGTTGGTGTCCACGTAGCTCACGTTCGGGTTGAACGGGTCGGGACGGAACTTCTCGATGAAGAGCTCGGCGGGGTCGTCCAGGGTGGCGTTCGCCAGTGCCACGTAGCCGCCGGTGCCCTCCCCGAGCACGATGATCCGTTCCGTGCAGATGCCGTGGGGGTTGCCACCCTCGTTCGCTTCCTGCTTCAGGTGGCGGATGCACTGACGCGTGTCATGGATCGCCCGGTAGATGGCGTTGAGCAGCTGGCCGCGGCGCTCTTGCTCGGTGGCGGCCAGCGGGTTCCAGCCCAGGCGGTAGCTCATGCTCACGGCCACGTACCCGCGACGGGCCATCTGGCGGCAGATCTCCACCGCGGTGCTGTCCGTGCGCTGACCGTTGGGGCTGCCGTTGATCGGCGGTGGAAGGGCATTGCCGGTGTGCAGGTACACCACCACCGGGCGTTCGCTCTCATTGTCCACGGTCTGGTCGGGCTGGTAAACGTCCATGCGCAGGTTCGTCACCTTCAGCGCGGTGCTGCCATCGGCCGGGTTGAAGTAGGCCGCCGGGATGGGCTGGCCCGTGCTCACCGCCGTCTGCAGTTCCACCACCTCGGCGGGCACGTTGGGGGAGCCCAGGTTCGAGGTGAGGAAGTCGATGTTGGTGCCATAGATCAGGTTCGGGGTCACCGTGATCTGGTCATTGGTGAACACCTCCGTGAGGTAGCGCTGGGCCTGCCCTTGGGAGGCTGCAACGAGCGCACATAGTGCGATAAGCGGGCGTAGAGTGGTTTTCATGCGTGGGGTTTTTGGTCCATTTTGTTGAGTCCAGTTACAAGGTACGGATCAGGAGCGTTTGTCCAGTTCGTAGATGAGTTGCAGGTAGCCCAGACGGCCCACGCGGGGGCCCCCATAGACCATGTAGACCGCGTTGTCGAACACCCGCTCCAGCCGGTCGCCGTCCACCCGTGCGTCGAACAGGGGGATAAGGCCCATCAGGTTGCTGCCCCCCAGCTTCACGGTGAGTCCTTGCTTGGGGAAACGCACGTTCACCTGGGCGTCGATCATGTCGTAGCTGGCGATCGGACCGGTGAACTGGGGCGAGCCGGTGAAGGTGAACCCTTCGATGTAGCGGTAGTTCACGCCGTAGCCCAGGTGCGGCTTGTCCGTGAACGGGATCTTCAGGTCATGGCCCGTCACGCCGAGGTTGAACTTGTTCTGCGGCGTGTTGAACGCGGGGATGATCGGATCGTCGGCGCCGCTCACCAGCTCGTTGTAGCTGTAGTTGAAATTCCACGTCGCCTTCGTCCGGTAGTAGTTCACGCCCAGGCTCACCCCCTGCGTACGTACCAGCCCTGTGGCGTTGGCCGCCAGGCGGTACACCTGCATGCCGCCCACCGGGAAGCCGTTCGTGGGGTCGAAGTCGGCGGCGATGCCGATCATGTAGCCGATGAAGTCGGTGTACCAGCTGTGGTAGGCGCTGGCATCGAAGTAGAACTTCTCCCAGTGCGTGCCGCGGTACCCCACTTCGATGGTCCTGGCCTTCTCCGGCCGGATGCGGTCCACGTTGAAGTACTCCAGCTTGTTCAGGCCTTGGAGCAGGTTGGGGGTGGAGCGGTAGGCGTCGAAGCTCTCCACGGTGATCAGGCTGTCGCGACCCGCCTCGAACTGGCCTTCGATGTTGCCCAGCAGGATGGCGCGGCCCACGTTGTAGTGGAAGTACTGGTCCGTGAGGGTGGGGTTGCGCACGGCGCTGCTGAACGACAGGCGATAGGTACGGTCCGTGCGCGGGGCGTACACCAGCGAAAGGGCGGGGGAGAATTGCGGATCGAAATTCTGGTTCTTGTCCATCCGCAGTGTGGCGGTGGCCTTCAGCTTGTCCTCCATGAACTTCTTCTCCAGCCCGGCGAACACCCCGAACTCGCGGTTGCGGATCTTCACGTTGGCCGTGTCCTTGAAGATGGTGCCGGCGCTGTTGGGCATGTACTGGCGGAAGTTGCCGCCCACCACCACCTCGCCGAAACCGGGCTTGAAGCGGTACTCGCCCATGGCATGCGCCAGCCGCGACCGGTCGTAGAACAGCGACCCACCCTCGGTGAAGCGCTTGCCGATGATCTCGTTGAACTTCTGGTCGAAGCGGTCCGTGCCCGGCAGGAAGGCCGGGTCGAGGAAGGCGTTGTCCATCTTGTTCACCGAATCGGCCACCATTTGATGCAGCAGGGCATACAGGTCTTGGTGGGCGGCCACGAACTGCTGGATGTAGGCGTCGTACTCAACCGCGCTGGAGATCACACCCTGCGCCAACGCCTCGCTGGGGGTGAGGTACTCCGGCACGGTGGCATCGAGCAGGCCAGGGTTCAGCGCCGATCCGATCCAGCTGTCCCACAGGTTGAAGTAGGCCGTGTTCCACTCGCGCGTGCCGCCGCTGGCCTCCTGAAGCCGCAGGGCGGTGGTGTAGATGTCATAGGTGTCGCCGGCGTCCTCACTGGTGAGGTAGCCACGCACGAACCATTTGCCTTCCTGCCGAAGTTCCAGGCGCTGCTGCCAGAACTGGATGTTCTTCAGTCGGTAGCGGTTGTCGCCCTGGTACACGGTGCTGCCGCGGCTGTAGCTGGTGGCCCCGATCACCTCGATGCTGTCGGTGATGCGGTAGTGCACCGAGGCACCTGCCTTCAGGTTGTCCGTGCCGTAGTCCACCAGGTCGCGCTCCTTGTAGCCGGGACGCATGAAGACACCCAGACCATGATAGTTGCGCCGCTCGGACACGTCGCGCCAGTAGTTGTTGTTCACCGTCACGTTCTCATCGCCATAGATGTTCACCGCATCGTAGCGGCCGGGGTTGTTCACGCCGACGGGCGAGTTGCTGGTGGCGTCGTAGTTCTCGGCGTACCAGTCCTCGGCGGTGAGGGCATAAAGGTTGAGTTTGTAGGCGAAGCGGTCCTTGCCGGCCTTGTCCTTGAACACCTGTGCCCAGCGCACCGCGCCTTCGAGGAGGCTGCGTTCGCCGGCCTTGGCACTCACGCTCAGCCCGGGGAACATCCACGGGCTCTTGGTGGACATGTTGATCACGCCGTTGAAGGCGCCCGGCCCGAAGAAGGCCGTGCTGGCGCCTGCCACGATGTCCACCTTCATCACGTCGAGGTCGCTCGCACCGAGGAAGTTGCCCAGCGAGAAGTTCAGGCCCGGGCTCTGGTTGTCCACCCCATCGATCAGTTGCAGGCTGCGCACCGGGCTGGTGCTGTTGAAGCCGCGGGTGTTGATCACCTTGAAGCCCATGCTCGCCGCGGTCATGTCGACCCCCTTCAGCGTGCCCAGGCTCTCGTAGAAGTCGCCGCTGGCCGCCTCGCGGATGGCGATCACGTCCATGCTTTCCACGGTGAGCGGGGCCTGTTTCTGCTTCTCCGAGATGCGGCTGCCGATCACTTCGGCCTCCTTCAGCAGCACCTGGTCCGTACGCAGCTTCACACGCAGCTCCTGCGCGGGGTCCTGCACGGTGAGGGTGGTGGCGGTGTAGCCGATGTAGCTCACTTCCACGGTGTAGGGTGGCGGTGTGTTCACCTTGATGTTGAACCGGCCGTCGATGTCCGTGATGGCGCCCGTGGTGGTGCCTTTCAGCATCACTGATGCGCCGATCAGGGTCTCGCCGGTGGCGGCATCGCTCACGGTGCCTCGCAGGGTGTACGTCTGGGCGGCCGCAAGGAGGGGCGGGAATAGCAGGGTGATGGCCAGAAGGCGCCACACCAGGGTGCGAGGGAGTGGGCAACGCATGCGTTACAAGGGTGGGGTCGTGTCCAATATAGAAGTGGGAAAGGCTTAGGCGAGCGGGTCGCGCCGTCCCTGGCGGATCAGCCGGTCGATGGTGGCCGCGGCCTGGTCCCAATCAAAGTGGGACCGCACGAATGCCAGGCCGTTGTGTGCCAGGCGGTCGCGGGCCTGGGCATCGTCCAGCAAACGCAGGATGTGCGCCGCGTAGTCCTCGGGCGTCTCGCCGATGAGGATCGCGTCATCGGGCGGGGCGCCCACGGCGTTGTTGGCAAGTGCCGAGGTGATGCAGGGCAGGCCCATGGCCATGGCCTCCAGGAGTTTGTTCTGCAGGCCGGTGCCGATCTGCATGGGGGCCACAAATATGCGCGCTTCCGCGTAGGCTTTGCGAATGTCGGGCACCCAGCCGGTCACGGTGATCAGCGGATCGTGCGTGGCCAGGGCCCGTACCGTGGGGCTGGGGTCCACCCCGCAGATCAGCAGGTTGGTGTTCGGACGCTGTTGCCGCACCAGGGGAAGCACCCGCCGCACCAGATAGTGCACGCTGTCGATGTTGGGCGGGTAGTTCATGTTGCCCGTGAACAGCAGGTCGTAGGCCTTGGGCACGTCCTGGGGGGTGAAGTAGTCCGTGTCCACACCGTTGGGCACCACCACCATCCCCTTGCGGGCGGGGTGGTAGATGAACGCCTGGTCCTGCGCGCTGATGATGGTGCTGTGGTCGAACAGGTCCAGCATCAGGTTCTCGTACCGCACCAGGCGGCGGGTCTCCGTGCGGAACACGGGGCGCAGATAGAACGGTGCGTTCTCCGTGCGGCGTTCCATGCCCTTGCTCAGGGTGTCCATGAGATCGAGCGTGCGCACCATGTGGTGATGCTCACGCACGTATTCCGTGGTGCGCACGAGCTGGCACAGCACATGGTCGGGCCGCAGGTCGCGGATCAGGGCATCCACGCGGCGCTGCGCATGGCGGTGGTGGAAGTAGGCCACCTGGAAGGGCAGGCGCGAGAACAACGCCTGGGCCAGTTTCAGCAGGATGCGCCACCGCCGGATGCGGACCACCTCGATGCTGCGGCAGAACGCGCGGAGGTGGTCCAGGTGCGTGGGGTCGATCGGTGTGTCGCTCAGGCAGAACAGATGCACCTCGTGGTCGCGCGCCAGGCGCCGTACCAGGTGATAGGCCCGGAGCTTGTCCCCTTTCTCGAGCGGATAGGGAACGCGGGATAGGAGCACCAGCACTTTCATGCCTTCAGCAGCTCCGTGTAGAACTGTTCCAGTCGGGCCACGATCCGCGCATCGGCGTATTCCTCCTCCACCAATCGGCGGGCGTTGCGCCCCAGCTCCACGGCCAATTCCGGCCGCTCCATCAGCTCCACCATCCGGGTGGCGAAGCTGTCGGCATCATCGCTGATCAGGATGTTCCGGCCGTGGGTGTGGGCGATGCCCTCGGCACCGATGGCCGTGGAGAGGATCGCCTTGCCCAGGGCCATGCCCTCGATGATCTTCACCCGCATGCCGCCGGCGGAGAACAGGGGCACCACCATCACATCCCGGTCGGCCATGTACTTCACGGCGTCCTTCACGCGGCCCTTCACCGTCAGCCCGGGCATCTCCCAAGCCAGCATGTTGGCGGGCATCTTGTTGCCGGCCAGGTTCAACTGGGCATCGGGACGGGCCTTGATCACCCGCGGCCACACCTCCTGGATCAGCCAGGTGAGGCCTTCCACGTTCGGCAGCCAGTCCATGCTGCCCAAGTGGAAGAACACGGGCGGGCGGATGGCGCGGCGCGCACGCAGGGGGTATTCGCCCGGGTCCACGCCGAAGGGGATCGATGTCACCGGGGTGGCGCTGCCGTGTTGCAGGAAGTGTGCGGCATCGGCCGGGCTGATCGCCGCCACGCCGTCCACCCGGTCCAGCACCTTCATCTCGTACTCCTGCAGCTGGCGGGCCAGGAAGCGGCGGTAGGGGCGCTTCAGGAAATTCCGTTCGCCCGCGGCGATCCGGTCCTGGATCACGTGCTCCAGGTTGTGCGAGCGCAGCACGATGCGGGCCCGGCTGTACCGGCGGAGCGTGGGTATGTATGGGGTCATGAACAGGCTCTCCAACTGCACGATATCGAACTCCTCCTCGCTCAACAACCGGATCAGGCGGATGTCCATGTCCGGTGAGAAGAACCGGCTGATGTTGTAGTTGTCCGCGGTGATCAGGTCGGTGAACGCATCGACCAGGTTCACGGTGGTGTCCACGAACACCCCTTCCATCCGCGTGCGGCTGGCCAGCTCCTCGGGGATGATCTCGGGCTGGAAGGGCTGTTTGGGGGTGCTGATGCAGAGCACCTTCACACTGTGCCCGGCCGCGAGCAACCCCCGGGTGAGGTTGTGCATGGCCTTGCTGCCACCGTCCAGCGGTGGGAACGGCGGCTTGTTACACAGTTGAAGGATCCGCATGCCGTGGCCGAAGGAAGGCCCGCAGCCTTTCCCAGCCGCGATAATACGCATCGCTGTCCAGCAGCGGGCTGTCGGTGGCCGCCTTCCAGGTGAGGAAGAGGCCCACGGGGAGCAGCGCCAGCGGGCCGATCCACATCCCCGGCCACGCACCGAGCTCCCCGGCCACCACCAGCTTCTCCATGCTGAAGGAGAGGATGTGGAAGATCAGGAAGAACATGATGGCGAACACCGTGGGGAGGCCCATGCCCCCCTTGCGGATGATCGCGCCCAGCGGCGCACCGATCAGGAAGAACACCAGGCAGGTGAAGGCCAGCATGGGCTTGCGGTGCATTTCGATGGCAAAGCGGTCGATCTGCTCGCGCCGGGCCCGGCGTTCTTCGATGGCCCGATCCAGCTGGTTGATCTGGTTGCGCACCGCATCGGCGGCCAGGTCGTGCACGGCCACCGCGGGTGTTCCGGCCACGGCGGCATCACCTCCGCCGGCAGCGATGGGCCCTCCGCTGCCGGGCCAGCCGGCCGGGACACGGGCCGGCCACAATGGCCCGCTCAATTGCTGCAGTTGATCGGCCTTGCGGGTGGCGTACCGCTCCTGCAAGCTGTCCAGCGCATGCTGCAACTGGCCGATGGTGAGCATCTTGTAGTGGTCCTTGAAAAGCTCCTCGTCCGTGCGGGCCAGCCCCATGCCCGTGAGGTCGAACCGGATCTCGTCCTGGGCGAAGGTGCCGTTCGTCATCCGGGCCAGGCCGGGTTCGCCGCCCACCGCGTTGTGCTCATCGTGGATGTGGCCATCGTACAGCGTGAGCACCATGAACTGGCCGTCGGTGCTGCGCTGCATGGTGCCCCGCTTCGCCCGGATCACCGTGCGGTTGGCCTGGAAGGGCGCCCGGTGGTCATAGATCAGCACATCCTCCAGCGCGCCGGTCTCCGGGTCCTTGTCCATCACCCGGATGCTGAAGCCGTCCATGCCGTTGAAGAACACACCCGGCTTCAGGTTCATGGCGGGCTTCTTCTGGGTCACGTCCCAGAGCAGCGAGCGGAACTTCAGCTCCGCGATGGGCAGCACGTTGTTGCTGAAGAAGAAGGAGAAGCCGGCGATGGCGAGCACGGCCATCCCCATGGGCGCCACGATCCGGTACAGGCCCATGCCGGCGGAGCGCATCGGCACCAGTTCCGTGTTCTCGCCCAGGCCACCCATGGTCATGATGCTGCTCAGGAGCACCGCCAGGGGCAGGGCCAGGGGCACGAAGCTCGCGGTGGCATAGGTGAGCAGTTCGGCCACCACCAGTCCGTCGAGACCCTTGCCCATCAGGTCGTCCACGTACTTCCACAGGAACTGCATCACCAGGATGAACAGCACGATGGCGAAGGTCACCACCAGCGGGCCCGCAAAGGCCCGCACGATCATGCGATGCAGTCGTTTCATCGCGTTGGGAACGCGGTGCGAAGTTCCGACAACTGGATCAGGCGCCCAGTACGCGCAGCAGCGAGGCGATCTGCGACGACCACAGCGCCTTGGTGGCCTCCACCTCCTCGGGCAGGGCGTGGTCCGTCACGATCAGGGCCACCTCGTTGGTCATCGGGTCCACTTTCACACGGAACTCGAAGTAGGCCGAATCGTCGTCGCCGTTGCGCCGGAAACGGATCACCTCACCGAGGCGCCGGCCGATCATCGTGGTCACTTCCTCTTCACCGTCCCATAGGAAGGTGTACTGGTCGCCGCGCACGTTCACGTCGTTGCAGTACCACTCGGAGAAGCCGCTCGGCGTGCTGATCAACTCGTACAGCACGTTGGGCGAGCCACGCACCTGGAACTCCAGCTGCACCCGCTGTTTCACCGGACCGCGCTGCCGGGCCCGTTCCATGGCGCCGTTGGAGGGGGCTGGCCGCGCAGGGGCCGGCGCAGGAGCGGGTTTCGGCGGCGGCGGAGGGGCCGGACGCGGGGCCACCGGAGCGGCCTTCTTCACCGGTGCGGCCTTTTTCACCGGTGCCGTCTTCTTCACTGGTGCGGCCTTCTTCAC
>CAYXKE010000057.1:0-16872 GCA_964464935.1 uncultured Chryseobacterium sp.
GCGGTGAGGCGCCTACTCCCCCATCCACCGCAGCCCGTCGAGCACGGCGCGGTGCAGGATGTTGGCGTGGTCGTGGTCCTTCAGGTGGGTGTAGCCCACGCGGGTGGTGCGGCTCTTGCGGACCAGCGCCGCCAATTTGCGTGCCCCCTTGCGCATCACGGCCCCTTCCCTGCCCACGGCGATGAAGACCTGGCGCGGGGCTTGGGCGGGATCGGCGTGGAAGGCGGGCGGTACCTGCAGCACGGAGCCGTTGTCCCACCACAGGCTGGCGCTGACGATGAGGTATCGGTGGAAGAGCCCGGGCCGTTTGAGCAGCACTTCGGTGGCGAAGAGGCCGCCGAGGCTTTGGCCGATGAGCATGCGGTCGGGGCCGGTGCGGTACTGGCTTTCCACGAAGGGGATCACCTCCTGCGCGAGGAAGTCCATGAACGCCGCGCTGCCGCCGGTGGTGGGGTATTTCTCCCGGTGGGCGGCGATGGTGGTGGGGTGCACCAGGTCGCGGCGGCGGTCGGTGTTGGCGATGCCCACCACGATGCTGGGGGGCTGCCAGGCGATCCACTCGAAGGCCGCGAACTGGAACAGGCCGGTGATGTGGATGATGTCCTCGTCGGCACTGCCATCGAGCAGGTAGACCACCGGGTAACGGGTGGTGTCATCGGCGGCATAGCCCAGCGGCAGGGTGATGTGGAGCGTGCGTTCCTCGCCGAGCACCTGGCTGTGCAGCGTGCGCACCTCGCCGATGGTGAACGGGGACTGCGCCAGGGTGAAGGCCGGCAGCAGGGTCACGGTGGCGAGGAGGGTGCGCATCAGCTCAGGCGGTGGCGTTGGGTGCCGTAGAGTGCGGTGGTGGCCACGGCGAGGAGCGGTCCGCCGATGCCGAGGAACTCCAGGGGCAGCACCAGGTGCGGTGCGAAGATGCCGACCAGCTGGGCGGCGGCGTAGAGGTGGAAGCCTGCGCGCCGGCCGCGCCACATGCCCACCGCGCCGTAGAGCCGCAGGGCCGTGCGCACCAGGAGGATGAACATCAGGGCGGTGCCGCTGCGGTGCATCAATTCGGCGATGTAGTGCACGCGCTGCTCGGGCAGGTCGGCCGTCATGGGCATCGCGGCGATCTGGTCGGCCACCATGGCCTGGTATTCGGCCAGGGGGATCTGCTGGATGGCGGCCATGGTGATCAGCCCCAGCGCGTAGACCAGGACGAAGAAGCCGCAGTTGATGAAGGTGAGCACCCCCAGCGCGCTGATGAGGGCGGGGCGCTCGGTGCTGCCGTTGGCGTCGGGAAGGAAGTGGGTGGCGGCCATGGGTGCGAAGGTACCGGGGGAAGGCCAAGGCGCACGGCCGAAATGGTGGAAGGCCGGTGGGGGATGCGGTGCGTGGGCAGGAACGAAGAACCCCGTCCGAGCGGGTCGAACGGGGTTCCGTGCGGAAGGCCGTGGGCCTCAGTGCATGTGCTTGAGGTTGACGGCGTAGAGGATGATGAAGATCAGGCTGATGACGGCGCCCATGCCGAGGCCCATGATGGAGAGGGTGCTGAAGCCGATGAAGAACAGGGGCACGATGAGGCCGAGGATGGCGGCCAGGGTGTAGTACCAGAAGCCCTGCTTGCGGAGGTTCCACATGAGCCAGACACCGTAGAGGCTGATGAGCGCGAGCACCAGGGCGGTGAGGCCGATCGGGCGGGCGTTGGCGGCGGTGCTTTCGGCCAGGGTGATGCCCTGCTCGATCATCTGCTGGGCGAACTCGGCGCCGGGGCCCTGCACCTGGTCCATCACCTGGTCGATCTGGGCGCGGGCTTCCTCCAGGTCCTTCTGGGCCTTGTCCGTGAAGGCGGTGCGGAAGCCATCGATGGCGCCCCACAGCCCGCTGATGAAGCTGAGGATGCAGATGATGGTGAGCAGCGTGGGCCGTTGGGCCGGTGCGGTGGTGGAGGTGTCCATGGCGATAGGGTTTGGTCCGGCCAATGTAGCGGGGGGGGGTGGAACGGGCCCGGCGGTGGTGCCGGCGAGATCTCCACAGCGATCGTGTACAACGGGGGCGGTCAGATCATGGGCCCGGGCGTGGGCATCATGCTCCAGGTCACGGCCATCATCAGCAGGGCGAAGCCGTAGATCACCAGCACGAGGATGGTGAGCACGCCCATGAAGGTGTACATGCGGCGGTGGGCCACCAGGCCCTCGCTGAAGGCCTCCGCATCGAAGGGGCCGCTGAGGGCCTTGCGGGTGCGGTTGCCGAAGCGGTGCATGAGCCAGGAGGGCACGAAGTAGATGCCGGCGGAGATGATCATGAACACGGTGTAGAAGACGCCCACGCCGCTGACCATGGTCTGCTGCATGCCGCTCATGCCCATGGCCTCGGTCTGCATGGCCATCATGCGGTTGAAGAAGGCGCCGATGAAGAAGCTGCCCAGGACCATGAGGGCGGCCAGGGCCATGCCCACCAGCCCGATGAAGCGAGCCCATTTGGCGGTGCGCAGCAGGGTGTCGGCGTCGGGCGGAGCGATGAAGGTGCGGTCGGTAGTGGTGCCTTCCATGGGTAGGTGGATGGGTTGGTGCAGTGGCAAGGTAACCGATCGACGCATAAGCCTGAGGGCCAGCGTGCGGCGAAGGTGGCGGGCGCACTTCGGAAACATGGGTAGCTTTGCCCGATCGAAACAACCCGCACCATCCGCATGAGCTACGACGTCATCGTTCTCGGCAGTGGCCCCGGCGGCTACGTGGCCGCCATCCGCGCCAGCCAACTGGGCCTCAAGACGGCCATCGTGGAAAAGGAATCCCTCGGCGGCATCTGCCTCAACTGGGGGTGCATCCCCACCAAGGCCCTGCTGAAGAGCGCGCAGGTGTTCGAGTACATCAACCACGCGAAGGACTACGGCATCACCGTGGGCGCACCCAAGGCCGACTTCCCCGGCATGGTAGCCCGCAGCCGCGAGGTGGCCGACAGCAACAGCAAGGGCATCGCCTTCCTGATGAAGAAGAACAAGATCGATGTGGTGATGGGCAGCGGCAAGCTGCAGCCCGGCCGCAAGATCGAGGTGACCGGCGCCGACGGGAAGAAGCAGGTGCTGGAGGCCAAGCACATCATCATCGCCACGGGCGCCCGCAGCCGCGAACTGCCCAACCTGCCGCAGGACGGCAAGAAGATCATCGGCTACCGCGAGGCCATGACCCTGCCCACGCAACCCAAGCGCATGGTGGTGGTGGGCAGCGGCGCCATTGGCAGTGAGTTCGCTTACTTCTACAATGCCATCGGCACCCAGGTGACGCTGATCGAGTTCATGCCCAACATCGTTCCCTTGGAGGACGAGGAGGTGAGCAAGCAGCTGGAGCGGAGCTTCAAGAAGCAGGGCATGGAGGTGCTCACCAAGAGCGAGGTGACCGCCGTGGACACCAAGGGCAAGGGCTGCGTGGTGACGGTGAAGTCGCCCAAGGGCGAGCAGAAGATCGAGTGCGACGTGGTGCTGAGCGCGGTGGGCATCGCCTCCAACCTCGAGGGCATCGGCCTGGAGGAGGTGGGCATCGTCACCGACAAGGGCAAGATCAAGGTGGACCAATACTACGCCACGAACATCCCGGGCTACTACGCCATCGGTGACGTGGTGCCGGGTCCGGCCCTGGCCCACGTGGCGAGCGCCGAAGGCATCACCTGCGTGGAGGCCATCGCCGGCCACAACCCCGAGCC
Source organism: uncultured Chryseobacterium sp. (assembly GCA_964464935.1). Lineage (GTDB taxonomy): Bacteria > Bacteroidota > Bacteroidia > Flavobacteriales_F > PHOS-HE28 > PHOS-HE28. The sequence goes on from CAYXKE010000057.1 coordinate 3,679, forward strand.
GATCGACTACGGCAACATCCCCGGCTGCACCTACACCGTGCCCGAGGTGGCCAGCGTGGGCCTCACCGAGAAGGCCGCCAAGGAGAAGGGCCTGGAGATCAAGGTGGGCAAGTTCCCCTACAGCGCCAGCGGCAAGGCCAAGGCGGCGGGCAACACCGACGGCTTCGTGAAGCTGATCTTCGACGCCAAGTACGGCGAGCTGCTGGGCGCGCACATGGTGGGCCTGAACGTGACGGAGATGATCGCCGAGTGCGTGAGCATCCGCAAGCTCGAGACCACGGGCCACGAGATCATCAAGACGGTGCACCCGCACCCCACGATGAGCGAGGCCATCATGGAGGCCGCCGCCGCCGCTTACGGCGAGGTGATCCACCTGTGACCGCCTACCCGACCTGTCCGACCCCGGCCCGTGCGCACTGCGCGCCGCGCCGGGGTCGCTCGTTCCATGGTGTGCAGGCCGATGCTTCCACGGGGGCGTCGTAGCATTGCGGCATGTGCGGCATCGCCGGTTCGTACCAACTCGACGCTACGCGACCGGTCACCGGCGCGCGCATCCAAGAGGCGTTGCGCTGCATCGCCCATCGCGGTCCGGACGATGAGGGCGTGTTCGCGCACGGCCGCACCGTGCTGGGGCACCGCAGGCTGAGCATCATCGACACCTCCCCTGCCGGCCATCAGCCCTTCACCGATGCGGGCGGCCGATACACCATGGTGTACAACGGCGAGTTGTTCAACTTCCCCGAGCTGCGCGCCCAGCTCGAGGCCGAGGGCCACACCTTCCGCAGCCACTCCGACACCGAGGTGGTGCTGCGCCTGTTCGTCGCCCGCGGCCCCGACTTCCTCCACGCCCTCAACGGCTTCTTCGCCCTGGCCATCCACGATGCGGAGAACGACACCCTGCTGGTGGCCCGCGACCGCTTCGGCATCAAGCCCCTGCTGTGGAGCGCGGACAACGGCGTGTTCCGCTTCGCCAGCGAACTGCGCGCCCTCATCGCCCTGGGCGCACCCACCCCGGTGGACCCCGACGCCGTGGCGCAGTACTTCACCTACCACTACACGCCCGGGCCGCACACGGTGCTGCGCGGGGTGCACGAGCTGGAGCCCGGACGCCTGCTGCACGTGGACGCCGGGGGCGTGCGCGAAAGCACCTGGTACCACCTGCCCGCGCACATCGCCCCCCCTCCCGCCACCCGCGCGGAGGCCGTGGTGCAGCTGCGCGAACTGATGGACAGCGCGGTGCGCCTGCGGCTGCTGGCCGATGTGCCCCTGGGCGCCTTCCTCAGCGGCGGGCTCGACAGCAGCATCGTGAGCGCGCTGGCCGCCCGGCACCACCCCTGCCTGCACACCTTCAGCATCGGCTACACGGACGATCCGTACTTCGACGAGAGCGCCCACGCGCAGGCCGTGGCCGACCACATCGGCAGCACCCACCATGCCTTCCGCCTGAGCACCGCCGACCTGGCCGAGGGCTACACCCGCTTCCTGGATGCGGTGGACCGGCCCTTCGCCGACAGCAGCGCGCTGGCCGCCTTTCTGCTGGCCGAGCGCACGCGCCGCCATGTGGCCGTGGCCCTGAGCGGCGATGGGGCCGACGAGCTGTTCGGCGGCTACCGGAAGCACCAGGCCGAACTGCGCGCCCGCCAGCCCGACGCCGCCGCCCGCGCGGTGACCCTGCTGGGGCCGCTCTGGCGCGTGATGCCCCGCTCCCGCAACCACCGCCTCACCGACCTGTTCCGCCAGCTGGACCGCTTCGCCCGCATCGCCGCCGCCGATCCCCCCACCCGGTGGACCCGCCTGGCCGCCATGGACGCCGACGGCGATGCGCCGCGCCTGCTGGGCGGGCGCACCGTGCCGCCCGCGCGCGACCACCACATGGTGCGCGCCCTGAACGAGCTGCCCGGCATGAACGGCGTGCTGCTGGCCGACGTGCGCACCGTGCTGCCCTACGACATGCTGCACAAGGTGGACATCACCAGCATGGCCCATGCGCTGGAGGTGCGTCCGCCCTTTCTGGACCGGCGCGTGGTGGAGTTCGCCTTCGGGCTGCCGGCGGAATGGAAGCTGGCGCGCGGCAACGGCAAGGCGCTGCTGCGCGATGCGTTCGGGTGGCTGCTGCCGGCCGAGGTGCTCACCCGGCGCAAGCAGGGCTTCGAGGTGCCGCTGCGGCGCCTGTTCACCGGTGCGCTGGCCGGGCTGGTGCGGGAGCGGCTGGCGCCCGGGCGCGTGGCCGCCGCAGGCCTCGCCCCCGATGCCGTGGCGCAGGTGGTGCGCCGCCTGCACAGCGCCCGGCCGGGCAATGCGCAGGCCACCGTGCACGCCCTGCTGGTGTACATGGCCTGGTGGGAACGCGTGCGCCCGGAGCAGGCGTGAGCCCCCACCTGCGGCCACCCGTTTACATTCGCGCCCCGCTCATGCCCCGTGTGCTCCGCATCCTCAACCGCTTCAACCTGGGCGGCCCCACCCACAACGCCGCCTACCTCACGCGCTACCTCGCGCCGGAGTTCGAGACGCTGCTGGTGGGCGGCCCGGAGGAGGCCCACGAGGAGGGCAGCCACCACATCCTGCGCGCCGTGGGCGTGGAGCCCCTGGTGCTGCCCGAGATGCAGCGTGCGGTGGCCTTCCAGCGCGACCGGGCGGCCTACCTGCGGATCAAGCGGATCATCCGGGAGTTCAAGCCCGACATCGTGCACACCCACGCGGCGAAGGCCGGGGCCGTGGGGCGGCTGGCCGCCGCGCACATGGGCGTGAAGGCCATCGTGCACACCTTCCACGGCCACGTGTTCCACAGCTACTTCGGACCCACGCGCACCGCGGTGTACAAGGGCATCGAGCGCTACCTGGCACGGCGCACCCACCGCATCGTGGCCATCAGCGAGCGGCAGAAGTATGAGCTGGTGGACATCCACCGGATCGCGCCGGCCCACCGGGTGACCGTGATCCCGCTGGGCTTCGACCTGAGCCGCTTCGAGATGGACCAGGTGGGCAAGCGCAGCCTGTTCCGCACGGCGCACGGGCTGGCCGACACGGACCTGGCCGTGGGCATCGTGGGCCGCCTGGTGCCGGTGAAGAACCATCCGCTCTTCCTGCGCACGGTGGCCGGTGCGGCGCGTGAGACCGGCCTGCCCCTGCGGGCCATCGTGGTGGGCGACGGCAGCGAGCGGGCATCGCTGGAGGCCCTGGCCGTGGAGCTGGGACTGGCCCTGCACCGCCCGCCCGAGCCCCTGCCGCCCGGGCCTTCGGTGACCTTCGCCGGCTGGGTGGAGGACATGGACGTGGTGTACGCCGGGCTGGACATCGTGGTGATGACCTCCCTGAACGAGGGCACGCCGGTGAGCCTCATCGAGGCACAGGCGGCGGGCCGCCCCATCGTGACCACCCGCGTGGGCGGCGTGGAGAACGTGGTGGTGCCCGATGGCACGGCCTTCCTGGCGGCCAGCGGCGACGTGGACGGGCTGCGCGCCGGGCTGGTGCGCCTGGTGCGCGACCCCGCCCTGCGGGCCGCCATGGGCGCGCCCGGACCCGCCCACGTGCGCGAGCGCTACCACTACCAGCGCCTGGTCAACGACATGGCCGCGCTGTACCGCTCGCTGCTGGCCTAGCGCGCGTTCCTGCGCTTGCTACATTTGCCGGTCATGCGTAGTCCCTTCTGGACCTGGGCGTCCGCCCTGCTTCTGCTGCTGATCGGCCTCTCCGGGTGCACGGTCAACCGCGACATCATGTTCAAGACCCCGCGGGACCACGTGTTCGATGCGTTCGTCGACACGAGCTACCGCCAGATCCGGATCCAGCCCAACGACGTGGTGCAGTTCCGCCTCTTCGCCAACGACGGCTTCAAGCTGATCGACCTGGTGACCGACGGTGCGAACCGGGACGCCATGTGGCTGAACCGGATGATCTTCAGCTACAACGTGGAGCACGACGGCATGGTGAAGCTGCCCCTGCTGGGCCGCGTACACCTGGGCGGCCACACCTTGCGCGAGGCGGAGATCATGCTCGAGGAGCAGTATGAGCGCTACTACAACAAGCCCTTCGTGCAGCTGAACATCGTGAACCGCCGCGTGGTGGTCTTCCCCGGTGGCGGGGGCGACGCCAAGGTGGTGTCCCTGGAGAACAACGCCACCACCCTGCTGGAGGTGCTCGCCCTGGCCGGCGGCCTGAACGTGCGCGGCGATGCCCGCCAGATCAAGCTCTTCCGCCTGAAGCCCGACGGCACCCGCGCCGCTTACGTCTTCGACATGTCCACCATCGAGGGGCTGGAATACGGCGACATCGTGATGCAGGGCGATGACGTGGTGTACGTGCAGCCCAACCCCGATCTGGCCCGGGGTGCCTTGCGCGACATCAGCCCGATCGTGACGCTACTCACCAGCCTGGTGCTCGTCTACGGGGTGGTGCGCACCTTCCAATAGGCCGCCCGAGCCCATGCTCCGACCGGACGTCAGCCAGCGGCATCTCAACTACGAGAGCTACAAGGAACGGATCACGAACTTCAGCAATGAGTTCGATCTGGGCCTGTTCGTGCACATCGTGCGGCGCAGCATGGTGTGGATCGTGCTGACGCTGCTGCTGTCGGTGGCCTGCGCCCTGCTCTACCTGCGCTACACGGCCGAGATCTTCGAGTCGCGCTCGGTGCTGCAGCTGCGCCGCTCCAACACCGCCGCCGAGGTGCTGAGCATGACCTCCTTCAGCGAGGTGCAGAACCTCAACGTGGACGTGGAGCTGATGCGTTCGCGCTTCATGCTGGCCCGGGTGCTGCAGAAGCTGCCCCTGCAGGTGAGCTACTTCCGCCGCGGACAGATCCTCACCGAGGAGACCTACCGCAGCTCGCCCTACACCTGGGAGGAGATCGAGGTGCTGGACCCCGTGGTGCGCGATGTGCCCGTGCATGTGGACCTGGCCCGGCCGGGCACGGTGACCCTCTCCTACACGGTGGCCGGCAAGGAGTATGCGATCACCGCCGACCGCCACGCGCCGATCGTGACCCCGCACTTCCGCGGCCGGCTGGCCTTCACCCCGAGCAACTGGATCGAGGAGGCGGGCAGCCGCACCACCTCCTACTTCAAGATCAACTCCCCGGGCGCCTTGCTGGCCCGCTACGCCCAGCAGATCAACGTGCAGATCGCCGACCCCCACGCCAAGACCGTGGAGGTGCGCTGCCGCGACGCCAACATGGTGCTGGCCCGCGACCTGGCCCAGGCCATGGCCGAGACCTTCATCGAGTTCGACCAGCAGCGCCAGAGCGAGAGCGCCGAGAACATCATCCGCTTCATCCGCACCCAGAAGGACACCGTGTTCAATGAGCTGCGCGACAGCGAGTTGAGCCTGCAGGCCTTCAAGATGGAGAACCGCGTGGCCGACATGGAGCACCTTACGCCGATCCACCTGGAGCGCAGCCGCGCCTTCGAGGACGAGATCGTGGAGCTCACCATGGAGCTGGCCCTGCTCAAGGAGCTGGCCCGCAGCACCGACCGGCCCGTGGAGGAGGTGAGCGCCTTCGACCTGCTGCCCCTGCTGGCCGGCACCGACCTGGAGACCAGCGTGGGCCGCATGCTGGTGCGCCTGCAGGACCTGCTGGGCAAGCGCGCCGAGCTGCTGCTGGAGGCCACCGTGGAGCACCAGGCGGTGATCAACATGGAACGTCAGATCGACACGCAGAAGCAGATGATACTCACGGGCTTAAGGACGCTTCAGCAGCGCACCGAGGACCGCCTGGAGGAGCTGCGTGCCCAGCTGCGGATCTTCGAGGATTCGTTCCTGACCCTGCCCGAGAAGCAGCTGCAGTTCGCCCGGATCGAGCGGGTGTTCTCCCTGAACGAGAAGTACTACACCCAGCTGTTGGAGAAGGAGATCCAGTACCGCATCAGCCGGGCCGGCCAGGTGTCCGAGAACACGATCCTGCAGGAGGCCACCCTCAACCCCGTGGCGGTGAGCCCCAAACGCGACATGGTGTTCATGACCTGCGTGATCCTGGGCATGGTGGTGTGCCTGCTGATCGTGCTGATCCAGTACATCATGCACGACAACATCACGTCGCTGCACGACATCGCCAAGCTGTCCAACGCCAGCATCGGCATCCTGGGCATGGTGCCCATGTACAAGAAGGAGATCCCCATCTCCCAGATGCTGATCGACAAGAACCCGAAGTCGCTCATCGCCGAGAGCTTCCGCAGCATCCGCACCAACCTGCAGTTCGTGGACAACACCGGGGGGCCCAAGCTCATGGCCATCACCAGTACGATCTCCGGCGAGGGCAAGACCTTCGTGGCGATCAACCTGGCGGGGATCATCGCCTACAGCGGCAAGCGGGTGATCATCCTCGACCTGGACATGCGCAAGCCGAAGATCCACCTGGGCTTCGGCGTGGAGAACTCCAAGGGCATGAGCACCCTGCTGATCGGCCGCCACACCCTGGAGGAGTGCGTGCAGCGCAGCGGGCTGGAAGGGTTGGACTTCGTGACCGCCGGCCCGATCCCGCCCAACCCCTCGGAGCTGATCATCAGTGAGCCGATGGGCCAGCTGCTGGAGCGGCTCAAGGGCGAGTACGACGTGGTGATGGTGGACAACCCGCCCGTGGGCCTGGTCACCGACGGCATCCCCCTGATCCAGCGCGCCGACTACCCGATCTACATCTTCCGGGCCGACTACAGCAAGAAGCAGTTCATCCAGAACGTGGACCGGTTGATCAACGAGAACAACATCGCCCGGCTCACCTGCATCCTCAACGGCGTGGACATCGACCGCAGCAAGTACGGCTACAACTACGGCTACGGGTATGGCTATGGCTACGGGCAGGGCTATGGCGGCGGGTATTACGAGGAACAGCCCACCGGCGGTGTGCTGCGCAAACTCTTCGGCAGGAAGAAGAAATGACCATCGAACCCACCTCCCTCCCCGGTGTGCTGCTGATCAAGCCGCGCATCTTCAGCGACGAGCGGGGGCGCTTCCTGGAGACCTTCAACCAGCGCGCCTTCAGCGAGGCCACCGGGCTGGACCTGCGGCCGGTGCAGGACAACGAGAGCCGCTCGCACCGCCATGTGCTGCGCGGGCTGCACTTCCAGGTGGCGCCCCATGCGCAGGGCAAGCTGGTGCACGTGGTGCGCGGCGCCGTGATCGATGTGGTGGTGGACATCCGCCCGGACAGCCCCACCCTGGGCCGCCATGTGCGCGTGCCGCTGGACGCCGAGCAGCGCCACATGCTGTGGATCCCCCCGGGTCTGGCCCACGGCTTCACCGCCCTGGAGGACGATACCGTGTTCGCCTACAAGTGCACGGCCTACTACCACCCCGCCAGTGAGCGCACCATCCGCTGGGACGATCCCGACCTGGGCATCGACTGGGGGGTGGCCCACCCGATCGTGAGCGCCAAGGACCGGGCGGGCATGGGTTTTAAGGAATACCTGGCCAGCGCCGAACACCGCGGCCAGCCCGCTGCCTGATGTACTCGAGCACCCAGCTCTTCCTCATCCACTCCGGGCTGTTCTTCGCGGCGCTGGTCTTCAGCCTGCTGATCAACTCCCTCTTCATGCGTTTCGCCCGCACGCTGGGCATCCGCGAGCGCGAGCAGATCTCCGTGCGCTGGAGCAGTACCGCCAAGCCCGCCATCGGTGGCATCGGCTTCTTCATGGTGTTCCTGGGCTCGTTCACCCTGCACGGGGTGCTCTTCCCCGGCATGTCGCGCGATGTGCTCCGCCCCGAGCTGCTCGGCCTGCTGGGCGCCACCTCCCTGGCCTTCCTCATGGGACTGGCCGACGACGCCTACGACACCCGCCCCCTGCTGAAGCTGATGGTGCAGATCACCTGCGGCGTGGTGCTGATCCTCAGTGGCACCTGCATCGACGTCTTCGAGCAGCAATGGGCCAATGTGGTGATCACCATCGTGTGGGTGGTGGGCCTGATGAACGCCGTGAACCTGCTGGACAACATGGACGGCATCGCCGCGGTGGTGTCCATCGGCATCCTGCTGGCCGCCCTGGCGGTGCTGCTGGTGATGGGCCCCGCACACCCGGTGTACCTGGTGCTGATGGTGGGCACCATGGCCGCCCTGGCGGGCTTCCTCTTCTTCAACTGGCACCCCTCGCGCATGTACATGGGCGACACCGGCAGCCAGTTCCTGGGCGCCTTCCTGGCCTTTGTGGGCATCCGGTTCCTGTGGAACATGCCCAGCGCCACCGGCGCCTGGGAGCCCGAGCGCCAGGTGCTCGCCGCCCTGATCGTTTTCCTGCTCCCCATCGTGGACACCACCGTGGTGTCCATCAACCGCATCAGCCGCGGGCGGTCGCCGTTCGTGGGCGGGCGCGACCACACCACCCACCACCTCAGTTACCTGGGGCTCAGCGACGGGCAGGTGGCCATGGTGTTCATGGGCCTGGCCCTGGTGAACGCCTTCCTTACCTTTGTCATGTTCCGCTTCATCCGGGTGTGGCAGCCCATGCACACCCTGATCTTCGGAGCCTATGTGCTGGCCGTGTTGATCGTGATGCTCGTGCTCACGCGCACCACCCGCCCACCCGCGAAATGACCCGAACTTCCACCGGACCGTTCCCCATCGCGATCCGCGTGCTCTCCCTTCTCGGCCTGGTGCTGGCCACCGCGGCGGCGGTGCACCTGCTCACCTTCTCCGTGGCCGGCGACCCCGGCAACGACCCCGGGCACGACTTCCGCTCCAGCTACCGGATCTTCCCCCTCACCCTGCCCGAGCGCATGGTGTTCTGCGACGAGCCCGTGCCCCTGGACCGCATCGACGTGCGCGAGCGCCTGGACCGCGAACTGCTGGTGAACACCTACTGGCAGAGCAACACCCTGCTCGCGCACAAGCGCGCCGCCCGCTGGTTCCCCGTGATCGAGCCCATCCTGCGCGAGGAGGGCGTGCCCGACGACATGAAGTACCTGCCCCTGATCGAGAGCGGCTTCACCCACGTGGTCTCGCCCAAGGGCGCATCGGGCTACTGGCAGTTCATGAAGGAGACCGCCACGCAGATGGGCCTGGAGGTGAACGACGAGGTGGACGAGCGCTACCACGTGGAGCGCAGCACCCGCGCCGCCTGCCGCTTCCTGAAGGCCGCCCACGCCCAGTTCGGCAGCTGGACCATGGCCGTGGCCGCCTACAACCTGGGCAACGCCGGGCTGGAGCGCCGCGCCAACGCACAGGGCACACGCCTCTACTACGACCTGCTGCTGCCCGACGAGACCATGCGCTACGTGTTCCGCCTGCTGGCCATGAAAGAGATCATCGCCGACCCCGAGCGCTACGGCTACCACCTGCGCCGCAAGGACCTCTACGCGCCCTACGCCATCCGCACGGTGACGGTCGACGGGCCCGTGGCCGACCTGGCCGCCTTCGCCCGCACGCACGGCACCGACTACAAGACCCTGAAGCTGCTGAACCCCTGGCTGCGCGACACCAAACTCGGCAACGCCCAGCGCCGCGCCTACACCATCGCCCTGCCCGCCGAGGGGTTCCATGCCCTTCCCCGCCCCTGACCCGCCCACCCGTCCGCCCGCCGTGTCATCCCCCAGCTCCAGCCCCACCCTTGCGGCCGACCTTGCCGACAGCGGCACGCACATCACCGTGCAGGGTGCCCGCGTGCACAACCTGAAGAACGTGGACGTGGCCATTCCCCGCGACCAGCTCGTGGTGATCACCGGCCTGAGCGGCAGCGGCAAGAGCAGCCTGGCCTTCGACACCATCCACGCCGAGGGGCAGCGCCGCTACATCGAGACCTTCAACGCCTACGCCCGCCAGTTCCTCGGCGCCATCGAGCGGCCCGACGTGGACCGCATCACCGGCCTGAGCCCGGTGATCGCCATCGAGCAGAAGACCATCAGCCGCAACCCGCGCAGCACCGTGGGCACCATCACCGAGGTGTACGACCTGCTGCGCCTGCTCTATGCCCGCACCGCCGACGCCATCAGCCATGTGACCGGCGAGCCCATGGTGCGCTACACCGAAGACCAGATCGTGCACCTGGTGGCCACCGACTTCGCCGGCCGCGACGTGCTGGTGCTCGCGCCCCTGGTGCGCGGGCGCAAGGGCCACTACCGCGAGCTCTTCGAGCAGTATCTGCGGCAGGGATTCCTCCGTGCCCGGGTGGACGGCCAGGTGATCGACCTCACCACGCGGCCCCGCCTGGACCGCTACAAGCTGCACGACATCGACCTGGTGGTGGACCGCCTCACCATCAAGCCCGCCAACGGCAACCGCCTGAAGGAGGCCTGCGCCATGGCCATGCGGCACGGCAAGGGCAACATGCTGGTGGTGGACCCCGACACCGGCGCGCAGCGCTACCTGAGCCGGCACCTGATGTGCCCCACCAGCGGCATCTCCTACGAGGAGCCCGAACCCAACCTCTTCAGCTTCAACAGCCCCTACGGCGCCTGCCCCCGGTGCAGCGGCCTGGGCCAGGTGACCGAGGTGGCCATGGACAAGATCGTGCCCGACCGCCGCAAGAGCGTGGGCAAGGGCGCCATCATTCCGCTGGGCAGCCACAAGAGCACCTGGATCTGGAAACAGGTGGAAAGCGTGCTCGAGAGCTTCGGCCACGACCTCACCACCCCCGTGGAGGAGATGGACGAGGCGGTGCTCTCCGCCCTGCTCAACGGCATGGACGAGCCGCTGCGCGTGAAGAGCGGCGCCGGCCTGCGCGACCGCAGCGTGCAGTTCGAGGGGATCATCCCCTTCATCATGGAGCAGGCCGGTGAAGGCACCACCGCCGCCCGCAAGTGGGCCGACGGCTTCACCCACATGGTGACCTGCCCCGAGTGCCACGGCGCCCGCCTGAAGCGCAACGCCCTGCATTTCCGCATCGATGGCCGCGACATCCACAGCCTGGCCACCATGCCCATCAACGAGCTGCACCGCTTCATGGAGGGCCTGGAGGCACGCATGGAAGGGCGAAAGGCCCTGATCGCCCACGAGGTGATCAAGGAGATCACCGCCCGCACCGGATTCCTGCTCGACGTGGGCCTGGACTACCTCACCCTGGACCGCAGCGCCCGCACCCTCAGCGGTGGCGAGGCCCAGCGCATCCGCCTGGCCACCCAGATCGGCAGCGAGCTCACCGGCGTGCTCTACATCCTGGACGAACCCAGCATCGGCCTGCACCAACGCGACGGTGACCGCCTGATCGAGAGCCTGCGCCGACTGCGCGATGGCGGCAACAGCATCCTGGTGGTGGAGCACGACAAGGACATGATGCTCAGCGCCGACCACCTGATCGACATCGGTCCGGGGGCCGGGGAGCACGGTGGCCGCATCGTGGCCCAGGGCCCGCCGAAGGAACTGGCCGCCGGCGACAGCACCACCGCCCGCTACCTGCGCGGTGACCTGCGCATCGAAGTGCCCACGCAGCGGCGCGCCGGCAATGGCGAGCGCTTGGTGCTGAAAGGTGCCCGCGGCCACAACCTGCGCAATGTCGATGTGGAGTTCCCCCTGGGCAAGCTCATCGCCGTGACCGGTGTGAGCGGCAGCGGCAAAAGCACCTTGATCGGCGACACGCTGCACCCCATCCTGGCGCACAAGCTCCACCGCGCACAGGCCCAACCCCTGCCCTACGACAGCATCACCGGCCTGGAGCACATCGACAAGGTGATCGAGGTGGACCAGAGCCCCATCGGCCGTACCCCGCGCAGCAACCCCGCCACCTACACCGGCGTGTTCGACCACATCCGCGAGATCTTCGCCCAGCTGCCCGCCGCCAAGATCCGCGGATACAAGGCCGGCCGCTTCAGCTTCAACACCCCCGGCGGCCGCTGCGAAACCTGCAAGGGGGCCGGCGTGCGCACCATCGAGATGAACTTCCTCCCCGATGTGAGCGTGCCCTGCGAGACCTGCCGCGGCAAGCGCTTCGGCCGCGAGACCCTGGAGGTGCGTTACAAGGGCCGCAGCATCGCCGACGTGCTCAACATGTCCGTGGAAGAGGCCGCCGGCCACTTCGCCGACATCCCCAAGATCGCCGAGAAGCTCCGCACCCTGCTCGACGTGGGCCTGGGCTACGTGAAGCTGGGCCAGAGCAGCACCACCTTGAGCGGTGGCGAGGCCCAGCGCATCAAGCTGGCCAGCGAGCTGGGCCGCCGCGGCACCGGCCGTACCTTCTACATCCTGGACGAACCCACCACCGGTCTGCACTTCGACGACGTGAAGCAGCTGATCGGCGTGCTGCAGCGCCTGGTGGACCAGGGAAACACCGTGCTGGTGATCGAGCACCACCTGGACATCATCAAGGTGGCCGACCACGTGATCGACATGGGGCCCGAAGGCGGCACCGGCGGCGGCATGGTGGTGGCGCGCGGCACCCCGGAGGAGGTGGTGTTCATGGGCCAGGGCCACACCGCCCGCTATCTGGCCCCCGAACTGGCCACCGCCTGAACCCACTGCCAGCAACACCGTGGCCCCGGCTGCGTTGAAATGCCCTGAAAAGACATCCGCACATGGCCAAACGCATCACCCCTCCCCGACCCGAACTGGACGAGAGCGAACGCCGCATCCGCAAAGCGTTCAAGCGCAAGGGCTGGAGCGAGGTGAAGGCCAACGACAGCTGGGCCATCTTCAAGATGATGAGCGAGCTGGTCATGGGCTTCGAGACCCTGCAGCGCATCCGTCCCTGCGTGAGCCTCTTCGGCAGTGCGCGCACCCAGCCCGACGCGCCCGAGTACACCCTGGCCGAGGAGATCGCCTACCAGCTCACCGGCCGCGGCTACGGCGTGATCACCGGCGGCGGGCCCGGCATCATGGAGGCCGCCAACAAGGGCGCCAAGCGCGGCGGCGGCACCAGCGTGGGCCTCAACATCACCCTCCCCTTCGAGCAGGAACCCAACCCATACATCGACAAGGAGAAGAGTCTCCACTTCGACTACTTCTTCGTGCGCAAGGTGATGTTCGTGAAGTACGCCCAGGGATTCATCGTGCTGCCCGGCGGCTTCGGCACCCTCGATGAGCTCTTCGAGGCCCTCACCCTGATCCAAACCCGGAAGATCGGCCGCTTCCCCATCATCCTCGTTGGCTCCGCCTACTGGCAGGGCCTGCTCGACTGGATCCGCCAGACCATGGACACCAAGTACCACTACATCCATCCGGAGGACTTGGAGCTCTTCAGTGTGGTGGACACCCCGGAGGACGCCGTGGCCGCCATCGACGCCTTCTACAGCCGATACATGCTGAAACCCAACTTCTGAGGCGGGCGGGCGTGGTGGCCGCCA
>CAYXKE010000058.1:0-16631 GCA_964464935.1 uncultured Chryseobacterium sp.
GCAACATCCTCCCAAGGCTGATCCCACCCGGGTCACGGGCCTCCGCTATCTTTGCGACCCGTTAGAAAAGCCTTGATGGACAAGCGTTTCCCGCAGTACCATTAGCTCGGTCCGGAACTGTGGGGATTCCCTTGTCCTATGTGCGACCATGACCATAAGAGCGAGTTAGTTATTCGGCTAAATTTAGCCGTCGAGGTGATCGACCCTTATATTTGAGGCTGCAACGCATCACCATGGTCTTTCCGAACCCTTTCCGCCCCGGTGCAGGACATCCACCGCCTTATCTCGCCGGCCGGGAGCTGGAGGTGGAGGAGTTCCAAAAGCTATTGAGCCAGCCGGTGATCATGACCAACCTGGTCCTCACCGGGCTTCGGGGTGTTGGAAAAACGGTCCTGCTGGAAGGCGCATTGAAGCCCGCAGCCCGGAACGCGGGTTGGTTGTGGACCGGCAATGAACTCTCGGAAGCCATCAACCTATCGGAGGAAAAGCTCGCTCAACGGCTCATCACGGACCTCTCGGTGCTCACCAGCCAGTTCGAGATCGATCGGATGGTGGTATCGGGCATCGGATTCGCTCCGCAGCGGGAAGAGCATCCGGTCACGTTCGACCATGGGCTGATGGAGGGGTTGTACAAGGCCACTCCCGGCCTCGTTTCCGACAAGCTCAAGGCGGTCCTCGAAATGGCATGGAGAGCCGTACAACCGAATGGTGCGAAGGGCATCGTGCTCGCTTATGATGAGGCCCAGAACCTTGCGGACCGGGCCGACAAGGACCAATACCCCTTGTCCACCCTGCTGGACGTGTTCCAATCCCTTCAGAAGCGGGGGGTGCCGATCATGCTGGTCCTTACCGGCCTGCCGACCCTCTTCCCCAAATTGGTGGAGGCGCGCACCTTCGCCGAGCGGATGTTCAAGGTGATGGTGCTTGATCGGCTCAATGATCACGACCGACGAGAGGCGATCGAACGGCCCATCGCCCACCAACGGTCGCCGGTCGGCTTCACCAAGGCGGCCGTTGATGAGATCGCCCTGCGCTCAGGCGGCTACCCCTACTTCATCCAGTACATCGGCTATGAACTCTTCGATGCTTACCTGGGCCAGCGCGATGGCTTGCCCGATCCCGGGGTGACCGTGGCCCACATCGTACGCAAGCTGGACACCGACTTCTTCTCCGGCCGGTGGAACAAGGTGACGGACCGTCAGCGGGAGCTCCTATCGATCATCGCCGCCCTGCCGAAGGCGGATGAGGAGTTCACCGTCCAGGAAATATCCGAAGCATCCAAACAACGGACAGGCAAGCCTTTCAGCCCAAGCCATGTGAGCCAGATGCTCGCAACGCTCATGGACAATGGGCTCGTGTTCAAGAACCGGCACGGAAAGTATTCCTTCGCCGTGCCCATGTTGGCGGATTTCATCCGGCGGCAGGTGGAAGAGATCTCCTGACCCATGAGCAACGACAAGCGTTTCCCGCAGTACGATGAACTCGACCTGCCCAAGGTCGCCGAGGAGGTGTTGCAGCAATGGGAGGCCGAGGACACCTTCGGTCAGAGCATCGCACTGCGCCAGGACGCCGAGCCCTTCGTGTTCTACGAAGGCCCGCCCAGCGCCAACGGCCTGCCCGGCATCCACCACGTGATGGCCCGCACCATCAAGGACATATTCTGCCGGTTCCAGACGCAGAAGGGCCGGCGCGTGGACCGCAAGGCCGGCTGGGATACCCACGGCCTGCCCGTGGAACTGGGTGTGGAGAAGGAACTCGGCATCACCAAGGACGACATCGGCAGGAAGATCTCCATCGCCGAGTACAACGCCAGGTGCCGCGAGGCCGTGATGCGCTACACCGACGTGTGGAACGACCTCACCCGCCGCATCGGCTTCTGGCTCGATCTCGAGAAACCCTACGTCACCTACCACACCAAGTACATCGAGAGCGTGTGGCACCTGCTGAAGCAGCTCCACGACCAGGGCCTGCTCTACAAGGGCTACACCATCCAGCCCTACAGCCCCGCGGCCGGCACGGGCCTTTCGTCCCACGAACTGAACCAGCCCGGCACCTACAAGCCGGTGAAGGACACCACCATCGTGGCGCAGTTCAAGGTGAAGCGCGATGCGAACAGCGAGTTCCTCTTCAAGGACGCCTTCGGTGAGGTGTTCATCCTCGCCTGGACCACCACGCCGTGGACCCTGCCCAGCAACACCGCCCTCACCGTGGGGCCAAAGCTGGAGTACGTGCGCGTGAGGACCTTCAACCCCTACACCCACGCGCCGCAGACCGTGGTGCTGGCCAAGGCCCGCCTCAGCGCCTACTTCAACGAGAAGCACCGGGACGCCTCCTTCGACGACTACACGAACGACGGCAAGAACATCCCCTGGCGCATCATCGATGAATGCACGGGTGCGCAGCTCGAAGGGGTGCGGTACGAGCAGCTGCTGCCCTACGCGGAGCCCGAAGGTGGGGATGCTTTCCGCGTGATCACCGGTGATTTCGTCACCACCGACGACGGCACCGGCGTGGTGCACACCGCCCCCAGCTTCGGTGCGGATGACCAACGGGTGGCGAAGCAGCACGGCATCGGCTCGCTCACCCTGGTGGACCTGCGCGGCCGCTTCAAGCCCGAGGTGACCGACTTCGCCGGCGAGTACGTGAAGGCCGAGTACTACACCGAAGAGGAGCGCGCCGCCGAGGCGAAGAAGCAGGGGCGCGACAAGTACCTCAGCGTGGATGAGCGGATCGCCATCAAATTGAAGACCGAGGGTCGCGCCTTCAAGGTGGAGAAATACGCGCACAACTACCCCCACTGCTGGCGCACCGACAAGCCCGTGCTCTACTACCCGCTGGACAGCTGGTTCGTGCGGGTGACGGCACGCAAGGAGCGCCTCATCGAGCTGAACAAGACCATCAACTGGAAGCCCGAGAGCACCGGCACCGGACGCTTCGGCAACTGGCTCGAAAGCCTGCAGGACTGGAACCTGAGCCGCAGCCGCTACTGGGGCATCCCGCTGCCCATCTGGCGCACCGCCGATGGCGGGGAGGAGATCTGCATCGGCTCGCTGAAGCAGTTGAAGCAGGAGATCGCGCGTGCCGTGGAGGCGGGCGTGATGAAGGAGGATCCGTACGCATCGTTCCACGTGGGCGACATGAGCGATGCCAACTACGACCGCGTGGACCTGCACCGCCCGTACGTGGACGACATCGTGCTCGTTTCGCCCAGCGGCAAGCCCATGCGCCGCGAGGCCGACCTGATCGACGTGTGGTTCGACAGCGGCGCCATGCCCTACGCCCAGTGGCACCACCCCTTTGAGAACCAGGACACCTTCAAGGAAAAGTTCCCCGCAGCCTTCATCGCCGAGGGCGTGGACCAGACCCGCGGCTGGTTCTACACCCTGCACGCCATCGCCGCCCTCACCCAGAACAGCGTGGCGTACCGCACCGTGGTGAGCAACGGCCTGGTGCTGGACAAGCACGGCCAGAAGATGAGCAAGCGCCTGGGCAACGCGGTGGACCCGTTCCGGACACTGGACCAGTTCGGCGCCGATGCCGTGCGCTGGTACATGATCGGCAATGCCTCGCCGTGGGAGAACCTGAAATTCGACGCCGAAGGCATCGCCGAGGTGCAGCGCAAGTTCTTCCGCGCGCTGTTCAACAGCTACAACTTCTTCGCCCTCTACGCGAACATCGATGGCTTCGACCCGAAAGCGCCGCCCGTGCCCATGGAGCGCCGTTCAGAAATGGACCGCTGGGTGCTGGCCCGCTTGAACGAGGTGGTCCTGGTGGTGAGCAACCGACTGGACGAGTATGATCCCACCCCGGCCATCCGCGAGATCGAGAACTTCGTGGTGGACGACCTGAGCAACTGGTACATCCGCCTGAACCGCCGTCGGTTCTGGAAGGGGGAACAGGGCGACGACAAGACCGCGGCCTTCCAGACACTTTACCACTGCCTGCAGGTGGTGGCCCAGCTCAGTGCCCCCTTCGCACCGTTCTTCAGCGACCGCCTGCACCGCGACCTCACCGGCCGCAGCGTGCATCTCACCGACTGGCCGCAGCAGGGCGCCACGGACGTGGACCTCGTGCGGTCGATGCGCCGCGCGCAGGAGATCGTCTCCGTGGTGCTGGGCCTGCGCAAGCAGGAACGGATCCGCGTACGCCAACCGCTGACCAAGGTGCAGATCACGCTGCCGGACAACTCCGACACCTGGCGCTCCTACCGCACGGGGGTGGAGACCAAGCGCGACATCATCCTCTCCGAGTGCAACGTGAAGGATATCGTCTTCCTCAACCCCCAGGAGAGCCAGCTCACCAAGCGCATCAAGCCCGATTTCAAGAAGCTGGGCGCCCGCATGGGCAAACTGATGAAAGCCGTGGCCGCCGCAGTGAGCGCTCTGCCCCAGGAGCGGATCTCCGAATTGGAATCCAACGGCAATTTGCGGCTCCCGGTGGAAGGCCTGGAGGTGGAGATCCTTCGCGATGATGTGGAGATCACCCTGGAGCCGCGCGAGGGCTTCGTGGGCGTGTCGGACAATGGTGCGGTGATCGAGCTCGACATCACCCTCACCGATGAACTGGTGCAGGAGGGTATCGCCCGGGAGCTGGTGAGCCGCATCCAAGCCCTGCGGAAGGACAGTGGGCTGGAGGTGACCGACCGCATCGAGCTGGGCATCGAGCGGAATGGTGACGAACGGTTCGAGCAGGCGGTGCGGCAGCACGCGGGAGCCATCCTGGCCGAGACGCTGGCGGTGACCGCCCCCGAAGCCCTACTGGTGGACCGTCTGGAGGCCGGCGGGCCGGCTCTGCATCAGGTGGAGATCGACGGTTTTCCGGTCATTCGCATGGCCCTGGAACGGTCCAGCGCTTGAGGGCCCGGTTGCTCTATATTTGCGGATCCTTCACGAAACCGGATCGCCATGGCCAAGAAAACACCTGTGAAAAAAGCTGCCAAGACCGCTGGCAAAGCGGCTGGGGCATCGTCCAGGAAACCGGCTAAGAAGGCGGCCCCCAGGAAAGCCGTGAAAGCGGTGGTGAAAAAGGCTGCGCCCAAGAAGGCCGCAGCGAAGAAGGCCGCCCCGAAGAAAGCCGTGAAGAAGGCCGCGCCCGCCAAGAAAGCGGCCCCCAGGAAAGCCGTGAAAGTGGCGGTGAAGAAAGCTGCGCCGAAGAAGGCCGCGGTGAAGAAAGCCGCCCCTGCCAAGAAAGCGGCCCCCAGGAAAGCCGTGAAAGTGGCGGTGAAGAAAGCTGCGCCGAAGAAGGCCGCGGTGAAGAAAGCCGCGCCCGCCAAGAAAGCGGCCCCCAAGAAACCGGTGAAGACCGGGGCCAGGAAGGCCGCCGCCCCGGTCAAGCAGGCGGCCCCCAAGCGTCCGGCGCCGATCCCCGTGGCGAAGACCGCCCCGGTGAGGTCGGCACCTGTACCATCTCCCGTGAAGAAGGAAGGCAAGAGCATGAAGGCCAAGGAGGTCAAGACGCCCGCCAAGCCGTTGGTGACCCAACGCGTAAGCCCGATCCGACCCGCGGCAGCGCCGGTCGTGAAGAAACAGACCTCGACCCTGGAAAGCGCCGACAAGACGCGCTACAGCGACGAGGAGCTGAAGGAGTTCAAGGAGCTGATCCTGAAGAAGCTGGAAGAGGCGCGCCGGGACTATGAGCTGCTGAAGCAGACCCTGGCCAACACCGACAACAACGGCACGGACGACACCAGCCCCTCGTTCAAGATGATCGAGGACGGCAGTGAGACCTTGAGCCGGGAGGAGACCGCCCAACTGGCCGGCCGTCAGGAGAAGTTCATCAAGCACTTGGAGGACGCGCTGCTGCGCATCCGCAACAAGACGTACGGCATTTGCCGCATCACCGGCCGATTGATCAGCAAGGAGCGCCTGCGTCTGGTGCCCCACGCCACGCTGAGCATCGAGGCCAAGCAGCAGATGACCGGGTAGGCCGATCGCGTCAAGGCTTTGAAGCGCGCACTGCTCCTCATCCTGCTGGTGTTGGTCGCCGACCAGGCCCTCAAGGTCTGGGTGAAGCTCAATTTCTACTACGACGGTGCCATTCCGCTGTTCGGCGACTGGGCCTATCTGCACTTCATTGAAAACCGGGGCATGGCCTTCGGGATGGAGTTCGGCGGGCGGTGGGGCAAGCTCGTGCTGTCCTTGCTGCGTGTGGCCGCTGTGATCGGTATCGGTGTGGTGCTGCGGCGCATGGTGCGGCAGCGCGCATCGGCCCTGCAGGTGTACGGGGTGGCGTTGATCCTTGCCGGCGCCCTCGGCAACATCATCGACAGCACCTTCTACGGCGTGATCTTCAGCCAGAGCACGCTGTTCGAGAAGGCGGTGCTCTTCCCGCCGGAGGGCGGTTATGCCACCCTGTTCCACGGTGCCGTGGTGGACATGTTCTACTTCCCGATCTGGGAGGGTCGACTCCCGCAATGGCTTCCGGTGTGGGGCGGTCAGCACTTCACCTTCTTCCAACCGGTGTTCAACCTGGCCGATGCCGCCATCACGGTGGGCATCGGGCTGTTCATCATCGCGCAGTGGCGCAAGCCCCACGAGGGAACGGTCGCCGCGGCGCCCACGGACGTGACGTCGCCGCCTATGGCGTGACCGTGGCCGGCCGCAGCCACCCCTGGCGTACCAGCAGTTCGGCGATCTGCACCGCGTTGGTGGCTGCGCCCTTGCGGAGGTTGTCCGCCACGATCCACATGTTCAGCGTACGGGGCTGGGTCTCATCGCGGCGCAGGCGGCCCACAAATACCTCATCCCGGCCGTTCGCCACCAATGGCATGGGATAGATCTCCCGGGCGGGATCGTCCATCAGTACCACACCGGGCGCGGCGGCGAGCAATTCACGCACCTGGGCCAGGTCGAAGTCGCGGGCGAACTCCACGTTCACCGACTCGCTGTGCCCGCCCGTCACCGGCACACGCACCGCAGTGGCCGTCACGCGGATGGCCGGGTCCAGGATCTTGCGTGTCTCCTCCACCAGCTTCATCTCCTCCTTGGTGTACCCATTGTCCGTGAACACGTCGCAGCGCGGCAGCACATTGCGGTCGATGGGGAACGGGTAGGCCTTCTCCCCGTCCACCCCGCGGCGCTCGTCCTCCATCTGCTGCACGGCCTTCACCCCTGTGCCGGTCACGCTCTGGTAGGTGCTCACCACCACCCGCTCCACGCCGAACGCGCGGTGCAACGGGGCCAGGGCCATCACCATTTGGATGGTGCTGCAGTTGGGGTTGGCAATGATGCGGTCATCGGCCGTGAGCTCGTGGCCGTTGATCTCCGGCACCACCAGCCGCTTCGCGGGGTCCATGCGCCAGGCGCTGCTGTTGTCCACCACGGTGCACCCCAGTTCGGCGAACCGCGGGGCCCATTCCAGCGACGTGCTTCCACCGGCGCTGAACAGGGCGATCTGGGGCCGCCGGGCCAGGGCGTCCTCCATGCTCACCACGGCCACCTCACGGCCCCGGAAGGTGATGGACCGGCCCACATTGCGGGCGGTGGCCACGGGGATGAGTTCGTCCACGGGGAACATCCGCTCGGCCAGCACCCCCAGCATCACTTGGCCCACCATGCCGGTGGCGCCCACCACAGCCACTTTCATCGGTCGATCGCCTTTTGTTCGGCATGGCGAAGGTAGCCGGCCGCCCCACCTTCTGAGTGGTGGCGCTGGCGGGACACGCGCCGCTGCGTAGCTTGCGCGGGCCATGCGGCATACCCTGCTCCTCGTGTTCGTCCTCCTGTGGCCCGGCCTTGTCGGCGCCCAACTGATGGAGGATTTCAATGATGGTGACATCACCAACGCTCCCGCCTGGACCGGCGACCTCGCCAAGTTCACCGTGAACGCCGCCCAGCAGCTGCAGTTGCAGGATGTGACGGCGGGCGCCGCGCAGCTGGCCACCGCCCTGCCGCTGGCCGACCTGGACGAAGTGGAGTGGCGCCTGTGGGTGCGGCTGAACTTCGCCCCGAGCGGCAGCAACTACGGTCGCATCTACCTGGTGAGCGACCAGTCCGACCTGGCCGGTGCGCTCAACGGCTACTATCTGCAATTGGGCGAGGCCGGCAGCGCCGATGCCGTGGAACTCTTCCGCCAGACCGGCGCCACCAGCACCAGCGTGTGCCGCGGCACCGATGGCCAGATCGCCGCGAGCTTCGCCATCGGCATCCGCGTGGTGCGCCAGAGCGGCGGCCTGTGGCAGCTCTTCGTGGACCCCGCCGGCGGCACCAATTACGCCCTGCAGGCCACGGGCACCGATGCCACCCACACCACCAGCGCCTGGTTCGGCCTGCGCTGTGTGTACACCGCCAGCAACGCCGACCGCTTCTACTTCGACGACATCTACGCCGGGCCCATCATCGTGGACACCACGCCGCCCGCCGTGATCGCGGTGAACGCGCTGAGCACCACGCAGGTCGATGTGCGCTTCGACGAGGCCGTGGACCCCGCCACCGCGCAGGACCCCGCGCACTACACCATCACCCCCGCCATCGCCGTGGCCACCGCGGTGATCGATGGTACGGACCCCGCCCTGGTGCACCTCACCCTGGCCAGCCCCGTGCCCAGTGGCGTGGCGCATCAGTTGGTGGTGGAGGGCGTGGCCGACCTGGCCGGCAACATCATGCCCGCCAGCCCGCCCTTCCCGTTCTCGTTCGTGGTGCCCGCCACGCCGGATTACGGCGATGTGGTGATCAACGAGATCATGGCCGACCCCTCCCCGGTGGTCGACCTGCCCGAGGCCGAGTTTGTGGAGCTGTTCAACACCACCACCGACAAGTTCTTCGACCTGGCCGGATGGCGCTTCACCACCACCAGCACGCAGACCACCCTGCCCAGCGTGGTGCTCGGTCCCGGCCAGTTCGTGGTGTTCGTGAACAACGGCCAGCTGGCCAACTTCGCCGGCATCCCCAACGTGGCGGGCTGGGCCCTGAGCAACACGGCCCTGCTCAACGCGGGCACCACGCTCACGCTCGAAGCCCCGGGCAACGTGCCGATCGACGTGGTGGCGTATACCTCCTCCTGGTATGGTGATGACGCGAAGGACGACGGGGGCTGGAGCCTGGAACGCATCAA
This sequence comes from uncultured Chryseobacterium sp., assembly GCA_964464935.1. Lineage (GTDB taxonomy): Bacteria > Bacteroidota > Bacteroidia > Flavobacteriales_F > PHOS-HE28 > PHOS-HE28. The sequence continues at coordinate 9,052 of CAYXKE010000058.1, forward strand.
CCCATACGCCCCGTGCAGTGATGGCGCCAACTGGACGGCGAGCGTCGATCCCCGCGGGGGCACGCCCGGCACGCCGAACTCCGTTCTCGACGACACGCCCGATACCACGGCGCCGCAACTCATCGCCGTGATGGTGGAATCGCCCACGAGCATCGTGCTGGTGTGCAATGAAGGGCTCGATGTGGGCACGGTGGCCACGGCCAGTTACACCTTCGACCCGCCGCTGGCCATCGCCGCGGTGGAGGCCATGGCGCCCACGAACGATCGCGTGCGCATCACGCTGGCCGCCGCACTGCAGACGGGTGCCGTGCATACCGTGCAGGTGGATGGTCTGGCCGATTGCAGCGGCAACGCCATGGGGGGGGCCACGGCCGGCTTCGCGCTGCCGGAGGCCATCGCGCCGCTGGACATCGTGATCAATGAGGTGCTGTACGATCCCGTGGGCAGCGGCAGCGATTTCGTGGAACTGTACAACCGTTCGCAGAAGGTGCTTGGCCTGGCGGGGCTGCAGCTGGCCAACGAGAACAGCTCCGGCGTCATCAGCACCTACCGCACCATCACCACCGACCAGCTGGTGCTGATGCCGGGCGAGTACCTGCTGCTGGCCACCAACACCGCCGACATTGCTGCACGCTATCCGCAGAGCCACACGGATCGTTTCCTGCAGATGAGCCTGCCGGGCTACAACAACGGCTCGGGCACGGTGGTGTTGGCCACCGCCGACAGCACGGTGATCGACCTGTTCCGCTACTCGGACGACATGCACTTCGGCCTGATCGCCAAGCCCGAGGGGACCAGCCTGGAGCGCGTGGACCCTGAGCGCCCCACCAACGATCCCACCAACTGGCACAGCGCCGCTGAGCAGGCCGGTCGCGCCACGCCGGGCTTCCTGAACTCACAATACGCCCGCACGCCCGCACCGAGCGGTGAGATGACCATCGACCCCGCCATCTTCAGCCCCGACAACGACGGCCACCAGGACCTGCTGACCATCGTGTACCGCATGGACCAGCCCGGCTTCGTGGGCACCATGCGGGTGTTCGACATCGCCGGGCGCGAGGTGCGCCGCCTGCTGGACAACAGCCTGCTGGGCACCAGCGGTGCGGTCTCGTGGGACGGCCTGTTCGACGATGGCAGCAAGGGCCGCGTGGGCCCCTACATCGTGCACTTCGAGGTGTTCGACCTGGCGGGCAACGTGAAGTCGTTCAAGAAGACCGTGACCCTGGCCCACCAGCTCGACTGATCGCTCAGTCCAGGGCGCGGCAGGTCACGTAGTAGCGCCAGCCGATCAGGGCTTTCTTCAGCGGTGTGATGCGGTCCAAGGCGCTGGCACCCAGCTTGGGTAGCAACAATTTGTTGAGTCGGGCCAGCAGCCGGAAGAACGCGCGTTGCATGGGGTGAAGATCGTCACGGGTGCGGTTGTTCCGGCTCGCCCGGCCATTCGATCTCCACGGTGGCGTGGCCGATGCCCAGTTCGTGCAGCGCGGCCCGCGCCTCGGCCTTGATGCGGCGCACCTCCCCGATGTCCTCCGTGTCCACCACCAGGTGGATGCTGCCCACCACGAAGTGGCCGTCGAGGCTCCAGGTGTGCAGGTCGGTGAGGCCCTTCACGCCGGAAATGGCCGAGAGGGTGTGGCGCACGGCCTCGGCATCGATGCCGGGCGGATGGGCCTGCATGAGCAGGGCTGTGCCGTGCCGCAGGGTGCCGATGGCGTTGTAGAGGATGTACAGGCCGATGGCGATGCTGAGCAGCGGATCGATCATGGCCCAGCCGGTGAGGTGGATGATGCCGCCGCCCACGAGCACGGCCGCCCAGCCCAGGACATCCTCCAGCAGATGCAGGTAGGCCCCGCGCTCGTTGAGGGTGTGGCCCTTGTGCAGGCGCCAGGCCGCGTAGCCGTTCATGGCGATGCCGAAAACGGCCAGCACCATCATCCCGGGTGCGTACGGGGTCACCGGTGTGCCCAGGCGGGGTACGGCCATGGTGATCATGAACAGGGCCCCGGTGATGAGCACCAGGCTGGCGAGCCATCCGCCCAACATGCTGTATCGGGCATAGCCGTAAGTGTAGCGGGCGTCGATACCCCGCCTTGCCACGCGCTGCAGGTACCACGCGATCACCAGCACCAGCGCGTCGCCGGCGTCATGCACCGCATCGGTGAGCACCGCCAGGCTGTTGGTCCACCAGCCGCCCACCACCTCCACCCCCACGAAGGCGAGGTTGAGCAGGAAGGCCGTGCGGAGCGCGCGGGCGGCCTGGTCATGCCCGTGGGCGTGATGCGCGTGGTGGTGCCCGTGGTGGTGATGGGCCATCGCGGCGAAGGTAGGCGCACCCGCAAAGTGGCTCAGCGCTCGCGCCACACCACCTCCAGCACGGTGTGGCCCACGGCGTTCAGCGTTTCGCGATCGATCACGTCCATGTTGTCATCATGGGTGTGCCAGTAGGGCCCGAAGGCCTGCGTGGTGTGATCGTACTCGATGATGTCGATGGTGGGGATGCCCAGGTCGCGGTTGATGGGCACGTGGTCGTCCGTGCCCACGAAGTAGCGGGTCTCGTTGGGGAAGAAGCGGCCGTAGCCCAGCTCGGCGGCCACCTTCCACACCTTGTGCACCACGGCAGGGGCGAACTGCATGCTGATGGCCTCGCGCACGAAGGTGGCGTGGCGGCCGCCCACCATGTCGAGCAGGATGCCGAAGCGGGCCTGGTAGCCGGGTACGGGCGGGTTCTTCGCGAAGTACTGCGCGCCCAGTGCCCAAGTGTCGATGCTGCCCTGCTCCAGCCCCATGGAGCCGGTGGGGGTGCCGTGGTCCTCCACATCGGTGAACAGGATGTCCACACCCGGACCGTGTTCCTTGGCGGCCATGTGGCGGGCGATCTCCAGCAGCACCCCCACGCCGCTGCCCCCATCGTTGGCCCCGTCGATGGGTTGGTGGCGGCGATCGGTGTCGCGGTCGGCGAAGGGACGTGTGTCGTAGTGCGCCAGCAGCAGGATGCGCGCCTCACGCTCCGGGGCGAAGCGGGCGAAGATGTTGCGCAGCGGCATCTTCTGCCCGGTGTAGATCGTCACCTGGCCGGTCTGCTCGATCACCTCGGCACCGTAGCTCTTCAGCTTGGCCACCAGCCAGTCGGCGCAGGCGCGGTGGGCGTCCGTGCCCGGCACACGCGGACCGAAGTCCACCTGGCGCTGCACATGGGCATAGGCGCTGTCGGCGTCGAACACGGGCGCGGGCGGCAGCGGCGGGGTGGTGGGCCGCTGCGGGGGGGCGGTCTTTTCCCCACCACAGGCGCTGAGCAGCACGGCGGTCAGGGCCAGCCGGAAGAGGGGGGACAGGCGCGTCATGCGCGGCTCCATTTGGTGCCCTCCTTGCCGTCGGTGAGCACGATCCCCAGTGCGGCCAGCTTGTCGCGGATGGCATCGGCCGCCGCATAATCCTTGCGCGCCTTGGCCTCGGCCCGCATGTGGATGAACTCCTGCACCAGCCCATCGAGCGTGCGGTCGTCCTGGTGCGTGGTGTGCTCCATGCGCAGGCCCAGCACCTCGTGCACCATGGTGCCGAACAGGCCCTTCAGTTTGCCGATGTCCGCTGCGGTGAGCGCCATGCGACCGTCGTGCACGCTGTTGATGATGCGCACGCCCTCGAACAGCTCGGCGATCATCACCGGTGCGTTCAGGTCGTCGTTCATGGCATCGTAGCAGCGTTGCTCCAGCGCGGCGATGTCCGCGTCGCTGTGGTCGCCGGGCTTCAATTCCTCCAGCGTGCGCATCGCCGCCATCAGGCGCTCCAGGCCCTTTTCGCTGGCCTGCATGGCCGCGTTGCTGAAGTCGAGCGTGCTGGCGTAGTGGCACTGCAGCATGAAGAAGCGCACCGTCATGGCGCTGTAGCCCTTCTCCAGGAGTTTGTGGTTGCCGGTGAGCAGCTCCTCCGGGGTGAAGCCGTTGCCCTCGCTCTTGGCCATCTTGCGGCCGTTCACGGTGAGCATGTTGCCATGCATCCAGTACCGCACGGGCGGCTGTCCGTCGGCGGCGATGCTTTGCGCGATCTCGCACTCGTGGTGCGGGAATTTCAGGTCCATGCCGCCGCCGTGGATGTCGAACGTGAGGCCCAGGTACTTGGTGCTCATGGCGCTGCACTCCAGGTGCCAGCCGGGGAATCCCTCGCCCCAGGGGCTGGGCCACTTCATCAGGTGCTGGGGCTCGGCGCGCTTCCACAGGGCGAAGTCCAGCGGGCTGCGCTTCTCGTCCATGCCTTCGGTGCCGCGCGTGTTGCTCAGCAGCTCCTCGATCTTGCGGCCGCTCAGCTCCCCGTAGTTGTGGTCACGGGCGAACCGGGGCACATCGAAATACACGCTGCCGTTCACCGCATAGGCGTAGCCGCGGTCCATGATGCGCTGCACCATGGCGATCTGCTCGATGAGGTGGCCGGTGGCGGTGGGCTCGATGCTGGGCGGCAGGATGTTGAACAGCCGCATCACCTCGTGGAAGCCGTTGGTGTACTTCTGCACCACCTCCATGGGCTCGAGCCGTTCCAGCCGGGCGCGCTTGGCGATCTTGTCCTCGCCGTGGTCCACGTCGTCGACCAGGTGGCCCACATCGGTGATGTTGCGCACGTAGCGCACCGTGTACCCGATGTGGGTGAGCCAGCGGTAGAGCACGTCGAAGGTGAGGAAGCTGCGCACGTTGCCCAGGTGCACATCGCTGTACACGGTGGGGCCGCACACATAGAGGCCCACGTGCGGGGGGTTCAACGGCACGAACTCCTCCTTGCGGCGGGTGAGGGTGTTGGTGAGGTGGAACGGACCTTTGCGCAGTGCGGCCATGGGGGTGTGTGCGAACAGCCCGGCGAAGGTACTCAGCCCCGGAATGGCGGGGATCGTCCATGCGCCGGACAGGGTGATGGGAGGCGATCCCTTGCCGAAAGCCCCCCTCAGATCACGCCCAGCTCCCGGCCCACTTTGCCGAAGGCCTCCAGGGCCCGGTCGATGTGCGCCACGGTGTGGGCCGCGCTGAGCTGCACGCGGATGCGGGCGGTGTCCTTGGGCACCACGGGGTAGAAGAAGCCGATCACGTAGATGCCCTCCTCCAGCAGCTTGTCGGCCATCACCTGGCTCAGTTTGGCGTCGCCCAGCATCACCGGCACGATGGCCGCACCGGCGCCGCGCGTCTTGAAGCCCAGCTTCTCGATCCCCGTGCGGAAGCGGTCCACGTTGCGCTCCAAGCGGTCGCGCAGTTCAGTGCTGGCGCTCAGCAGGTCGAGCACCTTGATCGAGGCGCCCACGATGGCCGGCGTGAGGCTGTTGCTGAACAGGTAGGGCCGGCTGCGCTGCCGCAGCATCTCGATGATCTCCTTGCGGCCGGTGGTATAGCCCCCCATGGCGCCCCCCAAGGCCTTGCCCAGCGTGCCGGTGATGATGTCCACGCGGCCCATCACCCCGCAGTGCTCCACACTGCCGCGGCCGGTCCGGCCGATGAAGCCGGCGGCGTGGCACTCGTCCACCATCACCAGGGCCTCGTACTGGTCGGCCAGGTCGCAAATGCCCTTCAGGTCGGCCACGATGCCGTCCATGCTGAACACCCCGTCGGTGACGATGATGACGTGGCGGGCCCCATCGGCGCGGGCCTGCTTCAGCTGCACCTCCAGGTCGGCCATGTCGTTGTTGGCGTACCGATAGCGGCGGGCCTTGCACAGGCGCACCCCGTCGATGATGCTGGCGTGGTTCAGCGCATCGCTCACGATGGCGTCCTCCTCGCCGAAGAGCGGCTCGAACACCCCGCCATTGGCATCGAAGCAGGCGGCATAGAGGATGGTGTCGTCCGTGCCGTGGAACTCGGCCAGCTTGCGCTCCAACTCCTTGTGGATGTCCTGCGTGCCGCAGATGAAGCGCACGCTGCTCATGCCGTAACCGTGGCTGTCCAAGGTGGCATGGGCGGCCTTCACCACTTCGGGATGGCTCGAAAGCCCCAGGTAGTTGTTGGCGCAGAAGTTCAGCACCTGCCGACCGTTCACGGTGATCTCCGCGTCCTGTTCGCTGGTGATGATGCGTTCGCGCTTGAACAGGCCGGCGCTTTCGATGGCGGCCAGCTCGGCCTGAAGGTGTTGTTGCAGTTTGCCGTACATGGGCGAGGGGTGTTCGGCCTCAAAGGTCGCAACCCCCGGAACATTTCCTCACCCTCCCGCCGGGCCGTGGTGGCCGCAGCGAACACCAACAGGCCTTCCCAGCCCGTTGGCCCCCTTGGTTCCCTGGCATCCGGGCATCGATCCGTCCCTTCCGGCTTGTTCGGGGATGCAACCTGCCGCAACTTCGCCGTCGTACAACGGCCGCCATGCGCACATTCATCGCCCGTTTCCCGGTGCTCTCCTTCGTGGTGCTCACCCTGGTCTATCAGTTCCTGGTGGTCGGCGTTGTGTGGTGGAGGCTCCCCGAGGGCGGCCACATGCACGATGACGCCACCGCCCACATGGTGTTCCGCTTCCGGGTCTTCGGGCCACTGGTGTTCGCCGTGCTGCTCACCGCCTACCTCGAAGGGTGGACGGGGATGCGCAACCTCTTCGGCAGCTTCATGCATTGGCGGGTGCCGGCCAAGTGGTATGCGCTGGCCTTCTCCTGGAAGTTCCTCTTCACGTGGGCGGGTGTGGCCGTGCTGGCCGTGCTGGGTATGCGGCAATGGCCCGGCTTCTTCGTGGCCGACCTGCTCGAAGGCCACTTCGGGGCGCTCCAGGCCCTGGCCAAGAACATGCCCTTCATCGTGGGCATCGCCTTCGTGGAGGAGACCGCCTGGATGAAGTACGGGGTGACCCGCCTGCAGGAGCGCTTCCACGCCCTGCCCGCCTGCCTGCTGGTGGGTGTGGCCTGGGGCCTGTGGTACCTGCCCATGCTGCTGGTGGGCGAGGGTGTGCCGGATGGCTATCCGTGGCCGGTGTTCATGCTCAGCATGGTGGCCCTCACCGTCCTGCTGGCCTGGGCCTACAACATGACGCGCAGCGGCTTGGTGCTGCTGATCATGCAGGTCGTGAGCAACTGCGCATTCTTCCTGCTGCCCGTGCTGCCGGGCCTGCACCACATGGACGCCGCGTACGTGACCGCCTTCGTGGGGGCCAACGTGGGCAGTGCCATCGTGCTGGTGCTGGTCTTCGGCTGGCGCGAACTGGGCCGCGGCCGCCGCGCCACCTGGAGCGAAGGCCTCGCCGAGCACGGTTCCGCGAAAGAGGCGGACAACGATGTGCGCCCGGTCATGGGCTGAGTGGTCGGCTCGGCAAGTAAGTACGTCGGCTCGGCCACCCGGCCCGGCCGATCGACCGCCCGGGGCGGCAATGACCCGAAGGCCCACCTTTGCCGCGTGAAGAACGGCCTTGCCCTCATCTCCGTGCTCGCCGCCCTGGGGCGCATCGTGCAGCGCCAGGCCATGCCCGATTCGGCCCTTGCGCTCTTTCGCGAAGGCCTGCAACTGGCCGAACAGCTTCAGGACACTGCGGGCATCGGCACCATGTGGCTCAACCTGGGCGCCGGCCATGAGGTCAAGGGCGATTACCCCGCAGCGCTCGATGCCCAGCTCAACGCCCTGCGCTGGAAGGAGCTGGGC
>CAYXKE010000059.1:0-5315 GCA_964464935.1 uncultured Chryseobacterium sp.
CCGCCCGTGCCGCCGCCCAGGGTGAGGCCCCCGGCGTCGCTGCTCGGCTCTGGTTTGTCGTCGTCCTTGCTGCATCCGGTGAGCAGCAGACCGCCCACCACGAGGACGGTGAGGAGGGTGTTGAGGGAGGTGCGCATGGTGGTAGTAGGGTATGAGGACAAAGCTGCCTTGGCCACGCACGCGCATCAATCCCACCAACGGGGGATGTCCGGACCGCTACTTTTGGCGCGCTTTTCCCGCATCGATGCCCACTTCCCAGCAGATCCGCCAGCAGTTCCTCGACCATTTCGCCCAGCGCGGCCACACCATCGTGCCCAGCGCCCCCATGGTGGTGAAGGACGACCCCACGCTCATGTTCACCAACGCGGGCATGAACCAGTTCAAGGACCTCTTCCTGGGCAATGCGCCGGTGAAGCATCCCCGCGTGGCCGATACGCAGAAGTGCCTGCGTGTTTCGGGCAAGCACAACGACCTGGAGGAGGTGGGCATCGACACCTACCACCACACCATGTTCGAGATGCTCGGCAACTGGAGCTTCGGCGACTACTTCAAGGCCGAGGCCATCCAGTGGGCGTGGGAACTGTTGGTGGACACCTACCAGATCCCCGAGGCCGACATCTACGTGACCTACTTCGGTGGGGACGAGAAGGACGGTCTCCCGGCCGACGAGGAGACCCGGCAGCTGTGGCTGAAATACCTGCCCGAGGAGAAGGTGCTGCCCTTCGGCCGCAAGGACAACTTCTGGGAGATGGGCGACACCGGCCCCTGCGGCCCCTGCACCGAGATCCACGTGGACGTGCGCACGCCCGAGGAGAAAGCCGCCATGCCCGGCCGTGCCCTGGTGAACAACGACCATCCGCAGGTGATCGAGATCTGGAACAACGTGTTCATGCAGTTCGAGCGCAAGGCCGATGGCTCGCTGGTGGAGCTGCCCGCCCGGCACGTGGACACCGGCATGGGCTTCGAGCGCCTCTGCATGGTGCTGCAGGGCAAACGCAGCAACTACGACACCGACGTGTTCCAGCCGCTGATCCAGGCCATCGCGAAGAAGTGCGGCAAGGCGTACGGCGCGGCGGAGAAGAGCGACATCGCCATGCGCGTGATCGCCGACCACCTGCGCGCCATCAGCTTCGCCATCGCCGACGGTCAGCTGCCCAGCAACAACGGCGCCGGCTATGTGATCCGTCGCATCCTGCGCCGTGCCGTGCGCTACGGCTACAGCTTCCTGGGCCTCACCGAGCCGTTCATCCACACGCTGGTGGAGGTGCTCAGCGGGCAGATGGGCGACCAATTCCCCGAGCTGCGCAAGCAGCGCCAGCTGATCGAGAACGTGATCCTCGAGGAGGAGAAGGCTTTCCTGCGCACGCTGGAACAGGGCACCAAGCGCCTGGAGCAGGCCCTGGCCGAACGCACGGGCGAACTGCCCGGCGACAAGGCCTTCGAGCTGTTCGACACCTACGGCTTCCCCATCGACCTCACCGAGCTGATCGCCCGCGAACAGGGCCGCACGGTGGACATGGCGGGCTTCGAGGCCGAACTGCAGAAGCAGAAGGAGCGCAGCCGCGCCGCCACGCAGATCACCACCGGCGACTGGGTGGAGCTGGCCTCGGGCACCACGGAGTTCGTGGGCTACGACCGGCTCACCACCACCTGCCGCATCCTGCGCTACCGCAAGGTGAGCGACAAGGGGGGCGAGCGCTTCCAGATCGTGCTGGACCGCACGCCCTTCTATGCCGAGGGCGGCGGCCAGGTGGGCGACCAGGGCTGGCTCATCCGCGGGGATGAACGCATCGCCGTGGTGGACACCAAGCGCGAGAACAACCTGATCGTGCACTTCACCACCGAGCTGCCCGGCCGCCCCGAGGCCGAGCTCACCGCACAGGTGGACACCGAGCGCCGCAATGGCGCGCAGCGCAACCACACCGCCACCCACCTGCTGCACCACGCCCTGCGCAAATTGCTGGGCACGCACGTGGAGCAGAAAGGCTCGCTGGTGGCACCCGACCGGCTGCGTTTCGACATCAGCCACTTCGCCCGGCTCACCGCGGAAGAGATCGCCGCCATCGAGCAGGAGGTGCGCCGCATGATCGCCGTGGACCTGCCCTTCGAGGACATGCGCGAGGTGCCCATCGACCAAGCCCGCGACATGGGGGCGATGGCGCTCTTCGGTGAGAAATACGGCGACAAGGTGCGCGTGGTGAAGTTCGGCCCCAGCGTGGAGCTGTGCGGTGGCACGCACGTGCCGCGCACCAGCGCCATCGGCGCGTTCCGCATCGTGAGCGAGGGCGCCCTGGCCGCGGGCATCCGCCGCATCGAGGCCATTACGGGCCCCGAGGCCGATGCCTGGGTGAACGAGCGCCTCGATACGCTGGAGGAGATCAGCGCGCTGCTGAAGAACCCCAAGGACGTGGTGGCCGCCGTGAAGCAACTGCAGGAGCGCAACGCCACGCTGACCAAGGAACTGGAGAAGGCCGCCAAGGAGAAGGTGATGGCCATGGCCGATACGCTGCCCGCCAAGGCTGTGGCAGGCCAACATGGGCGTGTATTGGTGGAGCGCATGGACCTCGATGCCCAAAGCGTGAAGGACCTGGGCTATCGCCTGCGCGAACTGCACCCGGACCTGGCCTTCGTGGCCGGTGGCGTGGTGGATGGCAAGGCCCTGCTGAGCGTATCCTTCGGCAAGGATTTCCTGGCTGCCTCGGGCTTGAAGGCAGTGGAGATCATCAAGCAGGTGGGCCCGCTGATCAGGGGCGGCGGCGGTGGCCAGCCCGATTTCGCCACGGCCGGGGGCAAGGATCCCGGTGGCGTGGACGCGGCGTTGCAACAAGTGCGAACGTTGTTGGGGTGATCCGGCCCCGTTCACTCTTTGACCCAGCGCCCGGCATGCACTATCCGTCCGGCACCGTCGGTGATCGTGAGGGCGTACAGGCCGGATGCAAGTTCCGTGGTGGGTATGTGCATGGCCATGCCGGTTAAGGCCGTTGCCAACACCAAGCGGCCCTGCATGTCATGCAGCCGCAGCCGCCCCTGTGCCAGGGGCCGGGTAAGCATCACGTGGAAACTCTCCATACCCGGGTTGGGAAAGACCTGTGCGGCAGGCTGCTCCATTTCCGATACGCTCAGGAAGTCCTCGGGGCCGAAACGGGCCACCCAACCAACGATCGTTCCCGAGGCCATGCTCTCCCGCAGGGCACCCATCACCAGCACGCCGCCATCGGGCATGGCCATGACAGAGATCGGCCAATAGAAGCTGTTCTGCGCGATGCCATCAAAGGTGTAGGAGCCAAGAATGTTCAGGCTGGTGTCCATGCGGAATACCTGTGCCTGCCCCGGACTGTTCGACCAATACGGTATGGTCAAGCCACCATCCGTGTTCACCTGGGCATGGTACAGGATGCCATCGGTGCCGAGGCTGATCCCCACGTGCGGTGCAGGCTGGTCCTTTGCGAACGGTGTGGTCACGGCCCATTGGGCCTGCACCTGGCCCTGGTCGTTGGTGCGCTGGATCGCCGTGCGGCGCACGAAGGGCGAGTGCCAGTAGTACCCGGAGATGAGCAGGTCGCCGCTGGGCAGGGGCAGGATGTCCAGCGGCCCGCCTGGTGCGTTCACCAAGTTCATCGGCGAGCCTTCCTCCACTTGTTCGGTGGGGTATACGCCGAGCAGGTCGAAGGTATCGCTCAGGTACACCACATGGCCATTGGAAGGGGGCGCATCCCATGCCACGGCGCCCGTGCTCAAGACCAGGCGGCCATCGGGGTGGGGGTGCAGCGAGCCGATGGACGGGGTGGAAAGCGTATGCACCAACTCGCGGCCCGTGATCGAGTCCCCTTCCAAGGTGACCGCCAGCGCTTGGATGTACTGGGCGTCCAGCGGGTCGCTGCTTGCACTTTGCTGAAATGCCATGCGTATCACATCATCCACACCTCGGTGGGCCATCACATTGGCGACCGGGTGGCCTGCCGGGGTGATAGGCCGGATGTCGATCGGGAGCCATGTGGAATCCAGGCGGATGATCGCAAGTTGCTCGAGCGGTGTCTCAACAGAACCGAGCATACCATAAAGCAGATGCTCTCCCTCGGCATTTTGGCCAAGAAATCCCCAAAGGAGTAAATGGTGGTTCTCTACGACCACTTCTTCGTTGGCTGAAACCGTTCCATTCGATTCAAGTACGACTATCCGTGATCCGGTGCTTGGCGCGGAGAGCGGACCTACGGATCGCTCAGTTACGAGCAATACAATGCGACCATCGTCCAGAAGATAAGCACAATGGGTCTCGCTATGAGATCCATTGATCGGCTCAATGGTAACCTCCCATTGGGGCTGGGCGCCCAAATGCACAGTGAAAGCGAGGGGTAGAATATACCCCAAGACCCATTTCCGGATCATGTTCAACTATCCGGATTACCGATCAATCCAAAGGAGAAGAAACCGGCATGGTAGTAATACGGCACAGAGTTGTAGGTGGTATTATCAGGAACGATGTAACCACCGGTGTATAGCTTCGTTGGGCAGTACGTACTTTGAATGTTCAGGATCGCTTTCCACGTACCGTGCGAAGTGTTGCCGGTCCAATAGGTCATGTCATCTGCATCAAGGCAGACTTCATTGGGAGGGCCAACTGCCGGCGTGGAGAAGAGCAGGGTTTCGCGGTAGCCTCCATTATCCGGTGTGGGGCTCTCCATGAGCGGGTCTCTCCACGATAAATAGTAGTACTGGGGGAATGTTGGGAAATAGGAGACCTGCCAGGTTTCAATGCTATGAAGGTATTGCCCCGGCTGTAGGCCGATTATGTTGGCCTGGTTGATCCGGTCGGCAATTTCATGGTCCGCACCATAGCAGTCCGAATCGCAGTATCCATCGTCATAGGTATGTGTCCAAACGCATACATAGCCCGGTGGGTAGTAGTTGTTCGGCGCGCCCTTCGCATACCCGCTCGCCACCTGGTAGTACACCAGCACTTCGCCCGGACCTGCATTCGGCACAGCCTCTATGACATCGGCAAAATGCAGGTGCTGTTCATTGCTGTTCACATTCTCAAGTTGGCTGTACAAGTCGTTGTACACATCGTACAGCGTACTGGCCTCGATACTCCCGCCGCTGAGGTCAAGTTGGACCAGCAGGGAGTCGCTGCGAAGGGAGGTGTACTCCAGCCATGGCTGTGCGGCACTATAATTCAGCGCGGCTTCCAGGTACCATACGGCACTATCGGCGGTAAAAGTGCTGCCGGACTTGGTGTTCCCGAGCTTGGCTGCGTCCACAAATTGTTTCACGCGGGGCGTCACATCCAATGGCGTCGCTGGCACTCCGATCGTGCC
>CAYXKE010000059.1:5415-15939 GCA_964464935.1 uncultured Chryseobacterium sp.
CCGATCGTGCCCCGGATCATGCCAAAGGTCATGCTGGCTGCATAATGGTCGTGGTGTCGTGTTTTCATGGTATGAAGTGTTGAGGGGGGGGATCATGCGGCCATGGACGGGCGGGCGGTGAGCCGGCGGGCCGGTGCGAGCTCCTGCTGGCCATGCACCGGGCCCAGATAGCGTGTCTCGGCGCTCAAGCCCAGGTTCAGGATGTAGAGGAAGTTGAAGGCGATCACCATGATGTAGTCCAGCAGGGTGCGTTTGCCGAAGCTCTGGCACACCTCGATCCACACCAAGGGCATGAAGTACAACTGCCCGTAGAAGGGGATCAGGAACTTCCAGGCGTCCTTCGCGGGGCGGCCCACGATGCGCAGGAATACGATCACGTTCCACACGGGAACGAAGGCGGCCAGGCCGGGCTGGCCGGCCTTCTCATACAGGCGCCATTGGGCCAGCAGGCCCATGAACAGCAGCAGGACAAGCGTGAAGAGCGCGGGTTTGCCCCAGTTGCCGACCCACTCGAGTAAGGATGCGATGAGTTCCATGGTGCGGTGGTTTTGCGGGTGGATGATGGGACCGCCCTGTGGATAAGACGTTCCAGCGGCCGCTGCGTTGCCTCCCGCCTGCCCCACCGCGCGGTGCGGCGCCTGCGGGCACACCAATGGTGGCACCGGAACGATGAACGGCCTCAGACCCGGGGCACCGCGTAGGTCTTCACGTCCTCATCCGTGATCTCCTTGCCGCTGAGGATCACCAGCCGCTCGATCACGTTGCGCAGTTCGCGCACGTTGCCCGTCCAGGGCAGCTTCTGCAGCTCCTTGATGGCCTTGTCCGTGATCTTCTTCGGCGCGATGCCCTGTTCGCCGCAGATCATCTGGATGAAATGCGCGGCCAGCAGGGGGATGTCCTCCAGGCGTTCGCTCAGGCTGGGCACATGGATGGGGATCACGCTCAGGCGGTGGAAGAGGTCCTCGCGGAAGCGCCCTTCGGCGATCTCCTTCCGCAGGTCCTTGTTGGTGGCGGCGATCACCCGCACGTCCACCTTGATGTCCTTGTCGCCGCCCACCGGGGTGATGCGGCCTTCCTGGAGGGCGCGCAGCACCTTGGCCTGTGCCGCCAGGGCCATGTCGCCGATCTCGTCCAGGAACAGGGTGCCGCCGTGGGCCAGTTCGAACTTGCCCTTGCGGTCCTTGATGGCGCTGGTGAAGCTGCCCTTCACGTGGCCGAAGAGCTCGCTCTCGATGAGCTCACCGGGTATGGCCGCGCAGTTCACCTCGATGTACGGCCCCTGGGCCCGCTGGCTCTTCTCGTGCAGCATGCGGGCCACGCCCTCCTTGCCGACGCCGTTGCCACCGGTGATCAGCACGCGGGCATCGCTCGGGGCCACCTTGTCGATCATCTCGCGTATGGCCTGCAGGGCCTTGCTCTCGCCCACCATCTGCACGCCGCCGGCCTTGCCGCGCCCCACCTTCTGCCGCAGCACCTTGGTCTCCTGCACCAGGTTGCCGCGGTCCAGCGCGTTGCGCACGCTCACCAGGATCCGGTTGATGTCCGGCGGTTTCTGGATGTAGTCGAAGGCGCCCTTCTTCAGGGCGTCGACCGCGGTGTCGATGGTGCCGTGGCCACTGATCATCACCACCGGCACATCCGTGTCATGCGCCTGGAGCTTCTCCAGCACTTCGAGCCCGTCCATGCGCGGCATCTTGATGTCGCACATCACCAGGTCGAACCGACCCTTGCGGGCCTTGTCCAGCCCGGTCGCACCGTCCTCGGCCTCATCGACCTTGTGCCCTTCGTGTTCCAGGATCTCGCGCAGTGCGTAGCGGATCGCCTTCTCGTCGTCGATGATGAGGATGTTCGCCATGGGGGCAGCTTGTTTCCGCACAAAGATGCAAGGCCCATGCCGACCCGGCCCGCCAGGAATGCCAAAGCCGGACATGCGCTACTTTTGCACCATATGCGAAAGGACCCGATCGACCGCCTCCTGAAGCCCGTGGACAGCTTCATCCACGACCAGGCTGCCTCCGGGCTTGTCCTTTTCATATCCACCGCCATCGCGCTCTTCCTGGCCAACTCGCCCTGGCGTGAGGCCTACCACCACTTCTGGACGAACACCATCCTGCTGAAGGTGGGCGACTTCGTGCTGGAGAAGGACCTGCACCACCTGATCAACGACGGCCTGATGGCCATGTTCTTCTTCGTGGTGGCGCTGGAGTTGAAGCGCGAGTTCGTGGGCGGCGAGTTCTCCAAGCTCCGCAATGCCCTGCTGCCCATCGGCGCCTCGATCGGGGGCATGGCGGTGCCGGCGATCATCTACCTGCTCACCGTGGGTCCCTCCAGCCCCGAGTCGGTGGGGTGGGGCATCCCGATGGGTACGGACACGGCCTTCGTGCTGGGCCTGCTGGCGCTGCTGGGCAAGCGGGTACCGGCCTCCATCAAGGTGTTCTTCATCTCCACGGCAGTGACGGACGACATCGGTGCGGTGTCCGTGATCGCCTTGTTCTACACCTCGCACATCTCCATTGAGAACCTGGCCCTGGGCGGCGTGTTCCTGGTGACGTTGATCGCGATGAACCGCCTGGGCGTGCGCAGCGTGCTGGCCTACGGGCTGGTGGGCATCGGCGGGTTGTGGCTGGCGTTCCTGCTCAGCGGGGTGCACGCCACGGTGGCCGGTGTGCTGGCGGCCCTGTGCATCCCGGCCCGCACGAAGATGAACGAGGCCACCTATCCGGAGCGCCTCCGCGAGCTGGCCGACCGGTTCGCCACCATGCCCAGCGCACCCGGCGACATCATCAGCAGTGAGCAGCAGTACCTCATCCGCAAGGTGAAACGCTTCAGCACCTATGCCGAGACCCCGCTGCAACGGCTGGAGCAGGGCCTGCACCCGTGGGTGGCCTTCGGTGTGCTGCCGCTCTTCGCCCTGGCCAACGCAGGCATCGAGCTGCCCACCTCGTTCAGCGGCATCCTGGACAGCCGGGTGACCCTGGGCATCTTCCTGGGCCTGATCATCGGCAAGCCGTTGGGGCTGATGTTCATGAGCTGGCTCTTCGTGCGCCTGCGCCTCGGTCAACTGGGGGCGGGCATCACTTGGTGGCACATGCTGGCCGTGTGCGTGCTCTCGGGCCTGGGCTTCACCATGGCGGTGTTCATCAACGAACTGGCCTTCACGGAGACGGCGGTGCGCGACCAGGCGAAGCTGGGCATCCTGCTGGCCTCCGTGGCGGCGGGCACGATCGGCGTGCTGCTGTTCCGCTACGTCACGAAGAAGCCGGCCACGGCCTGAGGCCCCGCCGGGCTCAGGCGTTGAGCAGGCGCCACGCGGCGCCTTCCTTCAGGGAATAGCGGCTCCACACCAGCTCGCGGATGCCGCCGGCCAGCAGCACGCGCTCAATGGCCACCATGGCGTGGAGGATCGTGTCCACGCGATGCGCCAGCAGGCCGGGCACAAGCAGGCGTTGCGCGCGCGGCATGCGCAGCAGGCGGTCCTTGAGCGCATCGAACGCCAGGGCGGAGAATCCCATGTGCACGGCATGGGGATCCACCCCCTCTCGGCCCTCGTCGGCCATGAGCATGGCGGCCAGGCTGTCGAAGCTGCCCGCGCTGCCCACGAGCACATGCGGCTCATGCCGCTCGATCACGGCGTAGAGCGGTTCGAGGGCGTGGTCGATGTGTGCGGCGATGCGCGCCTCCTCGTCCACCGTCATGGGATCGCTCACCGGCAGGCGCTCGCGCAGGCGGGTGCTGCCCAGCTCGAAGCTCTGCTTCCACATCAGCGCCTGGTCGGTGGCGAGGATGAACTCGATACTGCCCCCGCCGATGTCCATCACCAGCGCCGGTCGGCTGGTGAAGGGCACCGCCTGACGCACGCCGTCGAGGATCAGGCCCGCCTCCTCGTCGCCCGGGATCACGGTGATGTCGATGCCGGTGCGGCGACGTGCCGCCTCCACGAAGTCGCCGCTGTTGCGGGCGTTCCGCAGCGCCGAAGTGCCGAAGCCGAGCAGGCGCTCCGCGCCGAGCTCACGCGCCTGCGCAGCGTACTGCGCCAATGCGGCCAGACCCCGTTCGATGGCGTCCGGGGCGATCATCTGGCGCTCGATGCCGCCGCGCCCCAGGTACACCGGCACCTCCTCGCTGTGGATGATGTGCAGGCGGCCGTTGCCCCGCTCGCACACGAGCAGGTTGAAGGTGTTCGTGCCCAGGTCCACGATGGCGGTGCGCATGCCGCAAAGATGCAGCGCCCGCCGGGGGGCACACCTATTGCCGGGGCTTGCCGCAACCCTCCTTCTGGCAGCAGGCGGGCAGCTTGGAGAACGCCACCGGATCAGCGGGGAGGTCATCGGCCCAGTACCCCATCTTGGTCAGGGCGGTGCGCAATCCCTCGGGCGTGTTCTTCCGCGGATCGTAGGTGATGTGGAGTATGCCGGTGGCCAGGTCGAGGTCCACCTTCTTCACGCCTTTCTCATAGATCATCTCGCCCTCGATGGTGGTCTCGCACATGTCGCACACACTGCTGGTGCGGATGTCGAGATGGGCCTTGCGGTCGCTCTTGTCCTGGGCCTGCACGGCACCGAGGATCAGGGACAGACCGATGAAGAAGAAGGTGCGGATGGCGGTCATCTGGTTCATGGGGTGGCGGTTTTGCGGGCCAGGTCGAAACGCACACCGGCATAGACCATGGCCTTGTTGGTGGGCCCCCAGATCATGGAGGCGTCAAAATACGGGCCGAACGGATCGTCGGCCGCGATGATCTGCTGCTGTTGCAAGGTGCTGGTGAGGTTCTCCCCGCCGAGGTAGACCTCCCATTGACCCAGCACCCGTGTCACCTGGGCGTGCAGCACGGCGTGGGCGGGCGTGGTGGCGCGGAAGCGGTAGCGCTCGGGGTTGGAGGAGGTGTCGGGTGCGCGGCCCTCGCCGAAGATGCTCAGGGTCACATCGGCCCGCCAGCGTTCCTGCCGGTCGGCGTAGGCCAGGCTGATGAGGCCACGGTGGGTGGGGGTGAATGGGCGCGTGCGCAGCACCCCGTCGTAGGTGGTGCGTACGTCGTACCAGCGGTGGCTGAGCTTCAGTTCCAACTGCCGCGTGAGTTCGATCTGCAGGTCGGTGAGCACGCTGTGGGCGTACGAGGGGCCGCGGAGCATGTAGAAGGCCACCACCTGCGGCGAACGGTCCAGGTCCATCACCAGTTGGTTGGTGAAGGCCGTGTGATAGACGTCCACGCCCAGGGCCCACTTGCGCTCGAGCCACTTGAACTTGTGCAGCAGTGAACCGCCCACGTTCCAGGCCTGCTCCATGCCCGGGTCGCCCTCCACCACCACGCGGCGTGAGCTGGCGAGCACGGCCGCGTTCTCCACCAGCGGGTTGGCGGTGCGGAAGCCGTGGCCCACGGAGAAGCGCAGGTTGGTGAGCGGCCCCAGGTCGTACTTCAGGTGCAGGCGCGGGCCCACGCTGGTGCCATGGACCGAATTGGCATCGGCGCGCAGGCCGGCCACCAGCGTGAGGTCCTTGCGCTGGCGGGTGTACTCGGCGAAGATGCCCGGCATGCGTTCCGTACGACCGAAGAGGCTGTCGGGGGCCCACACATCGCGGCGGAAGGCCTCCGTGTAATCGTCGTACTGGAAGCTCAGTCCGGCCTTGAGCTGGTCGGTGCCGGTGCCGAGCAGGGTCTGGAACACGGCGCTGGCATAGAGGCTCTCCTGGATCCCTGCATAGCCGCGCGGTCCGAAGAGGGCCGACACATCATGTCGGCGGGCGGCGAAGAGGAAACCCACGCTCTTGGTGGGGTCGTTCGGCAGCACCACACCGTACTTGCCGAAGACGTCGGCCATCTCGTTGCGGATGTCCAGGTCATAGCGCCCGCGCTGGTGCGCCGGACCGTGATCACCGGCCATGGGCATGGTGCGCGTGCTGCCGCCGATCCGCTCATCGTAAACGTAGCGGCCGGCCACCTGCATGCTGCGGCGTTCATCACGGAGCATCCAGCGGTCCATGATGTTGATGCGCCGGGTGAGGGGCCCGTCGATGAACCCGTCGTTGTTCTGGTCCATCTCCGTCTGGAACAGGTTGCCATGGAGCAGCAGCAGGTTGGCGCTGTTCTTCCCGGTGCGCTGGGCGGCGTGCACGTTGGCCTCGGCGCGGCCCTGCGAGTTGCCGTAGAGGTTGATGAAGAGCGGCGGCTCGGTGAGCGGATCGAGCAGGCACAGGTCGATCTGCCCGGTCATGGCGTTGGGGCCGTTCACCGCGGTGCCGGCGCCCTTGCTCAGGCTGATGTCCTTGATCCAGGTGCCCGGCAGCAGGGTGAGGCCGTGGTTGGCCGAGAGGCCGCGCACGAAGGGCAGGTTCTCCACGCTCATCTGCGCATAGCGGCCATCGAGGCCCAGCATGCGGATGGTCTTCGTGCCGCTGATGGCGTCGGCGAAGTTCACGTCGACCGTGGCGCTGGTCTCGAAGCTCTCGCTGAGGTCGCAGCAGGCGGCGCGCTTGAGTTCGTTCTGCCCGATGATCTCGGTGGCCATGGTGGTGCGCGTGCTCAGCATGGTGCCGGGCTGGCGCTCCACCACCTCCACGGCCTGCAATTCCACCGCTGCGCGCAGGGTGATGTGCAGGGGCTGGGTGGGCGGTGCGATGAGCAGCAGGGTGTCGGGCGTGTGGCCCACGAAAGAGGTCACCAGCCGTGCGGGCCATGCGGCGGGTGGGGGAATGGCGAAGCGGCCGTCGCCTTGGGCGGAGGCACCCACGGTGGTGCCCAGCCAGTGCACGTTGCTGCCCGGCAGGGGCCCGCCCTGGTCACTGCCCACCGTGCCGGTGACAGGCGCCTGGGCCACCGCCCACAAAGGCAGCAGCAGCACACATGTGCCGATCGAATTTCTCAAGATGTCCATGGAAGCTTTCTCGTTCTCGATGTGGATCAGGTATGCAAGGGGAACGTCACGGCGTTCCCGCGCCATGGCGGCGCCACACCCGTCTACACGCGGAGCACGGAAAGCATCGTGAGCCGGTCGGCCGGCAGGAGCAGCGGTGGTGCGCGGTCGGTGCCGCCCTCCACCGGACGGTGCACCGCGTCGATCGTGAGCAGGGGCGGATGCACGGCCACCACGGCGGCCACCATGGGCAGGCCCGCGGAGGCGCCGGAAAGGAACGGTGCGACATCGGCCTTCGCCACGCCCATCACGCAGCACACGGGCGATACGGTGGGCTCGTTCGGCACCTCGCGCGTGGGGCAGCAATCCTCCATCGTGCCCAGGCGCAGCACGGAATGGCCGGCCATCAGGCAGGTCATGCGCGACAAAGCCAGCCCGCTGGTGCCGAAGAGCATCAGCACCACCATGGAGATGGTGGCCCAGCGGTTGCGCAGGAGGAATGATCGCATCGCGTGCAAAGATATGACGGCCGCCCCCGGGGCACCGTTGCCCCTCCCCGCCGGGCTACCTTTGTGCTTCGCTCACCGCCCGCATTCCCATGGAGACCACCCGCAAGCCCCCCGTGTCCGTTTACGCCGAGGCCACGCCGAACCCGCTCAGCATGCGTTACGTGAGCAGCCACCTGCTCGTGCATGACGGCCGCCTGTTGGAGTTCCGCTCGCCGGAGGAGACCGTGGGCGTGTCACCGCTGGCCGAGCACATTTTCAACCTGCCCTTCGTCACCAGCGTCTTCATCACCGGCAACTTCATCACGGTGACCCGGAACCACACGGTGGATTGGGACCTGGTGCAACTGGAGCTGCGCGAGTACATCCAGGAGTACCTGAACAACGACGGCCGGGTGGTGTACGCCGATGCACCCGCGCAGGCGCTGGCTGATGCGAACGAGCGCGCCAGCACCCACGCCGATCCGCAAGGCCCCGAGGACGAGAAGATCATCCGCGTGCTGGAGGAGTACATCCGGCCGGCGGTGGAGGCCGATGGCGGTCACATCGCCTTCCGTTCGTTCGCGGAGGGCGTGGTGACGGTGACCCTGCGCGGCTCGTGCAGCGGCTGCCCCAGCAGCACCATCACGCTGAAGCAGGGGATCGAGAACCTGCTGAAGCACGAGGTACCCGGCGTGCGCGAGGTGGTGGCCGAGGAGCTCTGATCCGCCGCCGCTCCCTGGTCCGCGGCATCCGTTGCTGAAGAACGGGCCTGGTCGCGTATGCGATCACCGGCCGGATCGCATCCCATGGTCAAAACCCTTACGACCATGCGCCATACTGCCTTCCTTCTGCCCCTGCTGCTGGCCACGGCGGCGAACGCCCAGCACGGCGAGATCCGCGGCCGCGTGCACGATCCCGATGGACTGACCGTGCCCGGTGTGCACGTGATATGCACCGTTCAAGGTGAAGTGGTGGGTGCCGTCACCGACATCGACGGCCGCTTTGTGCTGAAACCCATCCCCGCGGGCCGACACAGCATCCGCCTGAGCACCGTGCTCTTCGCGCCACTGGAGATCACCGACATCGCGGTGACCGCCGATCGCGCCACCTACCTCAACGACATCCGCATGGGCTTCCACACGCTGGACGCCCAGGTGGAGATCGTGGGCTACAAGCGCCCGCTCATCAGCATCGACGATCCCGCGCGCATGAGCCTGCTGCATGAAGACCTGAAACGCGACCCCAACATCCGCAACCCGATCCAGTTGGTGAGCAACAACTTCGCTGGTGTGACCGCCTCTGCCGACGGCAGCGGATTGCACTTCCGCGGCTCACGCACGGAGAGCATGGTATCGTACATCGACGGCATAAAAGTGCCCGGCACGGTGCCCCGCATCCCACCCAGCGCCATCGGCAGCATCAGCGTGTACACCGGCGGGCTGCCCGCGAAGTACGGCGACGTGACCGGCGGCGTGGTGGTGATCGAGACGCGCACCTACCAGGAGATGTACCAGGAGGCACGGGCCAAGCAACGTGATCGCGACCTTTGAGGAACCAGGCCCGTCATGTTCATGCGCCGCCACCGACCCATCAGCACCAGCGATGAAGCGCTGGCGGAAGCCGTGCGCACCGGAGGGAGCGAGGCGATGGGCAGCCTGTGGGACCGGTATGCGCACCTGCTCTTCGGTGTGGCGATGAAGTACCTCAAGGAGCCGGAACGGGCCCGCGATGCGGTGATGCAGCTCTTCACGGACCTGCCCGCCCTGTTGGGCCGCCATGATGTGGAACGCTTCCGGCCGTGGGTGCACACGGTGATGCGCAACCGCTGCCTGCTGATGCTGCGCGGCGAGAGGCCCACGGTGGCGATCGATGCCCTTCCCCTGGCCGACACCGACCCCGAGGGCGGGAGCGAGGCCGTGTTGCGCGAGGCCGGACTGGCCCGCTTGGAACGCGCGATCGAGGAGCTGAACGACGAACAGCGCACGTGCATCCGGCTCTTCCACTTCGAGCGCATGAGCTATGCCCATGTGGCCGACCACACGGGCCAGACGATCGAGCAGGTGCGGAGCCATCTGCAGAACGGACGACGCAATCTGCGCCTCATTCTCCAACGCCATGTCGACCACCGCTGAACATCCCTTCGCCCCCGGCGGGCCCATCCCCCGTGCGCTGCTGGAAGCGTACGTGAGCGGCCGGTGCACGCCGGGTGAACAGCACACGGTGGAGCGCGCCATGGAGGCGGACCCGCTGGTGCGGGAGGCCGTGGAAGGCCTGCGCATGCAGGGCGCCCTGGACACGCTGCACACCATGCGGCCGCCCGGCCCGCCCCCGCCACCCGCCACCGCAGCCCGCGTGGTGCTGGCGATCGGGGCCGCGGTGCTGCTCGCCGGCACGTGGCTGGTGGTCTCCCCGCTGATGGAGGCGCCACCGAAGAACGCCCGCGTGATCCCACCACGTCCGGCCACGCCGGACGACGCCTTGGCCCTGCCGCCGGTGGACATGGACATCACGGAGGTGATCACGGCCGATGAGCGCCCCACGGAAGAGCACATCGGCCACTCACGCACCGACCGTCATCACCGGGCGATGCAGGAAGAGGTGGAGCGCATCGAGCTGGAGCGCATGGCCCCCCGCCCGGTCGACGCGCCCACGGTCTCGCCGCGCGCGGACCCTCGCCCCCTGCGCGCGCCACGCACATCGCGGCAGCTGGTCTTCCTCCATGACCTGAAGCTGGTGCACCCGGACGAGCTCTACCCCTTCGATCCGCTGGTGCATGGCTGGCAGGGCCACACCCCCGCCGCCCATGCTGACAGAACGGCGCAGCGCATGGCCGCCGGCCAGGTGTGGACATCGGCCTACCTGCCGTTCATGGAGGGTGCATTGGCTCGTTTCGCGGCGCATGATCACAAGCGCGCCATGATGGACCTGCTGCTCGTGCTGGAGCAATACCCGCAGGATGTGAACGCGCTGTTCTACGCCGGGCTCTGTGCGTACAACCTCGGCATGCTGCACCGCGCCGTGGACCTGCTGGAGCGCGCCGCCCACCACCGCATCGACACCTTCGATGAGGAGGCGGAGTGGTACCTCGCCCTCACACTGGAACAAATGGGCGAGCATGCCGCCGCCCGTGCGGCCTTCGCGCGCATCACCGCCCGCGGCGGGTTCTACGCGGAGCGGGCCCAGGCGCG
>CAYXKE010000060.1:0-15887 GCA_964464935.1 uncultured Chryseobacterium sp.
CCTCCACGAAGAGGCGGCTGCCGGCGCAGCATACGTGGCCCTGGTTGAAGTAGATGCCGTTGACGATGCCTTCCACGGCCTGGTCGATGGTGGCGTCGGCGAAGATGATGTTGGCCGCCTTGCCGCCCAGCTCCAGGGTGAGCTTCTTGCCGCTGCCGGCCGTGGCGCGCTGGATGAGCTTGCCCACTTGGGTGCTGCCGGTGAAGGCCACTTTGTTCACGTCGGGGTGGTTGACCACCGCCGCGCCCGTGGCACCGGCGCCGGTGACGATGTTGACGACGCCATCGGGCAGTTCGGCCTCCTGCAATACCTCGGCGAGCTTGAGCGCGGTGAGCGGGGTGGTCTCGGCGGGCTTCAGCACCACGGTGTTGCCGCAGGCCAGTGCGGGCGCGAGCTTCCACGCGGCCATGAGCAGCGGGAAGTTCCAGGGGATCACCTGGCCGGCCACCCCGAGGGGTGAAATGGTCTTGCCGGGGAAGGCGTAGTGGAGCTTGTCGGCCCAGCCGGCGTAGTAGAAGAAGTGGGATGCGGCCAGGGGCACGTCGATGTCGCGGCTTTCGCGGATGGGCTTGCCGCCGTCCATGCTCTCGATCACGGCGAACTCGCGGGCTTTCTCCTGCAGCAGCCGGGCGATGCGGTAGATGTACTTGGCGCGCTCGGCCGCGGGCATTTTGCGCCACACCGTGTCGTAGGCCTTGCGGGCGGCTTTGACGGCGGCATCCACATCGGCCTCATTGGCCTCGGCGATGCGGGCCAGCTTTTGTTCGTTGGCCGGGTTGATGGTGTCGAAGTACTTCCCGCTCTTCGGTTTCACCCACCTGCCGTTGATGAACAACTCATACTGCGCGTTGATCTTCACGTGGTCAGCGGACTCGGGTGCGGGAGCGAGTTGCCAGTCGATGGACTTCTTCTTCGTGGCCATGGGAGCGAAGGTAGCGGGCGGCGGAAGATCGATGGCGTGGCCGTGTTGCGCATCGGTGATCGGGCCAGGGGGTGGACGCGCGCAAGCATCTTCCTCAGCGCGGCCGCACACCCCGGTCGCCGCGCTCGAATGGATGGCCTGCGGGGTGGGGCTGCTGGTCCACCTTGCACAACGCGTTCAGCGCGTACGGTGGCCATACTCCTCTTGAAACCGGACGATCCCTTGATCTACCGGTTCTTCAATGGTGCCCACTGGTTCTCGAAAATGCCGCAGGGCCCACTTCCGTGAGCCCTGCGCCTTGTTCATTCATTCCACACCAACTCCTACCCACTGCACATCTCACACCCTTCCGGGTTGTCCAGCGAGCAGGCGATCTGGGCCTGTGCGTCCTCGTCCATCGCCCCGGTGGTGGCGCTGCCGGCGGCGCTGGGCACGGCGGCCTGCTGCTGTTGCGGCTGCGGAGCGCTGAGCTTGCTCTTATCCACCGTGAACTTGATGGCGTCGGTGGCGGCCTTGGTGCGCAGGTAGTACATGCCCGTCTTCAGGCCGCTCTTCCAGGCGTGGAAGTGCATGGAGGTGAGCTTGGCGAAGTTGGGGTTCTCCATGAACACGTTCAGGCTCTGGCTCTGGCAGATGAAGGCGCCGCGATCAGCGGCCATGTCGATGATCACCTTCTGGCTGATCTCCCAAGCCGTCTTGTAGAGGTCCTTGAGGTTCTGGGGGATCTCCGGGATGTGCTGCACGCTGCCGTTGGCGGCGATGATCTTGTTCTTCATCTCATCGCCCCAGAGGCCGAGCTTCACCAGGTCGCGCAGCAGGTACTTGTTCACCACCACGAACTCACCGCTGAGCACGCGGCGGGTGTAGATGTTGCTGGTGTAGGGCTCGAAGCACTCGTTGTTGCCCAGGATCTGGGCGGTGCTGGCCGTGGGCATGGGGGCCACGAGCAGGCTGTTGCGCACGCCGTGTTGCTTGATCTCGTCACGCAGCACGTCCCACTCCCAGCGGTCACTGGGGGTCACGTTCCACATGTCGAACTGCATGATGCCCTTGCTGATGGGGCTGCCGGCATAGGTCTCGTAGGGGCCTTCGGCCTTGGCCAGGTCCTTGCTGGCGGTGAGGGCGGCGTAGTAGATGGTCTCGAAGATCTCGCGGTTCAGCACCTTGGCCTCCACACTGTCGAAGGGGTGGCGCATGAGGATGAACGTGTCGGCGAGGCCCTGCACGCCGATGCCGATGGGGCGGTGGCGCATGTTGCTGCGGCGCGCCTCGGGCACGGGGTAGTAGTTGCGGTCGATCACGCGGTCCAGGTTGCGGGTGAGCTCATAGGTCACCTCGAACAGGCGCTGGTGGTCGAACTTGCCTTTGTTGACGAACTTGGGCAGGGCGATGGAGCCCAGGTTGCACACGGCCACCTCGTCGGGGGCGGTGTACTCGATGATCTCCGTGCAGAGGTTGCTGCTGCGGATGGTGCCGAGGTTCTGCTGGTTGCTCTTGCGGTTGGCGGCGTCCTTGTAGAGCATGTAGGGGGTGCCGGTCTCGATCTGGCTTTCCAGGATCTTGAACCAGAGCTCCTGGGCCTTCACGGTGCGGCGGCCCTTGCCTTCGCGCTCGTACTGCTCATAGAGCTCCTCGAAGGCCTGCCCCCAGGTGTCGGCCAGGCCGGGGCACTCGTTGGGGCACATCAGGGTCCAGTCGCCGTTCTGCTCCACGCGCTTCATGAAGAGGTCGGGGATCCACAGCGCGTAGAAGAGGTCGCGGGCGCGGAGCTCCTCCTTGCCGTGGTTCTTCTTCAGGTCGAGGAAATCGAACACATCGGCGTGCCAGGGCTCCAGGTAGATGGCGAAGCTGCCCTTGCGCTTGCCGCCACCCTGGTCCACGTAGCGGGCGGTGTCGTTGAACACGCGGAGCATGGGCACGATGCCGTTGCTGGTGCCGTTGGTGCCCTTGATGTAGCTGCCCTTGGCGCGGAGGTCGTGCACGCTGAGGCCGATGCCGCCGGCGCTCTGGCTGATCTGCGCGCACTGCTTCAGGGTGTCGTAGATGCCGCTGATGCTGTCCTCCTTCAGTTGGAGGAGGAAGCAGCTGCTCATCTGGGGTTTGGGGGTGCCGGCGTTGAAGAGCGTGGGGGTGGCGTGGGTGTACCAGCCCTCGCTGAGGCTGTTGTAGGTGGCGATGACGCTGTCGATGTCGTCCTTGTGGATGCCCACGGCCACGCGCATGAGCATGTGCTGGGGCCGCTCCACCACCTTGCCGTGCATGCGCAGCAGGTAGCTGCGCTCCAGGGTCTTGAAGCCGAAGTAATCGTAGTTGAAGTCGCGATCGTAGATGATGGCGCTGTCGAGGGTCTCGGCGTGGGTCTGGATGATCGCGTGCACATCGTCGGCGATGAGGCTGGCGCGTGCGCCGGTCTTCGGATCGATGTAGGCGTGGAGGTCCTTCATGGTCTCACTGAAGGACTTCTTGGTGTTCTTGTGCAGGTTGCTCACCGCGATGCGGCTGGCGAGCTGGGCGTAGTCGGGGTGCTTCACCGTCATGGTGGCGCTCACCTCGGCGGTGAGGTTGTCCAGCTCGGTGGTGGTCACCCCGTCGTAGATGCCGTCGATCACCTTCATGGTCACCATGGTGGCGTCCACCATGGGATCAAGCCCGTAGCAGAGCTTCTTCACCCGGGCCGTGATCTTGTCGAACTTCACCGCCTCCCGGCGGCCATCGCGTTTGATGACGTACATGCTGTGGGTCCTGGTTTTTGCTTGAAGGCCCGGCTCCCGCCTGCCTTCGGATGGTTTTTCTGTCAACTGCCGATCGGTAAGTTGGCCCGGGCCTCCCCCCTTTGCGCGCTCGCCCCCCGGCACTTCTTCAACCGCCCGATGTGGGATCGGTGCCGGGCGCCGTCACCGGCGGGGCTTTGTGGTGCCCCGGTCAGAAATCGGCGTCGAGGGTGAATTTGCTGCCGTCCTTGTCCTTGGTGAGCACGCCGGCCTTCTGGTACTCGCCCACGCGCTTCTCGAAGAAGTTCGTCTTGCCTTGCAGGCTGATCATCTCCATGAAGTCGAAGGGGTTGGTGGCGTTGTACACCTTCTCGTTGCCCAGCTCCACCAGCAGGCGGTCGGCCACGAACTCGATGTACTGCTGCATGAGCTTGGCGTTCATGCCGATGAGGTTCACCGGCAGGGCGTCGGTGACGAACTCCTTCTCGATCTCCACGGCGTCGGTGATGATCTTCTCCACGGTCTTCTTCGGGAGGCGGTTCATCAGGTGCTTGGTGTAGAGCAGGCAGGCGAAGTCGCAGTGCAGGCCCTCGTCGCGGCTGATGAGCTCATTGCTGAAGGTGAGGCCGGGCATGAGGCCGCGCTTCTTCAGCCAGAAGATGCTGCAGAAGCTGCCGCTGAAGAAGATGCCCTCCACGGCGGCGAAGGCCACCAGGCGCTCGGCGAACCCACCCTTGTCGATCCAGCGCAGGGCCCACTCGGCCTTCTTCTTCACGCAGTCCACCGTCTCGATGGCATGGAGCAGCTTGTGCTTCTCCAGCGGGTCCTTGATGTAGGTGTCGATCAGCAGGCTGTACGTCTCGCTGTGGATGTTCTCCATGGCGATCTGGAAGCCGTAGAAGAAGCGGGCCTCGGGGTACTGCACCTCGTGGAGGAAGTTCTCGGCGAGGTTCTCGTTCACGATGCCATCGCTGGCGGCGAAGAAGGCGAGCACGTGCTTGATGAAGTAGCGCTCGTCGTCATTGAGCTTTTCGTTCCAGTCGGTGAGGTCGGCGTGCAGGTCGATCTCCTCGGCGGTCCAGAAGGCGGCCTCGTGCTTCTTGTAGAACTCCCAGATGTCGTGGTGCTGGATCGGGAAGATCACGAAGCGGTCCTTGTTCTCGCGCAGCAGGGGCTCGTTGGCACTGTCCGTGGACTTCATGTGGGGGTCCATGCTCAGCTGGGCGTCGTGCTCGTTGCTCATCGTGCGTCGGGGTTGCGGGTGGGCGAAAATGGTACCGTGCGGGGAGGCCTCCCCGCGTTCGGGATCATGCTGGATGTCGGTGGTTCCGACGGCTCCGGTCCGTGGCAGGACAGCGTCGTCGCCGGGTCACAAAAGTGGCAACGGAAGGTGGCCGGACCAAGGTGTGGAGCGATCGACTTTTCGCCGGTTTTCAACATGTGCTTGCATCGCCCGATCCACGGCGGAGAGCGCTTTTCGGGAAAGTTGCAAGCACTTTCTTTTCACGATCGATCAACACGCGCCCATCAGCGCCCTTCCAGCGCAGCCTTCCGCATGGCGGCGGCCCGCTCCGGGCCCAGGTAGCGCCCGATGGCCCAATGCGCCACATACACCAGCGGGGTGCTCAGCAGGGCCACCACAAACTTGTACGCGTAGGCGGTGAGGGCCAGCGCGGTGGCCATGGCGAAGCTCATGTCGCGCAGCAGCCAGAAGGCCACGTAGGTCACCACGATGCTGTCCATGAACTGGCTCACCAGCGTGCTGCCGGTGGCACGCAGCCAGATGCGGCGGTCGCCGGTGAGGCGCTTCAACCGTCGGAAGATCAGCGCGTCCACCAGCTGGCCGATGACGAAGGCGGTGAGCGAGCCCACGATGATGTTGAGCCCCTGGCCGAAGATGGCGGTGAAGGCGGCCTGCATGTCGGGCACGCCCGCAGCGGCGCTGCTGCCCAGCCACCACCCCCGGTCCGGCGGCATGCCGATGGCCAGATACAGCGCGGTGAACATGAAGGCGATCAGCGCGGTGGTGAGCAGGGTGAGCAGGCGCACGCCGCGCACGCCGTAATAGTCGTTCACCACATCGGTGACAATGAACACCACGGGCCAGGGCAGCACGCCCACGCTGAGCACGAAACTGAGGCCGCTCTGCCCCAACAGGGTGAGGTGGGCCTTGGGCAGGCCCAGCAACTCCTCCAGCTGGAAGAGCTTCACACCGATCATCTCGGCGATCACGGCGTTGGCCACGAAGAAGCCGCCCAGCACCACGAACAGGCGCACGCGGCGGTCGTGCAGCACGTTGGCGTCCATGCGGGCCTGAAGGTAGCGGGGCGCGCGCACAAGCGACCGCCACCACATGTTCGCCCCCCGGAATGAACCCCATGCGTGAAGGATGGGCCACGAAAAAGCCCCGGACCAGTCGGGGCTTTTCCATGGAGGGGGCGAGGTGTTCAGCAGAACTCCTCGTAGGCCATCATCAGGTTGTCGGCGATCATCTCGGCGCTGCGGCCTTCGATGTGGTGGCGCTCCAGGAAGTGCACCAGCTTGCCATCCTTCAGCAGGGCCACGGCGGGGCTGCTGGGCGGGTAGGGCAGGAAGTGCTTGCGGGCCTGGTTCACCGCGTCGGTGTCCACACCGGCGAACACGGTGACCAGGTGTTGGGGACGCTTGGCGCCGGTGAGCGACATGCGCACACCCGGACGGGCGGCGCCGGCAGCGCAGCCGCACACGCTGTTCACCACGCAGAGCACGGTGCCGGTGCGGGCGAAAGCTTTGTCCACCTGCTCGGGGGTCTTCAGTTCTTCGAAACCAGCGGTCGCCAGCTCGGCGGCCATGGGGGCGGTCAGTTCAGGGGGGTACATGATTGCGGTCTGTTGGTGGCCGTCATCGCGGCGGCCGACACAAAGTTAACAGGTGCGCATCGGGCGGGTCACAGGGCCCGCTTTCGGCGGAAGAAGGCCTTCATCAGGTCGGCGCACTCGGCCTCGAGGATGCCGCCCACCACCTGGGTCTTCGGGTGCAGCATGCGCGCCCCGAAGCGGCGGTAGCCGGCCTTTTCATCGAAGGCGCCGAAGACCACCCGGCCCATCTGCGACCAATGCAGGGCGCCGGCGCACATGGGGCAGGGCTCCAGTGTCACGTACAGGGTGCAGTCCTTCAGGTACTTGCCACCGAGGTCGTTGGCGGCGGCGGTGATGGCCTGCATCTCGGCGTGGGCCGTCACATCATTGAGGCGCTCGGTGAGGTTGTGCGCCCGGCCGATCACACGGCCGTTGCACACCACCACGGCGCCCACGGGCACCTCGTCGGCCTGGAAGGCGAGCTCGGCCTCGCGCAGGGCCTGCCGCATGAAGTGCTCGTCATCGAAGGGCTGCAGCGTCATCGGCGCAAATGTGCGAAGTGGCGCCGGGGTCCATGGCATCGGCGGCTTCCTCGTGCACCAGCAGGTGGTCCACGCCGGCACGCAGGTCCTTCACGTTCAGTTGCACGCTCACGCGTCCGTTCCACTCGTTCTCCTCGATGGCGTAGAGCACGCTGAACGGCTGGCCGCTCTGCACCAGGTCGAAGTGGTGGGCCTGGCGGAAGGCGATGGCGTCGAAGCGCAGGTCGCTGCCCGGCGCGGTGAGGGTCATCTTCAGGTGTTGGCCGCCCACGATGCGCGGGGCGCCCACCTGCACCACGCCCCGGGTGAGGAACACGGGCCGCATGTGCCCCGGCCCGTACGGCGCCAGGTGGTGCAGCACGCGCACCAGCGGCGGCGTGATGTCCTGCAGACCGATCTCCAGGTCCACCTCCTCCTCGGGCACGCGCAGCTCGGGCTTGATGGTGGCGCGCACCACGGCCTCAAAGCGTTCGCGGAAGGCGTCCACGTTGGCCAGCGGCATGGTGAGCCCGGCCGCGTACATGTGCCCGCCGAACTGGTCGAGCAGGTCGCTGCACGCGCTGATGGCCTCGTACACGTCGAAGCCCTTCACGCTGCGCGCGCTGCCCACGGCCTGGCCGTTGCTGGCGGTGAGCACCACGGTGGGGCGGTAGTGCTGCTCGATGAGCCGCGAAGCCACGATGCCGATCACGCCCTTGTGCCACTCGGGGTTGAACACCACGGTGCTGTATCGGTCCCGATCGTCCGTGTCGGCGGCGATGGCCTCCAAGGCCTGCTGGGTGATGTTCTTGTCCAGCTCCTGGCGGTGCAGGTTGTTCATGTCCACGCGCAGCCCGATGCGTTCGGCCTCGGCGATGTCGCGCGCCAGCAGCAGTTCCACGGCCTGGCGCCCGTGCTCGATGCGCCCGGCGGCATTGATGCGCGGCCCGATGGTGAAGACCAGGTCGCTCACGGAAAGGCGCTTGCGCACATTGGCCATGTCGAGCATGGCGCGGATGCCCGGGCGCGGGTCGTCGTTGATGCGGCGGATGCCGTGATGGGCCAGGATGCGGTTCTCTCCGGTGAGGGCCACGATGTCACAGGCGGTGCTCACGGCCACCAGATCGAGCAGGGGCATCAGCTCGGAGAAGGGGATGTCGTTGCGCCGGGCCAGGGCCTGCACCAGCTTGAAGCCGATGCCACAACCGCTGAGCTCCTTGAAGGGATAGGGGCAGTCGGCGCGCTTGGGGTCGAGCACGGCCACGGCCTCGGGCAGGGTGTCGCCGGGGCGGTGGTGATCGCAGATGATGAAGTCGATGCCGCGCTCGCGGGCATAGGCCACCTTGTCGAGTGCCTTGATGCCGCAGTCCAACGCCACGATCAGCGTCACGCCCTCGGCCTGGGCATGGTCAATGCCCTTGAAGGAGATGCCATAGCCCTCGCTGTAGCGGTCGGGGATGTAGAAGCTCACCCGGCTGCTGTAGCGGCTCAAGAAGGCATAGACCAGGGCCACGGCGGTGGTGCCGTCCACATCATAGTCGCCATAGACCATGATGCGCTCGTTGTCGCCCAGCGCCTGCTCCAACCGCTCCACGGCCCGGTCCATGTCGGCCATGAGAAAGGGGTTATGGAGCGCATCCAGATCGGGCCGGAACAGGGCCCGTGCGGCCTCATGCGTGGTGATCCCACGCTGCACCAAAAGGGCTGCAGCGGCGGGCGGGCAACGATCATGCACCAAACCGTTCACCAGTGCCGGGTCCGGTGCGGGTTTCGCGCGCCAGCGTTTCGGATGATGGTAGCGGGCCATGCCCCGAAGATAGCCCCTGCCCGCCGTCGGACAGCGGGGCCGGGCCGGGTGCGGGATGACGCCATTCCGGCCGGTCCGGAAAGATCTCGCATCTTTCCGCGGATCATCCCTGATGAAGACCCACTTCGTAATTGCATCCCTTTGTGGCGCATCCCTCCTGAGCGGCGGCTGTGCCAGTATATTGAATTCCGGCCGCCAGACCGTCATGGTGGAAAGCACACCATCCGGCGCCACGGTACTGGTCAATGGCAGTGAGCGCGGCACCACACCGTTCGCGTACCACTATACATTGGACGACGGCCCTGAGGTGCGGATGGAGGTGCAGCTCGCCGGGCACGAGCCCCAGGCCGTGGGGGTGCGGCCGCGGGAGAGCAGCGGTGTACAGCTGGTGAACGCGCTGCTGCTGCACATCCCCCAGATCGTGGATGCGAAGAACGCGGCCCGCTTCA
Organism: uncultured Chryseobacterium sp.; assembly: GCA_964464935.1. Taxonomy (GTDB): domain Bacteria; phylum Bacteroidota; class Bacteroidia; order Flavobacteriales_F; family PHOS-HE28; genus PHOS-HE28. The sequence continues at coordinate 9,248 of CAYXKE010000060.1, forward strand.
GCATGCCGGTTGACCAGGTGCATCTGGACCTCCACCCCACCCTGCAGAAGGAACTTCCCCGTGTGCTGGTGCCCATCACCGGTGTGCGGAGCACCCTCACCCAGCGCGCCCCGATCGGTACCGTTGGCGGGCGCCCGTTGAAGCTGGAACAGAGGGGCCCGCTGCGCGATCTGCTCAACCCCGACCAACTCACCAGCGCGGTGACCTCCGGCACGCGCGACTCGTGGATGGACATGCGGCCGGCGCGCCCCGGCACCGGGAAGGGCAATGAGCTGATCGAGCGGGCCAAAGTGTACGTGCGGCCCGAAGTGACCGCCGCCGATGCCCGGCTCACCAAGAAGAAGGAGCGCTACTCCGGACCAGTGGAACTTGGCATCAACTGGCATTTCTTCAGCGGCCTGCGCCCGGACAGCGTGTTGTTCGTGGTGCCCACCCGCACCACCTACCACGCCACCGCAATGGCCGTGGGTGGCTTGGCGTACAACGCACTGGAGCACGCCGCGCGCGCGCTGGTGCAGGACACCGAACTGCACGCCAAGCTCATGGGGCACTACAACCAAGGCCTGAGCATGTCGCGCGGCGCGGAGGTGGCGCTCACCACACCCAAGCCCATCGCCTACAACAGCCGCCGCGAAATGATGGCCGCGCTGGTCACCGCCGTGGCCACCGTCCAGGCCCGTGACGGTCATGGCAGCGGATTCCTCATCTCCAACGACGGCTACATGTTCACCAACGCGCACGTGGTGGGCGGCGAGGCCCTGGTGAAGGTGCGCTTCAGCCCGGGCTTCACGCTCGATGCGCAGGTGCTGAAGGTGAACAAGGACTTCGACCTGGCCCTGCTGAAGGTGAACGCCAGCGACCTGCCTGCGCTGACCCTGGGCGATGAGAAGGCGATGATGCTGGGCGAGGAACTCCATGCCATCGGCACCCCGGTGGACGCGGCGCTGGGCCAGAGCGTGACACGCGGCATCCTCAGCGGCATGCGCGAGATCGAGGGGCGCACCTTCATCCAGACCGACGTGAGCATCAACCCCGGCAACAGCGGCGGGCCGCTCATCGACGCCGACGGCCGGGTGGTGGGCATCACCACCATGAAGATCAGTGGCAAGGGATACGAGGGGCTCGGGTTCGCCGTGCCCATCTCGGTGGCCCTCGACATGCTCAACATCCGCATGGGGCAATGAGCAGGCTGCAACACTTCCTCCTGATCGCGGCACTGTGTACCACCACGGCCACCCAGGCCCAATGGGGCGTCCATGCCGGCTTCCACTGGGAGCAATACACCAAGCACCTCGACGGACACTGGGGCGTGGGTGCAGACCGCGACCTGAGCGGCCGCACCAGCGTGCGACTGAGCGTGGTGGGCACCCTCCCCATGATGCAGGAGCGCAGCGGCAGCTTCACCAAGGATGGACAACTGGTGAGCTACCTCTACGAGCGCAAGGCCTTGGGGGTGCAGTACCGTTCGATCTACTTCCTGCGTGACGATGTGAGCGGGGCGTACATCGGCACCACGGTGGGCTTCCGCAGTCTGCAGCGCACCGTCCGACCCGAATGGGTCTTCGTCCCCTCCACGGCCACCAACATGGTTTTCCCCGTGGGGTTGTGCCTGGGCGTGCGCGGCGAACTCGATGGGTTCTACCAGGACTTCTTCATTGGCCTGGGCATGCAGCTGGGCCACGGCAGCGACGGGCTCCCCCCCGAGATGGCGGACAGCGAACATGCGCTGCGCGGCCTCACGTTGCAGATCGGTTATTCCTTCGGCGTGGGCTGGTAGGCCTACTGTTCCTCCTCCCCCCGATGAACCTGTTGCGACACACGATCCTGACCACCGCCATCGCCCTGCTGTCCTTGGGCACGCAGGCCCAATGGGGGGTGCACGCCGGCTTCGGCATGGAGCGATACAGCAGCCGACTGGACGGCCATTGGACCGTGGGCATGGAGCACGACATGAGCGGGCGCACGAGCATCGGCCTGAGCGTGATCGGCTTGCTGCCCGTGCTGGCCCCCGTCTCCCGCACGGCCAACAACAGCACCTACTCCTACACCTACATGCGCAAGGGCATCGGGGTGCAGTACCGGTCCATCTTCTTCCTCACCGACGATGCCGCAGGGGTCTACGTGGGGGCGACCGTGGGGATGCGCAGTCTGCAACGCGTGGCGTTGGTGGACACCATCAACTACACCTCCTCGGCCATTTGGCCCAGCGGGCGCACAGCCAAGGCCACGGTCTTCCCGGTGGGCCTGCGTCTCGGCGTGCGGGGCATGCTGGATGGTTGGTACTCCGACTTTTATGTGGCGGTCTGTACCCAACTGGGGCGCAACAGTGATGACATGCCCACGCTCTACCCCTTCATCGCACCGGAGGACCGGCTCAAGGGGCTCACGATCCAGGTCGGATACGCCTTGGGCCTGGCGTGGTAGGAACGTCCGGATGTAACAAGGCCCCGCACTTGGTGCGAGGCCCGGTTACCTGAGGCATCCTGCCTTCGAGCAGAGCAACGCGGCGGTCGACTACCGGTATCCGTTGATGTATGCGTTGGCGATGATCTCGCTCTCGCGGAGCAGGCCATGCACGATCTCCCGGATCACGTCATCGAGCTGCTGGTCCGTGTACCTGTTCAGGTCGTTGTACACGTGCGTCTTACGCTTGCTGCTCTTGATGAAGGCGATCTTGTCCTTCTTCGTCATGGGCCCTTCTACGGGGGTGCCCCGGAAAAAGATCCAAGGGGGCCGCGATCTGTTCCCAAGTGCCCGTGGCCCAAGGCTTTGAAAAGAGGAAGGGCCTCCCCCCGAAGGCCCTTCCCATTGCTTGCCCGAACCCGGGCCTTACCACTTCACCCCTTGACGGGGTCCGGTCTCCCAACAAAGCCACCACAAGGGCGGCGATAAATGCGGGCTCATGCCGCCAGGGACGGCCTGCGCAAGTCGTGCAGGGCACGCAGCGTACGCATGTAACTGTCCACGTTGCCCTCCAACAAGAGGCGTCGTGCGCGCCGCTTCAGTCTGGTGAGGATCAGTTCTCCGTTCATGGCTTCAGATGTATACGGGGACCATACCCAACGGCGTGCCAAACTCTTCACCTCCGCCCATGATGCTGATCCACAGCGTGTTGTACAGCCACCCGGCGCACCCTATTTTTGAGGCATGCAGCGGGGGCCCTATCTGGTGGGCGTGGCCGGGGGAAGCGGGTCGGGCAAGACCTCCCTGGTGCGTGCCGTGCGCGACCGGCTGCCGGCGGGCATGTCCTGCATCATCAGCCAGGACGATTACTACCGCCCCATCGAACATCAAAAGGTGGACGCCAACGGCCGGGTGAACTTCGACCTGCCCGAGGGGGTGGACCTGGACGCCCTGGTGGCCGACCTGCAGGTATTGGCCGGCGGAGGCAGCCTCATACGGCGCGAGTACACCTTCAACAACGCCGAACGCACCGCGTCCAAGGTGGAGCTGCGCCCCGCACCGGTGATCCTGGTGGAGGGCCTCTTCGTGCTGCACCATGTGGCCCTGCGCGAGATGTTCGACCTGCGGGTGTACGTGGACGCCAGTGAGGATACCCAGCTGGACCGCCGCCTGCGGCGCGATGCGCAGGAGCGCGGATATGGCCGCGAGGACGTGCTGTACCAGTGGGAGAACCACGTGATGCCGGCCTACCGCAACTACCTGCTGCCCTACCGCCACCTGTGCGACCTGCACGTGGTGAACGAGCTCAGCTTCGAACGCGCCGTGCCGGTGCTGTGCGCCCACCTGATGGGCGTGGCCCGATCAAAGGACGTAGAGTCCGTGCTGGCGGATGTAGCTGAGCACCGCCGGTGAGAGCCGGTCCTCCACCGGGCGCCAGGCCCGCAGGTCCGCCCGGATCTCCGTACTCGACATGTCGACCATCGGCGCATCGATCACCGGCTGCACGGAGGGATGCGCGTGCAGGGGCGCCGTGCGCAGAGCTTCCACACTTCCGGAGCGGGGATGGACCAGCACCTGGTGGTGGGCCAGGATCTGCTCGGCGTCCTTCCACCGGTGCAGTTCGGCGAGGTTGTCGCTGCCGATGATCAGCGAGAAGGTGTGGTCGGGCCAGCGGTCGCGCATGAAGCGCAGCGTGTCCGCGGTATAGTTGGGGCGGGGCAGGTCCAGTTCGAAGCCGCTGGCGAGCAGGCCTTCATGGCCGGCCAGCGCCAGGCGCACCATGGCCAGCCGGTGGCCATCGTCCGTAAGGGAGCGTTCCTGCTTGAAAGGATTCTGGGGGGTCACCACCAGCCACACCTGGTCCAACCCACACGCCCGCCGGATGTGGTCGGCCACGGCGATGTGGCCCCGGTGGGGCGGATCAAAGGTGCCGAACAAGCAGCCGATCTTCATGCGCCAAGAAAGCGTTGCAGATGCCCGCGTGCCTCGTCGCAGGCGCGGGCCAGGTCATCGTTCACAATGGTGAGGTCGAACTGCGGGGCCTGGGCCATTTCGATGCCCGCTTTGCCGATCCGCTCGCGCAGGCTCTCCGGGGTCTCGGTGCCGCGCATGCGCAGCCGGTATTCCAGCACCTCCATCGACGGCGGGGCCACGAAGATCGCCAGGGCATCGTCGCCCATGCTGCGCTTCAGGTCCAGCCCACCGATCACGTCCACGTCGAAGATGGGCACCCGGCCGGCGGCCTGGATGCGCTCCACCTCGCTGCGCAGGGTGCCATAGAAGCGGCCGGGGTATACCTCCTGCCACTCCAGCAGCTCGCCGTTGTCCACCTTCCGTTTGAAGTCCGCCGCGCTCATGAAGAAGTAGTCGCGTCCGTCCGCCTCATGGGCGCGGCGTGGCCGGCTGGTGGCGCTCACGCTGAAGGCCAGGCGCGGCTCCCACTGCATCAGTTGGTGGACGATGCTGGTCTTGCCCGCGCCGGAGGGCGCCGAGATGATGATCGCCTTCCCTGCCATTCTCCCTCAAAGCACGTTGAGCACCTGTTCCTTGATCTTCTCCAACTCGTCCTTCATGCGCACGACCAAGCGCTGTATGGCGGCATCATTGGCCTTTGAGCCGATGGTGTTGATCTCGCGGCCCATCTCCTGGGCGATGAAGCCCAGCTTACGGCCGTGCTGCTCATCTCCATCCATGGTCTCCAGGAAGTAGGTGCAGTGAGCGGCCAGGCGGACCTTCTCCTCATTGATATCGAGCTTCTCCAAATGGTGGATCAGCTCCTGCTCGAAGCGGTCATGGTCCACGGCGATGGCAGCCTCATCGAGCCGGGCCTTGAGGCGCTGGCGCGCCCGCTCCACCCGCCCTTGGTCCAGGGCCGCCACCTCGTTCAGCAGATCGGTGATCATCCGCACCCGCTCCCGCAGGTCGGCGGCCAGCTTCCCCCCTTCGTCCAGCCGGTACTGATCGAAGGCATCGAGGGCATTGCGCACCAACACGGCCACCGTCTCCCATTCAGTATCGTCGGCCTCCTCGACGGTGCCGGAAAGCACATCGGGCATGCGCAGGGCCAGGGCGAGCAGTTCCGACGTGGCCGGCACGCCCAGCTCCCGGGCCAGAGCAGTGAACTCCGCATGGTAGGCCTTGACCCGGGCATGGTCCAGCAGGCCGGTGTGGCCGGCGGCCGGCTCGCGCACGATGGCCAGCTCGGCCTTGCCGCGCACGATGCGCTCGCCCACCAGCTGGCGCACGGCCGTGTCGTGCGCCTTGAACACCGCGGGCAGCCGCATCTGCAGGTCGAGCTGGCGGCTGTTGAGCGAGCGCACTTCCACGCTCACCTTGCGCTCGGCCACCACGCCTTCCGCCCGGCCGAAGCCTGTCATGGATCGCAACATGGTCTGGGGGTCGGGCCCCAAAGGTAGACGGCCGCCCGCATGGCACGGCCCGGGCATCGGGGCCACTACCACAGGCGCGGCATGGGGCCTGGCGTGCGCAGGGCGCATGCGGAGCATGACCAAGGGCCGTATGAAAACGCTTGCATGCAATTGGATTTGGATTTCGGATCCGGCCCTATTAGCTTCACCACATCGTAGCATCACTGGCGCGATCCGAACATGATCTGAAATGAACAAGCTGCTCCCATCGTTGGTATTGATCGTGGGCATGGTGTGGTCCGGTGCCATGGAGGCTCAGCAGTGGTGCCCGCCGGGGGCGGAATGGCGATATCGGTATATCACCTTGGAACCAGAGTATGGGCCTAATGGTACGTTGCAGTACCGCTACATGGGCGACTCGCTTTTCCAAGGAGAGGCTTGTCAGTACTTTGAGAGCTGGGTTTACCTGTATGATACAGCAGGAACGCCGCAGCAATTAGGGCCTTGGCACCACTTTACCAGCACAGCACCTGGGCTGATCCGCTTCTGGAACACATTCCCATCTCCGCCCCACTTCGACACGCTGGCCTACTTTGATGCGGCTCCGGGCACGAACTGGACTTTTCACGGTTTCGGGGAGGACAAGGTGATCACGGTTCAGGATACCGGAGCACGGGTCGTGGAGGGCATCCCACTTCGATATGTGGTCATCACAAGCAGCCAGCCCTGGATCGGTATTGAGCCCGATACGATCTATGAACGTATCGGCGCCTTGTCTCATGATAATTTCCGACCGCTGATCAACTACTTCATGGAATCCCCCGTGAGTGGCTTAGGCTGCTACCGGGACGATGAGATAGAGTATGTGT
>CAYXKE010000061.1:0-15682 GCA_964464935.1 uncultured Chryseobacterium sp.
ATCGCCATCCTCGGCTCCACCGGCTCCATCGGCACACAGGCCCTGGAGGTGGTGCGCGAGCATCCCGACCGGTTCCAGGTGGAGGTGCTCACCGCCGGTCGCAATGGCGCCCTGCTCATCCGGCAGGCGCTGGAGTTCAAGCCGAACGCGGTGGTGATCGACGACACGGCGCAACTCGAGACCGTACGCGACGCCCTCTTCCCGCAGGGCATCAAGGTGTACTCGGGGACGGACGCCCTTGAACAGGTGGTGGCCATGGCCGACGTGGACCTGGTGCTCACCGCCCTGGTGGGCTTCGCCGGCCTGCGTCCCACGATGGCCGCCATCGAGGCCGGCAAACCCATCGCCCTGGCCAACAAGGAGACCCTGGTGGTGGCCGGCGAGCTGGTCACCATGGCCGCACAGCAGAAAGGCGTGAACATCTACCCGGTGGACAGCGAGCACAGCGCCATCTTCCAATGTCTGGCCGGTGAGTGGCACAACCCCATCGAAAAGATCGTGCTCACCGCCAGTGGGGGGCCCTTCCGAGGGAGGACGCCCGAACAGCTGGCCAAGGTGACCAAGGCCCAGGCGCTGAAGCACCCCAACTGGGAGATGGGCGCCAAGATCACCATCGACAGCGCCAGCCTGATGAACAAGGGGCTGGAGGCCATCGAAGCGAAGTGGCTGTTCGGCCTGAAGCGCGACCAGATCGAGATCGTGGTGCACCCGCAGAGCATCGTGCACAGCCTCGTGCAGTTCCGCGATGGCAGCATCAAGGCGCAGCTGGGCCTGCCCGACATGAAGCTGCCGATCCTCTACGCCATGGCCTATCCGGAGCGGGTGCCCACCAACTGGCCGCGCTTCGACCTGGCCACCCATGGCGCACTCACCTTCGAACCGCCCGATCTGGCGACCTTCCGCAACCTGGCCCTGGCCTTGGAGGCGATGGACCGGGGCGGCAACGCCCCCTGCGTGCTGAACGCCGCCAACGAAGTGGCCGTGGAACTCTTTCTGGAGGACCGTATCGGCTTCCTGGAGATGAGCGACCTGGTCGAGTACGCATTGCACACCCTACCTTTTGAGGCCGCCCCCGACCTGCCGGCCCTGGTGGCCACCGATGCCGAGGCCCGCCGGGTGGTCCGTGAACGCATCCCTGCATGGAGATCCTGACCCAAGCCGCCCAGTTCATCCTGAGCCTGTCCCTCATCGTGACGCTCCACGAACTGGGCCACTTCCTGCCCGCACGCTGGTTCAAGGTGCGTGTGGAGAAGTTCTACCTCTTCTTCGATCCCTGGTTCTCGCTGTGGAAGAAGAAGAAAGGCGACACCGAGTACGGCGTGGGCTGGCTGCCCCTGGGTGGCTACGTGAAGCTGGCGGGCATGGTGGACGAGAGCATGGACAAGGAGCAGCTCGCCAAGCCCCCGCAGCCGTGGGAGTTCCGCAGCAAGCCCGCCTGGCAGCGGCTCATCATCATGGTGGGCGGTGTCACGGTGAACCTGCTGCTGGGCATGGCCATCTACATCGGCGTGCTTTACACCTGGGGACGCGAGTACCTGCCGTTGAGCGAGCTGCGCTACGGCGTGCACCCGGCCGAGGTGCTGAAGGCCGAAGGCTTCCGCGATGGCGACCGGATCCGTGCGGTGAACGGCACCACACCCCACACGCTGGAGGATGTGTCGCGTGCGATCCTGATCGATGGTGCCCGCACCGTGGAGGTGGAACGTGACGGCGCCGCACACCTCATCGAACTGAGCCCCGGCGTGGAGGAGCGGATCCTCGCCAACGGCCGCACCCAGCTCTTCGTCCCCTGCGTGCCTTTCGTGGTGGACACCGTGCTGCCCGACAAGGGCGCCGCCGGCAGCGGCCTGCGCAAAGGTGACCGCATCGTGGGCGTGGCCGACCAACCCACCCCCTACTTCATCGACTTCAAGAAGGCCATCGCCGAGCACCGCTCCCGCACCACGGAACTCACCGTGGAGCGCGGTGGTGAACGCCTGCAGCTCACCGTGAACGTGGACGCCGAAGGGCTGATCGGTGTGGGCAACCGACCGCTCACCGCCTACTTCACCCCCGCCCGCGAGACGTACGGCCTGCTGGCCTCCATCCCCGCCGGCATCCGCAGCGGCTGGGAGACCCTCACCAGCTACGTGCGTTCCATGAAGCTGCTCTTCAGCAAGACCGGCGCGAGCCAGATCGGCGGCTTCGGCACCATCGGCAGTCTGTTCAGCCCTGCGTGGGACTGGCAGCTGTTCTGGAACATGACCGCCTTCCTCAGCATCATCCTTGCCTTCATGAACATCCTGCCCATCCCTGCGCTGGACGGCGGCCACGTGATGTTCCTGATCTACGAGATGATCATGGGGAAGCCCGCCCCGCAGCGCTTCATGGAGATCGCGCAGCTCGTGGGCATGGTGCTCCTGTTCACCCTGCTGATCTACGCCAACGGGAACGACCTGTTCCGGGCCTTCAGCCGGTGATCCCGGATCCGACCGTGGGCATAACTTGCTGCGGATGAAACGGCTCGACCCCCGCGGTTTCCGGGAAGGGAACAAGCAGATCGTCAAGTTCGGCTTCATCGGTGTGCTCGCCGTGCTCACCGACCTGGCAGCCTATTGGGTCTTCCTACAGCTGCTGCCGGAAATGGCGATCGCCGGCGGATTCGGCAACGAGGCGGTGGCCAAGACGCTCTCCTTCCTGTGCGGCCTGATGGTGACCTACCACCTGAACAAGCGGTGGACCTGGCGCCGCAAGGACCGCAGCGACCGCAGACTGGTGAAGTTCATGCTCACCTATGGCATATCCCTGCTCATGAACGTGGGCATCAACACGGGTCTGCTGCACCTGCTGCACAACCATCCCTGGCTGGTGGGCGTGCCGTACAAGTACTTCGTGGCGTTCGTGGGCGCCACCGGCTTCTGCTCGGTGTTCAACTTCGTGATGCAGAAGTTCTGGGTGTTCCGGGCGCCCGCCGTGGCGTGAGCGGAACCTCGCGCACCGCGCTGCGTACGAGGGGGCACAATCGCCTGCCATGCCCCATGTCGTGATGATCGAGGAGGACGCGCTGGTGCGCAAACTCCTGGAAGAGCGGCTGCTCCACGCGGGTTGGGCCGTGACCGCCCTGCGCAACGCCCATGACCTGATGGCCGTGCTGGAAAGCGCCCCGCCGGTCGACCTGATCATGCTGGACCTGGCACCGCCCAGTCTCACCGGCCTCGCCACCATCGAGGATGTGCGTCGCCACGGCATCCACACGCCGATCCTGGTGCTCACCACCTTCGAGCCGCCGCACCTGCACGCCATCGTGACGAGCACCGGCGGCACCGACCTGGTGCGCAAGCCTTACGACCAGGAGCAGCTGATCGAACGCATGCAGCGCCTGGTGGCCGCTTAAGGCCCGAACGCGCGGCTGCCATAGCTTCGGCCGGCCGCATGTTCCACTCCCATGATGCGATCGTGCTGGGCCATGGCCTGGCCGGCGCCGCCTTCGCCCGGGTGTGCCATCAGCGCGCACGTCGCGTGGCCGTGCTGCACGAACCCCGACCCGGCGAGGCATCGCTCGCCGCCGCCGCTTTGGTGAACCCCGTGGTGGTGCGACGCATCTTACCCAGCTGGCGCGCCGCCACCCTGCTTCCCATTGCCCAACAGTACTACCAACAGGCCGAGGCCCTGCATGGCGCCCGCTTCTGGCACCCGGTGCCGCTCGACACGGTCTTCCCCAACACCGATGTGGCCGATCAATGGCACCGCCGCCGCCACGATGACGACCTGGCCGCGTTCATTGGTGAGGCCGGCCCCGCCCCGCACAGCGTGCAACAGCCGCATGGCGCCGGCCGCGTGCAGGTGTGCGCCTGGCTCGATGTACGCGCCTACCTCACCGCAGAACGCGAACGGCTGGCCGCATCCGGCGACCTGCTGCCCACCGGCACCTTGGTGGAGCGCACGGCGCACGGATTCCGGGCCGGCCCATGCACCGCCCCGCTCCTGGTGCATTGCACGGGTGCGTTCACGCCGCGCCCGGGACTGGTACCCGTGAAAGGCGAGACCATCGACCTGCACATCCCCGGCGCCGACCTGCCCCATGTGTGGCACCGGCATGTCTTCATTCTGCCCTTGGGCGATGATCGTTACCGCGTAGGCGCCACCTTCAGTTGGGACCACGTGTGGAACGGCCCATCGGACGAGGCCCGGCAATGGCTGCTGGACAAGGTGGCGGCCGTGCTGAAGCCCGAAGTGATGGCCCACGCCCGGGTGGTGGGGCAGACCTGCGGCGTACGCCCCACCACACGCGACCGCCGGCCCATCCTGGGGTCGATCGCACCGGGCGAGGCCATCCTCAACGGGCTCGGCGTACGGGGGGTGATGCTCGCCCCGTGGTGCGCCCAGCACCTGGCCGATCACCTCTTCGACGGTGCACCGCTCGACCCCGAGGTGGATGTGGCGCGTTGGGCGAAAGCCGAATGATCACAGGAACGGTGCCGGCCGCGCGGGCCGAACACCGAGCTTTGTACGGACCCCATGCCGGACCAAACACGCCATGGGCGCATCATGCACCAGGGAAGAACGTTCATGCCTGTGCTGGCGGCTTGTGTGGCCGTGCTGCTGGGCTGCGCCACCGGACGACAAGCCGTGAACACCGCCGCCACCGATCCCCGCTGGGCCCCCATCGACTCCATGAGCGATGCCGGGCTGTACGCCAGTGCGCTGAAGGCCACTGAGGTCGTGCTGGACGAGGCGCGCACCGCCAACGATTGGCGCACCGAGTTCCGCGCATGGGCCTACCGCGCGCGGTTCCAGGAATACACCGGCGCGGAAATGGGGACGATCATCGCCGCATTGGAGGAACGCGCCGCCAGCACCGACCTGGTGCCCCTGCAGCAATTGCTGCGATCGCTCATCGGTGAGGCCTATTGGCGGTGGTACCAAATGGACCGCTGGCGCATCATGGACCGCGCCCTGCAGACCCAGGCCGGCACCGATCCCGCCACCTGGGACCAGAGCGCCTTCATGCGCAAGGTGATCGCCGAGATGAGCGCCTCGGTGGAACCGTACGACACGCTGAAACGCCTGCCCGCCGGCGAACTCGCACCGTTGTTGCTGCCCGAGGACGCCACCCTGCTTCGTGCCGGTCTGCAGCTGCGCCCCACCGTGTACGACATCCTCGCCCACCGCGCACTGGCCATCTTCCGCGATCCCGAGACACGCCTGAGCGAGCCGGCCTGGCGCTTCACGCTTGACGACGCCTTCCTGTTCACGCTCTTCGAACCCTTCGCGCACAAGGAGCTTCAGCATCGCGACAGCACGGCGTGGGAGTTCCAGGCCCTGCGCCTGTTCCAACGCCTGGAGCGCATCCACTTGAGCGATGCCGAGCCCGATGCCATGGTGGATGTGACGCTGGACCGCCTCCACTTCGTGCACACGCACAGCACCCACCCCGACAAGGATGCGCTCTACCTGAGCGCGCTGGAACTGCTGCGCAGCCGCCTGCCGCAGAACGCGTGCGAGGCCGAGGTGATGGTCGCCATCGCCGAACGGCATGTGGCACAGGGCGCCCAGTACCAGCGCCTGGACACCGCGGCCACGTGGAAATGGGAACGGCGCACCGCCCGCGACATGGCCCGCGCGGCCCTGGACAAGTGGCCCGGCACCTACGGGGCCAGGCGCGCACAGGCACTGATGGCGCGGCTGGAGAAGCCGGCCATGGACGTGCAGATGGAAGAGGCCCAGGCGCCCCACACGCCCTTCCGCGTGGCACTGAGCTACACCAACCTCAGGCAGGTGTGGGTGCGTGTGGTGGCGGCCGAGGAGCCCGAACCGGCCGACCACGAGGAGCGGTACAAGCGCCTGCTGAAGCGGACACCCCTGCGGGCCTGGCGCGTGGAGTTGGAGGACGACGGCGACCTCAACGAACACCTGACCGAACTGCCCGTGGATGGTGTGCCACAGGGGCGGTACTACGTGATCGTGAGCCACGACGAGCGCTTCGCCCTGGGCAGCTCGCTCATGCGTTTCGCGCCCTTCACGGCCACACATCTCTCGCTCACCACCCGCCAGCATGATGACCGTGCCACCGTGCTCGTGACCGACCGGATGTCCGGCGCCCCCATTCCCGACGCCCGCGCCGAACTGTTCGTGCCGCGTTGGACGGGACGCGAGCGCCGCGATGAGCGCATCGGGTCCACCACCACCGATGCCAACGGCATGGCCACGGTAAGCCTCGGCGCGGAGGTGCGGGGGGCCTACACCTGGACCGTGACCCATGGCGGTGCCACCCTGCGCGCGCAGGGCTACCACTACATGCACGGCGATGCCGATGTGGACCCGGTGCGCACATTCATCTTCACCGATCGCGCCATCTATCGGCCCGGGCAGCCGGTGTATTACAAAGGCATCGTCTCGGTGAAGCGCCAAGGCGCCATCACCACGTTGGCGGGCCACCCCACCACGGTACGCTTCACCGACGTGAACGGCGAGGAGGTCGCCCGGCATGAGGTGACCACGGATGCGTATGGCTCGTTCCACGGCACCTTCACGGCACCGCAGGGCGTGCTCACCGGCGCCATGACGTTGAGCGATCCGCACGGCAGCCGTTCCATCCGCGTGGAGGAGTACAAGCGCCCGCGTTTCGAAGTGGTGCTCGACCCCGTGAGCGATGCATCGCGCCTGGGCGACACCGCGCGGGTGACCGGCACGGCACGCAGCTACGCGGGCGTGCCCCTGGACGGTGCGGAGGCGCGTTGGCGCGTGATGCGCGACGTGCGCCCCCCCCGATGGTGGTACGGCTCCGGAGGGGGGTTCCGGCGAAGCGCGATCCCCTGGGGCCGGCCCGTGGAGATCGCCCGCGGCAGCGCACATACGGATGCCCAAGGGGCGTTCACCGTCGCCTTTCCCGCCGTTCCCGACCGGTCCATCGCGCACATGCCCGACATCGCCTTCACCTACACCGTGGAAGTGGATGTGGTCGATATGAACGGCGAGACACAGACCGGCCGCACACAGTTGACCGTGGGAACGCACAGCATCGAACTGCACATCGGCATGGAAGAGGCGGTGGACCGCGCCACCATGGGCCCGGTGCAGATGGAGGTGCGCAACCTCAATGGCGAGCGCATGGGGCTGCCCTTCGAAGTGCGCATCAGCAAGCTGCGCCCGCCCACCGGCGCGCCCAAGCGGGCACGCCCATGGGAGCGCCCGGACCGCCCCGTGATCGACCCCATCGCCTTTGCCGATCGCTTCCCCCACGATGCCTACGCCGATGAGGATGATCCGGCCAATTGGGAGGACGGCGACGAGACCTTCGGCTTCGGCCAGGAAGCACCGGACACGCTGCCGGTGGACCTCTCCATGATGCGCAACTGGCCCGTGGGCACCTACCGCGTGGAGATGAAAGCCGCCGACCCGTACGGCGGCACGGTGAAGGCCGCGAAGATCATCACCCTTTACGATGCCACCGGGATCGACAACGGCTTTGGTCATACCGCCTTCCACGTGCAACCGGTGCGCGCACGGGTGGAACCCGGCGACAAGGCCGTGCTGCTGATCACCTCCGCACTGCCCCGCGCCCACGTGCTGATGGAGGTGGAACGGGATGGCACCATCGCCGTGCAGCGCTGGTTCGACCTGCGCAATGGCCAGCAGCGCGTGGAGCTCGACGTGCGCGAGAGCGACCGCGGTGGCTTCACCGTACACTTCCTCTGCGTGGAGCGCGGCCGCGTGCACCGCACCAACATCCCCATCCACGTGCCGTGGAGCAACAAGGAGCTGCAGGTGGAGTGGACCACCTTCCGCGACCATCTCCTCCCCGGGGCAAGGGAGGAGTGGCGCCTGCGCATCACCGGTCCACGCCACACCACGGTGGCCGCCCAGGTGCTGGCCGCCATGTACGATGCGTCGCTGGACCATTTCGTGCCGCACGACTGGCAGCTGGACGTGCATCCCGGCCATTCACCCCGCCTGGCCTGGGGCTCGTCCACCCCCTTCGACGTGGTGCACGGTCAGCCATTGGGCTGGGTGTATGACATGCCCGCCGACAGTGTGCGCCACCATCCCGCGTTGAACACCTTCGGATGGGGAGGTTTCCGCTATTACCCCATGGCCGCCTCTGGCCGGAACAGCACGCTCACGCTTGCCCGGGCCGACGCCGCACCGCCCCCCCTGGCCAACGCCGTGATGGAAGCGTCACCGCAGGAAGCGCTCTTCGAGAAGGCGGCAGACACGGACAGCGCATCACCGCCGGGACCTGCTTCCCCTGCGGCCGCTGCACCGGCGGGGGCGCCCCGCACAGACTTCCGCGAGACGGCCTTCTTCCTGCCCGACCTGCTCACCGACCGCGACGGCACCGTGGTGATCCGCTTCACCATGCCCGAGGCCATCACCCGATGGAAGCTCCTGGGGCTGGCGCATACCCCGGACATGAGCACGGCCGTCTTCACCCGGGAGACGGTGACCAGCAAGCCCGTGATGGTGGTGCCGAACCTGCCGCGCTTCCTCCGCGCGGGCGACCGCATCCGCCTGGCCGCCAAGATCAACGCCACCGAACGCGCGGTCAGCGGCACGGCCACGCTCACGCTCTTCGACCCCTTCACGAACAGGACGATCGACACGATGTTCGGGCTGAAGAAGGCCAGCGTGCCCTTCAGCTCCGCCCCCGGCCGCAGCGCCGAGGTGGCCTGGGAGATCACGGTGCCGGCCGGTGTGGACATGGTGGCCGTGCGCATGGTCGCCAATGGGAAGGGCTTCGGCGATGGCGAGGAACACCCGCTCCCCGTGCTCACTGATGAGCTGTTGGTGACCGAAAGCCTGCCCTTGTGGAACGGGGGTGTCGGCACACGCACGTTCACCCTGAACAAGCTGAAGGAGGGGAAGAGCGCCACATTGCGCACACAGGCGCTGCGTCTGGACTACACACCCCACCCGGCGTGGTACGCGGTGCAGGCGCTCCCCTATTTGATGGAATACCCGCACGCCTGCGCCGAGCAGGTCTTCGCCCGCTTCTTCGCGAACACCCTCGCCGCCCATGTGGTGGCGGAGCGACCGCGCATCCAGGAGGTCTTCGCGCAGTGGAAGCAGGCCGGTCCCGATGCGTTCGCCAGCGCACTGGAGAAGAACACTGATCTGAAGAGCCTGGTGCTCGAAGAGACGCCGTGGGTGCTCGCGGCCCGCAACGAGCGTGCGGCCAAGGAGCGCATCGCCCTGTTGTTCGACATGGCGCACATGAGCTCCGAGCGCGAGTTGGCGCTGAAGCAGCTGCGCGAGATGCAACTGCCCACCGGTGCGTGGCCGTGGTGGAGCGGCATGTCGGAGAGCCGTTACATCACGCAGCACATCGTGGCCGGACTGGGCCGATTGGACCAACTGGGCGCCGCCGACATCCGTGCCGATGGCCCCGTGCAGCAGATGGTGCGGCATGCCGTGCGCTGGCTCGATGGTGAAATGGAGCGCCTCCATCGCGAGCGGCAGCGTCGCCTGAGCGCGGAGGAGATGGAACGCCTCGACCCCGACCCGCTCGACATCCACTACCTCTACGCGCGCAGCTTCTTCACGCGCTGGCCCATCGATGGCTCCACCCGCGTGGCCGTGGAATTCATCCAACGCCGCCTGCGCGCCACGTGGACGCAACGGAGCCTCCACGAGCAGGCTCTCGCCGCACTGGCCCTGCACCGCATGGGCGACCCGTCCACTGCGCGGCAGATCATGGCCTCACTGAAGGAACGCGCCACCCACGACGAGGAGATGGGCATGTACTGGAAGGGCTTCGGCGCCGGCATGGATTGGTGGGCCTTTCCCACTGAGACACATGCACTGATGGTCGCGGCCTTCCAGGAGGTGATGGGCGACCGCGCCAGCGTGAACGCCCTGCGCACCCACCTGCTCCGCCTGAAACAGACCACGCATTGGCGCACCACCAAGGCCACCAGTGCCGCCTGCCACGCCCTGCTGCTCACCAGCGGCGCGGGGAGTGCGGACGACTGGCTGAGCGACGCCGAGCCACCCACCATCACCGTGGGCGGCCGCACCGTGAAGGCCGACAAGGCCGAAGCGGGCACCGGCACCTTCACCCATGTGTTCGACCCCACCAAGGTGACGCCGGCCATGGGAGAAGTGCGCATCACCAGCCACAACGACCGTCCCGGATGGGGTGCCCTGCACTGGCAATACCTGGAGCGCCTGGACCGGATCACGCCGCACGAGAGCCCCTTCCAGATCCGCAAGCAGGTGTTCGTGCAGCGGGCCACCGATGCCGGCACCCGGCTGGTGGCGGTGGGCCCGGATACGCCATTGCGACCCGGTGACCGGCTCACGGTGCACGTGGAGCTGCGCACCGACCGCCACCTGGACCATGTGCACGTGAAGGACATGCGCGGCGCGGGGCTGGAGCCCATCGACGCGTTGAGCGGGCCTCGTTACCAAGGGGGACTGGTGCACTACCGTGCGGTGCGCGACGCCGCCATGCACTTCTTCTTCGATCGCCTACCCCCCGGCACCCACGTGCTGGAGTACGAACTGAAGGTGGCCCTGGCGGGCGACTTCAGCAATGGCATCACCACCGCCATGTGCATGTACGCGCCGGAGTTCGCTTCCCACAGCGAAGGCCTGCGCATCACCGTGACCCCTTGACCGAGGCCGGCACCACGCTACATTGGTCCCATGGAACGTGCAATCCCCCTGATCGCGGTCCTGCTATTGGCGGCCTGCGGTGATGGCAAGAAGGAAGCGGCCGAGCAGCTGGCGGCCATGCAGCAGGAGCAGGCCGGCGCGTCCGCGGTGAGCGAGTACCTGCTCGATCTGGAACCCTTCGACCTGCCCCTGGTGGTGTCGATGCCCGAAATGATGGTCCCCGCGGCCGATTCCACCTTCGGCGGCGCACGGTGGAACGAGGACACGGGCCAGCTGATCGTGCAGGCGGGCGACCACTTCGCCCTCACCATCAGCGAGGAACCCGGCGACATCGGCCGTCTGAAAGCCGCGCTGGAACGCGACATGCTGCGCAAGCACACCATCCTGCGCGAGGAGCCCGACCTGGTGGTGTACCGGCAGGAATACCCGGACGATGCCCTGGTATTCATGCACTTCTATCAGGTGATCCGCCATCAGGGCCGGGAGTTCGTGGTGGAGAGCGCCCCGCACGGACGCTTCAATGAGACCGACGTGGCCCGCATGAGCCAGGCGGTCCGCCCCAACCAAGCGATCTGATGCCCCTGCTCTGGTGGTTGCTGATGCTGTGGCCCATGACGGCCCTCCAGCAGGCCGATGAGGCCGCGTGGCGCAAGGCATTGGACCATTACTGGGCCATCAAGGACCAGCAGTTCCGCGATCCGCAGAAGAGCCCGCTGCCGGCGGACCACATCGCCGGGTTCACTGGGTTGGAGCGCTTCCCGCCGGACATCAACCACCGGGTACAGGCGCGCTTCGTACCCGCCAAGGGCAAGGCGTTCAACATGCCGACCACAGGGAGCAAACGCCCGTTGTACCAAAGCGTGGGCACCCTGCACTTCCGCCTGCATGGCCGGGACCTGAAGCTCACGGTGTACAAGAACCTGGAGCTGACCGATCCCGCCTACGCCCAGCACCATTTCGTGCCCTTCACGGACCTCACCAACGGCGAGACCACGTACGGCGGCGGGCGCTACCTGGACCTCAACGGTCCGTTGGGCGACCGCGTGGAGCTGGACTTCAACAAGGCGTACAACCCCTACTGCGCGTACGGGGGCCGGTACAACTGCCCGATCGTGCCGCAGGAGAACCATCTGGCCGTAGCCGTGCGCGCCGGGGTGAAGGCCTATGACCACTAGTGTTCGTCGACACGAACTTGCGCTTCGTCGACAGTCGAACTAATTTGCGCCGATACCCGGTGCGCTTTCGACCCGAACAGGGACGCGCATAGGCCGGGATCGATTAACCTTGTGCTTCCGCTTCCCTCATTCCACACCGCACATGCGCTCTGTTCTCTTCGCTGCCGCCGCCGTGGTCTCCCTCCCGCTGGCCGCCGGGACCATTGTGATCGAAGGCAACTACCAAGGCCGCAACATCTTCATCCAGAACCCCTTCTCCGAAGCGGGTGTGGGTTTCTGCGTGTTCGAGGTGACCGTCAATGGCCAGATCGCCACGGACGAGATCAACTCCAGCGCCTTCGAGGTGGACATGACCAATTTCGGCCTGCAGACCGGCGACCCCGTGGTGGTGCAGGTGCGCCACAAGGACGGCTGCACGCCGTTGGTGCTCAATCCCGAGGTGCTCAAGCCCCGCAGCACGTTCGACATTGTGAAGCAGTCCATCAGCAGTGATGGCATCTACACCTGGGTGACCGCCAATGAGACCGGCGGCCTGCCCTTCGTGGTGGAGCAAAAGCGCTGGAACAAGTGGGTGAAGGCCGGTGAGGTGATGGGCAAGGGCAGCGCGGGCGAGAACTCCTACACCTTCCAAGTGACCCCGCACAGTGGGGTGAACACCTTCCGGGTGAAGCAGGTGGACCTGGACCGTCGTGCCCGCTACAGCGAGCCGGTGACCTACACCGACAACAATGTGCCCGCCGTGACCTGGAGCCCCGCCAAGCCCAAGAACGAGATCGTCTTCAGCGCCCGCACCATGTTCGAGGTGTACGATGAGTACGGCAACATCGTGAAGCGCGGCACCGCCGACCGCGTGGACGTGAGCAACCTGCCCAAAGGGCTCTACTACCTGAACTACGACAACAAGACCGGCGAAACGTTCAAGAAGTGAACGCCCCACGCCTCGAAGAGACCCTCCCCCACCGGAGGGTCTTTTCTTTGGTGCCCTGACCATTGTTCGTCAGCGAGCGAGCTCATACCCCCACGCATGGACCACCTATTGCGCATCGAACACATCGGGATCGCGGTGAAGGATCTCCACGCGGCCGAAGAGCTGTACACGCGCCTGCTGGGCACGGCACCGTACAAGCGGGAGGCCGTGGAGAGCGAAGGCGTGATCACCGCGTTCTTCCGCACTGGCCCCAACAAGATCGAACTGTTGGAAAGCACGCGGCCGGACGGGCCCATCGCCAAGGCCATCGAAAAGCGCGGCGAGGGCATCCACCACATCGCCTTCGAGGTGGCCGACATCCGGGCCGAGATGGCGCGGCTGCGGGCCGAGGGTTTCCAACTGCTGAACGAAGAACCCAAACGCGGCGCGGACAACAAGCTCGTTTGCTTCGTGCACCCCAAGAGTGCCGGTGGCGTGCTGGTGGAGCTGTGCCAGGAGATCGTTCCGTGATGGCCACCCGACCCGAGACCGCCGAGTTCATCCTGGCCCACCTGGGCATGCCCGACCGGTTCAGTGTGCGCCGCATGTTCGGCGAATACGCGCTCTATGCCGATGGCAAGCCCGTGGCCTTCATCTGCGACGACCAGTTGCTGGTGAAGATCACCCCGGAGAGCGCTCCGCTGGAGCGGATGTGCGAGCGCTCCCTGCTCTTCCCGGGTTCCAAGGAGCACCTGCTGGTGCCCGAGGAAATGATCACCGGCATGCGCGAGCTGCCCCACCTCCTGCTGCGCATGGCGGAGAAGCTTCCCTTCCCCAAGCCGCGCGGGAAGCGACGTTCCGCATAACCGCCCCCGCGCAACCCGGGCCCGTGCGGGCACGTATCGCGCCCGTCCGCACCCGACCTGCGATCTTCGTACCCATGCCCGCCGTTGGTCGTCGCCTTCTGTTCGCCCTGTTGACCCTGCTGTTTCCCGGCCTGCACGCGGTGCACGCCCAGACCACGGCAGCGGACACACTGGACCAAGTGGACAGCCAGGGCCGCAAACAGGGTTGGTGGCGCGTGGTGGCCCCGAACACCGACCGCACCGGCTATCCCGACGGCGCCCTGGTGGAGGAAGGCCGCTACCAGAACGGCCGCCGCGTGGGCGTGTGGCGCCGCTATTGGCCCAACGGCCAGCCCATGAGCGAGATCACCTACCAGATGGGGCGCCCGCGCGGACCCTATGTGACCTATTACCGCAACGGGCAGGTGGAGGAGCGCGGCACCTGGGACCTGGACCGCAACACCGGCGCTTTCCAGCGCTATCACCCCAACGGCCAGCTGGCCCAGGACTTCGTGTTCGATGAGCACGGCATGCGCAACGGCGAGCAGCGCTACTACCACCCCAATGGGCAGCTGGCCGTGCAGGTGACCGTGCGTGATGGCCGCGAGGAAGGCCCCCTCAAGCGATACAACGAGAAGGGCCAGCTCACGCAGGAGGCAGAGTTCAAGGGCGGGGTGATCAACGAGGCGAACAGCCGCTGGATCAAGCCCGTGCCCAAGGCCAGCGAGTTGAAGCCCGATGCCAGCGCCCCCCCGGCACCCACCGTGAGCGCCGATGAAAAGCCCAACGCCGTGCCCTTCCGCGAGACCGGCTGGAACACCCTGTACGACCGGCAGCTCCGTATCTCGCAGCAGGGCCATTTCGTGGACGGACGCCTGAGCGACGGCAAGGTCTACCTGTACAACGCCGACGGCCTGCTCACCCGCATCAAGGTGTACAAGGGCGGGCGCTATGCGGGCGACGCCCCCATCACCGACGAGGACCGGCAGTAGGCCGCACCGCCTGCACGCGATCATGTGCCGGCCCACCGGGCCCGGCTACATTTGCCCGACCATGGGCAGCAAGCAGTACGATCACAAGGACATTGAGCGGAAGTGGCAGGAAAAGTGGCGCGCCAGCAAGACCTACCGCGTGGCGAACGACCCCTCGAAGCCCAAGTACTACGTGCTCGACATGTTCCCCTACCCCAGCGGCGCAGGCCTGCATGTGGGGCACCCCCTGGGCTACATCGCCAGCGACATCGTGGCCCGCTTCAAGCGCCACCAGGGCTACAACGTGCTGCATCCCATGGGCTACGACAGCTTCGGCCTGCCCGCCGAGCAGTACGCCATCCAGACCGGTCAGCACCCCGCGAAGACCACCGCCGAAAACACCGCCCGCTACCGCCAGCAGCTCGATGCCATCGGCTTCAGCTTCGACTGGGATCGCGAGGTGCGCACCAGCGACCCCGCCTTCTACAAGTGGACGCAGTGGATCTTCCTGCAATTGTTCGACAGCTGGTACGACCCGCAGGCCGACAAGGCCCGTCCCATCAGTGAGCTCATCGCCCGCTTCGAGGCGCAGGGCTGCACCGGCCAGGACGCCAGCGTGCTCACCGGCGATGAGGAATCGCCCGTGGGCGCCTTCACCGCCGAGGAGTGGAAGCGCTTCGATGAGCGCACGCGCCAGATGGTGCTGCAACGCTTCCGCCTGGCGTACCTGAGCGATGCCTGGGTGAACTGGTGCCCCGCCCTGGGCACGGTGCTGGCCAACGACGAGGTGAAGGACGGCGTGAGCGAGCGGGGCGGTCACCCCGTGGAGCGCCGGCGCATGAAGCAGTGGAGCCTGCGCATCACCGCCTACGCCCAGCGCCTGCTCGATGGACTGGACAAGCTCGACTGGAGCGAGAGCCTCAAGGAGACCCAGCGCAACTGGATCGGCCGCAGCGAAGGCGCCACCGTGCGCTTTCCCGTGGGCGATGACTTCATCGAGGTGTTCACCACCCGTCCGGATACGCTCTTCGGCGTGAGCTTCCTCACCCTGGCGCCCGAGCACCCGCTGGTGGCCAAGTTCACCACGCCGGACCGCCGCGCCGAGGTGGAGGCCTACGTGGAGCGCGCCAAGAACCGCAGCGAGCGCGAGCGCCAGGCCGAGGTGGACAAGGTGAGCGGCGTGTTCAC
>CAYXKE010000062.1:0-15561 GCA_964464935.1 uncultured Chryseobacterium sp.
ACGGGCGCATCACGCGGATCGTCCCGCACACCGGTCCCGTGGAGGGCTACCTGATCCCCGGCTTTGTGGATGCCCACGTGCACGTGGAGAGCAGCATGCTTACACCGGCCGAGTTCGCCCGCGTGGCCGTGACGCACGGCACCGTGGGCACCGTGAGCGATCCGCACGAGATCGCCAACGTGCTGGGCGTGCCCGGCGTGGAGTACATGATCGACAACGGCCGCCAGGTGCCGTTCCACTTCTGCTTCGGCGCACCCAGCTGCGTGCCCGCCACCGCCTTCGAGACCGCCGGCGCCACCATCGATGCCGACGCCATCGGCCGCCTGCTCGAACGCCCCGAGATCGGCTATCTGGCCGAAGTGATGGACTTCCCCGGCGTGCTCAACGGCGCGCCCCAGGTCATGGCCAAGATCGCCCATGCCCATCGCCTCGGGAAACCGGTCGACGGCCATGCGCCCGGTCTGCACGGCGAGTTGGCCCGCCGCTATATCGCCGCCGGCATCCACACCGACCACGAGTGCTTCACCCGCGAAGAGGCCGTGGACAAGCTCGCGCACGGCATGCACATCCTCATCCGCGAGGGCAGTGCCGCACGCAATTTCGAGGCGCTCATCGACCTGCTGCACGACCACCCCGACCGGATCATGTTCTGCACGGACGACATGCACCCGGACAGCCTCCTGGAGGGCCACCTGGACCGCATCTGCGCCCGCGCCGTGCACCGCGGCCACGACGTGTTCCATGTCCTGCGCGCAGCCTCGCTCAATCCCATTCGCCACTACCGGTTGCCCGTGGGGCTGCTGCGCGTGGGCGACCCCGCCGACATGGTGCTGGTGGACGACCTGCACGACTTCAAGGTGCGCCGCACCTGGGTGCGCGGCCGCCTGGTGGCGGAGGATGGCCGGACCTTGATCCCCCCTCCGCCCGTGGCCGATCGTCCCAACAACTTCGCCCGCCAGCCGGTGACCCTGGACCAGCTGCACGTGCCCGCCACCACCAGCGATCTGCTGGTGATCGGCGCGCTCGACGGCCAGCTCATCACCACCCGCGAGCACCTGCCCGCCACCGTGCGCGACGGCGCCTGTGTGGCCGACCCCGCCAAGGACCTGCTGAAGATCGCCGTGGTGGACCGCTACCAGGGTGCGCCTCCCGCCGTGAGCTGGATCACCGGATTTGGTCTGAAGCAGGGCGCCGTGGCCAGCAGCGTGGCGCACGACAGCCACAACATCGTGGCGGTGGGCACCAACGACGCCGACCTCTGTGCCGCGATCAACGCCGTGGTGGAGCAGCGCGGCGGTATCAGTCTGGCCTGCGGCGACCGGCGCGAGGTGCTGCCCCTGCCCGTGGCCGGCATCATGTCCGACGCCGATGGCCCCACCGTGGCCCACGCCTACGCCCGCCTGGACCGCGCCGCCAAGGCGCTCGGCAGTACGCTCGCCGCACCCTATATGACGTTGAGCTTCATGGCCCTGCCGGTGATCCCCCACCTGAAGATCACCGACCGGGGGCTGTTCGATGTGGACGCCTTCCGCCTGGTAAGCGCCACCGCCTGACGTGATCGAGGCGCGAACGTCCCGGGTTTTGTGCGCATCGCAGTAAGTTTGCGCCCCCGGCGAAAGCCTTCCATCATGAAGATCCTCGTACTCCTGAGCCAGGTGCCCGACACCACGGCACGCATCGCCTTCACGAACAACAACACCGCTTACGACGCCAGCGGGGTCACCTTCATCGTGAACCCGTACGACGAGTGGTACGCCTTGGTGCGTGCGCTGGAGCTGAAGGAGGCCGCAGGCGCGGGCAGTGTCACCACCATCACCGTGGGCGGCGCCGACAGTGAAGCCACCATCCGCAAGGGCTTGGCCATCGGTGCCGATGAGGCCGTGCGCGTGGACGTGCAGCCCTCCGATGCCTACCAGATCGCCCAGCAGATCGCGGCCTACGCCAAGGACAAGGGCTTCGACCTGATCCTGGCCGGCAAGGAGACCATCGACCACAACGGCGGCCAGGTGGGTGCCATGGTGGCCGAACTGCTCGACCTGCCCTACGTGGCCCTGGCAAGCAAGCTGGACGTGGCCGGCGGCACCGCCACCATCGAGCGCGACGTGCCCGGTGGTGTGGAAGTGGTGGAATGCGCCCTGCCCCTGGTGCTGAGCGCCTCCAAAGGCATGGCCGAGCAGCGGATCCCCAACATGCGCGGGATCATGGCCGCCCGCACCAAGCCCCTGCACGTGGTGCCGGCGGCGCCCGTTGAGGAAGTGGCCAGGACCGTGCGCTTCGAACTGCCCCCGCCCAAGGGTGCCGTGAAGATGATCCCCGCCGAAGAGGCCGGCAAGTTGATCGAGCTCCTGCACACCGAAGCCAAGGTGATCTGATCCCCATTGATCGCACGGGCGCGTCATGACGCGCCCCCAACCCATTCGCAATGAGCACCATCGTATTCATCGATACCCGCGGCGAAAAGCTGCCCAAGGCCGCCCAGGAGGCCGTGACCTATGCGAGCCAACTGGCTGGTGGCCCCGTTACCGCCGTGACCTTTGGTGATGCCCAGGGACTGGAAAGCCTCGGTGCGCAAGGCGCCGGCAAAGTGATCGTGGCCCGCAACGTGAAGCACGTGGACGGCCAGCAGCTCACCCGTTTGGTGGCCGATGTGGCCGCCAAGGAGGGCGCCGACACCATCGTGTGCGTGCACGATGCCACCGGAAAGACCGTGGCCCCGCGCGTGGCCGCCCGCCTGAAGGCCGGCCACGTGGCCGGTGTGACCGCCCTGCCCGAAGGGGGCCTCTTCCGCCGCAACGTGTTCAGTGGCAAGGCCCGCGCCTTCGTGGAAGTGACCAGCCCGGTGAAGGTGCTCAGCCTCATGCCCAACAGCATCGCCATCGCCAACAACGGCGGCAGTGCCAACGTGGAAGAGTACAGCGGCGACCTCGGTGCCGCCCGCATCGCCGTGAAGGAGGTGCGCAAGGCCGGCACCGGCGTGCCCCTGCCCGAAGCCGAGCGCGTGGTGAGCGCCGGTCGTGGCTTGAAAGGCCCCGAGAACTGGGGCATGATCGAGGAACTGGCCCGGGAGCTCGGCGCCACCACGGCCTGCAGCCGTCCCGTGGCCGACATGCACTGGCGTCCGCACCATGAGCACGTGGGGCAGACCGGTGTGGCCATCCGCCCGAACCTCTACATCGCCATCGGCATCAGCGGTGCCATCCAGCACCTGGCCGGGGTGAACCAGAGCAAGGTGATCGTGGTGGTCAACAACGATCCCGAGGCGCCTTTCTTCAAGGCCGCCGACTACGGCATCGTGGGCGACGCCTTCCAAGTGGTGCCCAAGCTGATCGAGGCCGCCAAGAAGCTGAACGCCGAGCGATAAGCCTCCGGGCGCGCGATCTTTCCGTTGTCCGTTGTTGGGCCTTCCGTGGGGAGGGAACAACAACGGACAACTCGTTCATGCGCCTCGGGGATGCGATGCCGGAGCGCACGCGGTGAACAGCGCTGTCGGACCATCCCGCCGGATGCAGGACGGCGCATGGGCCATCCGGCATTTCCTCAGACGATCACGAGCCCATTCAGGAGCCACGCCCCTACACCTTCGCCCGCCCCCACACGGCGTACACCACCGCGCCGAGGCCCACGATCCCCAGTCCGGCACCGGAATACACCGGCGACATGATCAGCAGGTTCACGCAGAAGGCGGTGGCGCAGATGACGTACAGCGCGGGAACCACGGGGTAGCCGAAGGCCTTGTAGGGGCGCGGCGCGTCGGGCTCGCGGCGGCGCAGCACGAAGATGCCCGTGACGGTGACCACATAGAACAGCAGGGAGGCGAAGGTGACATACTCCAGCAGTTCGCTGTACGTGCCGCTGAGGCAGAGTGCGCTGGCCCACACACATTGGATCATCAGGGCGTGGCCGGGCACGGCGTTGCGGTTCAAGGTGCCGGCCTTGCGGAAGAAAAGGCCATCCTGCGCCATGGCATAGTAGAGCCGTGCGCCCGCCAGGATGATCCCGTTGTTGCAGCCGAAGGTGCTCACCATGATCAGCGCGGCCATGATCCACACGGCGGCATCGCCGAAGATCACCGAGGCGGCGGCGGTACCCACGCGGTCGGCTGCGGCCAGTTGGATCTCGTGCACGGGCAGCAGCGCCAGGTAGGCGAGGTTGGCCAGCACGTATAGCACCGTGACGATGAACGTGCCGATGGCCAGGCTCAGCGGGATGTTGCGCTGGGGGTTGCGGATCTCGCCCGCGATGAAGGTGATGTTGTTCCAGGCGTCGCTGGCGAAGAGCGATCCCACCATGGCCACACCGAGCATCGCCAGCAGCGCCATGCCGTGCAGCGGTACGGTGGTGGTGGTGCCATCCGGGTGCACGGTGAGGCGGCTGGCGGCCCACGGATCGGCGAAGTTCTCGGCCAGCACGGGCAGGCCCATGCCCACGCTCAGGCCCACGACGATCAGGGCCAGCACGGCCGCGATCTTCGCCAGGGTCACCACCGTCTGCAAGGTCTTGCCCTTGTCCACCCCGCGGCCGTTGAGCCAGGTGAGCAGCACGATGCTGGCGATGGCGTAGACCTGCCCCGCGTTGATGGCCAGTGGACCGACGTGGAACAGCACATTGTCCGCGCTCAGCACGGGGAAGAACACCGCGCTGAACTTGGCGAAGGCCATGGCCACCGCGGCGATCACGCCGGTCTGGATCACGGTGAAGACGGTCCACCCGTACATGAAGGCGGGCAGCCGGCCGAAGGCACGTTGGATGTACTTGTACTGCCCCCCCGCGGCGGGCATCATGCCGGCGAGCTCGCCATAGCTGAGGGCGGCCATCACCGTGAGCAGGCCGCTCACCACCCAGGCCACGAGCATCCAGGCCGGCGCGCCCAGGTCGCGCATCATGGCCGCGCTGACGATGAAGATGCCCGAGCCGATCATCGATCCCGATACGATCATCGTGGCATCGAGCAGGCCCAGGGAGCGTTTGAAGCCGGTCATGTGCGGTAGGGTGATGCGGGCGAATGTAAGCGGGCCGTCCATGCCACGGTCCACGGCCGTTCCGTAACTTCGGAGCCCTTCCCGTTACCCCGTATGGACAAGGTGGAAATGCGCTTCCTGCGCATCACGTACAGTCACACACACGCCGGCGCATACGCCATGATCCTCGGCGAGGTGGCCGGCGATCGTCGTCTGCCCATCATCATCGGGGGAGTGGAGGCCCAGGCGATCGCCATCCAGGTGGAGAACATCAAGCCCCAGCGGCCGATCACCCACGAACTGTTCAAGAGCGTGGCCGACACGCTCGGATTCGTGCTGAAGGAGGTGGTGATCAACGACCTGGTGGAGGGCATCTTCTACGCGAAGCTGGTGGTGGAGCAGCACGGGCGTGAGGTGGAGATCGATGCGCGCAGCAGCGACGCCATCGCCCTGGCCCTGCGGTTCCAATGCCCGGTGTACACCTACGAGTTCATCCTGCAGGCCGCGGGCCTCAAGGTGGAGGATGGCGATGAGGCTGACGAGCCCGAGCGCAGCAGCAAACCGGCCAAGAACACTTCGGGCCTCACCGTGGAGGAACTCCGCGGCCAGCTGGAGGAGGCCTTGGAGAACGAGGATTACGAGCGCGCTTCCAAGCTGCGCGACGAGATCAAGCGCCGTGAACAGACCAACTGACGGTATGGAGCGGTGCGGTGCCCCATCGGCACAGGGACGCGCGCGGTAACTTGTACGCCCCGATGCGGACCGACGAGCAGCAGATCCTCCGATCGTTCAGTCCGTTCCGTGTGCTGTTGCCGGTGGTCCTGGGCCTGGGCATCACCGCCCTGCTCATCTGGCGCAACGCCGACCTCGACGCCCTGAAAGCCGTGCGCTGGACCTGGGGCAGCAGCTTCTGGATCCTCATGGCCTTCCTCAGCGTGGTGGTGCGCGACTATGCCTACATGGTGCGCATCCGCCAGCTCACCGACCGCCAGCTCACCTGGCGGCGCGCCTTCGTGGTGATCATGCTTTGGGAGTTCAGCAGCGCGCTGGCGCCGGGCATCATCGGTGGCGGCTTCCTCTTCGCCATCTTCATCCTGGCCCAGGAAGGCATCGCCGCCGGGCGCAGCATCGCGGTGATCACCTTCACCTCGTTCCTCGACGGCCTCTTCCTGCTGATCATGGCGCCGCTGGTCTACTTCGCCGTGGGCCGTGAACTGCTCTTCAGCGGCATGGACACCGCCGAGGGCACCGTGAGCAACGGTTTCCTCTACCTCTTCTGGACGGTCTACGCGCTGATCGCGGCCTACAAGCTTTTTGTGGCCTATGCGCTGTTCGTGAACCCCGTCTTCGTGAAGCGCGCCCTGGTGGGCATCTTCTCGGCGCCCGTGCTGCGGCGGTGGCGGCGCAAGATGGTCACCACCGGTGATCAGTTGATCGTGGCATCGAAGGACCTGCGCACGCGCCGCTGGAACTACTGGTGGCCCGCGCTCCTGGCCACCTTCGCCAGCTGGACCGCGCGTTATTCCATCGTCAACTGCATCCTGCAGGCCTTCCACGGCGGCGTGGAACTGCACCACCTGGTGATCTACGGCAAGCAGGTGGTCATGGGCATCATCGTGCTGCTCAGTCCCAGCCCCGGTGGCAGCGGCGTGGCCGAGTTCATCTTCAACGATTTCCTCGGCATGTACACCCCGCCCGGCACCGCGCCCGCATTGGCCTTGCTCTGGCGGTTGATGAGCTATTATCCCTACATCCTCGTGGGCGTGATCCTGCTGCCCCGATGGCTGCGGCGGAACGTGGTGGCGAAGAAGGGGTGAAGGAGAGGGTCCTGGACGGTGAGCTCACGCAGGGCCGGCGCGCGCGCACCGGGACGCAGCACGCGGGTGCGCCGACCGCCATCCTGCGCGCTTGTTGTTGAGGGCCTCCCCGCGCATCTCCATCCCCAGTTCCCCGCGCCTCGCTACATTCCGGCCGCGATCGCCCTGCTGTACGTAGGTGGAGCATCGCGTCACCCCTGAAACCCACGCCCCGGCGACCTCCATGGAACGTCTTCACGGCCTCTTCGGCATCGTCCTCATCCTTGGTCTGGCCTTTCTGGCGAGCAACAACCGCAAGGCCATCAACAAGCGCCTGGTGATCAGCGGGCTGCTGCTGCAGACGCTCATCGCCGTGCTGGTGCTGAAGGTGCCGCCCATCACGCGCTTCTTCCAGATGCTGGGCAAGGGCATGGAGAAGATCGAACACTACTCGCGCCAGGGTGCCTCGTTCGTGTACGGTGGCATCGGTGCCACCCAGGGGGATGGCTCGGTGGTGGATTACGCGGCCGGCGGCTTCGTGTTCGCGTTCAACATCACCGCCACGATCATCCTGGTGACGGTGCTGGTGGCGGTGCTCTACCACATCGGCTTCATGCAGCGCGTGGTGGCCATCGTCGCCAAGGGCATGCACTGGGTGATGCGCGTGAGCGGCGCCGAGGCCCTGAGCAACGTGGCCAGCGCCTTCGTGGGCCAGGTGGAGGCCCAGGTGATGATCCGGCCCTACCTCAAGGGCATGACGCGCAGTGAGCTGCTCGCCAGCATGAGCGGTTCGCTGGCCTGCATCGCCGGTGGCATCCTGATCGTGTACGCCAACATGGGCGCGGCGGCCGGCATGGACCTCGCCCCGAAGCTGATCACCGCCAGCCTCATGGCCGCGCCGGGCGCACTGGTGATCAGCAAGATCGTCTTCCCGGAGACCGAGCGCAGCGAAACGATGGGCACCGTAAAACTGGAGGTGAAGAGCACCTACACCAACGTGATCGATGCCATCGGCCACGGCGCCAGCGACGGCTTCAAGATCGCCATGAACGTGATCGCCATGCTCATCGGCTTCATCGCGCTGATCGCTCTGATCGACGGCATACTGGGTTGGGTGGGCCACTTGTTCAACCCCGAGTTCCACCTCAGCCTGAACTGGATCTTCGGCAAGCTGTTCACGCCGTTCGCGTGGGCCATGGGCGTGCCCGCGGACGACATCAACAACGTGGCCACGCTGCTCGGCCAGAAGCTCACGATCAACGAATTCGTGGCCTTCAAGAACCTCACCGACAGGACCGTGCCCATCCTCTCCGAGAAGGGCCTGCTCATCGTGAGCTTCGCCATCTGCGGCTTCGCCAATTTCAGCAGCGTGGGCATGCAGATCGGTGGCATCGGCGCGCTGGCCCCGGAACGCCGCACCGACCTGGCGCAACTGGGTCTGAAGGCGCTGTTCTGCGGCACCCTGGCCAGCTACCTCAGCGCGACGATCGCGGGGATCGTGTACTGAGGGTGATCGATGAGACTGGGTTGTCGGTCGGCAACGCTGACCACCACGAACAACGACGACCCCGCCCGGTCGCTCCCCCGGCCGGCTCCGGTACTTTTGGCCCTTCGGCATGGCGGACCCGTGGTATAAGACCCTCCCGATACAGGCGCAGCAGGCCATCTGGTCGTGGCTGGAGCGGGTGCGGCGCTGGGCGTGGAACAGCCAGGCGAAGAACTTCATCCTGCTCGCTCTGCCGTACCAGGTGAGCGCCGTGCTCACGGCCTTGATCGCGGTGGGCTACACCAAGCTCTTCCAGAAGGCGCACCACCTGAACAATGAGCTGCTTGCCGACCGGCCGTTCATGATCTTCCTCACCGCGCCGCTGGCCTTCGTGGCCAGCTGGTTCCTGGTGCGGTTCTTCAGCCCGATGGCCGGTGGCAGCGGCATCCCGCAGCTGATGGCGGCCGTGGAGGTGAGCAAGGACGAAGAGCGCAACGACGGCAGCTGGCGCTTCCTCAACGTGCGGATCATCCTGGTGAAGTTCGCCAGCAGCCTGGCCATGGCCGTGGGTGGCGGCGCCATCGGTCGCGAGGGGCCCACCTTGCAGATCGCCGGCAGTGTGTACCGAACCGTGCACAAGCTCCTGCCCCCGTTCTGGCCCAAGGTGAGCCGCAAGGTGATGATGATCACCGGAGGCGCGGCCGGTCTCAGTGCGGCCTTCAACACGCCGCTCGGTGGGATCGTCTTCGCCATCGAGGAGCTCACCCGTACCCACATCGCGCAGTTCCGCACAGCGGTGCTCAGCTCGGTGATCCTCAGCGGTATGACCGCCCAGTGGATCCTGGGGCCGTACCTGCTGTACGGCTATCCGAAGGTGGCCACCGTGGGCCCCTCGTTCATGTACAAACTGCTCCTGATCAGTGCGGTGTGCGGCATTCTCGGCGCGGTATCGTGCAAGCTCATCCTGGCGCTGGACAAATTGCGGCGCCAGATCGTGGGCTGGCTGCCCCAGCTGGTTTTCGTATTGGGACTGTCCCTGCTGTTCGCCGCGGTGGTGTTCACCTTCGGGCGCTTCACCACCGGCAGCGGCGATGCCCTGCTGGAACACTACCTCTTCGCCAAGGACCCCGCGCCGCATTGGAAGGATGCCGTGGGCCGTGTGCTGGGCTCGGTGGTGACCATGGGCGGCGGTGGCGCGGGCGGCGTGTTCGCACCAGCCCTCTCCAGCGGCGCGGCCATCGGCGGGCTGTTCGGCAGCTGGTTCGGCGAGGACCGCGGCGAGCTGAACCTGATGATCCTCGGTGGCATGTGCGCCTTCCTCACCGGCGTGACCCGCAGCCCCTTCACCAGCGCCATCCTCGTGCTGGAGATGACCGACCGCCACAGCGTGATCTTCCAACTGATGTACGCCAGCATGATCGCTTCGGTGGTGGCCCATTCGGTGGATACGAGATCCTACTACGAGCGGATGAAGAACCGTCTGCTCGACCTGTACCCGGGGATCCGGAGAGGGGAGCAGCAGGCGTGAGGGGCCGGGGCGCCGGTAGCGGCCTTCGCGTTATGCACCGCTGTTCAGAAAAATCCGATCGGGTTGAGTGAAGTCGGCCTCGGCGTCCGTCTACCTTCGCTCTGCGAACCTTCCATGCAACAGTATCTCGATCTCCTCCGGCACATCCTCGACAACGGTGTGCAGAAGCACGACCGCACGGGCACCGGCACCATCAGCTGCTTCGGCTACCAGATGCGTTTCGATCTGGCCGAAGGCTTCCCGGCACTCACCACCAAGAAGCTGCACCTGAAGAGCATCATCCACGAGCTGCTGTGGTTCCTGCAGGGCGACACCAACATCGCCTACCTGAAGGAGAACGGCGTGCGGATCTGGGACGAGTGGGCCGATGCCGATGGCAACCTCGGTCCGGTGTACGGCAAGCAGTGGCGCAGCTGGGCCGCACCCGATGGCCGCACGATCGATCAGATCAGCGACCTGGTGGCCATGATCCGGAAGAACCCCGACAGCCGCCGCCTGATCGTGAGCGCATGGAACCCGGCCGATGTGCCGAACATGGCCCTGCCCCCCTGCCACTGCCTGTTCCAGTTCTATGTGGCGGATGGGAAGCTCAGCTGTCAGCTGTACCAGCGCAGCGCCGATACCTTCCTCGGCGTGCCTTTCAACATCGCGAGCTACGCGCTGCTGACGATGATGATCGCCCAGGTATGTGGATTGAAGCCGGGCGAGTTCGTGCACACCTTCGGTGATGTGCACCTGTACAACGACCACATCGAACAGGCACGCTTGCAGCTCACGCGTGAACCGCGCCCACTGCCGCGCATGGAGATCGATCCGAGCGTCACCGATCTGTTCGCCTTCCGCTTCGCGCACTTCACACTGAAGGACTATGATCCGCACCCGCACATCAAAGCATCGGTGAGCGTATGATCATCAGCGCGATCGCCGCCGTGGCGGACAACGGCACCATCGGCATCGCCAGCGACCTGCCCTGGCACCTGCCCGACGACCTGAAGTACTTCCAGCGGACCACCCAGGGGCACCACGTGATCACGGGCCGGAAGAACTACGAGAGCATCCCGCCCAAATACCGTCCGCTGAAGGATCGCGTGAACCTGGTGGTGACCCGCAATCCGGCCTATGAAGCGCCCGGTGCCGTGGTGGTCGGCTCGGTGGAGGAGGGCCTGCGGATCGCTGAGGAGGCCGGTGAGAAGGAGGTCTTCATCATCGGTGGGGGCGAGATCTTTCGCGAGGCCCTGATGAACCATCCGGTGCAGCGTCTCTACCTCACCTTGGTGCATGCCGACATCGCCGGCGACACCCACTTTCCCCTGGTGGACCCCAGCGACTGGACCGAGTTGTCGCGCGTCCATCACCCGGCCGATGAGCGGCACGCGCATGCCTTCAGCTTCGTGGTGCTGGAGCGTCGTCACGCGTTCTAACCGTTCATCCCACCCATTGCCGTTCATCACGGGGACCTTGGTGCGCCGTGGTGGGGGCATCTAGTTTGGTCCGTGGCGGCATGACAGTCCGCCCGGACCATGCGCTACTTCCAGCGGACCCCCATCGCCTACCGGGTGATCCTCATCACCGCCCTGGTGCTGGCCACGCTTTTCCTGTTCCAGGCGTACATGCACCACTATGCCTACGCCGGCATCAAGGAGCTGGCCCCGTTCAACTGGGTGCGGGAGGCGCCTGTGCCCTATCTGAACTTCCTCTTCTGGGCGCTGCTGTGCCCGCTGGTGTACTCCATCCTGCAGCGCTGGCCGCTCACGGCGCGTCCGCAGTGGAAGGGGCCCGCCGTGCACTTGCTGGCCGCATTGCTCGTGGGGGCGGTGCACGAGGTGGCCACCAGTTCGATCTACTACACCATCCTGTACCAGACGGGCGACTTCAAGTGGAACGAGGCCTACCGCGCCTATGCCCTCCAGGTGTTGCGCCCGGGCATCCTGCAGCGCTTCATGGAGTACTGGGTGCTGCTCGTGGTGCTGATGGCCGCCGACTATGCGAACGGGATCCGCGAGAAGCACACCCAGCTGCTGAAGCTGAAGAGCGAGCTCCACATCAGTCAGCTCAATGCCTTGAAGAAGCAGCTGCAACCCCACTTCCTCTTCAACACCCTGAACACCGTGAGCGCGTTGATGGACGAGGATGTGAACGGCGCCCGCAAGGTGCTGAGCCGGCTGGGCGGATTGCTGCGCGTGACGCTGGACAAGGAGCGGAGCGACAAGGTGAGGTTGGCCGAGGAGGTCGACCACATCGGCAACTACCTCGGCATCGAATCCGTGCGCTTCCGCGACCGCCTGAACGTGGTCTATGATGTGCCTGCCGAGCTGTACAGCGCGCTTGTGCCCAGCATGGTGCTGCAACCCTTGGTGGAGAACTCCATCAAGCATGGTCTCGATGCCCATGCGGGGCGGGTGGACATCACCGTGCGCGCCGAGCGCTGTAACGGATCGCTGGTGCTGTGCGTCACAGACAATGGACGCGGCTGCACCGACATCAACGCTGCACGGACCGATGGTGGCATCGGTCTGCGCAACGTCCGAGAGCGCCTGAGGCTCCTCTACGGTGAAGAGGGGCGGATGGACCTCGACCCCCCGCCCGGACCGGGCTTCCGTGTGACACTCTCCTTCCCATACGAAACTCCCAGTCATGAAAACCCTTCGAGCGATCATCGTGGACGATGAGCCTGCGGCCCGCGGCCGACTGGCCCGCCTGCTGGAGCAGGATGTCGAGACCGAACTGGTGGCCGAATGCCGCAACGGCACCGAGGCCCTGGAAGCCGTGCAGAAGCACCGTCCGGACGTGATGTTCCTGGACGTGCAGATGCCGGAGCTCAACGGCTTTGATGTGGTGGCCCGCATCCCCAGCGATCGCATGCCCTTCGTGGTGTTCGTCACGGCCCACGACCGATACGCGCTGCAGGCCTTCGATGTGAACGCCGTGGACTACCTGCTCAAGCCTTACGATGACGAGCGCTTCTTCGCCTCGCTGGACAAGGCCAAGCGATCCTCCGAACTGCGCACCACCAGCCGCCTCACCGGCAAATTGCTGGAACTGGTGCGCGAGCACATGCACACGCAGGGCGACCATCTGGAGCAGTTCCTCATCAAGGACCGCGGCCGCGAGTACAAGGTGTCCGTGGACGAGCTGGTATACCTGCGCTCCGAGGGCAATTACCTGATGCTGCGCACCAGGGATCGCCAGCACCTGTACCGCATGACCATGAACGCCGTGGAAGCGGAGCTGGACCCCCTGCGGTTCCTGCGCATCCACCGCAGCTACATGGTGAACCGCGCCCACGTGCGCAGCGCGCGCTACAACGGCAACAACGAGTTCGTGTTCATGATGAGCAACGGCGAGCGGATCGTGAGCGGCCGCAGCTACAAGGAGCAGATCGCCCGCGCCCTGCAGGAGAGCCCGGCGGCCTGACCGACCGGCTCCCGGCCATACCTTGCGACCATGGTTCCATGTCCGACCCGGGCCATGCGTCTGGCCGCTTTCGCCCTTGCCGCACTCGCCACCTTTTTCCCGCCCGCACTCTCCGCCCAGCGCCCGCCCGTGCAGCCCAACGCCGCCGAGATCCTGCACCGGATGCAGAAGCTCAATGTGGTGGGCAGCGTGCTGTACGTCGTGGCTCACCCCGATGACGAGAACACGCGCCTGATCACCTGGCTGGC
This sequence comes from uncultured Chryseobacterium sp., assembly GCA_964464935.1. GTDB lineage: Bacteria > Bacteroidota > Bacteroidia > Flavobacteriales_F > PHOS-HE28 > PHOS-HE28. Next base: position 13,431 of record CAYXKE010000062.1, read on the forward strand.
CAACGGCAAAAAGGTGCGCACCGGCAACCTCAGCCTCACCCGCGGCGATGGGGGGCAGAACCTCATCGGCCCCGAGTTGGGCGATGCGCTCGGCATCATCCGCACGCAGGAACTGATGGAGGCCCGCCGCATCGATGGGGGTGAACAATTTTTCACCCGTGCGGTGGACTTCGGCTTCAGCAAGAACGCGGCGGAGAGCTTCGAGAAGTGGGGCAGGCAGGAGGTGCTGAGCGATGTGGTGCGGGTGATCCGCACGTTCCGACCCGATGTGATCATCACCCGCTTCGCGCCCGACCGCAGCGCGGGCCACGGCCACCACGAGGCCAGCGCGATCCTGGCCCACGAAGCCTTCGACCTGGCCGGGGATCCCAACGCCTTCCCCGAGCAGTTGAAGGAAGGCCTCGAAGTGTGGCAGCCGCGCCGCCTCTTCTTCAATGGCAGCACGTGGTGGAAGCGGGACCTGGCCGAGTTCGCTCAGACCGATCCCGATTGGTTCGTGGTGGACGTGGGCGGTTACGATCCCCTGCTGGGCGTGAGCTACACCGAGTTCGCCGGCCGTAGCCGCAGCATGCACAAGAGCCAGGGATTCGGAGCGGCAGAGGTGCGTGGGCCCGCCATGGAGTACCTGAAGTTCGTCAAGGGCGATCGTCCGGCGAAGGCCGACATCTTCGATGGCATCCCCCTGGGCTGGGACCGGCTGGGTGCACCGCAGTTTGCGGACCGCATCGCCGCGCTGATCGCCGCCTTCGATCCGCAGCATCCCGCCAGGAGCATCGAAGGCCTCATCGCCCTGCTGAACGCGTTGGAGCAGGATCCCAAGGTGATGGCCCAGGTGCCGCACGTGCACATGGCGGTGCAGCAGCTCATCGCCAATTGCGCCGGCCTTGCCGTGGAAGTGCTGGGCCCGCGTGCGCTCGTTGCGCATGGTGGCGCGACCGCCGAGGTGGTGGTGACCAACCGCAGCCCTTGGCCCGTGAAAGTGCTCGATGTCTTTCCCTCCGGCGGTGCCAAGGGGCCGCGCCCGGTGTGGGCCGATACGGTGGTGCCCGCAGGTCAGCAGGTGGTGCTGCCGTGGATGGACGAGGTGCCGGCGCACCAGGTCGATGAGCCGTTCTGGCTGCACCATGACCACGGCACCTTGCATAGGCTGGACGATCCTCGCCACATCGGCCGGCCGGTGATGCCGCGCACGGTCGACGTGCGTGTACGCGTGGGGCCGGATATGGGGGCCACGATCGTGCGTCGCGTTACCCCCCTGTACAAGTGGGTGGACCGCGTGGCCGGTGAGCGTATCCGCCCCGTCTCCATCACGCCCGTGGCCTCGGTGATCCCGAAAGGGAACAACCTGATCGCGCGGGGCGGACCGCAGACCATCGAGGTGGAAGTGGAGGCGCTCACCGACAGCCTCGTGGGTCAACTCAACATTTCCCTGCCCGGTGGTTGGGGCACGACGAAGGACATCAAGCGGGTGGACATCGCCACGCGCCACGATCGTCAGAAGTTCATCTTCCAACTGATGCCCGCTGCGAACGCCGAGGCCGGTGTCGCGCGCTTCGAGTTCGTTGGTCCCCAGGGCCGATCCGATCGCACCCTGCACGAGATCGACCATCCGCACATCATGCCGCAGGTGTATTACACGCCGGCCGAGGTGAAGCTGGTGCCGCTGGACGTGAAGTGCACTGCCCGGCGCGTGGGGTACATCAAGGGTGCCGGTGATGATGTGCCCCAGGCACTGGAGCAGCTGGGTGTGCAGGTGGATGTGGTCGATCCAGCACTGGCCACACCGAACAGCTTGAAGAACTACGATGCCATCGTGGTGGGTATCCGCGCGTACAACACCGTGAAGGCGCTGAAGGAGCTGAACCCCGTGCTGAAGCAGTACGTGGAGGAAGGCGGCACCCTGGTGGTGCAGTACAACACCACGCCCAGCTTCGGCCTCTCCGGTCTGCGCGACATGGTGGTGGACCCGCCCACGCTCGGGCCGTACCCCTTCACCATCACCCGGGGCCGCGTCACGGTGGAGGAGGCGCCGCCCACCTTCCTGGATCCCGAGCACCCGCTGCTGAATACGCCGAACAAGATCACCATGGCCGACTTCGATGGCTGGGTGCAGGAACGCGGCCTTTACTTC
>CAYXKE010000063.1:0-15507 GCA_964464935.1 uncultured Chryseobacterium sp.
ATGCCCTTTGCCAGCGTGTACCCGCACTACGTCGCCAAGGTGGAGAAGAAGGGCCGCACCGTGGCCGAGCTGCACACCGTGATCGAATGGCTCACCGGCTATGATGAGCAGGCGTTGAAGAAGATCATCGCCGACAAGACCGACCTCCGCACCTTCTTCGCCGAGGCGCGCCTGAACCCGAACGCGCCCTTGATCACCGGGGTGATCTGCGGCTACCGCGTGGAGGAGATCGAGGATCCCCTGATGCAGCGGATCCGCTACATGGACAAGCTGGTGGACGAACTCGCCAAGGGCAGGACGATGGAGAAGATCCTGCGGAAGTGAGCGGCGGCCTGCCGGAGGGGGCGCATCAAGCTATCCTTTCGGTTCCCACAACTCGATCTTGTTCCCCTCCGGATCGTACACCCACGCGAAGCGGCCGTAGTCCTCGTCCATGCGTTCGGGGTCGATGCGCACGCCCGCCTCTTCGAGCTTCTTCAGCAGACCATCGAGGTCCTGCACGCGCCGGTTCAGCATGAATTGCTGCTTGTCGCTGGCGAAGTAGTCGGTGTCCTTCTTGAAGGGGGAGAACACCGTGGGCCCGGCATCCTGCTGCCACACCCATCCGTGCTCCGCGTTGTTGATGCCGAAATGATCGTAGTACCACTTGGCCAGGGCCTTGTGGTCGTTCGCGCGGAAGAAGAGCCCGCCGATGCCGGTGACGTGTCGGGACATGGGGGAGGGTGTTGTAGCGTGCAAGGTATGCGCGGTGCGTCCCGGGGGGGTGGCCGCAGCTCCATGGGCGCCATCACCCGCGCGGGTGTAGCTTTGGCTCGCAAGCGATCCCCATGGCGAAGACCCTGACGAAGACCGTCCCGGTGAAGTCCGCCCTCAACGGCCACGGCAGTACCGGCACCGCGAAGACCGAACGGCTACCCGTGATGAAGACCTACAAGATCTTCATCGGCGGCAAGTTCCCGCGCACCGAGAGCGGGCGCTACTATCAGCCGAAGGGCGCCGACGGCAGGCCATTGGCCAACGTGTGCCGCAGCAGCCGCAAGGATGTGCGCGATGCCGTGGTGGCCGCGCGCGGTGCCGTGGGGGGATGGGCCGGACGCAGTGCCTTCAACCGCGGACAGATCCTCTACCGCATCGGTGAGATGCTCGAAGGACGTCGCGCGCAGTTCGTGCACGAGTTGGTGCTGCATGGTGCCAAGCCTGCCGCCGCCGATGCCGAGGTGAGCGCCGCGATCGATGCGTGGATCCACTACGCCGGCTGGTGCGACAAGTACCAGGCGCTGTTCAGCAGTGTGAACCCGGTGAACAGCAGCCATTTCAACTTCAGCGTGTACGAACCCACAGGTGTGGTGGGCGTGATGTGCCCGGGCACCACGGGCCTGCTGGATCTGGTGCAGCTGGTGGCGCCGGTGATCGCCGGTGGCAACACCTGCGTGGTGGTGGCCAGCGAGGCACATCCGCTGCCGGCCGTGAGCTTCACCGAGGTGCTGGCCACGAGCGACCTGCCCGGCGGTGTGGTGAACCTGCTCACCGGCCTGCGCAAGGAGCTGCTCAAACCGTTGGTGGCGCACATGGACATCAACGCGGTGGTGGTGGGCGACGCCACGGACGAGGAGCGCGCCATGCTGGACCAGGAGGCCACCTGCAACCTGAAGCGCATCACCTACCGCACCGGGGGCGACCAGACGCATTCGCCCTACTTCATCCTGGACACGCAGGAGGTGAAGACCACCTGGCATCCGATCGAGCGGGGGCAGGGTGGGGGTGGGGGCTATTGATCCCTTTCCGTCCGTGGGTGCCCTTGGGCTGCGGGTCCAACAGCCTGCGCGCACTGCAGCCGATCGCAATGGTCGGTGAAGGGCGGGTTGCATGCCCATCACGCGGCCGGACTTACCGAGCTTCCCAGGCAGGGTTGGTGCGCCGCACACCACATTTGTGGCGACCATGAAGATCGATCCCCGTGATGCTTTCGATCAGGTGAAGATCTGCGTCGGCACGGTGCTGGCCGCGGAGGACCTGCCGCAGGCGCGCGTGCCCGCGTACGTGCTCACCATCGACTTCGGCCCGCATGGCATCAAGCGCAGCAGTGCCCGCATCACCGCCCACTACACCAAGGAGGAACTGATCGGCCGCCAGGTGGTGGCGGTGATCGACCTGCCGCCCAAGCAGATCGGCCAGGTGATGAGCGAGTGCCTGGTGACCGGTTTCGCGGACGCCAACGGCGACATCGTTTTGACGTCCGTGGAGCGTCCCGTGCCCAACGGAAGTCGGCTGCATTGACCCCGCGTCCATGGCGGCACAGGGGCTTCCGGTCGACCGGATCGGGGGCTCCGTCGGCGGGGGACACCACACATGGCCTTGTTGACAACTGCCGGAATGCCTTGAACAGCGGGGCTTTGGGCCGGGATACGTTTGCGGGGCACTCGATCATTGCGTGTTCCGAGCTCGCGATCGTGTAGTGTGATCCCGTGATGTTCCTCCCGTTCCGAGCGGACGGATGCGGAGCACGGATGAGCGGTGCCACTTACCGGAAGGTACATGGTCGAAAACCGGTCTTTTTCGCGCGTATCGCGCCAGGCGCTCCGCCATTTCCGCACGTTCATGCGTCCGGTGCTCGCACTGGTCATGGCGTGGTCGTTCCACAGCACCGAGGTGCATGCCACCCACGCCATGGGGGGCGAGCTCACCTATGAGTGCATCGGCCCGAACATGTATCGGGTGCGGCTCAACTTCTACCGGGACTGCAACGGCGTGGCGGCGCCGAGCAACTGCAACAACGGCCGCCAGTTCCGCCTGCGCAGCCAGCAGTGCGGGGCCAATTTCACCCAGTGCTTCAACCTGGACGGTGTGGAGATCGTGACGCCGATCTGCCTCAGTGCCATCGACCGTTGCAACAGCGCCCAGGGCCAGTACGGCATCCAGCGCTACCGCTACAGCGCGGTGGTGAACCTGAACCAGTGGGCCGGTTGCGGCACCGACTGGATCATCGACTGGGACCTGTGCTGCCGCAACAACGCGATCAGTTCGTTGAACAACCCCGGCGATCGCAACCTGTACCTGTACGCCACGCTGGACAACACGCTGGCGCAGTGCAACAACTCGCCGCGCTATCTGAACGACCCCACGCCCTTCGCCTGCGTGGGCCAGACGGTGAGCTACAACCACGGCTTCAACGACGTGGACGGTGACTCGCTCTCCTTCGAACTGACGCCCGCCCTGGGCACCAACGGCGGCAACATCCCCTACAACCCCGGCTACTCGTACCTGCAGCCGATCATCACCAGCGGCGGCCCCAACGCGGTGCAGATCGACCCCCAGACGGGTACGATCACGTTCGTTCCCAGCCAGCAGCAGTTCAGCGTGGTGACGGTGAAGGTGAAGGAGTGGCGCAATGGCCAGCTCATCGGCACCTATCTGCGCGACGTGCAGTTCGCGATCGTGGTGTGCCAGAACAACAACCCCACCGTGAGCGGCATCAATGGCACCAACCAGTACTCCACCCAGGTGTGCGCCGGTGACCAGGTGTGCTTCACCGTGCAGTCGTTCGACCCCGACCCGGGCCAGGCGGTGACCATGACATGGAACGCGGGCATCCCAGGGGCCACGTTCAACGTGACCGGCTCACCACACCCCACGGGTTCGTTCTGCTGGACACCCACCACGGCCAACATCGGTCAGAACCTCTTCGCGGTGAACGTGGAGGACGACGCGTGCGTGCTCAATGGCCTGAACAACTACGGCTACACCATCCAGGTGCTGCCTCCCCTCACACCGGTGAACGCGGGTCCCGACCAGGTGGTGTGCGGCACATCGGCCACCATGGCCGCGCAGCTGCCCTTCCCGCAGGTGCAGGGCACATGGTCGGTGGTGAGCGGCTCGGCCACCTTCGCCAACCCCGGCAGCGCCACCACAGCGGTGTCGGGTCTGTCCATCGGCACCAACGTGCTGCGGTGGACGGTGAACTTCGGGCAGTGCGGCACCACGTTCGATGAGGTGACCATCGTGGCCCATGATGCGAACCATCCGGCGGCCAACGCCGGTCCGGACCAAAGTCTCTGCACACCCACCACCTCCACCACATTGGCGGCCAACGCGGCCATTGCCCCGGCCAGCGGGCTGTGGACCGTGGTGGCGGGCAGCGGCACCTTCGCCAACCCCAACAGCCCCACCACCACGGTGAGCGGCCTTGGCGTGGGCACCAACACATTCCGCTGGACCATCTCCAACGGCGCCTGTGTGCCGGCCACGTCGGACGAAGTGACCATCACGGTGTTCAACAGCGCGCAACCGGCAGCGAACGCGGGCCCTGACCAAGAGCTCTGCATGCCGGCCAGCAACGCCACGCTCGCTGCGAATGCCGCCCCGTTCCCCGCATCGGGCACGTGGTCCGTGGTGAGCGGAACGGCCACCTTCGCCAACCCCAACAGCCCCACCACCACGGTGAGCGGTCTCACCCCCGGTGTGACGGTGCTGCAGTGGACCATCAACAACGGCGCCTGTTCACCGGCGAGCACGTCGGACCAGATGACCATCACCGTGTTCGATCCGGGGAGCCCGGCCGCGAACGCCGGTCCGGACCAAGCGGTGTGCGCATCGACCGCCACGCTCGCGGCCAACGCACCCATCGCGCCGGCCACCGGTCAATGGGTGCTGATCAGCGGCGGCGGCGTGTTCGCCGACCCCAACAGCCCGACCACCACCGTCACCGGTCTACTGCCGGGCGCGAACGTGTTCCAGTGGACGCTGAACAACGGTGCGTGCGTCAACGGCATCACCAATGACCAGGTGGTGGTGACCCGTTATGATGCCAGCGCTGCCGTGGCCGATGCCGGTCCGGATCAGGACTTGTGCACCGCGCCGGGCACGGGCATGGCCAGCACCACGCTGGCGGCCAATGCCCCCACTCCGCCGGGCACCGGCACGTGGACCGTGGTGAGCGGAACGGCCACCTTCGCCAACCCCAACAGCCCCACCACCACGGTGAGCGGCATGCCGCCGGGTGTGCACGTGCTGGCCTGGACCATCGATAATGGCCCCTGCACGCCGCCCACCAGCACCGATCAGGTGACGATCCGCGTGTTCGACCGCAGTGCGCCCGTGGCCAACGCCGGTCCGGACCAGGAGCTCTGCGCACCCGTGGGCAGTGTGCAACTGGCGGCCAACGCGGCCACCGCACCGGGCACCGGCCAGTGGACCGTGGTGCAGGGCAGCGGCACCTTCACCGATCCCAACAGCCCGACCACGACGGTGACCGGCCTGGCGCTGGGCGACAACATCTTCCGCTGGACACTGAACAACGGTCCCTGCCCGGGCGGTGTGAGCATCGATGACGTGCGCGTGCGCGTGTTCGATCCGGCCGTGCCCGCCGCTGATGCCGGTAATGACCAGGTCATCTGCGGCACGGGAACGGTGACCCTTTCGGCCAGCACGGCCCCGGCTCCGGCCACTGGCCAATGGACCCTGGTGAGCGGCACGGGCACCATCGTGAACCCCAACAGCCCCACGACCACGGTGACCGGCGTACTGGTCGGCGTGAGCGTGTTCCAGTGGACCGTGAACAACGGCCCCTGCGGCTCCACCACGGACCAGGTGAGCGTGACCCGCTACAGCAACAACAACCCCGCGGCCGATGCGGGCCCGGACCAGAGCATCTGCGTGCCCACCGCGCCGAACCTGGTGACCATGGCCGCGAGCGTGCCCACCTTCCCCGCTGTGGGCACATGGACGGTGGTGAGCGGTGGCGGCACGATCGGCGATATCCATGATCCCGCCACGACCATCACCGCCATGCCCGTGGGCACGAACGTGTTCCGCTGGACGGTGGACAACGGCCCCTGTGCCCAAGGCGTGACCTTCGACGATGTCATTGTGCTGGTGTATGACGCCGGCAACCCGGTGGCGAACGCCGGCCCTGACCAGCACTTGTGCAGCAGCGACGGCAGCACCACCATGGCGGGCAGCGCGTTGATCAGCCCCGCCACCGGGCAATGGTCCTTGGTCAACGGGACGGCCACCATCGTGGACCCTTCAGACCCGAACACCGCGGTGACCGGCATGCCGCCGGGCCAGCACATCCTGCAGTGGACGGTGAACAACGGCCCCTGCGGAAGCATCACCACCGACCAGGTGAGCATCTTCGTGTACGACCCGCTGCAACCGGCGGCCAACGCCGGTGGTGACCAAAGCCTGTGCACCTCGGCGGGCAACACCATCACCCTCAACGGCAGCCCGGTGATCTTCCCGGCCACCGGCCTGTGGACGATGACCGGCGGCCCCGGTACCATCGTGAACCCCACCAGCCCCAACACGATGGTGGTGGACCTGGAGACCGGCGTCTACTCCTTCACATGGACGGTGAACAACGGTGTGTGCCCCGACCCCGTGAGCAGCAGCACGCTGATCACCGTGGTGGCCGACGGCAACGCTCAACCCGCGGAAGCCGGTCCCGACCAAAGCGTGTGTGGTCCCGATCAAACGGTGACCATGGCGGCCAACGAGCCCGAAGGCGTGGCCACCGGATCTTGGAGCGTGGTGCAGGGCACGGCCACCTTCAGCGATCCCACTTCGCCCACCGCCACGGTCTCCGGTCTCAGCATCGGGGTTAACGTGCTGCAGTGGAACATCGACAACGTGGAGTGCGGCATCACCACCGATCAGGTGTCGATCCTGGTGTTCGATCCCGCCCACCTGCCCGCCAACGCCGGCCCCGACCAGTACCTCTGCACGCCGGTGACGAGCACGCAGCTGCAGGGCAGTGCGTTGACCGTGCCGGCCGTGGGCTCGTGGTCGCTCGTGCAGGGCATGGGCACCATCGCCAACCCCGGCAGCCCCACCACCACGGTGAGCGGCCTGGGCATCGGCGAGAACATCTTCCAGTGGCAGGTCATCAACGGGGTGTGCGACAATTCCATCACCACCGACCTGGTGAGCATCTTCGTCTTTGCCTCCGATGCGCCGCAGGCCAACGCGGGACCGGACCAGGACATCTGCTCGCCGCAATCGAGCGTGACCATGGCCGCCAACGCGCCCACCGGGTCGGCCGTGGGGACCTGGTCCGTGGTGAGCGGCAGTGCGCAGATCACCGACCCCAACAGCCCCACCACCACCGTGTCCGGCCTCGCCCCGGGCGTGCACGTGCTGAGCTGGTCGATCGACAACGGCAGCTGCGGGATCAGCACGGACCAGGTGGTGATCCGCGTGTTCGATGAGCACAACCCCGTGGCCGACGCCGGTCCCGATCAGGACCTCTGCACCCCGCAGACCAGCGCTGCGCTGGCCGGCAGCGCCCTGCTGGGCCCCGCCACCGGGGAATGGACCTTGGTGAGCGGCACGGGCACCATCGTGGACCCGACCGATCCCAACACCACGGTGACCGGCCTCGGCGTGGGTGAGAACGTCTTCGCCTGGACGGTGGACAACGGCCCCTGCGCCAATGCCATCACCACCGATCAGGTGATCATCCGCGTGTTCGATGCGAACGCCTCCGTGGCCGACGCGGGCCCCGACCAGGAATGGTGCCTGCCGGTGACCAACGCGCAGCTGGCCGCCAACACCCCGGTGTTCCCCGCCACGGGCATGTGGTCCGTGGGCGCGGGCACGGCGGTGTTCGCCGACCCCTCCGATCCGAACACCACCGTGAGCGGCCTGCAAGTGGGCACCACCATCCTCGTTTGGACGGTGAACAACGGCCCCTGCGACACCGATCCGGTGTACGATGCGATGGGCATCTTCATCTATGATGACCAGGCCCCGGCGGCCGATGCAGGCCCCGACCAGCAGCTCTGCACCCCGCAGACCAGCACCACGCTGGCCGGCAGCGCCGTGGTCCATCCCGCCACGGGCCAATGGACCCTGGTGAGCGGCTCGGGCACCATCGTCGATCCCAATGATCCGCACACCGCGGTGACCGACCTCGGCGTGGGTGTGAACACCTTCCGCTGGACCGTGATCAATGGCGTGTGCGATGATGCGATCACCTTCGATGAGGTGAACATCGTGGTGTTCGATGAGAACAACCCCTTGGCCGATGCCGGTCCCGACCAGCAGATCTGTACGCCGCTGAGCGTGGCCACCCTCACGGGCAGCCCGCTGATCGGCCCCGCCACAGGTATGTGGACACTGCAGTCCGGCCAAGGCACCATCAACGATCCCACCAACCCGGTGACCACGGTGACCGGACTGGGCGTGGGCGAGAACATCTTCGTGTGGACCGTGAGCAACGGCCCCTGCGATGATGCGATCACCTCCGACGCGGTGAGCATCTTCCGATTCGATCAGAACAACCCGCCCGCCAACGCCGGTCCCGATCAGAGCCTGTGCACGCCGAACACATCCACGGCCATGCAGGCCGCACCGCTCACTTTCCCGGCCACCGGCATCTGGACCATCGTGAGCGGCGGGGGCACCATCGCCGATCCCACCGATCCGAACACCATCGTGAGCGGTCTGCCCGTGGGGGTGAACACCTTCGCCTGGACAGTGGACAACGGCCCCTGTGCCACCGGTGCCGGCACCGACCAGGTGACCATCACCGTGTACAGCGATGCCCAGCAACCGGCCGATGCGGGCCCCGATCAGCAGTTGTGCACCACCAGCACCATCAGCACCACGCTCCAAGCCAACCCCGCGACCTTCCCGGCCACCGGGCAGTGGACCCTGGTGAGCGGCACGGGGATCATCGTGAACCCGAGCAACCCCACCACCGCGGTGATCGACATCGGCATCGGGGTGAGCGTCTTCGCCTGGACGATCAACAACGGCGCATGTGATGACGCCATCACCACCGATGTGGTGACCGTGCAGGTGTTCGATGCCAACACCGCGCCCGCCAGCGCCGGTCCTGATCAGGACCTCTGCACGCCACAGACCAGCACCACGCTGCAGGCCAGCACCGTGGCCATGCCGGGCATGGGCACCTGGAGCATCGTGCAGGGCGGCGGCACCATCAGCGATGTGAACGATCCCTTCGCCACCATCAGCGATCTGCAGGTGGGCGTGACGGTGCTGGAATGGACGGTGGACAACGGTCCCTGCGGTGGCATCACCACCAGCCAGATGACCATCACGCTGTTCGATGAGAACAACCCCGTGGCCGATGCCGGTGCAGATCAGGAGCTGTGCACGCCGGGGGGCACCACCACCGGCACCACGCTCGCCGGCAGCGCGGTGATCTTCCCCGCTGTGGGCACTTGGACCCTGGTGAGCGGTGATGCCCAGATCGCCGATCCGAACGATCCGAACAGCGCGGTGACCGACCTCGGTGTGGGGGTGCACACCTTCCAATGGACGGTGAGCAACGGGGTGTGCGCCGACCCTGTGACCATCGATGAGGTGACGATCGCCGTGTACGATGCGGATAACCCGGTGGCCAACGCCGGTCCCGACCAGCAGGTCTGCACCCCCGTGACGCAGGCCGTGATGGGCGCCACACCGGCGATCTTCCCCGCCGTGGGCACCTGGACCGTGGTGAGTGGTTCGGGCGACATCCAGGACGTGAACGATCCGCTTACGGTGATCACGGACCTGGGCATGGGCACCAACGTGTTCCGTTGGACGGTGTACAACGGCGCCTGTCCGGAGGGCACCACCTTCGACGAGGTGACGATCGTGCTCTTCGATGCGAACGCGCCGCCCGCTGACGCCGGCCCCGATCAGGAGCTGTGCTACCCGGACACGGAGACCACACTGGCCGCCAACCCCACCGTGGGCGCCGCGGTCGGTACGTGGACCGTGGTGGCCGGCACGGGCCAGTTCGCCGATCCGAACGACAACACCACGGTGGTGACCGGCCTGAGCATCGGCGTGAACACCTTCGCGTGGACCATCGAGAGCGGTGATTGCGCCACCACCACCGACCAGGTGAACATCCTGGTGTTCGACCCGCAGAACGCGGATGCTTTCGCCGGTCTCGACCAGGCGCTGTGCATGCCGCAGGACTCCGTGTTCATGGCGGGCAGCCCGCTGATCGCCCCGGCCACCGGCACGTGGACGCTCGTGAGCGGGAGCGGCATCCCGGTGGACCCCAACGATCCGCTGACCCTGATCGAAGGGCTGTCCGTGGGGCCCAACGTGTTCCAGTGGACCGTGTACAACGGGGTGTGCGCGAACAGCATCACCGACGACCTGGTGACCATCACGCTCTACTCCGACAGCACGGCCGCGGCCAACGCAGGGCCCGACCTGTCCATCTGCCTGCCCATGACCAGCATCTTCCTGCAGGCCGAGACACCCCCGGCGCCCGCCGTGGGCACTTGGACGCTGATCCAAGGCGGTGGCACGATCGTGAACCCCAACGATCCGCAGACCGAGGTGATCGACCTGCAGCAGGGCAACAATGTCTTCGTGTGGACCCTGGAGTGGGATCCCTGCCCCAACAACGGGGTGCTGAGCGACACCATGGTGGTGAGCGTCTTCGATCCGTTCGCGCCGGTGGCCAATGCGGGTGGGGATCAGTTCTTCTGCACTCCGGTGACCACCACCACCATGGCGGCCAACGTGCCCGCCACGCCGGGCGTGGGCAGCTGGACGGTGCTGAGCGGCACCGTGGAAGTGGAGGATCCCGCCGACCCCGCCACGGTGGTCAGCGGCCTCACGGTGGGCGTGCATGAGCTCGTGTGGACCATCACCAACGGTGAGTGCGGCTTCGCGCCCCCGACCACTGCGGACACCGTGCGGATCCACGTGTACGATGGCACGGCTCCCGAGGCCTCCACGGGCGATGACATCCGCTGGTGCACCCCGGTGAGCAGCGCCGTGCTGCAGGCCAACGATCCGGTGTTCCCCGCCACGGGCATCTGGACCGCGTTGAGCGGCACGGGTACCATCGTGGACCCGAACGACCCGCTCACGGCCGTGCTCGGTCTGGGCGTGGGTCAGCATGACTTCCAGTGGACCATCGACAACGGTCCGTGTGGCAGCAGCTCGGCCATCATCAGCGTGTTCATCCATGATGGTGACAGCGATCCTGCCGACGCCGGTGCCGACCAGGCCCTGTGCGGTCCCATCGACCAGGCCCAGATGGCGGGCAACGCACCGGTGTTCCCCGCCGTGGGCGAATGGACCCTGGTGAGCGGTGGCGGTGTGTTCGCCGATCCGTCCGATCCGCTCAGCACGGTGACGGGCCTGCAATTCGGTGACAACGTGTTCCAGTGGACCATCGACAACGGCCCGTGCGGCACCACCGATGACCTGGTGACCATCACGCTGTACGACAGCGCGCAGGCCGCCGCGGATGCCGGCCCCGACCAGCAGCTGTGCACGCCGGTGAACAGCGTGAACCTGCAGGCCAACGCCGTCGTGGCCCCCGCCACCGGTATGTGGACCATCGTGAGCGGCACGGGCGACATCAGCGATCCGACCGATCCGCAGGCCGTCATCACGAACATCGGTCCGGGTGTGATCGTGCTGCAGTGGTCGATCAGCAACGGCCCCTGCACGCAAGGCCCCACCACCGACGAGGTGACGATCGAGATCTTCGACGGCTCCGCAGCCGTGGCCGCCGCCGGTCCGGACCAGAGCTTCTGCACGCCGATCGTGGGCGATGTGACCATGTTCGCCAGCAGCCCCGTGCCGCCAGGCTTTGGCCAGTGGGAACTGATCTCGGGCACGGCCGACATCGCCGACCCCGCATCGCCCTTCTCCGCCATCACCGGCCTGACGCCCGGTGAGCACATCTTCCGCTGGACCGTGCACAACGGCGCCTGCGGCAGCACCAGCGATGAGATGAGCATCATGGTCTACGACCACACCGTGGCCGCAGCCGATGCGGGTCCGGACCAGCAGTTCTGCCAGGACGTGAGCGCCACCCAGCTGGAGGCCGCGCCCACCAGCAGCACCGCCTACGGCACGTGGACGGCGCTGGGCAGCGGTACCATCGCATCGCCGAACGATCCCGGCACGGACGTGACCGGCCTGCCCCAGGGCGACCACTGGTTCGTGTGGACCGTGCACAACGGCGACTGCGGCACCACGGCCGACACCATGCTGGTGCGGATCAAGGACTGCCTCACCCTGGTCATTCCCGACGCCTTCTCGCCCAACGGTGACGGCGTGAACGACACGTACGTGATCCACAACCTGGAGTCGTACCCGGACAACAGCTTCCAGGTGTTCAACCGCTGGGGGAACAAGGTGCTGGACCGCTCTCCCTACAACAACGATTGGGACGGCACCAACCAGTTCGGCTCCGTGTTCGGTGAACAGCTGCCGGAGAGCACCTACTACTACGTCCTCGACCTGAACAACGGTGACCAACCGTACACGGGCTTCATCTACCTGCGCCGATGAACATGCAACTCGACCGCATACGACCCGCTGCAAGCCGGGCCCTGGGCCTGGTGATGGCCCTCGGCACAGGCACCGCCATGCTGGCCCAGCAGGATCCCCAGTTCACCCAGTACATGTTCAACATGCTGGCGATCAACCCGGCCTACGCCGGCAGCGAGGACCGCGTGAGCATCAAGGGGCTGAGCCGACACCAGTGGGTGGGCTTCGAAGGCGCCCCCACCACGCAGACCCTCACGGTGCACTCGCCCGTGTGGCATGAGAGCCTGGGCGTGGGTGGCACCATCATGCGCGACAGCCATGGGCCCATCACGCAGTACACCTTCAATGCCGACATCTCATACCGCATCCACATGGGTGATGCGAAGCTGGCCTTCGGCATCAAGGGCGGCCTCAACGTGTTCCAAGGGCGATTCGCGGAGCTCAACCCGCTGCAGTCCGGCGACCAGGTGTTCCAAGAGAACGTGAACACCAAGCTCGATCCCCAGTTCGGGTTCGGCATGATGTACTACAGCGACCGTTACTACGTGGGCATCAGCACGCCGAAGATCCTCCGCACCAAGTTCTACACCACCGACTCGCTCATGTTCGTGTCGGAACCCGCCCAACGCGCGCATTACTTCCTCAGTGGCGGCTACGTTTTCGACCTGGGCCTGTACCACAAGTTCAAGCCCACGGTGCTGCTGAAGGCCGTGGATGGTGCGCCCCTGAGCTTCGACCTCAGCGCCAACTTCCTCTTCTATGAGAAGTTCTGGCTGGGCGCCATGTACCGCCACACCGATGCCGTGGGTGCGCTGGCCCAATACCACATCACCAACGCGCTCTCGGTGGGCTATTCCTATGACTTCCCCCTCTCGCCGTTCCGCGACCACAGCGGAGGGTCCCATGAGATCATGATCGGGATCGGCCTGGGCGACCCCGTGACCGGTGTCCGTTCACCGCGCTACTTCTGATGATGGCACGACGCAAACGATCCCTCGCCCGCATCACGGTCTTCGCCCTGGTGGCATTGCTGGGCGCTCCCATGGCCCACGCACAGCAGCTCAAGGCCCGCCTGGCCGAGCGTGCCCTGGCCGAGTTCGACCACCCCCGTGCCGCTGCGATCTATGAGCAGATGGACCGCCAGGGGCAGGCCGGCCCCGACGAGTTGCGCCAGCTGGTGGCGGTGTACCGCCGCATGGGCAGAATGGCCGACGCCGAGAACGCCTCCCTGCGCCTGATGGGCCGCGGGGGCACCGATCCCGAGGACGTGCGCATCCACGCCGACATCCTGCGCGCCAACGGCAAGTATTCCGAGGCCCTGGAGTGGTACGGCAACTACGCCAGTGTGCGGCCCGATGATCCCCGCCCGCAGGCCTACCTGGCCGACCCCGGTTTCATCGACCGCCTGATGTCCGACAGCGGCAGCGCAACGATCCGCACGGTGCCCATCAACTCGCCGCAGGCCGATCTGGGCATGACCATCCTGGAGGAGCTGCTCCTCTTCTCCAGTGCACGTGGGGAAGGGGCCGGTGGCAAGCGCCGCTACAACTGGGACGACGAGCCCTACCTCAACCTCTACTCGGCGCTGCTGAAGGGCGAGACCGCCGAGGAACCGATGGTGATGCGCAAGGACATCAACAGCCGCTACCACGATGGCACGGTGACCTATGACCCGCACACCAAGCGCCTGTACTTCACCCGCAACCAGGTCCACTACGGCGTGCGCTCCAAGAGCACGGACGGACAGCTGAAGCTGGGCATCTACTTCGCCGATGTGGTGACGGGCGAGTTCGGCCAGCAGGAGTGGGGCAGCCTGATCCCCTTCGACCACAACGACGCCGAGTTCAACGTGGGCCATCCGTGCATCTCGCCCGATGGCCGGTTCATCTACTTCGTGAGCGACATGCCCGGCGGAATGGGGGGCACGGACATCTGGTACAGCGAGAACCTGGGCAATCAATGGGGCGCCCCGCGCAACATGGGTGCTCCGGTGAACACGCCCGGCGACGAGATGTATCCCTTCATGTGGAACGACAGCCTGCTCTACTTCGCCAGCAACGGCCATCCGGGCCTGGGTGGGCTCGACCTGTTCCGCGTGCGGCTCACGCCCGGCGGCCCCGGCAACGTGTTCAACCTGGGCTATCCGCTCAACACCAGCCACAACGACCACAGCCTCATCCTCATCAACGACTCCACGGGCTTCTTCGCCAGCGACCGCCCCGGAGGCCTGGGCAGCGATGACATCTACGGCTGCACCATCCGTCCGCCCATGATCTTCCTCAGTGGTTTGGTGGTGGACCGCGAGACGCGCCGGCCCATCCCCCATGCGGTGGTGATGCTGCGCACCGCCGATGGTGAGGTGCTGGCCCGCGTGGAGACCGATGCCCAGGGTGCCTTCGAGAAGAGCGTGGTGTACAAGCCGGAGTACCGCGTATCGGCCACCCGCAGCGGTTACCACGAGACCATGACCCGCGTGCACACGGACACCGACCGGCTCACCGGCCTGGTGCTGGAGATGATGAAGTACGACCGCGCCGCCACGGGTACGGTGTACCATGGCGAGAACGGCGAACCGCTGGACGGCGTGAAGGTGATCATCACCGACATGAACGACCACCCGATCGACTCGGTGGTGACCGATGCCAGCGGCCGGTATGAGTTCCCGCTGGCGCAGGACGGCGACTACCGCGTAAAGGTGGAGCGCGACGGCTTCTTCAAGCAGAGCGCCCGCATCAACACGCGCGCCCAGGCCACGCCGCAGATCGTCACCGACTTCCGCCTGTACCCGCTGAAGGTGGACCAGGTGGTGCGTCTGGACAACATCTTCTACGACTACAACAAGTTCAACATCCGTCCCGATGCGGCGCTTGAACTGGACAAGGTGGTGCAGCTGCTGATGGAAAACCCGCAGGTGCGCATCGAGCTGGGTTCGCATACCGACTGCCGCGGCAAGGACGCTTACAACCTGAGCCTGTCCGAGAAGCGTGCGAAGAGCGCGGTGGACTACATCATCTCCAAGGGCATCGCCAAGGACCGCCTGCGGAGCAAAGGCTACGGAGAATCGAAGCCGTCGGAGGACTGCGTGTGCGAGAGCTGCACCGAGGAGCAGCACGCGCGCAACCGCCGCACGGAGTTCAAAGTGCTCTCGATCGACTAGTTGTGGGTTGGGACCAAAGGGAGAGCGGGCTGCCTGGGGGGGCGGCCCGCTCGGTTTTTGGGGTGACGAAACGGGGGGAGTATATATTA
>CAYXKE010000064.1:0-6833 GCA_964464935.1 uncultured Chryseobacterium sp.
CCTTTTTTCAGGTACACGTCACGCTCGAAGAGCTTCACGTCCTCCTGGACCATCTCCTTCACGAGGTCCTTCAGTTCGTACTTGTGCTTCCAGCCCAGCACGCGACGGGCCTTGCTGGGATCGCCCTCCAGGTGGTCCACCTCGGCCGGACGATAGTAGCGCTTGTCGATGGCCACCACAGTCTTGCCCGTTTTGCGGTCCACGGCCTTCTCATTCTCGCCCTTTCCTTTCCACGTGAGCTTGATGCCCACCTCGGCGAAGGCCAGCTCCACGAAGTGGCGCACGGTGTGGGTCTTGCCGGTGGCCAGCACGAAGTCATCGGGCTTCTTGGCCTGGAGGATCATCCACATGCCCTCCACATAGTCCTTGGCATGGCCCCAGTCGCGCTTGGCGTCGAGGTTGCCCAGGTAGAGCGTGTCCTGCAGACCGAGCTTGATCTTGGCCGCGGCACGGGTGATCTTGCGGGTCACGAAGGTCTCCCCACGCAGCGGGCTCTCGTGGTTGAAGAGAATGCCGTTGCAGGCGAACATGCCGTAGCTCTCCCGGTAGTTCTTGGTGATCCAGAAGCCGTAGAGCTTGGCCACCCCGTAGGGGCTGCGCGGGTGGAAGGGGGTCTCCTCGTTCTGGGCATGGGCGCGCACCCCCCCGTACAGTTCGGAGGTGGAGGCTTGGTAGAACTTGGTCTTCTTGGTGAGGCCGCAGGTGCGGATGGCCTCCAGGAAGCGCAGCGTGCCGATGGCGTCGGCGTTGGCGGTGTACTCCGGCAGTTCGAAGCTCACGGCCACGTGCGATTGCGCGGCGAGGTTGTAGATCTCATCCGGCTGGATCTGCTGCACCAGACGCAGGCAGGTCACGCTGTCGGTGAGGTCGCCATAGTGCAGGTGGAAGGGCAGCCCCTTCTCGTGCGAGTCGTGGTACAGGTGGTCGATCCGGTCGGTGTTGAACAACGAGCTGCGCCGCTTGATGCCGTGCACCTCGTACCCCTTGCCGAGCAGGAACTCGCTCAGGTAGGCACCATCCTGGCCGGTGACCCCGGTGATCAGTGCGACCTTGCGCTTCTTGGGGGCCTTGGAGGCCACTTTGATGGGCTTGCGGGCCACCACCTTCTTGCTGTTCATCACGCGGGCCTTCGTGGCCGGAGCGGACTTCTTGGGGGTGGACTTGGAAGCGGACTTCTTCGTGTTCTTGGTCGCCATGTCGCGGTAGGGTTCTTATTCAACGATGAACCAAGGGTTCACCAGTTCGGTCTTGTTGTAACGCAGGGGCGCCCCGGTGGCGGGGTCGATGACCCGTCGGCCGGCCTCCAGCGCGATCGCATGGCCGGCGGCGGTGTCCCACTCCATGGTGGGCCCGAAGCGGGGGTACGCATCGGCCGTGCCTTCGGCCACCAGACCGATCTTCAATGCACTGCCGATGGTGGCGAGCTTCACCTCCCCATGGCGCTGCTCCATGTCGCGGATGAAGGCCGCAGTGTCCGCACTACCATGCGAACGACTGGCCACCACCGTGAAGGGGCGCTGGTCATTGTGCATCAGGGGGAGCCGTTCTGCCATTGCGGCCCGTTCGTACGCAGTTGCCCGCCCGGAGGTTGCCGCATCGTCCTGTCGCCATGCGCCGCCGCCCTCCCAAGCGAAGTACAATCGGTCCTTCACGGGCGCGTACATCACCCCCGCGATCGGGCGGGCGAAGCCGGGACCTTCCTCACCGCCCTCGCGTTCCATCAGGGCGATGTTCACACAGAACTCCCCGTTGCGCGCCATGAATTCCCGGGTACCGTCCAGTGGGTCAACGAGCCAGTAGTGCGTCCATTGTTGACGCTCCGTGGGGGGCACTGCGGCGCCCTCCTCACTGAGCAGAGGGAGCGCCGTGGTGGCCAGGCGTTCCGCGATGGCCCGGTGGGCGCGGCGGTCGGCCTCGGTGAGCGGGGTATGGTCCGCCTTCCACTCCACGGTGAAGGCCGTGTCGTACACGGCCAGTATCTCCTCCCCCGCCCGCAACGCGGCATCGATGGCGGCCTCGAGCAGGGGAGGTAGCGATGGGCGGGGCATGTGGCGGCGAAGGTAGCTTCCCCGCCACACGCTCCACCGCCGTCCTCAGGCCTTGCCCAAGATCTTGAACATGCCCGTGCCACAGGTGGGGCAGGTGCCCTTCATGGCCTTGCGGCCATTGGCCATGACGTTCTCCTTGGGATCCTTCATGTCGCGCTTGGCCTTGCACTTCACGCAGTATGCTTCCACTGCCATCTGTCCGGGGTTTTAGGTGTTTATACCGGCAATGTAAGCGCCCTCGCCAATGCGCAGCGCCGAAGAGTTATGAACATGGCGCCCATGGCCACCGACCGCCCATGGCCGTTTCTGCGGACCTTTGCGCCATGCCCCTTATCCTGGCGATCGAGACGGCCACGCCGCTCTGCTCCGTGGCGTTGGGCCGTGACGCTCAACTGCTGGCCTTGCGCGAAGTGAACGATGGCCGCCTCGCCCATGCGGAAAAGCTGAACGTGTTCATCGCCCAGGTGCTGGAAGAGGCCGGGGTGGCCATGAACGCGCTGAGCGCCGTGGCCGTGGGCACCGGCCCGGGCAGCTATACGGGCCTGCGCATCGGGCTCAGTGCGGCCAAGGGCCTGTGCTATGCCCTGGACCGGCCCATCATCGGCATCGGCACCCTGCACACATTGGCCCAGGCCGCACACGCGCTCCAGGGTCCGTTGCAGGGCACGCTTTGGCCCATGGTGGACGCCCGCCGCATGGAGGTGTTCAGCGCGCCTTTCACCCCCACCGGCAGGCCTCTGGCCGACACCGCACCGCTGATCCTCGATGCCGCCTGGGCGGGCGACCCCGCACCCCGCGTGGTGTTCGGCGATGGCGCCGACAAGGCCGTGGCACTGTGGAAGGACCAGGCCTCGATCACGCATCTGCCCGGCGTTCGCCCCTCAGCGGCCCACCTGTTGCCGCTTGCCGTTGCGCGCTTCCAAGCCGGGCAGTTCGACGATCTGGCCTATCTGGTGCCGGAGTACGGGAAAGCCGCGAACACCGGCATCGCCCGGCCGCGGATCACAACCCCACCAGGATCGTGAGCAGGGCCACCATGGGCAGGTCTCCTGTCCAACTGATCACCGCATCGCGCTTGTTGGCAAAGGCCCCTTCGGCCAGGTAGACGGTGCGCCCCTCGATCAGGAAGGCGGCTTCGCCCTTGTGACAGAACGGCCCCTCGCTGCGAAAGACCTTCCGCCCATCGGTGACCAGCAGGCATTGGCCTTTGCTGCAGAACGTGCCATTGCACCGGAAGAGCTCGCGCCCCTCCAGCAGATAGGCCCCACTGCCGCGGGACCCGAAGGCGTCGCCGCTGCGGTACACCTCATTGTCGGTGAACACATACAGGCACGGACCGCGCGAGGCCAGCCCGCCACAGGCCTGATGGATGCGTCCGTCTTCCACGATGAACGCCGCGTCGCCTTCGCGTCCATGAGGCCCGTAGGCCCAATGGACCGTGGCACGCTGCGCATGCATCGCACCCGCCAGCAACAGCAACATCCCCAGGAGCGCACCCCGCATCAGCGTCGTTCCGTGGTGTAGCGGACCACATGGATGCTGCCCGTGGCGATGTCCTTGGTGAGGCGCGCCTTCAGCAGCATGGTGTGCTCCTCGTACATGTACTCGATGTGCTCCTTCTGCTGGTCGTCATGCCAGACGTCCTCCTCCAGCACGTTGCCGGCCGCATCGTACTTCCACGTGCGTCGGGTGATGCGCGGTACGTTGAGGTCGGGTTGATCGGCACGCTCGGACAGTCGCCCTTTCTCATCATACCGGAAGGTGATCGCGGAACGTCGGTTGCTCACCAGATAGCGGTCCTCGATCCGCAGCAAATACCCGTTGCCATCGTGGGTATGGGTGCGCTCGCGGTAGGGCAGGCCGTTGCTGTTCACGTACACCCGCCGCCACACGGTATCGCTCACGGTCTCGTAGCGGTAGTGCTCATCGCTGATCTCGGTCACGGCGCCCGGCACCAGTTGATAGCGGTCGGTGGAGCGGTTCTCGATGCGGGTGTAGGTCTCCCGCACCGGTCGGCCCTTTTCGTCGTACTTCAGGTCATAGGCGAAGTGGCCCATGAGGTCGTTGCGCAGACTGCGCACCACGCGACCGTCAGCGTCGTAGGTGAACACGGTGCTGGCCGTGTCGCGCCCGGTGCCGGGATGGCCGAAGCTGTGATTGGCATAGATGCGACGGCCCTGCGCATCGAAGCGGTACAGGTACTTGCCGGGCAGCCCGCGCATGGGCTTGTTGTCGTGCTTCACCATGCGCTCGCCATGCACGGCGGTGATGCCGTTGCGCGCAATGAAGACCGGGTTGAAGTGCAGCTCGGTCGGATCCCCTTCCGCGGGCACCAACAGCACCTGCGCGGGAAGCGCTGCGGCGATGGACAGCGTGAGGAGGAGGAGGGTGGATCTCATGGCAACAGGTCGATGGCTTCCTGCACGGTGGCCACGGGGGGCCGGCAGCTGCGGTCGTGGCATACAAAGATCATGCTTCGGGCGGCGGACTTGTCGCGCAACAGCGGAAGCGTGCTGGGTCCGGTGGTGCCCATCACCAGGCCCTGCGGCAGAAAATGGCGACCCAGCTCGGCGCGCAACCGCCGGGCATCGGAACCGGTGATGGCCAGTTCGGGGAAGGGGTGCACGCGGGCCATGAGCAGTTGGGCCCAGTTGGTCCAGGCGGTGGGGTGCGTGGTGAAACGGTGCTGCACCACGGCCAGCATGGTGTCGGCCATGGTGCGGTATGTTCCATCGTCCAGCAGGATGCCAAGCTGGAAGAGCGCGCGCGCCATGGCGGAGTTGGAAGCGGGCACCACGTTGTCATGCACCTCGATCGGTCGCGCCACGAGGGCGGGATCCTCGGCACTGGTGTAGTGGAAGAGCCCGGTGGTCTCATCGCGATGATGTGCGATGGCGTGGGCCGTGAGCCGCTGTGCGTGGTGGAGCAGTTCCTCCTCGAAGGTGACACCGTACAGATCGATCAGGGCCTGGATGGTGAAGGCGATGTCGTCCAAATAGCCGTTCACGGAGGGCGTGCCCTCCACCAGGACCCGCCACAGACCACCCTGCGGACGCAGTGCGTGGCCCAGGAGCCGGTCCATACCGGTGCGCGCCATGGCGAGCCAATCGGCACGCCCGAAAGCGTCGTAGGCGTGGCACAGCCCGGAGATCATGAGCGCGTTCCAACCCGTGATCACCTTGTGGTCCAAGGCGGGGCGCGGCCGCTCGTTGCGCAGCCTCAGCAGGTCCGCCGCCACGTCGTTCGCGCGTTGCTGCAGTTCTTCGGGATCGATGCCCATGCGTTGGGCCAGCTCATCGGGATGATCGGTGCGTTGCAGCACATGGCGGCCGTCCTCCCACTCCCCATCGGCATCCACCCGGAACCAGGTCAGCGCCCACGCGTTCTCCGGCCCCAATGCCTGAACGAGCGCGTCCTTCTCCCACAGGTAGAAGCGCCCCTCCTCCCCTTCCGTATCGGCATCCAAGGCACTGAAGAACGTGCCGTCGGGCGCGGTGAGCTCCCGCTGCACGAAGGCGATGGTCCGCTCCACGATGCTGCGGTACAGCGGGTCGCCGAACGCTTGGAAGGCCCGGCTGTATAGTGAAACGAGCTGGGCGTTGTCGTAGAGCATCTTCTCGAAATGCGGCACCTTCCATTCCGCGTCGGTGCTGTAGCGCGCGAATCCCCCGCCGATCTGGTCGAAGATGCCGCCCTGGGCCATCTTCCGCAGGGTGCGGCGCACATGATCGTGCAGCCGGGCATCGCCGGTGATGGTGCCGTACCGCAGCAGGAACTCCAGGCTGTTGGGCATGGGGAACTTGGGCGCGGGATCATCGCCCCCATGCACCGGATCGAAGCGGTGCGTCCAGGTGGCCACCATCTGCTCCAGCGTGGCGCGGCTGAAAGGCGGCGGGTCGGCGGGCACCTCGAACAGCTGGGCGGCCACCACTCCTTGGGCGAGGCGTTCGGCCTGGGCACCGACTTTGTCCGGCGTGTCGCGCCAGGCGGTGGCAAGGCCGTCCAGCACCGCCATCCATTGACGTGGGGGAAAGTAGGTGCCGCCGTACACGGGCCGTCCATCGGGCAGGGTGAAGCAGTTGAGCGGCCAGCCACCATGCCGCGTCATGAGCTGCACGGCCGTCATGTACACCTGGTCCACATCGGGGCGTTCCTCGCGGTCCACCTTGATGCAGACGAAGTGGGCGTTCATCAGCCTTGCGATCTCGGGGTGTTCCGCGATCTCGTGCCGCATCACATGGCACCAATGACAACTGCTGTACCCCACGCTCACCAGCACCAGCTTGTTCTCCGCCCGGGCCTTGGCGAACGCCTCCTCGCCCCACGGATACCAGTGCACCGGGTGGTGGGCATGCTGAAGCAGGTAGGGGCTGCGTTCATGCACCAAGCGGTTGGCGGGATGGATATCTTGGCCGTGGGCCATGGGAGACCAAAGAAAACGCCCGGATAACGGGGCCCCGGGGTCCCGTGGTGCGCGTCGTCCACAGCGCGAAGTGAAGGGCGGCATCAAGGAACTGCGCTGGCCGGGCACCTTGATGGCCCTGGGGATCATCCTCACCATGTTCGACCTGGTGACCGTGGCCCGCTGGACGCTGCTGCAGCCCACCACGCTGTTGCGCATCCAGGCGGGGCTGTGCTTCGCGGTGGCCGTGGTCCCCTACCGGCGGCTGGCCTGGAAGGTGGGCATGGAGCGGCTTGAATGGTTCCTGTTCAACCTGCTTGGGCTGGGTCCCCTGCTGATGGCCCTGCTGCTTTGGACGAACTTCCTCTTCACCGGTCCGGGCA
>CAYXKE010000064.1:6933-8873 GCA_964464935.1 uncultured Chryseobacterium sp.
CCATCACCGCCTTGCCCATGGACGTGCCGTTGAGCACGATGTCCAGGTCGGGGTCCATGATGTGGACCTTGTAACCGTTCGGGTTCTCGATCACGGCGTGCACGATCACCTCCAGGCTGTTGCCGTCGAAACGCTTCACGGCCACATGGTCGATGTCATGCAGCAACACCTCCTGGTACGTGCAGCCGGAGAGCAGCACGACGAAGAGGCCGGCCAGGAGCGTACGGACCATGGGTGTGGTACGCGGTGGGTGTCCGCCGGGATGCGCTCAGGCGGCACCACCCGTCAGCCGGGCGAAGTGGTGGAAGAAGCGCGGGATGGAGCGGATGCCCTGCATGTAGTTGAACACGCCGTACTTCTCGTTGGGGCTGTGGATGTTGTCACTGTCCAAACCGAATCCGAAGAGCACGGTCTTCAGGCCCAGCTCGGCCTCGAACAGGGCCACGATGGGGATGCTGCCGCCACCACGGGTGGGGATGGGCTTCTTGCCGAAGGTCTCCTCCATGGCCAGGCTGGCGGCTTGGTAGGCCGGGCTGTCGATCGGTGTCACGGCCGCCTCGCCACCATGGTGGGGGCGCACCTCCACTTTCACGCCGGGCGGCGCGATCTTCACGAAGTGGTCGGCGAAGAGCTTGGTGATCACGTCGCTCTTCTGGTCGGGCACCAGGCGCATGCTGATCTTGGCGTAGGCCTTGGAGGGCAGCACCGTCTTGGCGCCTTCACCGATGTACCCGCCCCAGATGCCGTTGACATCGAGGGTGGGGCGGATGCTGCTGCGCTCCTCGGTGGTGTAGCCCTTCTCGCCGCGCACGGCATCGATGCCGAGGTCCTTCATGTACGCGTCCTCGTTGAAGGGGGCCTCGGCCAGGGCGTCGCGTTCGGCCTTGCTCAGCTCCTTCACGGCATCGTAGAAGCCAGGAATGGTGATGCGCCGGTCCTGGTCGTGCAGGCTGGCGATCATTTCGCACAGGGCGTTGATCGGGTTGGCCACCGCCCCGCCGTACACCCCGCTGTGCAGGTCGCGGTTGGGGCCGGTCACCTCCACCTCGAGGTAGCTCAGGCCGCGCAGGCCGGTGTTGATGCTGGGCACGTCGTTGGCGATCATGCTGGTATCGCTGATCAGCACCACGTCGGCGGCGAGCTTCTCCTTGTTGTTCGACACGAAGATGCCGAGGTTGTCGCTGCCCACTTCCTCCTCGCCCTCGATCATCACCTTCACATTGCAGGGCAGGCCGCCGTTCTTCATCATGGTCTCGATGGCCTTCACGTGCATGTAGAACTGGCCCTTGTCGTCGGCGCTGCCGCGGGCATAGATCATACCGTCCTTGATCACCGGGTCGAAGGGGCCGCTGTCCCAGAGCTCCAAGGGATCGGGGGGCTGCACGTCGTAGTGGCCGTAAATGAGCACGGTGGGCTTCCTCGGGTCCACGATCTTCTGGCCGTACACAATGGGGTGACCGGCGGTGGGGCACACCTCCACCTGGTCGAGCCCGGCCTCGATCAGGCGCTGCTTCACGGCCTCGGCACAGCGGGCCACATCGGCCTTGTACTTCGGGTCGGCGCTCACGCTGGGGATGCGGAGCAGGTCCAGGAGCTCATTGATGAAGCGGTCCTTGTTCGCTTCGATGTAGCTGTCGATGGGGGCCATTGGGATGCGCGTGGGTGATGAGGCGCCGAAGATAACGGGCCGGGCCGGGACAACCTTCGCGGTGCGGGCGCCGTCAACGTTCCAGCAGGAAGCCCTACTTTCACCCTCCGCCCTGTGTATCATGCGCATGTTCCGTCACCTGGCCGCCGGTATCGCCACCCTTACGATCGGGAGTGTCTTCGGACAAATGACCGTTTCCACCGCAATGAACCCCACCCAACTGGTGGAACAGGTGCTTTTGGGTGGTGGTGTGACGGTATCGAACGTGAAGTTCAACGGCGTGCCGGCGCCG
>CAYXKE010000064.1:8973-15410 GCA_964464935.1 uncultured Chryseobacterium sp.
GGCCCCGAGACCATCGTGCTCAACATCACCTCCGTGGTGGAGTGCTCCGGACAGGAGGTGGAGACCGAGTTCACGTTCCACATCGGGTCCCTGCCCGCCATGAACGTGACCCTGCCCAGCGTGAACGGGGTCTGCGGCCAGACCCACGTGCTGAACCCCGTGGTGACCGGCGGCATGGGCGAGTACACCTTCCTCTGGAGCACCAACGAGACCACTCCGTCCATCACGGTGACACCGGGTGGGACCACCACCTACAGTGTGGAGGTCTCCGATGTGTGCGGTGTGGAACCCGTCACCGTGGACGCAACGATCACCCTGCCCGATTACCCCCCGATGGCCATCACGGTGACCCCGGAGACGCAGATCAACTGCCTCTCCACGGGCCCCATCGGCGTGACCAGCGCGAGTGGGGGCAATGGCGTATACAGCTACCACTGGCAGGTGAACGGCCAGACCGTGGGCAACACGGCCACCATCCAAGTGCCCGCCGGCCCGCCCACCTGGTACGTGGTGACCGTGACCGACGGCTGCGGCGACAGTGTGCAGGACAGCGTGCTGGTGAGCACCGTGCCCCTGCCCCCGATCCAGGTGGAACTCGAGCCCTACCAAGTGGTGGTATGCCCGGGCGATACGGCGCTGCTGCAAGCGGCCGGCATTTCCGGGGGCAACGGCGTGTACGCGCTGGTATGGACCAACGAACTGGGCCAGCAGGTGGGCACCGGTTCCATGATGCAGGTGCCGGTGGTGGGCGACCACACCTACACGCTCACCGTGTCCGACCAATGCCAGACCGTGGGCAGCGCCCAGGTGCAGGTATACCTGCCGATCTACCCGCCCTTCACCCTCGAGATGGTGCCCGACCAGACCATCTGTGCCGGCGACTCCGTGATGCTGCACGCCCTGGTGAACGGCGGCTCGGGCCTCTATTTCATCGACTGGCCGACCCTGGGCCACACCGATCCGCTGATCCAAGTGACGCCGGTGATGGAGACGACCTACCCGGTGCGGATCACCGACCAGTGCGGCGAACAGCTCACCGGCAGCACCACCATCAAGGTGGAGTATGTGTACGTGGACATCGTGGTGACCAATCAAGGGCAGGACGACTGGTACCTGCAGGCCTCGTCCATCCCCGCGGGCCGCACCTGGCACTGGGACATGGGTGACGGCACCTTCTACCGCGACAAGGAGGTGTACCACAGCTACTACGATCTGGAAGACCACTGGGTGACCCTCACCCTGACCACCCCCAACGGCTGCGTGGGCGTGGATTCGGTGCTGCTCGAGGCCCCGGCCCACATCTACTTCCCCAACGCATTCAGTCCGGATGGCGACGGCATCAACGATACCTTCGGCCCGGTGGGTCACTCCATCGACGAGTTCGAAATGTCCATCTTCAACCGCTTCGGTGAGTTGGTGTTCTACACCGACGACATCCATGTGCGGTGGGACGGCACGGTGAACGGCAAGGAGCAGCTCACCGGGGTGTATGTGTACAAGTACCGCGCGAAAGGCCACTATTTCCCTGCCGTGGAAGGCTACGGGCACGTGACGCTGGCCGCCGGATCCCAACATCGTTGAACCACATGGCAGGAATGAAGTCGACCCTCGTGGGTGCCGCTCTCCTTTTGGGCACCGCGACCCAGGCGCAATTGACGATCCAGACGAACCTCACCCCGGAGCAGCTCGTGCGCGATGTGCTCGTGGGCTCGTGCGTGGAGGTCTTCAACGTGACCTTCAATGGGCAGCCCGGAACGATCCTGAACGAACAGGCCGGGAAGTTCACCGCCGGCGCGAACGTGAACCTGGGGCTGCCCACCGGGGTGATCCTGGGCTCGGGCAATGTGCTCGCGGCGGTGGGGCCGAACAACAACGGCGGCTACTCCCTGGGTGGCGGGAACTCAAATTTCGGCGACCCTGACCTCACCGCGCTCGCAGGCGTATCGACGCACGATGCCGCCATACTTGAGTTCGACTTCATCCCCTCTGGCGAGGAGCTCTCGTTCCGCTACGTGTTCGCAAGTGAGGAGTACAACGAATACGTCTGCGCCACGGTGAACGACGTGTTCGGCTTCTTCCTCAGCGGCCCCGGCATCACTGGTCCATTCAGCAACAACGCCATCAACCTGGCCACCCTGCCGGGCAGCGACGTGCCGGTCTCCATCAACACCGTGAACAACGGCACCGTGGGCTCCTCCGGCAGTGCGACCAACTGCTCCGACCTAGACCCGAACTGGACGGCCAACAGCATCTATTACATTGACAACACAGGCAGTGCGACCATCCAGTACGATGGGATGACCGTCGTGCTCACCGCCTCCTCTCCGGTGATCTGCGGGGAGACCTATCACATCAAACTGGCCATCGCCGACGGTGGTGACACAGTGTGGGACTCCGGCGTGTTCATCGAGGGCGGCAGCTTCAGCAGTGTGCCGCTGCTCCCCACGATCACGTACAACGGCAACGCGGTGGACTCCGGCGTGGTGGTGGAAAGCTGCCTGGAGTACGAGTTCGCCCTGGTGCCCAATTACTGCGACACGGTACAGACCCAGGTGGTGTACCTCTCCTACAGCGGCACCGCGACCATGGGCGTGGACATTGTCCCCCCGCTGCCCGATTCGGTGGTATACACCCCGGGCACGGAGCTTCCTCCGTTCACCTTCACCGCACCCATCGACGCGGATGGCGATG
Source organism: uncultured Chryseobacterium sp. (assembly GCA_964464935.1). Taxonomy (GTDB): domain Bacteria; phylum Bacteroidota; class Bacteroidia; order Flavobacteriales_F; family PHOS-HE28; genus PHOS-HE28. The sequence goes on from CAYXKE010000064.1 coordinate 11,665, forward strand.
AGGTGCTGGTGATCACGGTGGTGGCACTGGACTGCCAGGGCAATTCCGTGACCTCGAGCATCGAACTGCTGATCACCTCGCTGCCACCGCTGACCGTCACGGGCACGGGCGGCTCCTTCCTCTGTGGGCAATCCATCGAACTGGTTCCGCAGGCCACGGGTGCGATCCCCGTGTACACCTACTTGTGGAACACCGGTGAAACCACGCCCACGATCAGCCCCACCCCTACCGCGTCCACCACGTACACCGTGACCGTGACCGACCCCTGTGGCATTTCCGCCACCCATGATTTCCAGACCACCCTGCTACCCGCCCCGCCCATGCCGGTGAGCATCCTGGGCTCGGCCACACTGGACGAAGGCTGCGAGCATGGGATCGTTTTGGTGGAGCGTCCCAACGGGGCCCAAGGCGATCTGACGCTGACGGTGACCACCTCGGGTTCCGCCACCTCCGGCAGTGACTACCTCTTCGGGCCTGACCTGGTCATCCCGGCCGGCGCCCCCTCCGCCCAGTTCCCCTTCACCACCATCGCCGATGGTGTGCCCGAAGGACCGGAGAACGCCGTGCTGAACGTCACCTTCACCAACGCCTGCGCCCAAACGGTGGGCGACCAGGTGGAGTTCACCATCCTGAACGTGGATCCCTTCCAGCTCGTGCTGGATGACGTCCATGAGGAGTGCCGGGAGGACAGCCTTCAAGTGCTCGCGCGGGTGAATGGGGGCATCGCTCCGCTGACCTTCATCTGGAGCACCGGCGACACCCTGGTGAACGACCCGCGCAGCTGGATCTCCCTGGAGCATGAACAGACCGTGTACGTGACGGTGATCGACGATTGCGGCTCCACGGTGACCGGCTCGTTCGACCTCACCCTCGATTGCACGCCCGTGGTCCCGAACGTGTTCACCCCGAACGGCGATGGGGACAACGAGTACTTCCACATCAGCGGAACGGCGGGCCGCCCCACGCACCTGCGCATCTACAACCGCTGGGGCCAGATGGTGTACGAGGCGCCCAACTACAACAACAGCTGGCGCGGTACCGACCTGCCGGAGGGGACCTATTTCTATGAAGTTCTGATCCGCGACGAGGAGCCGATCACCGGACACGTCACCATCCTGCGTTAGCAGGCGGCCGCGATCACCGCACGATAAGCGAAGAGCCCGTCATCTCGACGGGCTTTTCCATTCCCAGCAGGTCGAGCATGGTGGGGGCCACATCGGCCAGGATGCCGGCACGCACGGCTTTGACGCCCTCGCCCAGCACCACCACGGGCACGGGGTTGGTGCTGTGCGCCGTATTGGGCGTGCCGTCCGGGTTGAGGGCCTTGTCGGCATTGCCATGATCGGCGATGATCACCACCGACCAACCGGCCCCGCGGGCGGCCTCCACCACTTGGCGGGCACAATCGTCCGTGGTCTCCACGGCTTTCACGATGGCATCGAACACGCCGGTGTGGCCCACCATGTCGGGGTTGGCGAAGTTGAGCACCACCAGACGGGCATCACTGCGCAGCTCGGGCACGATCGCGTCCACGATGCCCTGGGCGCTCATCTCGGGCTGCAGGTCATAGGTCGCGACCTTGGGCGAGGGCACCAGCAGGCGGCGCTCACCCGGGAAGGGTTCCTCGCGCCCTCCGCTGAAGAAGAAGGTGACGTGGGGATACTTTTCGGTCTCGGCCACGCGGACCTGCTCCATGCCGGCCTTGGCCACCACTTCGCCCAGGGTCATGCGCAGGTCGTCCTTCCGGAAAAGCACATGTACGTTCCGGTAGGTGGGGTCGTACTCCGTCATGGTGACGTAGTGGAGCGCCATCGGGCTCATGCCCTGTTCCGGGAAGGCGACCTGTGTGAGGGCCTGCGTGATCTCGCGGCAGCGGTCCGTGCGGAAGTTGAAGCAGATCACCACGTCGCCCGGCGCGATCGTGGCGATGGGCGCGCCATCGGTCCCGGTCACCACGCATGGCTCGATGAACTCATCGGTGCGACCCTCCGCGTAGTTGATATCGAAGGCCTGCAGCGCATCGCCCACCGGCGTGCCACGGCCTTTCACCAAGAGTTCGTAGGCACGTGCCACACGCTCCCAGCGCTTGTCGCGGTCCATGGCGTAGTAGCGGCCCACCACACTGGCCACCTGCACGGGCAGACCTTCCATGGCGGTGAGGAACCGTTGCATGTAGCCACGCCCACTGCGCGGGTCAGCATCGCGGCCATCGGTGAAGGCGTGCACGTACACCTGCGGCACACCGGCCTCCACGGCGCAGCGGCACAGGGCTTCGGCATGGGTGCGCATGCTGTGCACGCCGCCATCGGACAGCAGCCCCATCACATGCAGCTTCACACCCGGAACGCGTGCGGCAGCGAAAGCTTCGGCCAGTTGCGGCAGGCGCCCCAGGCTCCCTTCGGCGATGGCGTTGTCGATGCGCACCAGGTCCTGGTGCACCACGCGGCCGGCCCCGATGTTGAGGTGCCCCACCTCGCTGTTCCCCATCTGCCCGGCGGGCAATCCCACGTTGAGCCCGTCGGTGAGCAGGGTGGCGTGGGGAGCGGTCCTCATCAGACCATCCATGAAGGGGGTGCGGGCTTGGGCGACAGCGTCGGTGCGATCACCGGCACCGATGCCCCAACCGTCCAGGATCATCAGCAGGGCTTTGGGCTGCATGTCTATCGCCGGGGAAATGAGGCCACGAAGATAGCCCCGCCTCCGGGGCGGTCCCGGACCACCACGGCACCGCCGGAGCGTTCCACCAGCCGCCGCACGATGTACAGCCCGAGCCCCGTGCCCTTGGTCTGACGCGTCTCTTCCTGCCCCCCCCGATGAAAGCGCTCAAAGACACGCTCCCGTTCGGAAGCCGGCACACCCGGTCCGCGATCCGCCACGGAAAAACGCCAGCCATCGCGACCGGCCTCGACGGTGATCTCAATGGATGTGCCTGCGGGGGCGTACTTGGCGGCGTTCTCCACCAGATTATCCGCGATGCTGCGCAGGGCCTCGGCGTCCATGTGCGTGGGACATGCCTCCGGGCCGGTGAGGGTGAGCGCATGGTCCTTCGCCACGCCGATGCGCGCGCGGCCCACCACCCCACGCAGCACCTCCATGGCGTCGAGGTCCACCGGCCGCAGTGAGACCACGTCCTCATCCGAGCGGGTGGCGAGGAGCACCTTGTCCGTGAGCAGGGCCAGGCGGTCCACCTCGTCCAGGGCCCGCTGCTTCAATTCATGGGTCCGCGCAGCGTCCAGCCCGGGGCGCGCCAGTGTCTGCAGTTGCAGTTTGATGGCCGTGATGGGCGTACGCAGCTCATGGCTCACCGCCAGCAGGAAGTTGCGCTGGGCGCGCGCCAGTTCCAGGTCGCGGCGCACCGCCCGGTAGGTGAGCAGAAGCACCACCACCAGCAGGACCAGGAAGACGGCTCCCTCGCCCAGGACCATGCGCATGCTGCGCACCGGGTCGAGCACCGGGCCCGGATCACCGCCCAAGGCCTGCACCTGCACGGCCATGTCGTGCAATTCCCGGTCGCGCCGAAGCAGCAGCACGGCCCACCAGAAGAACTGGGCCACCACATAGAGGGTGAGCGCCACGAACAGCCAAAGGGTGCGGCGCTGGGGGGAGCGGGCCATCCGTCCAAATGTAGGGGCCGGGAACACGAAGCCCCCCGGAGGTCCGGAGGGCTTTGCGGTGGTGCCTCCCAGGATCGAACTGGGGACACATGGATTTTCAATCCATTGCTCTACCAGCTGAGCTAAGGCACC
>CAYXKE010000065.1:0-3769 GCA_964464935.1 uncultured Chryseobacterium sp.
GCCCCGCAGATCCGCTACCCCGACTGCTACGGCATCGACATGGCCAAGATGGGCGACCTGGCGGCTTTCCGCGCGGCGATCGCGCTCCTGAAGGAGACCAAGCAGGACAACATCATCGACGACGTGTACGACCGTGCGCTGGCGATGGTGGACCGTCCGCTGGCAGAGCAGATCAACGTGGTGAAGGACATCTATCGCCCCTTCACCGCCGAGCAGATCAGCGACAAGATGGGCGAGATGCTCACCCCTGCGGGCATCAACGCCGAGGTGAGACTGGTGTTCCAGAGCATCGAGGGCCTGCACGCCGCGTGCCCCGGGCACAAGGGCGACTGGTACTTCACCGGCGATTACCCCACCCCGGGCGGCAACCGTGTGGTGAACCGAGCCTACATCAACTACATGGAGGGCCGCAACGTGCGCGCCTACTGAGGCGGGCCGAGCAGGCCTTTCCGCCGCAGCTTCCGCAACTGCTTTGCCGGCGCGTCGACCAGCGCTCCGGGATGCTCCACGATGCGCCCGTCGCGCACGGTGATCCGCGCCTTGGGATGCACCGTGAGCACGCTTCCGGGCAGCAGATGCAACGCGGACGCCCCACGCAGCTCCAACGTGGCCGCCTGCTCCAGGGCCATCTGTGCGCCTGAGGCCACAACGAAGCATGTGGGCGGGCTGAACCAGATGCGGCCGCCCACGGTGTCCGGACGATCCATGCGGGTGGGCGTGAGCGACCGGTCGATCCGCAGGGTACGGCCTCTGGCCACGGTGAGCGAGCGCCCATCGCGGCCCCGCAGCGGATGCAGCATGATGGTGTCCGCGCACCAGCGCACATCGTGCTCCAGTACGGTGTCATCGTTGCGCACCCGCAGCACCACATCGCCATTGGGCCGCATGTCCAGCAACTCCACCGCGATGCCGTTGAGATGCACCGTGCGCACGTTGGGGGCCTTTTCCCCGTGGAAGTCGCGGGCCCGGGCACTTTCGCGGGTGAGCATGTTGGCGCTGGAGGGGTTGGTGCCCATGCCCAGCTTGCGGTTGCCGGTCATGCGGAAGGCATGCTCGGGGCGGCCATAGTGCACGGCCTGGGCCTCCTCCCGCCCATTGCGCACGCGCGTGCCGGGCACCCAGTGCTCGCCGCGGTCCAGCCGGCCATCGCCATTGGTATCGTGCAGCGGCAGCTCCTGCTCGTGGTTGCCCGTGAGTGGATTGGCCCATCCATCATCCATGTGGAACGCGAGGGAGCGGTTGCCGAAGGGACAGGCGTTGCGCAGCGTGTCACCCCGCAGGCGGAAGTCCCAGTGCCCGTTGGCCACCACCGGACGCAGGTAGTCGGCATGGCCGCCATAGAGGTCACCGCCGCTCCTGTTCTCGCGCTCCACCTGCACCACCATGAACACGCCAGGCTCCATGGGCGCAATGCACGGGTCGCTCCACTCCCAATGGAAGCGGTCGGTGGGACTGCCATTCCGCTGATAACCCTGGTGGTTCTCCACCCACAGCCATTGCTGGTGCCGGTCGGCGGGGATGAACGGCAGCCGGATGCGCAGGGCATCGCCGGTGGTGACGAAGTCGCGCAGCACGAATAAACCGGTATCGCCGGCCAGCGGGTCCAGGTCGGCGTTCACCTGGTCGCCATGGATGGAGCGGGCGCGGATGCGATGCTGGGCATCGGGAGGCAGCCAGCCCATGCGGTCGCGGTCCCAGGCCGAGCAGGTGAGCAGGCTGCTGCTGGCGGCGCCCATCAGGCTCCAGCCGCCCTGCATGCTCATGAAGTAGCTGGTGAACTCGGCCCCGTTGCCGCCGCCGCTGTGGAAGTTGTTGCTGCCCACAAGCAGGTGGTTGAACTCGTGCTTCAGGATGTCGAACGGCAGTCCACCGCCGCTCCCGAACCGGCTCTGGGTGTCGCTCTCGTAGCCGAACAAGGGGCCCGGGCTGCCGCCATCGGTGCTGCCGGTGTTGGGCCGCAGCGCGCCGTTGCGGCTGATGAACATCACATGGTCGAAGCGGTGGGGATCGTCCGGCCCGGGTTCCTTGGGCATGCCCGGCTTACCGCCGCCCTTCCACAGGTCGAAATCGGCCACGGAAAGCCCGTGTCCGGTCCGGAACGCCATGTTCATCGCATTCAGCGCCCGCACGGCCTGGTTCCCGGTGAGATGCCCGTTGACGTGCCGCCCGATCTCGCGCTCGCGGATCACCACCAACGTGTCGAGGTAGTCGCCCAACACGCGCAGGTTGCCCAGCGATACGTCGTGATAATAGCGCGTCACCGAGCCCCGTGGCTCAGGCAGCGGGAAGGGATCGAACATCTCGTCCTTCCATGCCGGAAGCTCCCCCTTGCGCCATTTTTCGGTGCCGGGATCGGCGTTCCGCGCGGCGTCCTCATACTCCACCTCCACGAACACGACCAGCACCCGGAGGGTACCGTGCGGCGAGAGGCGCCAGCCATGGCGGCTGTGGGGCGTGTGGGCGGTGTCGACCTGGGCGCTCAGCACCAGGGAGACCAGCAGAAGCACGATGAGCGACCACGTCCGATGCACGTGGCCGAAGGTAGCATCAGGCCTTGGGGCGCTTGTACAGCGGCACAGTGCTGCACGGCTCGCCGAACATCAGGCTGCGCACCACGGGCAGCAGCCTGGCGCTCAGCTCCACGTAGGCGTTGAGCGGCACGGGCAGTTTGCTGCACCCCTTCACCACCACGCGCGCATCGCGGTAGGGCTCCACATCGAGCTGCGCCACGAAGCGCGTGAAGACGGCCCGTTCGAGCTGGTCCGCATCGCCCTGCGTGATGAAGGCCGCATGGGGCTGCAGGTGCACGGCCACCAGCATGTAGGCCCAGGTGGGGACGATCGCATCGGCCGAGCAGTGCACGGCCACGCATTTGTCCTTGTACTGTGCCCAGTCGTGGGTCCTGCAGAACTCGCGCAGATCGGCCTCCTTCAGCGCGATGCCCTCCCACAGCAGGGGTTTCAGGTCGAAGACCACGCGTTCGCCCGGCGGGTACAGCTCCTCCAGGTCGAGGGTGATGATGCCCGCGGCGGCGACCTTGTTGATGATGGGGCGCTCGTCGCTCATCACATGAAACCAAGTTCCAACTGTGCGGCCTCGCTCATCATGGTGCGGTCCCAGGGCGGATCGAAGGTGATCTCCACCTTGGCGCTGGCCACCCCGCTCACGGCGCGCACCTTCTCCTCCACCTCGTTGGGCAGGCTCTCGGCCACGGGGCAGCTCGGCGATGTCAAGGTCATCTTGATGTACACACTGGCATCGTCGCGCACCACCACGTCGTAGATCAGCCCCAGCTCGTAGATATCCACGGGGATCTCGGGGTCGTAGATCGACTTCAGGGTGAGGATGATGCGCTCCTCCAGCTGTTTCTTCTCGTCGTGGGTCATTGTGCGGAGGAAAATGCCAGGGCGTAGCGTTTCATCTGGTCGATCATCGCGCTGAGGCCATTGGCACGGTTGGGGCTCAGGTGTTCGCGCAGCCCGATGCGATCGATGAAAGCGGTGGAGGCGTTGATGATCTCCTGCGGGGGACGGTCGTTGTACACCCGCACCAGCAGCGCCACGATGCCCTTGGTGATCATCGCATCGCTGTCGGCGGAAAAGTGCACGTGGCCATCCTTCAGCTCCGCATGCAGCCACACCCGGCTCTGGCAGCCGCGCACCAGATTTTCGTCCACCTTGTGCGCGGGGGCGATCAACGGCAGATCCCGGCCCAGCTCGATCAGGTGCTCGTAGCGGTCCTGCCAGTCGGTGAACATGGCGAACTCGTC
>CAYXKE010000065.1:3869-15334 GCA_964464935.1 uncultured Chryseobacterium sp.
CAGCATCTTCACCGCCTTCCTGGTGGCGGCGATCATGATATCGACCTCCTCGATGGTGTTGAAGCACGCGAAGCTTGCGCGCGTGGTGCCGCTCACGCCGAAGCGGTCCATCAGTGGCTGGGTGCAGTGGTGGCCCGTGCGTACGGCGATGCCCTGCTGGTCGAGCAGGGTGCCGAGGTCGTAGTGGTGCACACCGTCGATCACGAAGCTGATCACACCGACCTTCTCCTTCGCGGTGCCGATGATCCGCAAGCCATCGATCGTGAGCAGCTCTTTCGTGGCGTGTTGCAGGAGCGCATGCTCGTGGGCCGCCATGGCGCTCAGGTCGTAGTCCTGCATCCAACACAGCGCCTCGCCCAGACCGATGATGCCCGCGATGTTCGGCGTGCCCGCCTCGAACTTGAAGGGCAGTTGGGCCCAGGTGCTCTTTTCCAGCGTCACAGTGTCGATCATCTCGCCGCCACCCTGCCACGGGGGCATGCGCTGCAGCAAGTCCGCACGACCATACAGCACGCCGATGCCGGTGGGGGCATAGGCCTTGTGGCCGCTGAAGGCGTAGAGATCGCAGCCGAGGTCCTGCACGTCGATGTGCAGGTGCGGGATGGCCTGGGCACCGTCGACCACGGTGATGATGCCCCACTTCCTGGCCTGGGCGATCAGCTGCTTCACGGGATTGATCGTGCCCAAGGTGTTGCTCACGTGGCTGATGGCGAGGATGCGCGTTCGGTCCGAGAAGGGCACCTGCGTCAGGTCCCACTCGCCGCTGTCCGTGATGGGGATCACCTTCAACACCGCACCGTGGCGCTCGCAGGCGAGTTGCCAGGGCACGATATTGCTGTGGTGTTCCATGCCGCTGATCACCACTTCGTCGCCGGGCTTGAGCAGCAGCTGGCCCAAACTGGTGGCGGCCAGGTTGATGCCGGCCGTGGTGCCGCTGGTGAAGATGATCTCGTGCGTGTGCGGGGCGTTGATGTGCGCCCGCACGATCTCGCGCGCGGCCTCCTGCGCCTCGGTGGCCTTGGTGCTCAGCGTGTGCACACCGCGGTGCACGTTGGCGTTGATCGTCGCGTAGTAGGCGCTCTCCGCCTTGATCACACGGCGCGGCTTCTGGCTGGTGGCGCCGTTGTCGAAGTATACCAGCGGACGGCCGTGCACCTGCTCCTTCAGGATCGGGAACTGCGCACGGATCTCCTCGACGTCATACGCCGTTGGGGCGACCGATGCGGGATCCTTCTTCACAGCGTTTCGAGCTTGGTATCGATCAGTTGTGCCAGATACGCCCGCCAGTCCGCGTTGCCGATGCGCTCCAGCACGTCGGTGGTGAAGGCATGGGCCAGCATGCGCCGCGCTTCGGCCTCGCTCACCCCACGCGAACGCAGGTAGAAGAGGCCCTTCTCGTCGAGGCGGCCGATGGTGCAACCGTGGCTGCACTTCACGTCGTCGGCATAGATCTCGAGCTCGGGCTTGGTGTACACCTTGGCGTCGTCGCCTTGCAGGATGTTCGCGTTGCTCTGGAAGGCCCGCGTACGTTGGGCGTCCTGCTTCACGTACACCTTGCCGTTGAACACCGCCGTCGCCCTGCCGGCCACGATGCCCTTGTAGAGCTCGTCGCTGGTGCAGTCCGGCACGTTGTGACCGATGTAGGTGTGGTTGTCGCAGTGCGTGGTGCCGTTCAGCAGGTAGGCACCATTGAGTTCGGCATGGGCTTCTGCCCCGGCGAGCGCCACGTTCACGTCGTTGCGCACCAGCGTGCCATCGAGCGTGATGGTGGAGATGCTGAAGTGCCCTTTCGCGGCCACTTGGGCGCTATCCTGCGCGATATGCGCGGCGGCATCCCGCTGCAGGCGCACCACGGTCAGCGAGGCACCTTCGGCCACATGGCATTCGCGGATGGCGTTGACCAGGGAGGACGAAGCGGCCTCGGTGCTCGAGATCGATTCTTCGATCACCTCCACACGTCCCCCCTCCTGCACCAGGAATAGGTCGCGCGGCTGGATGAGCTGCGCCCCGGCGGTGGTGATGCGCAACACGTGGATGGGCTTCTCCAACACCGTGTGCTTGGTCACCAGCACCAACAGCCCGTCAGTGGGGGCGGCCGTGTTCAGGGCGCTGAACAGGCGTTGGTCCAGCGGGGTGAGTTGGCCGTAGTGGCGCTGCACCGGGCCGTGGGTGAGGTGGCCCTTCAGGCTGTCGATGACGATGCCTTTCTGTAGGGTCAGGTCGTCGCTCAGGTCGGCGCGGAAATGGCCGTTCACGAAGACGATGCGCGTGGCCGGGAAGGGCAACCGCCGGGGCAGTTCCACTTGGGCGGCACCATCGGCGGGCACGAAGGCAGTGTGGAAGAGCCTGCCGACGCGGGTGTACTTCCACGCCTCGGTCCTGGTCGTGGGGACGGGCAGCGCGTTCACCTGCGCCAACGCTTCAGCGGCATGGGGCCAACTGGAAGCCTCGAGCAACGGCAGGACGCTCGCCTTCGGATCGGTGACGGTCGTGCTGCTCATCACGCGTGTTCCTTCACCCAATCGTAGCCTTTCTCCTCCAGCTCCAGCGCGAGTTCCTTCGGTCCGCTCTTGATGATGCGGCCGTCGACCATCACGTGCACGAAGTCGGGCACGATATGGTCGAGCAGGCGCTGGTAGTGGGTCACCACGATGAAGGCGTTGTCCTTCGACCGAAGCTTGTTCACGCCGCCGGCCACGATGCGCAGGGCGTCGATGTCCAGACCGCTGTCGGTCTCGTCGAGGATGCCGAGCTTGGGCTGCAGCATCGCCATCTGGAAGATCTCGTTGCGCTTCTTCTCGCCCCCGCTAAAGCCCACGTTGAGCTGGCGGTTCATCAGGTCGGCGTCCATCTCCACGAACCTGGCCCGCTCACGCACCAGGGCCAGGAAATCCTTGCCGCTGAGCTCCTCCAGGCCGTTGGCCTTGCGCGTTTCGTTCAAGGCCGTGCGCAGGAAGTTCATGTTGCTCACCCCGGGGATCTCCACGGGGTACTGGAAGGCCAGGAAGATGCCCTTCCACGCGCGCTCCTCGGGGGCGAGTTCCAGCAGGTCCTCGCCGAGGTAGGTCACCGTGCCGCCGGTCACCTCGTACTCTTCGCGCCCGGCCAGCACGTTGGCCAGGGTGCTCTTGCCCGAGCCGTTGGGCCCCATGATGGCGTGCACTTCACCGGGATTCACTTCGAGCGAAAGCCCCTTGAGGATGTCCTTGCCTTCGATGGAGGCGCGGAGGTCGGAGATCTTGAGCATCAGGTCAGGAAGCCTTATTTAGAATAATTCTAAAGTCAGCTCCGGGGCAAAGGTACGCCCTACCTACGGGCCTTCAAAGGGTGGGCAGCACCCGCCGGACGACCCTTCGGTGCTGGCGCGCGTCATCAGATGGCCCGGCCCCGGCAGGTGGGCGGAAGACCTAACTTGCTCGCATCGATCATGCAGCGTCCATGGCCCATCCGGATGTGGGTGGTGCTGGCGGTGGCCCTCCTGGCCCATCGACCGGCCGTGCATGCCCATGACCATGGGGGATCGACCTTCACCGAGAACCGGGGCCAATGGCCCGCCCAGGTGCTGTACCGGGTGCTGGTGCCGGACGGGGCCGTGTTCGTGGAGGCCGATGGGCTCACCGTGGTGCAGTACGCCGATCTGCCCCTGCAGGCTCACGGGGGCGGAACACCGCCCAGCGGCCCGCCCCGCGCCCATGCCTACCGCGTGAAGTTCGTGGACGGCAGCGCCCAGGCCCACACCGGCGAGCTTACCGCGGCACACTACGAGAACCACTTCATCGGCCGCGACCCCGCCGGCTGGGGCACTCGATGCGCCGTGCACGGCGCCGTGCTGCTGCGCGAGGTGTGGCCCGGCATCGACATCCGCTTCCACGGCGACCACGGCCTCAAGTACGATGTGCTGGTGGCCCCTGGCGCCGATCCCGCCCAGGCGCGCCTGCGCTACGTGGGGCACGACCGGCTGGAGCTGATGGGCGACGAGGTGCACGTGGCCCTTTCCACAGGGATCGTGGTGGAGGGCAGCCCGGTGGCTTTCCATGCTGACGGCAGCCCGGTGGAGGCGCGCTACCGCGTGCGGGGTGATGTGGTCCACTTCGAACTACCCGGCGGGTACGATGCCACGCGGCCGCTGGTGATCGACCCCACCCTGAGCTTCAGCAGCTTCAGTGGCAGCAGCGCGAACAACTTCGGCTTCACCGCCACCTACGACAATGGCGGGCACCTCTACGGCGGGGGCACGGTCTTCGGCCCCGGCTACCCGGTGTCGCTCGGGGCCTTCGACCCCAGCTTCCACGGTGGCTTCGTCGATGTGGGCGTGAGCAAGTGGACCCCCGACGGCAGCGCCTTGGTGTGGAGCACCTACTACGGCGGTGCCGGTGCCGATGCCCCGCACAGCATGGTGGTGAACAGCAACAACGAACTGTACGTCTTCGGCAGCACGGGCTCCGACGACCTGCCCACCACGCCCGGCTGTTTCTCCCCCACCTTTCTGGGCGGCCCCGCCTTGAACTTCGCCGGGGGCTATGGCTTCGCCTTCCCCAACGGCGCCGACGCGTTCCTGGTGCACTTCAGCAACGATGCCACCGCGCTGATCGGCAGCACGTACATCGGGGGGATCGACAATGACGCGGTGAACAACAGCGCCCTGAACCACAACTACGGCGACCCGTTCCGCGGCGAGGTGGCGCTTGACGCCCAGGAGCGGCCGGTGGTGGCCACCTGCACCCGCAGCCTCGACATGCCCACCACGCCCGGCGCGCCACAGCCGCAGCACGGTGGTGCCATGGACGGCTATGTGTTCCGCATGGACCCCGCCCTCAGCACCATGCTGTGGGCCACCTTCCGCGGGGGCAGTGACGACGACGCGCTCTATGGGGTGCAGTTCAACAGCAACGGCGAGGTGTACGTGGCCGGCGGCACCCGCAGCGCCGACCTGCCCATGGCGGGCCAGCCCCTGCAGAACGCCCTCTCCGGCGGCACCGATGGGCATGTGGCCCGTTACGCCGCGAACGGCTCCTTGCTGGGCGCCACCTATCTGGGCACGCCCGTGTACGACCAGGTGTACTTCGTGCAGGTGGACGTGCACGACAACGTGTACGTGGTGGGCCAGACCTACGGCGACTACCCGGTGAGCCCCGGCGTGTACAGCAATCCGGGCAGCGGCATGTTCATCCACAAGATGGCGGCCAGCCTCGGCACCTCGCATTGGAGCACCCGCCTGGGCAATGGCAGCAACGATCAGGACCTGTCGCCATCGGCCTTCCTGGTGAGCGATTGCGGGCAGATCTTCCTCAGCGCATGGGGCGGGCTCACCAACAACATCGGTGTGCCGCAGAACAGCACCACGCTGGGCCTGCCCGTGACGGACGATGCCCTCCAGGAGGATACCGATGGCAGCGACTTCTACCTGATGGTGTTGGCGCCCGACGCGGCCGGACTGAGCTATGCCACCTACTTCGGCGGCACCTCCAATGAGCACGTGGACGGCGGCACCTCGCGCTTCGACAAGAACGGGATGGTGTACCAGGCCGTGTGCGCAGGCTGCGGCGGTGGGTCCTTCCCCACCACTCCGGGCGTGGCCGGTCCCTCCAACGGCAGCTCGTGCAACCTGGGTGTGTTCAAGTTCGACCTGCGCATCCCCCACCTGTCCATCGCCATCGATGGCGACGACCAGTTCTGCGCACCGGGCACCGTGCAGTTCATCAACAACAGCACCGGCGGCAGCTCGTGGTTGTGGGACTTCGGCGATGGCGGCACCAGCACCGCGTTCGCCCCGCAACACACCTACACCGAACCGGGCGAGTATGTGGTGACGATGGTCCTCACGGACGATTACGGCTGCACCCTCACAGCCAGCGACTCCCTGGCCGTGCACAGCATGGGGCCGCCCGAGGTGGCCATCGAGAGCGTGCCGCCCCAGTGCCCCGGCGCCACGTTCACCCTGGTGGCCGGCGGCGATGCCCAGAGCTGGCAATGGAACCCGGCGCCCGGCCTGGCGGATCCCACCGCCGGCACGACCACCCTGACCGCCACGGCCACCACCACATACCAACTCGTGGGCTTCAACGATTGCGGCAGCGACACCGCGTGGATCACCGTGGAAGTGCGGGAGCCGCAGGTGCTGACCGTGCCCGATACGCTGGTATGCCCCGGCGCACCCGTACCGTTGCAGGCCACCGGGGGGGTGAGCTACGAATGGGCTCCGGACACCGGCCTGGACGACCCGTTGAGCGATGCCCCCATCGCCATCGTGTGGGAGCCGATCACCTACACCGTGACCAGCACCGACGCATGGGGCTGCACGGCCACCGCCTCCGTGCACATCGACCTGCGCCCCTATCCGGAGCTCAGTGTGCAGGACCCAGTGACCGTGGCCTGGGGCGATCCAGCGCCGCTCAATGCCATGGGTGTGGGCACATTCCAGTGGGACCCCCCGCTCGATGTGCAATGCCCCACCTGCCCCCACACCTGGGCCACGGTGTGGGCGAGCACCACCTTCACGGTGACGCTCACGGACATGTATGGATGCGCTGCGTCGGCGCCGGTGCACGTGATCGTGGAGGGCAGCCTCCATGTGCCCAACACCTTCACTCCCAATGGCGACGGCACGAACGACCTCTTTGGCGCATCGGGCGAGGAACTGGCCTGGTTCGAGCTGCGGGTGTTCGACCGCTGGGGCGTGGAGGTGTTCCACACGGACCGGATCGAGGGGCGCTGGGACGGCACGCACCAAGGCCGGGAACTGCCCATCGGCGTGTACGTATGGACGATCGAGGCGCAGGAACTGGCCGGGCGCCGGCACGAGCGCGTGGGCCACGTGACGCTGCTGCGCTAAGGCAGGAAGGCCACCGGATCGAGGTCCATCCACTGCATGGCCGCCCCCCCGAGCAGCAGGGCCTGGGTGGCCGCATCGAACGGCATGCTGCGGATGAGCTCGCCGGGCTGCAGCTCGCCCAGCGGAAAGGGGTAGTCCGTGCCCAGGGCCACCCGGTGCGCACCCATCTGGTCCACCACCAGCTTCAGCATGGCGGGGTCGTGCACCAGGGAATCGATCCAGAAGCGGCCCAGGTATTCGCGCGGGTTCACGGGATTGTCCACCGCGCACAGATCGGGGCGCACCAGGAAACCGTGCTCGATACGGCCCAGGGTGGCCGGGAACGAGCCGCCACCATGGGCGAAGGCCACGCGCAGGCGCGGCAGCCGCTCCAGCAGACCGCTGAAGATCATGGTGGTGATCGCCAGGGCCGTCTCCACGGGCATGCCCACCAACCACGGGGTCCAGTACTTGTCCATGCGCTCGGCACCCATCATGTCCCACGGGTGAACGAACACGGCCATGCCCATCTCCTGGCACGCCTCGAAAATGGGGAACAGCCGGGGCTCGCCCAGGTTGATGCCATTGACGTGCGTGCCGATCTGCACACCCACCAGACCGATGTCCTTGCAGCGCTCCAGTTCGCCGATGGCCAGCTCGGTGTCCTGCATGGGCAGCGTACCCAGCCCGATGAAGCGCCGCGGGAACTGCTCCACCACCCCGGCGATGTGGTCGTTCAGGAAGCGCGCCACCTCCAGCGTGTCCTTCGGCCTCGCCCAGTAGTTGAACATCACCGGCACGGTGCTCAACACCTGCACATGCACATGCTGATGGTCGCACTCGTTGATCCGTACCACGGGGTCCCAGCAGTTGGCCTGCACCTCACGGAAGAACTTGTTGTCCTTCATCATCCGCGCGCAGCCGGCACGGTGGTGGTCCAGGTGGATGAACCCGCCGTAGCCGAAACGCTCCGCGAAGCGCGGGATGCGCTCGGGCAGGATGTGCGTGTGGATGTCGACGGTGAGGACCTCTGCCATGGGATGGCGCCGAATATGCGCGGATACGACCCGGGACCTAGACGAAGCGTGGATCGACCTCCATCACATGACCGCACTGGCTGCAGGTGCGCAGGGTCTCGTTGCCGTAGAAGTCGCGGAAGCGCGGCAGGAAGTCCTTCTCGATGTTATGCAGCACAAAGCGGTACTCGTGCAGGAGGTTGTTGCACTTCTCGCAGTACCACTGCAGGCCATCCTCCAGCGCGCGGTCGGCACGCTTCACCTCGATCACCAGCCCCACCGTGCCCGGGCCGCGCCGCGGCTGGTGCGGCACACGCGCGGGCAGCAGGAACATCTCGCCCTGGCGGATCGGGATCGTCACCGCCTTGCCGTCCTCCTGGATGCCCACCTCGATGTCGCCCTCCAGCTGGTAGAAGAGCTCCTCGGTCTCGTTGAAATGGTAGTCCTTCCGGGCGTTGGGCCCGCCGACGATCATCACGATGTAGTCGCCGGCATCGGCGTAGAGGTTCTTGTTGCCCACGGGCGGCTTCAGCAGGTCGCGGTTCGCGTCGATCCACTGCTGCAGGTTGAAGGGTCGTCGGATGGCCATGGGATCGGGATGGTGTGGCCCCGAAGGTAGCGATCGGGCCCGGGGCGCCCGGTTACATTTGGCCGCATGAACATCCGGTTGGACGGCGAACGGGCCCTGGTGTGCGGGGCCTCGCAAGGCATCGGGCGGGCCGTGGCCCGGACCCTGGCCGACCTGGGCGCCCAAGTGACGGTATTGGCCCGTGATGCGGCGAAGCTCGACACCCTGCTGGCCGAGCTCCCTCCCGTGCCGGGCGGACCCCACCGCGCCATCGTGGCGGACATGAGCGATACCGCCGGACTGGCCGAACGTGTTGCCACAGGCATTCCGCCGGAGGGGATCACCATCCTGGTGAACAACACCGGAGGGCCGCCGCCCGGTGCCGCCCATGAGGCCGAAGTGGACGCCTATGCCAGGGCCTTCCGCCAGCACCTGCTGGCCTTCCAGACGCTGGTGCGCACGGTGGTTCCCGGCATGAAGGAGCGCCGCCACGGCCGCATTGTCAACGTGATCAGCACCAGCGTGAAGCAGCCCCTGCCCGACCTGGGCGTGAGCAACACCATCCGAGGGGCCGTGGCCAACTGGGGCAAGACCCTCGCCAACGAGCTGGGCCCGCACGGCATCACGGTGAACAACGTGCTGCCCGGCGCCACCGCCACGGACCGCCTCACGGCCATTGTGCGCGGCAAGGCGGGCAAGCTGGGCATCACTGAGGCGGAGGCCGCCCAGCACATGATGCGCGAGATCCCGCTGCGGCGCTTCGCCCGCCCCGAGGAGTTCGCCTGGGCCGTGGCGTTCCTCGTGGGCCCCTCGGGCGCCTACATCACGGGGATCAACCTGCCGGTGGACGGCGGGCGCACGGGCTGCCTTTGATCAGGTGTGCGCATGCACCACCAGCCGGAAGCCTTTTCCGTGCACGTTGATGATCTCCACATGGGGATCATCGCGCAGGTACTTCCGCAGCTTGGCGATGTAAACGTCCATGCTGCGGCCGCTGAAATAGCTGTCGTTGCCCCACACCTGGTTCAGGGCCACGGCGCGCTCCAGCACCTGGTCGCGGTTCAGGCACAACAGCCGCATCAGCTCGGACTCCTTGGTGGTGAGGCGGCGCTCGCCGGCGGGTGTGCGCAGCAGCTGCCGTTTGGGCTCGAAGCTGGAACTGCCCAGATCGAAACGGTCGGGCTCCTCCACACGGGGTTCCACGCCGCGGGTTCGCCGCAGCACGGCACCGATCCGCAGCAGCAGCTCCTCCATGCTGAAGGGCTTGGTGAGGTAATCATCGGCGCCCAGCCCGAACCCGTTTATGGTGTCCTGCTTCATGCTCCGTGCCGTGAGGAACACGATCGGCGTGGCGCTGTCCTTCGCGCGTATCTCCCTGGCCAGGGTGAATCCGTCCTTCAACGGCATCATCACGTCCAGCACCAGCAGATCGAATCGGCCCTTGCTGTACGCCTCCCAGCCGGCCTTGCCGTCCGTGGCCAGGGTCACGTCGTAATCCTTGGCCCGCAGGTACTCGGCCAGTAGGTTGCCCAGGTTGGGATCATCCTCCACGAGAAGTATCGCGGTCCGTGACATGGTGAAAGGGTAGAAAAATATGGAACGTACTGCCTCGCCCGGGTGTGCTCTCCACGCGAATGGTGCCGCCATGGCCCCGCACCACGTTGCGCACGTAGCTCAGGCCCAGACCATGCCCTTTCGCGTTGTGCACATTGCCGGTGGGTATGCGGTAGAGGCGCTCGAAGATCTTTTTCTGTTCGGACGCCGGTATGCCGATGCCATTGTCCGACACGCTCAGGTGCAGGCCCTCGTGGTCGCTGCGCGTGGCGATGCGGATGCGCGGTGCCGCCTCGGTGTACTTCACCGCATTGTCGATCAGGTTGTAGAGCAGGTTGGTCAGGTGCGTGCGATCGGCGGGCATGCGGTGGATCTCTGCCTGGAGGTCGGTGGTGATGATGCCGCTGCGGCGGGACACCTGCATGCTGCTGCCACGCACCACGTCCTCGATCAGCGCGTGCACGTCCAGGTCCACCCGCTTCAGTACCATGCCGCCGCTGTCCATCACGGCGCTCTGCAGCACGTTCTCCACCAGTGAGCCCAGCCGCTTGTTCTCGTTGCGGATCATGTTGATCCAGTTGCGCACCTGCTCCTCGGTCCGGGGCACGGAGGGGTCGGCCAACGCCTCGCACGCCAGCCCGATCGTGCTGATCGGCGTCTTCAGCTCGTGCGTCATGTTGTTCACCAGGTCATTGCGGATGTCGCTGAGCCGTTTCTGCCGCTGGATGATCCGAATGGCGATGAGGAAGCCCGCCACGATCATGGCCATGAACAGCACCGCCACGAACACCTTGGGCCACACCCCGTGCATGACCATGCCGGTCGGGTGGGTCAGCACCAGCCGGAGTTCGGCGCCGGGGTTGGTGAGGCGGTGGCGGAAGAGCAGCACCCGGTGCGGGGTGTCCGCCCATGTGGCGCTGTCGATATGGTCGTCCGTGGGCAACACGGCATGCCCCTCGGCCCCGAACACGGCGTAGGCGTAACCCCCGTCCACCCCTGCCGCACGCAGTTCCTCGCGCATGAGCGAGTCCAGAAGCATCGGGTCGATGCGCTCGCGGATGTCCTTGTGCAGGTCGGTGGCGAGGATGCTGCGCACCAGGTCGGCCACCAGCAGCTCCTGCTCCACGGGATCGAGGAGATCCCTGCTGCCCACCACACCGGGCGGGGCGTGTGCGGCGATGCGCCGCAGGGTGTCCAGCCGCATCAGCAGCCGCTTCCCGCGGGCATCGCGCTGCAGGTCGGAGAACCGTTCGATCCGATCCAGATGCTCGCTCACGTTCAGCAGGGCCCGGTCCACACTCTCGGCCAACACCGTGCGCCGCAGCATGATGCTGTTGCGCAACCACACCGCTTGAAGGGCCAGCGTGCCGATCAGCGCCACGCCGATCAGCACCAGCAGACCCACCATGCTGCGTTTGTCCATCGCCGCGAAACTACCGGCAGCAGGGGCAGGGTGTTCACCACTCATCATGATCCCGCCCACGGACCGGGTGATCGGTTCCCCGCAAATGGGGCG
>CAYXKE010000066.1:0-5414 GCA_964464935.1 uncultured Chryseobacterium sp.
GGTAGTACTTCTCCTTGCGCTCCAGCAGGTGCAGGGCCAGCGCCTTGAGCATGCGGCCGCGCTCGGGGAAGGTCATCTTCCGCAGCGGCGGACCGCCCACCTCACGGGCGTAGCGCAGCATCGCGCCGAAGTCGAGCCCGCCCGACGAGGTGGTGGCGATGAGTTCGCCCGTGCTGGCGTCCACGAGTTCGGCCTGCTTCCCGGAACCGGCCACCCACTGGCCGGCGATGTAATTCTTCAATTGCATGTGGGCGAAGTTCGGCACAGCCGGGTTATTCGCAGCGGGTGCGGATGAATGCGAAGGGAGATCCTTTGGGCGTGCCGGCTCGAAGACTCGCCGTCGCGCTATCCGCTGCAAGTCCGCGCTCGTCGTTCCTCCTCGCTTACGGGCTTTCCGCTCCTATCGCTCACGCGGGCATCCGTCCGCATCACCGCAGTCGATCGTCCTTCACATGGAACTTGCGATAGCCCCGGGCGGCGCGGGAATACCGGATCCGCCAAGGCCGCATCATCAAGATGGGGACGGCCGGGACGATGAGCGGGGTCGTGCAGCGCGGCGGACGTGCTGGCGGAGGGCTCACCACACCATCACCTTCCCGCTGCGCGTTCCGCCCTGCGCATCCACGAAGCGCCACAGCACCATGCCGGGCGGGCAGGCCACCGGGGTCCGCTCGCCGCTGATGCGCTGTTGCACCAGCGTCCGGCCCTGCACATCGTGGAGCGTGAGCAGTCCGCCGGGCGCACCCTGCACCTCCACCTGGCCGGGCGCGGGGGCATGCACGCGCACGTTGTCGCGTTCCCGTTCGTCCACACCCACCATCGTCATATCGAAGGTGAAGGTCCGCGTGTCGGTGTTGCCGCACGGGTCGTTGTAGGTGTGCGTCACCACGTAGGTGCCCGGCGTGGTGAAGGTGAAAGTGACCGTTCCGCCGGTGAAGCTCTGGCCATTGGTGCAGGTCCACAGGTGTTCGCCCTGGCCGTTGTGGATCAGCGTCACGTAGTCGGCGCCGAGCTGGTAGCCATCGAGCAAGGCATCCGTGCCGTTCGGCAGGTCGAGGTTCCAGGTCTCGAAGCCGTCGAGCACCGTGCTGGTGGCGATGGCCTGCAGGGTGGCTGCAGTGGCCGGGGCCAGACCGGCGGTGTAGGTGGCGCCGACGCAGCTCCGGTGGAAGAACGTGGTGTAGAACACGCAGGCCGCGAGGTAGCTGCCGGCCACGGTGGGGTGGCTACCGTCGGACACATAGAGGTCGATCTCCGGATGGTTCGCGCGCACGGTCTGCCACGCCACGCCCACCGGGGCGGTCCAGGCATCGTTGAAATGGGCCAGTGCCACGTAGTTGATCCGCAGCCGCTCCTGCATGCCCGCGTAGGTGCACATGTAGGGGTACGCGGGGCAGAACTGCGGGTCGCCGTTCTCGCGGCCCCAGGTCATGTACAGCACGGGGTAGGTGCATTCCCAGTTCGCCTCGATGGCCGAAAGCAACTGCTGGGCGCCGTATTCCGTGGTGGTCACATCGGAAGGCAGGGCGCCCAACTGGCTCTGCTCCTGCAGCACCACGAAGTCCCATGGTTGCCCGGCGATCGCGTTGAGCGTGGGCGCGTGGGTGGCATGCTGGTACAGCGTATAGCCGCCCGGAGCCACGCTCGCCACCGTCACGGTGTCGCCCAGGGAAAGCGCCAGCTGGCGGAACATGTTCGGCAGGTCGTTGGTGCCCACATAGCTGTTGCCGATGAAGAGCATGGAGGTCGACTGGGCCGGTGCGGGCAGGGCGATGACCAGAAGCAGGAGGGGCAGCACGCGACGCGGCATGGCGGGTGGAATGGGCATGGACGGCCGACAAAGATCCGTTCGTACGGGGGGGATTCACTCCTTGAGCAGGCGAATGGTGAACGGTCGGGCCTGTTGCACACCGCGCAGCACATACACCCCGGGTGCCAGCGGGCCGGGATCGAGCACCCGGTGATCACCGCCCATGAGCGTGCCGCTGGCCACCACCTGACCGGTGATGCTGTGGATGGACCACGGCAGGGGACCTTCCGCCAGGCCCTCGAGCGCCACCGTGGTGGTGAACGGATTGGGCATGGCCGTGGGCGCTTGGGGCGCAGCCATGTGGTCCACGCCGGTGGTGATGCCCATCACCATCACCTCCTTGCAGTGGGTGGGCGCACACAGCCCATCGGTGAGCGCACCGCTGAACTCCACCGTGCTGCATACTTGGTACACCCC
The DNA here is from genome assembly GCA_964464935.1 of uncultured Chryseobacterium sp. Taxonomy (GTDB): domain Bacteria; phylum Bacteroidota; class Bacteroidia; order Flavobacteriales_F; family PHOS-HE28; genus PHOS-HE28. The sequence goes on from CAYXKE010000066.1 coordinate 2,228, forward strand.
GGGCGCGGCGTAGCGGTATACCGCGGCCGGACCGCTCACCGGCGCGGAGCCGTCGCCCATGTCCCACCACACGGTGCGGTCCATGCCGGCGGTGCTGGAGGTGTCCACCACCAACAGGTGGTCCGCGTAGGTGACCGCGACGAAGCCGGGGGCGAAGAGCGTGTCGCACGGTACCGGCACCGGCCCCAAGTAGAGCCATTTGCACACCGTGCGACTGCATTCGGCCGGTGAGGCGCTGATCACCGTGAGGCACACCTCGTGCGGGCCGGGCCCCACGAAGGTGAACTGCGGCAGGCTCGCCATGCTGATCTCGCCCGCAAAGCTCCATTGCATGGTCCATTCCCCCCCGGGGAAGGTGGTCTGGTCGATGAAGGTGACGGTCTCTCCCGCGACGGCGGCGATGGTGAAGTCGGGCACCAGATCGGCGCAGGCGGGGTCGGGCAATGCGTCCACCACATGGCAAGTGATGGCGGCGCAATCGGACCAGTCCATGGTGATGCCCCGCAGCTCCAGGCACACCAGGTGGTCACCCGCCTGGGGGAAGGTCTGCGTGAGCTCAGGGCCCAGCTGCTCGGTGGACCAACCATCGATGTGCGCCATCATCCACGAGGTGGTCCACGTGATCAGGCCGCTCACCTCGCTCTCTGGCGTGAACTGGTAGGTGAGCGGAGCCACATAGGCGCTGGAAAAGTCCACGGACACACCCGGTCCGCAGTCGGAGTAGGTGATGACGCTCCGCACCCCACCACCGGCAGGGTGCAGCACCTGGGCCCGCAGGCCGGCACCCCAGGCGATCATCCCCACGCACAGGATCCACTTGCTCATCGCTTCGCGCGTATGTGGTACATCAACCGACATTCCAGCCCCCAGCGTTCGGCCAGCCCATAGGCGTCGGTCGCGGCGCCGAATGGCCGCACGCCCTGCATGTAGCGCACGCCAGCGGCCAGCGCCCAACGTGCGTGCAGCTCGGTGCCCACCTCCAGACCGGCCGTCAGGGCCAGCGCCGCAGGACGGCGGGCGCGAAGTTGATCGGCCGTGGCGGGCAGGGCGGTCAGCGGGCCATCGGCACCGCCATGTCCCAGCAGGGTGCCGGAGCTGCTGATGGGCAGTTCGGCCACCACACCGGCCCGCACCCCCAGCTGGAGGCGCCGCACGCGCTGGGTGTACACCGCCTCCACGGGCACCCAGAGCACCGTGCGCCGCGCACTGCCGTCCAAGGTGTGCCACTCCTGGTGGTGGTGCGAAATGGTATCGACCGTCTGTTCGAACACCTGGCCGTTCAGCGCCACCACGTGGGTGGTGATCTCCTGCTCCACCCAGGAGCGCTGGGCGGAGGCGTGGAAGCGGTGCTCGGCCATGCCGGCCCACAGGCCGGCGGCCACGCCCCATCCGCTGCGCCATTGCCGCTTCACGCTCAGTCCGGGCACGATCAGCGCGTCGGTGCCGTGGGCCCCGCTGAGGGCATCGGTCAGGCGCGTGTCATCGCCCTGCCAGCGATAGCGGTACTGGTACGAGCCCACCTGTACACCCACCCACCATTCCGCCCGCGGCAGCACCACGGGATCGATCAAGCGGGCGAACGGGGGCGGTTCGGGAAGCTCAGCCGGAAATGAGGGGTGAAGGACCGGCATCCACGCGGCGGTGATGGCATCGTCCTGCGCAGCGATGGCGGGCCGGTCATCCCGCGCGACCACTGCCGGGCCCGCGACCTCCTGCGCCGGCGAAGCGCCCAGCACCGGGTCATCGACCACGGCCCCCACCGGCAATTCAACATGGGCCACCCGACCCACCCCATCGGCGTCCTGCACGGGCCCGGGCGCGGAGCGCTCGGATGTGCGCAAGGGCACGGCGGAACGAGCCGCGGATGCGGGCGGCACGGTGCGTTCGGGCCGGGCAGGCGAAGGAGCCGGGGCGGCATCACCGGCGTTCGGGCGACCGGTCGGGGCGGCCGCCATGGGGTCCGCGGGGCGCTGCGCCGTGTGCACGGACCGGGCCGGGGCCGCACCCGTGGTGGGTACCGTGCTCTCCTGAGCGGCCACGTAGTGGGCCAGTTGCGGGGCGGGGCCATCGGCCGCGGCGGGATCGTTCCCGGGCCGCCCCGCCCAGAGGGCGGCGCCGCCGGCGGCCACGATGAGCAGCCAGAATGGCCAGCGCCGCCGGCTGGCGGGCGGGGGTATCCCCTGCCGCACGGCCGCCCACACCTCCGGCGGAGGCGGCATCTCCGCGTCGTACAGCAACGCGCGGAAGCGTTCGTCAAGCGGGTGTTCTTCCCGTGTGGACATGGGTGGTGAGTTCGTTGATCCGTTGTTGCAGCATGCGACGGGCCTTCGCCAGCTGGCTGCGTGAGGTGCTTTCGCCGATCCCGAGCATCGCGCCGATCTCCGCATGATCGAAGCCCTCGATGGCGTAAAGGCAGAACACGGTGCGGTAGCCGTGGGGCAGCTCGGCCAGCAGGGCATGCACCTCCTGCACGCCCAGGGCGTCGAGGGCATCGGCCGGCACCGGCGCGTCCACACCGTCGTCCGCCGTGAAGTGCTCCTTGCGCACGGCGTGGCGCCGCAGGTGATCGATGGCCGTGGTCACCATGATCCGGCGTATCCAACCCTCCAGTGAGCCGTCGTGGCGGAAGTGGGCCAACTTGTTGAAGACCCGGATGAATCCGTCCTGCAGCATGTCCTGGGCCTCGGCGGCGCGGCGGGCATAACGCAGGCACACGGCATACATGCGCGGTGCATACCGGCTGTACAAGGCCTCCTGGCTCTGCGGCTCGTTGGCCAGGCAGCCCTGCACGAGCGTGCGCTCATCCAGTGCGTTCAACCCGATCGGTGTTGGTACTCCCAAGACGCCCGGCCCGTAGTGAACGCTGCCCGGGGTGAGGGATCACGCGGGCAACGCTTTTTCGCCGGCGAACGCGCCAAGTCCCATCAAACATACAACCATCTGATAAACAATCGCTTGCTGTTGTGTTAGTCGTAAAACAAGCGTTTATGAACGATTATAAATGACTACTGGCCGAATGTCCCTTTCGACCCCTTCCTGTTTTGCACCGCGGTTCGCCACCAACGGCGGCCGGAACGAGATCCCAAGTCCAACCCAACCAAATCCACCTCATCATGAACACGCTGCAGAACAACGTCCGCCTGATCGGTCACCTGGGTGCTGATCCCGAAGTGCGCGAGATCGCCAA
>CAYXKE010000066.1:5514-15132 GCA_964464935.1 uncultured Chryseobacterium sp.
TGGCCACGAACGAGCGCTACCGCAATGGCGATGGCGAGCATGTGACCGACACCCAATGGCACACCGTGGTGGCCTGGGGCCGTACCGCCGAGCAGGTGGAACTGGTGCTGCGCAAAGGCGCCATGATCACCCTGGAGGGCCGCCTGGTGCACCGCAGCTACGAGACCAAGGACGGCGCCAAGCGCTACGTCACCGAAGTGGTGATGGCCGGTTTCCAGCTCCTGAGCACGCCCGGCACCAAGGCCGCCGCCTGATCCGCAAAGACCCGAACAAGCACAAGTCCAACCCCATAAACACACGTACTGCGATGAACATGCTGAAGAACCACGTCCGCCTGATCGGTCACCTGGGTGCTGATCCCGAAGTGCGCGAGATCGCCAAAGGGCGCAAGATGGCCCGCATCTCCGTGGCCACGAACGAGCGCTACCGCAATGGCGATGGCGAGCATGTGACCGACACCCAGTGGCACACCGTGGTGGCCTGGGGACGCACCGCCGAGCAGGTGGAGCGCATGCTGCGCAAAGGCGCCATGATCACCCTGGAGGGCCGCCTGGTGCACCGCAACTACGAGGCGAAGGACGGCACCAAGCGCTATGTGACCGAAGTGGTGATGGCCGGCTTCCAGATGCTGAGCGGACAAGGCAAGGCCGCCGCTTGAGCCCTTCATCCTTCCCAACCCAACGGGCGGGCCTGACGGTCCGCCCGTTGTGCTTGGATACGGATGGACAAGTGCCACTATCCACACGCGGCTGGGGGAACACCCCGTGCCGCGCATCGGTGAGCCGCCACGGGATCAGCACCTTTGTGCCCCCCATGTCCTCTGCCGACACCCCCACCCCAATGCGGGTACGGATCATCAACAAGAGCCGTCACCCCGACCCGGCCTATGCCACGGCGCACAGTGCCGGGGTGGACCTGCGCGCACACCTGGACGAACCGGTGGTGCTTCACCCGGGCCAGCGCGCCCTGATCCCCACGGGCCTCTACCTGGAGCTGCCCGAAGGCACCGAGGCCCAGGTGCGCCCCCGCAGTGGACTGGCCTACAAGCATGGCATCACCGTGCTGAACAGCCCCGGCACCATCGACGCCGACTACCGCGGCGAGGTGGGCGTGCTCCTCATCAACCTGGGCCAGGAGCCCTTCGTGGTGAACGATGGGGAGCGCATCGCCCAGATGGTGGTGACGCGCTATGAACACGTAACTTTCACAGGAACTGCGGACCTTCGCGCCACAGCGCGCGGCGCCGGCGGCTTCGGCCACACCGGCACGCATTGAGCGAGTTGACGACCCCACGCATGAAGATCATCGTTCCCATGGCCGGTATGGGCAAGCGGATGCGCCCGCACACCCATACCACCGCCAAGCCCCTGCTGCCCATCGCCGGCAAGCCCATCGTTCAACGTCTGGTGGAGGACCTGGCCGCGGTGGCCGGTGAACCCATCGAGGAAGTGGCCTACGTGGTCCACCCCAGCTTCGGCCCCCAGGTGGAGGAAGAACTCAAGGCCATCGCCACCTCCATCGGCGGGAAGGGCACCATCCACTACCAGGAGCAGGCGCTGGGCACCGCCCATGCCATCCTCTGCGCCCAAAGCGCCCTGGAGGGCCCGGTGATCGTGGCCTTCGCCGACACCCTGTTCCGCGCTCAACTGAAGCTCGACAAGGACTGTGACGGGGTGATCTGGGTGAACAAAGTGGACGACCCGCGTCCGTTCGGCGTGGTGAAGCTCGACGACCAGGGCATCATCACCGAGTTCGTGGAGAAGCCCCAGGAGTTCGTGAGCGATCTGGCCATCATCGGCATCTACTACTTCGCCGACGGCGAGCGCCTGCGGCGCGAGATGCAGTACCTCATCGACAACGACATCAAGGACAAGGGCGAGTACCAGCTCACCAACGCCATGGAGAACATGAAGCGGCAGGGCGCCCGCTTCAAGGCCGGCAGCGTGGATGTGTGGATGGACTGCGGCAACAAGAACGCCATGGTGGACACCAACACCAAGGTGCTCGGCTTCCTGCACGGCGACACCGCGCTGGTGGCCGGCAGTGTGAAGCGCCAGAACAGCGTGGTGATCGAGCCGTGCTTCATCGGTGAGAACGTGACGCTCACCAACAGCGTGGTGGGCCCCCATGTGTCCGTGGGCGCCGGCAGCGTGATCACCGGCAGCGTGGTACGAAATTCGATCCTGGGCACCGACGCCCGGGTGGACGACGCCGTGGTGGCCAACAGCATGATCGGCCGCCGCGCACAGGTGCGGGGCCACGCCCTGGACCTGAGCCTCAGCGACGACAGCACCCTGGGTTGAGCCCCCACACCGCCATGCACACCCTTCGCACCATCCTCAGCGCATCCATCGCAGCCCTGCTGCTGACCGCCTGTGGGGGTGCGCGGCCCGTGGCGAACACCGTGGCCCCGCTGGGCGCGGACGGACAGATGTCCGCCCAAGGCAAGGACAAGCGCGCCCAGGCGCTCAAGTACTACATGGAGGCCACCCAGGCCCGGCTCGCCGGCAACGGGGCCAAGGCCGTGGCCCTGTACCAGCAATGCCTCAAGGTGGACCCCACCAACGGGGCGGCCCACTTCGAGCTGGGCAAGCTCTACCACCAAGGGCAGGACCTGACCCGCGCATTGGACCACGCACGCAAGGCCGTGGCCGCCGATGACGAGAACATCTGGTACCGTTTCCTGCTGGCGGACCTGTACCAGCAGAGCGAGCAGCCGCGCCAGGCGGTGGACGTTTACAACGCCATCCTGCAACGCTGGCCCGAGCGCTACGAGGTGTACTTCGACCTGGCCAACACCCTGGCCCACATCGGCCGGGTGGACGAGGCCGAGAAGGTCTACAGCCGCATGGAGGAGCGCTTCGGCCTCACCGAGGAGGTCATCATGCAGCAGTTCAGCATGCTGGCCGCCCTGGGCCGCATGGACAAGGCCGAGGCCCTGGTGCACCGCGCCATCGCCACCCACCCGCAGGTGGCCTCGTACCAGGCCCTGCTGGGCGAGCTCTATGACCGCCGCGGCGAAAAGGACAAGGCGCGGGCACAGTACTACCGCGCCCTGGAGCTGGACCCCGACAACAGCATGATGCGCCTGGGGCTGGCCGAGCACCTCTACACGAACGGCCCCAAGGAGGAGGCCTTCGACCAGCTCGGCCTGGTGTTCCAAGACCCCGAGATGGACCTGGACGCCAAGATGCAGGTGATGATCGGGTTCTACGAGATGACCCAATTCGAGGGGCTGGACCCCGGCGACCGCCCCATGCTCCTGCGCCGCTCCTACGAGCTGATCGACATCCTGGAAAAGACGCACCCGGAGAGCGGCAAGCCCCACAGCATCCACGGTGATTTCCTGCTGCGTGACGGGCAGCATGAGGCCGCGCGCGACCAGTTCGTGCTCGCCCTGCGCCAGGAGAAGGACCGTTTCCCCATCTGGTTCCAGGTGATGCAATTGGACCTGATGCTGGGCGACGACCCGGCGCTGCACGAGCATGCCTCCACCGCCGCGGACCTCTTCCCCGCACTGCCCGACCCCCACCTGTTCAACGGCATCGCCCTCTCGCGCATGAAGCGCCACGACGAGGCGATCGACGCCCTGGTGCAGGGCCGCGACCTGGTGGTGGACAACCCGCCCCTGCTGGCCCAGTTCTGGAGCAGCCTGGGCGATGCCTACCACAGCGCCAAGCAGTACGACAAGAGCGACAACGCCTTCGAGAAAGCCCTGGCCCTGCAGCCGGACGACCCGAACATACTGAACAACTACGCCTACTACCTGAGCGTGCGGGGGGTGAACCTGGAGAAGGCCGAGCGCATGAGCCGCCGGTCCAACGAACTGGCGCCCAACCAACCCTCGTACCTGGACACGTACGCGTGGATCCTGTTCCGCGCCGGCCGCTACCTCGAGGCACGCGAGTGGATCGAGAAAGCCCTGAACAGCGGCGGCCGCGAGCAGGGACTGATCGTGGAGCACTACGGGGACATCCTGTACAAGCTGGGCGATGACCAGGGCGCCTTGGAGCAATGGCGACGGGCCAAAGGGCTGGATGACACCAGCGATGCGTTGGACCGCAAGATCGAACTAGGTACCTGGGTGGAATGAAGGCCCTGGTGCGTGGTGCCCTGCTGCTGGCCCTGGTGGCTTCATCCTGCAAGAGCCCCAAGCCCCTGCCCCTCATCGGCGGGGAGATCCCCGTGCGCAGCACGGAGAAGATCCTGGAGCGCGCCCTGGCCCACGAACACCCCGACACCCTGCGCTACTACTCCTGCCGCGCCAGCGTGGAGTTGAAAACACCCGAGAGCACCCGCAGCTTCAAGGCCGTGATCCGGATGAACCGCGACAGCGCCTTGTGGGCGAGCGTGATGCCGCTGCTGGGCATCGAGGTGGCCCGCGTGCTGGTGACACCGGACAGCCTGCTCATCCTGGACAAGCTCTCCGACCGCTACTTCCGCGGTGACACCGCCGAGGCGCGCCGGCGCTTCGGCCTGCACCCCGGGCTGGACCTGCTGCAACAGGCCCTGCTTGGGCGTGCCATCGGCCTGGACGCGGACAGCAAGTACCGCAACGACCGGGAGGACGGTCGCTACGTGCTCACCACCAAGGCCAAGCGCCGCTTCGTGAAGGCCGCCAACGAGGTGGCGGGCGGCGAGGACGACGACCGCGACGGCATGAACGAACGCCGCCTGGAGCGCACCCTGCGCCAGGCCGAGGAACAGGAGGCCGTGGTGATGCGCTACTGGTTCGAGCCCGACCAGTTCCGCGTGACCCGCGTGCAGCTCGCCGACCTGGTGCACGACCGCACCGCCGATGTGCGTTACGAAGAACGCGGCGGCCCCGAGGTGGACCACCTGCCCACCCGCATCCGCATCACCCTGAGCGAGCCCGGCCGCCAAGCCAGCGGCACCCTGGAGCTTTCGCGCATCGAGCGCACCGGACCACTGCCCATGAACTTCCGCGTGCCGGAGAAATTCACCCCCATGCCATGAGCCTCCGCTTCGCCCCGGGGCCCCTGGCCCGCCTGATGGTCCTGGGCCTGATCGCCCTCCTGGGCACGGCCGTCAACGCGCAGGACCGGAAGACCCTGGAGAAGAAGCGCGCCGACCTGGAGAAGCAGATCCGCACCACCACGGCGCTGATCGAACAGGCCAAGAAGGAACAGCGCACCACGCAGGAACACCTCAAGCTGATCGAAGGCCGCATCCAGGCCCGCGAACAGCTGATCCGCACCATGGGCGGCGAGGTGCGCCGGGTGGACCAGCAGATCGCCGAGGATGAGGAGATGGTGCGGTCGCTCACCGCCGACCTCCAGGCGCTGAAGGAGGAGTACGGCCGCATGCTGCAGTTCGCCTACCGAAACCGCAACGCCTACGACCGCATGAGCTACATCTTCGCCGCTTCGGACCTGCGGCAGGCGTGGAAGCGGGGACGCTACCTGGAACAGATCGCCCAGCAGCGCACGCGGCAGGCCCGCCTGATCGCCGAGACGCAGCAGCAGATCACCGAACGCCTCGAGGGCCTTAAGGAGCAGCGCGCCGCCAAGGTGGCCCTGCTGGAGGAGCAGCAGGTCGAGCGCCGCAAGTTGGACAGCGACCGCGCCGGGCAGATGAGGGCGCTGGAGCTGCTGCGGAAGGAGGAAGGCCGCCTGCGCGAGACGCAGAAGAAGCAGGAGCAGCAGCGCCGCGACCTCGACGCCGCCATCCGCAAGGCCATCGAGGCCGAACTGAAGCCCAAGGGCGGCGCTGCCAAGGGCGGCAAGCTCGACATCACGCTGACCCCCGAGGCGCGCGAACTGAACAACGACTTCGAGAAGAACCGGGGCAAGCTGCCCTGGCCCGTGGAGAAGGGCGTGATCACCAGCCGGTTCGGCAAGCAGAACCACCCGGTGCTGCCCGGCATCGTGATCGAGAACAACGGCATCGACATCACCACCGAGCCGAACGCCACGGTGCGTGCGGTGTTCCGCGGGGAGGTGACCAGCGTGCTGGTGATGCCCGGTGCCGGCAAGGCGGTGATCGTGAGCCACGGCGTGTATCGCAGCGTGTACAGCAACCTGCGCGATGTGGTGGTGACCAAGGGCCAGAAGCTCGACACCAAGCAGGCCATCGGCACGGTGCTCACCGATGAGACCGGAAGCAAGGCCCACCTGGAGCTGTGGAAGGTGACACCGGACGGCCTGGTGAAGGTGGACCCGGCGCAGTGGCTGTACCGGGTGAGCGGTCAATAGTCCACCAACCGTTCGCGGAGCAGCGCGGCCTTGCTGGGCCCCACCTCCTGCTCCAGATCGAACGGATCGGCCTCGCGGATGCCCTTGATGCTGCCGAAGCGCGCCAGGAGCTTGCGCGCCGTGGCGGGCCCGATGCCGGGAATGTCCTCCAGGCCGGTGCGCACGATGCGCTTGCTGCGGCGCTTCCGGTGGTGCGTGATGCCGAACCGGTGCGCCTCGTTGCGCAGCTGCTGGATCACCTTCAACGTGGTGCTGCGCTTGTCGATGTGCAGCGGGTAGGGATCGCCGGGGAAGTAGATCTCCTCCAGCTTCTTGGCAATGCCGATCACCGCCAGCCGGCCCATGAGGCCCAGCCGTTCCAATGCCGCCACAGCGGCACCGAGCTGGCCCTTGCCACCATCGATCACCACCAGCTGCGGCAGGGGCGCCCCCTCGGCCAGCAGGCGGCTGTAGCGGCGCGTCACGGCCTCGTCCATGCTGGCGAAATCGTCCGGCCCCTCCACCGTGCGGATGTTGAAGTGGCGGTAGTCCTTGCGGCTGGGCTTGGCATCCTTGAACACCACGCAGGCGCTCACCGGGTCGGTGCCCTGGGTGTTGCTGTTGTCGAAGCACTCGATATGGCGTGGCAACTCGGTGAGGCGCAGGTCCGTGCGCATCTGCTCCAGCACGCGCGTGATGGCGGCCTCGGGGTCCACGAACTTCTGCTGCTTCTGCTTGTCGGCCATGAAAAAGCGGGCGTTGCGCTCGGCCAGCTCCAGGAGCTTGCGTTTGTCCCCACCATGGGGCACGGTGAAGCGCACACCGGGCACCTCGATCCCCGGGTCCAGGGGCACGATGGCCTCGGGCGCGGTGCTGTTGGTGCGCTGGCCCAGCTCGGCCATGGCCAATTGCAGCATCTCCTGGTCGGTCTCGTCCATGCGCCGCCGCAGCTCGATGGAGACCCCGTTCACCACGGCACCGTCGATCACCTGCATGAAGCTCACATAGGCGGCGTCGGTGTCGCTCAGCATGCCGTACACGTCCAGGTCGCCCAGCTCGGGGTTCACCACCACGCTCTTGGCGCGGTACACCTCCAGGCGGTGGATCATCTCGCGGCACTCCTCGGCCTGCTCGAACTCGAGCCGCTCGGCATGGGCGTTCATCTGTTCCTTCAGCAGGCGCAACAGTCCGCTCACACGGCCCCTCACGATCTCGCGCACCTGGGCGATGTTGGCCATGTACTCCCCGGCGCTCTGCAGCCCCTCGCAGGGCGCCTTGCAATTGCCGATATGGTACTGCAGGCAGCGCTTGTACTTGCGCTGTTCGATGTTCCGGGGCGAGAGGTCGTAGTTGCAGGTGCGGAGCTTGTACAGCTTGTGCACCAGATCGAGCACCGTGCGCATGGTGCGCACCCCGGCGTAGGGGCCGAAGTAGCTGCTGCCGTCGGGCTCGGGGTTGCGCATGCCCTCCACCCGCGGGATGTGCTCATTGCGGATGCGGATGAAGGGGAAGCTCTTGTCGTCGCGCAGCAGGATGTTGTAGCGCGGCTGGTACTCCTTGATCAGGCTGTTCTCCAGCAGCAGGGCCTCGAACTCGGTGGGCACCAGGATCACGTGCACATCGGCGATGCGGCGCACCAGGCGGGCGGTCTTCCCGTCGGGGTGCTGCTTGGCGAAGTAGCTCCCCACGCGGTTGCGCAGGTCCTTGGCCTTGCCCACGTAGAGGATCTTGCCCTCGGCGTCGAAGAACTGGTACACACCGGTGCTGTGGGGCAGCAGGCGCACCTTTTCGCGGACATCGAGCTGGGCCATGGCGTGCAAAGATCGCGCGCGGCGGTCGGGGCCTGGCCGCCCGGGGATCGGCGTACCTTTGGCCGGCCGGAAGCCCCGGCGCGGCATGAGCGACGCCATCAAGCACGAATGCGGCATTGCGCTGATCCGCCTGCGCAAGCCGCTGGGCCACTACATCGAACGGTACGGAACCCCCCTGCACGGCCTCAACCGGCTGTATCTGCTCATGGAGAAGCAGTACAACCGGGGGCAGGACGGCGCGGGCATCGCGGCCATCAAGCTGAACGCCGAGCCGGGCACCAACTTCATCGACCGCGAGCGCAGCACCGACAAGCAGGCCATCCAGCAGATCTTCGGACGGGTGTTCAAGCGGTACGGCGAGGCCCTGGCGCGCGACCCCGAACTGCCGGCCGACACCGACCGGCTCAAGGCCCAGGTGCCCTTCATGGGTGAACTGCTGCTGGGCCACCTGCGCTATGCCACCCACGGCAACGGCGGCCTGGAGAACTGCCACCCCCGCCGTCGCCTGAGCAACTGGGTGAGCCGCAACCTGGTGGTGGCCGGCAACTTCAACATGACCAACGTGGACGAGCTCTTCGATCTGCTCGTCTCCATCGGCCAGTCGCCCAAGGAGAAGAGCGACACGATGACCGTGCTCGAGAAGTTCGGTCACTACCTGGACATGGAGAACGACCGGCTCACGGCCATCCACCGGCAGCTGGGCTACACCGACCGTCAGATCAGCCAGGTGATCGCCGAAAAGCTCGACGTCCGCTCCATCCTGCAACAGAGCGCGGTGGACTTCGACGGGGGCTATGCACTGGCCGGCCTGATCGGTCACGGCGACGCCTTCGTGCTGCGCGACCCCTGCGGCATCCGCCCCTGCTACTGGTACGCCGATGATGAGGTGGTGGTGGTGGCCAGCGAGCGCCCCGCCATCCAGACCGCCTTCAACGTGCGCACCGAACAGGTCAACGAGCTCACCCCCGGCCACGCACTGATCATCCGCAAGGACGGCAGCTACAGCGAGGAGCTGGTGCGCGAGCCGGAGGAGAAGCGTGCCTGCAGCTTCGAACGGATCTACTTCAGCCGCGGCAGCGACCAGGACGTATACCGCGAACGGCTGGCACTGGGCCGCTCCCTCACGCCCGCCATCCTCGACGCGGTGGACCACGACTTGAAGAACACCGTCTTCAGCTTCATCCCCAACACCGCCGAGGTGGCCTGCTACGGCATGCTCAAAGGCGTGGAGGACGAGCTCAACGCGGTGAGGGAGCGCCTCATCCTGGAGCTGGGCCCCTCGCCCGACCCCATGCGCCTGCGCGAGATCCTCGCCATGCGCCCCCGCCTGGAAAAGGTGGCCATCAAGGACGCCAAACTGCGCACCTTCATCACCGGCGATGACGACCGGGACGACATGGTGGCGCACGTGTACGACATCACCTACGGCAGCGTGCGGCGCGGCGTGGACAACCTGGTGGTGATCGACGACAGCATCGTGCGCGGCACCACCCTCAAGCAAAGCATCCTGAAGATGCTCGACCGCCTCGGGCCCAAACGCATCGTGGTGGTGAGCAGTGCCCCGCAGATCCGCTACCCCGACTGCTACGGCATCGACATGGCCAAGATGGGCG
>CAYXKE010000067.1:0-14528 GCA_964464935.1 uncultured Chryseobacterium sp.
CTATTTTCGCGACCCCGAACAAAAAAGCATCCTTCCATGGCCACCACAGGCGACGTGAGCGTAGGCAACTACATCCGGTTCAACAACGACATCTGCCAGATCATGGAATGGCAGCACCGCACGCCGGGCAACCTGCGCGCGTTCTACCAGGCCAAGATGCGCAACCTGCGCAACGGCAAGCTCGCCGAGCACCGCTTCCGCAGCGGGGAGACCATCGAGCTGCTCCGCATCGAGGTGCACGAACTGCAGTACCTCTACCGCGACGGTGACAACCTGGTGTGCATGGACCAGGAGAACTTCGAGCAGAAGTACATCCCCGTGGAGCTCTTCGGCGACGCCCTGGGCTTCATGAAGGAGGAGATGGTGGTGCAGATCGGCTTCGAAGGCGAGACGCCCATCTTCGCCCGTCCGCCCAAAGTGGTGGAGCTGGAGGTGACCTACACCGAGACCGCGGTGAAAGGCGACACCAGCAACAAGGTGATGAAGGCCGCCACGCTCGAAACGGGCAAGGAGATCCAAGTGCCCAGCTTCGTGGAGATCGGCACCGTGGTGCGCGTCGACACCGAGAGCGGCGAGTACCTGGACCGCGCCAAGCGCTAAGGGCAACGGCGATCGACGCCATTCGTGGGCGGAGTGCTCCCGCGCTGCGCATGGGGGCGTGCGCCCTGCCGTTACCTTTGGCATCAATCTCCCTTCGCCGTGCGCCTTCCCGAACCCTGGACCGCTTCCGAGATCGCCCGTTGGCTGGGTGCCGAAGTGCTCGGCGACCCCCGTCGCACCGTCACCGGCCTCAATGAGATCAACCGCGTGGAAGAGGGCGACCTCGTCTTCGTGGACCACCCGAAGTACTACGACAAGGCGCTGAAGAGCGCGGCCACCACCATCCTCATCGACCGGGCCGTGGAGCCCCCTCCGGGCAAGGCCCTGATCGTGTGCAACGATCCCTGTGCGGACTACAACCGCCTGGTGCGCCATTTCATGCCGCGCAAGGGCTGGACGCAGGACAACATCCACATCGGCCAAGGCACCGAGGTACATCCCAGCGCCGTGATCGGTGCTCATGTCACCATCGGGCGCGACTGCCTGATCCAGCCCGGCGTGGTGATCCATGAGCACACCTCCATCGGCGACCGTGTGATCGTGCACGCCAACACGGTGATCGGCGCCGATCCCTTCTACTACAAGAAGCGGCCCACGGGCTACGACAAGATGCCGCCCGGTGGCAGCGTCACCATCGGCGACGATGTGGAGATCGGTGCGTTGTGCACCATCGACCGCGGCGTGAGCGCCGACACCCGGATCGGGCGAGGCACCAAGATCGACAACCATGTGCAGGTGGGCCATGACACCATCATCGGCGAGCGCTGCCTCATTGCCGCCCATGTGGGCATCAGCGGGGCAGTGGTGATCGAGGACGATGTGACCCTGTGGGGCCAGGTGGGCGTGCCCAGCAAGCTCACCATTGGCAAGGGCGCCGTGGTGCTGGGGCAGAGCGGCCTCATCGGCTCCCTGGAAGGCGGCAAGACCTATTTCGGCAGCCCCGCCGGCGAGTGGAAGCAAAAGATGCGCGAGGCCGCCCTGGTGGCCCGTCTGCCCGAGCTTTTCAAGCGGCTTTAGCCCCGAGGCATGGCGCGATTGGAACGTATCATCGAGCGGTTGGAGCTGAAAGAGTTCCAGTTGCGGGCATTGTTGAACGTCACCAAGGCCATCAACAACAACACGGAGCGCAGCGAGCTCCTGGCGCTCTATGAGCAGATCATGCGCGAGGAGCTGGGCATCACCCGCCTCATGCTGTTCGAGCGGGCCGACGGCATGCAGCGCGTGCTCAGCTTCGGCGGCCGTCCGGATGACCCCGAGCCCGATGTGGACCAGCTGATCGGTCCCGGCACGGACATCCAGGTGATCGGCCAGGACCGCGGTGTGGGGCTGGGCGCGTTCGACCTGGCCGTGCCCGTGCATCACCGGGACAAGCTGCTGGCCCTGCTGCTGATCGGCGACATCGATGAGGATGAGCACCGCATGAGCCCCGCGGTGAAGCACCTCAACTTCGTGCAGACGCTCACCAACCTCATCGTGGTGGCGATGGAGAACCAGCGCCTGGCGCGCCAGGCCCTGCATCAGGAACGCGCCCGGCGCGAGCTGGAGCTGGCCGCCGAGATGCAGAGCATGCTGGTGCCCCGCGAACTGCCCGACAACGAGCGCATCCAGGCTGCGGCGTGGTACCAGCCACACAGCGAGGTGGGCGGCGACTACTACGATCTGATCACCCTGCCCAACGACGAGCTGCTGCTCTGCGTCGCTGACGTGAGCGGGAAGGGCATCGCCGCGGCCCTGCTCATGAGCAACCTGCAGGCGAACATCCGCGCCCTGGCCGAGCGCGCCGCGCACGACCTGCCGGGGGTGGTGAAGGAGCTCAATGCGCGGGTGAACGCCAGCGCACGCGGCGAGCGATTCGTCACCCTGTTCATGGCCCACATCGCGCTGCCCTCCCGCACCATGCGGTTCGTGAACGCAGGCCATAATCCGCCGCTGCTGCACCACGCGGGCCAGATCGAGGAGATGACCACCGGGTGCATGCCGCTGGGCATGCTGCCCATGCTGCCCATGCTGCAGGTGGGCGAGCGGGTGCTGCCGCCGGGGGCCACGCTGCTGTGCTTCACGGATGGTCTGGTGGAGCAGGGCAATGCCGACGATGTGGAGTTCGGCACCGACGCGCTGCGGCGCATCCTCGCCGCCACGGCCTCGGCCGGTGCCGTGGCGGTGAACAACGCGGTGAAAGCCGCGTTCGAGGCGCATCGCGGCCACCAGCCCTATCTGGACGATACGGCCCTGCTCACTTGTGTGATCCCGTAAGCGTTTTCTCCTCCGCCGGGTGCGCCAGGTCGATCAGCACCAGCACCGCGGTGAACGCCCATACCGGCACGGACGCCTTGTCCAGGTCCAGGTAGTTGTTCAGCAGGCCGTGCACGTAGTAGGTCACCAGGCCCAGGAAAGTGGCTGTCATCAGCAGGCGCTCCGGGCCGGGCGGCATGCGGAGATGGAGGCGCATGGCCGTGTAGGCGATGACGGCCACCAGGGCCACCATGATGAGCAGACCCGGCAGCCCTTGTTCCGAGAGCGGGCCCAGGTACTCGCTGTGGGCATTGCCGCCGGTGCCGAAGTTGGTGCTGATGATCGTGCGGTCCCGGGCCGATTGGAACGGCGCGTACTGGAACATGTACGTGCCCGGGCCCCAACCCAGGATGGGTCGCTCCTCCCACATGCGCAGGGCGGAGTTCCACCGGTTGATCCGCTCCAGGTTCGATGCGTCGCTGCTGATGTTGGAGATGGAGCGCACGTGCTCACCGAGGTCGTCCGAGGATTCCTCGCGGTTGCGTTCCAAGGCGATGGTGATCTCCTCCTCGTAGGCCCAGTACAGTCCACCGGTGGTGACCAGGACCAGGGCCACCAGCCAGGGCTGGATCTTCAGGCGCAGCGCCACGAGCATGCCGGCCGCACCGACCAGGCTCACCCACGCGGCGCGGGTGTAGGAGAACACCATGCCCGTGAGCAGCACCACCAGCAGCACGGACATGATGGTGCGATAGGTGGCGGTGCGGCCGGGCAGCATCAGCGCCGCCACGTTCACCGGTAGCATCAGGGCGAGGATGGCGCCATAGCTGGTGTGGTCCTTGAAGAAAGGCTCCATCACCCAGTGGCTGGGGTCATGGGCGAAATCGTAGCCCGCGTGCCGCACCAGGGTGTAGCCCACCACGATCACCAGCCCGGCGAGGAAGCAGTGCATGAACCGCATGCGCCAGGCGGGGTCCATGAGGTAGCGCGACGCCACGAAATAGGCGGTGACCACGAACCACAGGCGGGCGGCCAGGGCCTTGAACGACACCAGGGGCATGCTCGAGGTCATGGAGGTGATCAGCCACCAGGCCAGCTGCACCAGGATCACCACGGTGATGGGGTGGCGCATGAACGCGCGGTCGATCACATCGGCGCGCATGATGGCGCGCAGGAGGAAAAGCACGGTGATGGCCGCCATCAGCGGTTCGGTGGGCAGGCTCACGCCCAGGCCGCCGATCTCCAGTTCCTCCAGGTTGATGGACAACGGAGTGGCGAAGGCGATGAAGAGAAGCACGCTGCCGGGGGCCATGAACAGGGCCCAGCCCAGGAGCAGCGCCACGGGCAACAGGTTGAGCCAGTAGTGGCCGTGCACCATCAGCGCCACGTTGGCCACCACGAAAAGGGCACAGGCGGCCACGATCGAGTTCCGATGGAGCGCCCTGCCCATGGCTCACTCGCGTACTTCGCGCACCACCAGCAGCAGTACGGTGAGGAAGGCGGCGGAGATCACCGAGAGCAGAACGATGAGCCAGCGCACCGGCCACACTTTTTTCTCCACCGCCTCGGGGTGCACCACCACGTCGATGTAGGTGAGTTCCTTCTCCACGTCCACGCGGGCCTTGCCATAGGCATCCACCAGCTCGCTGTACACCTCCAGCCGCATGTCCAGCAGCTCGGTCAGCCTGCGGAACTCACCGCCCTTTTCCTCCATGGTGCGGAGCATGCCGTGCAGCTCGTCGGTACGCTGGCGCGGGGCGCCCATGGCGATGCTTTGTGCCATGCCCCGCATGAGTTCACGGGCCTGTACATCGTAGGACAGCAGGCCGGCGTCGCGGCGCAGGCCGTCCAGGATGGCGTTGATCGAATCCACGCGCTGCTGCTCGGTGCGCATGGCGTCCTCGGTGATCACGAGCACCTCGCGGGCCCGGCGGCGGTGCAGCTGCAGGGCGAGCTCGTTGGTCTCGTCCAGGATGGCCTGCACCATGTCGCGGGCGCGGAAAGGGTCTTCGTCGCGGATCTCCACCTGCACGCTCTCGTAGATGGTCTTGGTGATCTTCAGTCGGCCCGCCAGCTCCTTGTGCACCCAGTAGGGTCCGCCGCGCTTGGTGATGTCGATCTCATAGAGCGAATCCAGCCGGAAGCGTTCCACCAGCGTGTCGCGGATGTTGTTGCTCTGCATCAACTGCAGCAGCTGTTCGGTGGGCGATTCACCGGAGTACGAGTGCAGGTTCACCGGGTAGACCGCGGCCGTGGAGCGGTAGAGCGGCTTCATGAACACGGGGCCGCTGAAGATCGCCGCCGCCACGGCGGCCAGCGCGGTCACCACGGCGATCGTGCGCCAACGCCGCACCATCAGTTGCAGGAATGACCGGAAGTCGAGGTTGTTGCTCATGGACGGGTGGGGAGTTTGCGCATGCCCTGGCGGATGGCGATGCCCAGCAGGGCGGCCAGCACGGTGGACACCGCGCCCGCCACCACCAAGAGCCAGCGCACGGGCCATGCGGGCTTGTCCGACGGCTGCGCCGGGTTCACCAGGAACTTGTGCGGCAGGTCACTGTCGCGGTCGGCCTGGGCCTGCTCGAGCTTCATCCGCAGCACGCTCAGGCGTTTGCTTTCATTGAACAGCAGGTCCTGGTAGGCCACATAGGTGCCACCATGCTCGGCCAGCACGGCGAAGCGCTCCTCGAACTCCTTGATGGCGCGTTGGTCGCCCTTCACGATGGCGGCGCCCAAGTATTCGTTGTAGCGTTCGCTCTGGTTCAGATAGTCGTGCACGCCCAGGCGGCGCAGTTGGCGCAGGCTGTCGTCCATCGCGCGCATGCTGGCCTCCAGCTCGTGCACCATGCGCTCCACGATCCGCAGGCCCTTGTCGGCCCGCT
Source organism: uncultured Chryseobacterium sp. (assembly GCA_964464935.1). GTDB lineage: Bacteria > Bacteroidota > Bacteroidia > Flavobacteriales_F > PHOS-HE28 > PHOS-HE28. The sequence continues at coordinate 5,715 of CAYXKE010000067.1, forward strand.
CGCGCGCCATCTCCTTCCACACGCTGTCCACTTCGCTGGCGATGAAGTTGGCGATGTCGGCCGCACGCCGGGGATCGGGATCGAGCACGGACACGCGCACACTGCCGAAGCGGGTGTACTGGAACTTCACGTGCGACTCGAAGGCGCTGCGCAGGTCGGAGTACGGGTGGCGGCCCTGCGGGTCGATGCGGTACACGCTCATCAGGTCGAACTCCGCCGCCACCCGGTCGCGCACGCGGTCGCTCTGCAGCATCTGCAGCAGCTGTGCGGCGTCCTGCTCATCGCCCAGCGCCAGGATGTCGTCCCGCCCGGTGCTCTGCTCGTTGAGCAGGGAGCGCGAGACCGAGTTGGTCACGGCGGGGAACATCACCACTTCACTGCGGAAGAGTGGGCGAATGAGGAACGAGGCGATCAGCCCGCCGAGCGCCCCGAGGAGGAGTGCCCCGACGATCGTTCGTCGATAGGCCCACAGGACCTGGTAGAGATCGCGTTCTCCGCTGTCGGAGGGATGGGGACCAGGCGGCATGGACGGAGCGGGCAGGGGCGCCAAATGTAACCCTTCGGCGCTTAGCCCCCCGGCGGCGCGGTGGCCCTCAGCGCAGCCAGCTGCCGCCCTCGGTCAGGTCGTCGCGGCGCACCAGTCCGGTGCCGAACGCCAGGGCGATGGCGGCGGGGGCGTACACCAGCAGTTCCAAGGTGATGGGCCAGCCCAGCCGCTCCATCCCGATCATCAGCGCCACGAGGCCGGCGGTGTGCCCGGTGGCGCGCAGCAGCACGGACCACGGGAAGCGGGTGCCGAAGGCGGCGAGCACCAGAATGAGCTGCGCGATGGCGGTCCCGCCCTGCACCAGCAGGCCCACCCAGGCGGCGCCTTCCACCTGCCAGCGGGGGATCACGTACAGGTTCAGGCCGATGTTGACCAGCGCGCCCAGGGCGGCCATGATGTTGAGCAGGCGCAATTCGCCCCGCGCGGTGAGCAGCGTGCCGAACACATAAGTGGTGCACACCGCCACGAAGCTCCACATCAGCACGGCGAAAGCGGGCGCGCTCTGGTCGGTGTGGTGGGTGTAGCGCAGGTCCATCACGCCCTGTGCGCGCCATGCGGCGAACACCGCCACGGCCAGGGCCCCGGCGAGCACCAGGCGGAAGGCGAGCATGGCCAGGGGCATCACCTGCTGGCGTTCGCGCAGCATGCGGCTGAACATGGGCAGGAGCAGGCCGGCGAGCAGGTATCCGAGCATGTTGAAGGCCTCGAAGAATCGGAAGCCCTGCGCGTAGATGCCGGCCTGCACGTTGCCATCGGGGAGCAGGCGCTCCAGCATCAGCATGTCGGCCCGGTAGTAGAAGCTCATGAGCAGGATCAGCAGGGCGTAGGGCAGGCTCTGCCGCACCACCATGAAGCTGAAGGCGGGCCGCCAGGTGAGGCGCACCGGACCGCTCAGGCGCAGGGCCATGGCCAGGGCCACCAGCAGGGTCACCGCATAGGCGGCGGTCTGGGCCATCACGAACCATTCGATCTGGAAGGGTGCGCCCCCACTGCGGCCCCAGAGCAGCCAGCCCACCCCGCCGATCAGCAGCACGCGGTCCAGCACGCTCAGCAGGCTGTCCTGGCGGAAGCGTTGCGCCCCCGCGATATTGCTGCGCAGATAAAGGATCGTGGCCACCAGCGCCTGGTTCAGCACCAGCCACCCCAGCATGGCCAGCGGCTCACCGCGGTAGCCCAGCACCACGCCGGTCCCCAGGGTCAGCACCGCGTACACCAGCATCAGGGCCACCCGCAAACTGGCCACCCCGCCGATGTACTTGCCCATCAGCTGGGTGTGCTGCGCGATGTGGCGCGTGTTGTAATTGGTGATGCCCAGGTCGAGCACGATGTTGAGCAGGAAGGTGAGGCTCAACAGCGCGGCGTACGTGCCGTAGGCGGCGCTGCCCACCGCGTCCTGCACACCGGCATCGACGCCCAGGATGTAGAAGGGCTTCACCAGCAGGTTCAGCACCAGCACCAGGGCCAGGTTGGTGAGGAAGACGCGACGCATGCGACAGGCGTGACGAAGGTCAGGATTTCCCCACCTTCGCGCCATGCGCATCGCGGTGAACACCCGTCTGCTCCTTCCCGGCAAACTGGAAGGCATCGGCTGGTTCACGCACGAGACCATGCGCCGGGTGGTGGAAGCCCATCCCGAGCACACCTTCCTCTTTCTCTTCGACCGGCCGTACGATCCGCAGTTCGTGTACGCGCCCAACGTGGAGCCCGTGGTCATGGGCCCGCCCACGCGCCACCCGCTGCTGTACCGCCTGTGGTTCAATATGCGGCTGCCGCGCAAGCTCAAGGCGCTCCAGGCCGATGCGTTCATCAGCCCCGACGGTTTCCTGGCCCTGCGCAGCGATGTGCCCACGCTGGCCGTGATCCACGACCTCAACTTCGAGCATCATCCGCAGGACCTGCCGCGCGCATACCGCCACTACTACCGCACCTACTTCCCGCGCTTCGCCCGCCACGCCCGCCGCATCGTCACGGTGAGCGCGTTCTCCCGCGCGGACCTGGTGCGCACCTATGGCGTGCCCGCCGACCGCATCGATGTGGTGCACAACGGGGTGGGGGAGGTGTTCCGCCCGCTGGACGACGGGGAGAAGGCCGCTGCCCGGGCACGCTGGACCGGTGGTCATCCCTATTTCGTCTGTGTGGGATCGCTGAACCCGCGCAAGAACCTGGCCCGCACCCTGCGCGCCTTCGACACTCTCCTCACCGCGCAGCCCAGCGAACTCCGGCTGTTGGTGGTGGGCGAGCCGATGTGGCGCGACGGCCACCTGGACGCGGCGCTCGCTTCCATGCGCCACCGTCACCGTGTGGTGTTCACCGGTCGGCTGCAGCAGCGCGAGCTGCACCATGCCTTGGGTGCCGCCATGGCCCTGCTCTTCGTGAGCTACTTCGAGGGCTTCGGCATCCCCTTGGTGGAGGCCATGCGCTGCGGCGTGCCCGCGGTGGCCGCCAATGCCACCAGTCTGCCCGAGGTGGCCGGCGATGCGGCGCTCTACTGCGACCCCTACGATGTGGCCGACATCACCCGGGCCATGGCCGAGATCCGCGATGACGCCCTGCTGCGCCGCCGTCTGGGCGAGGCCGGCGTGGCGCGTTCGGCCATCTATACCTGGGAGCGCACGGCCGAGGGGCTCTGGGCCGCGTTCATGCGGATGATGGCCACGGTGCGCAAGTGAGCGCCGTCAATCGAACGTGAAGAAGAAGTGGAACACGGCGGCCCACTCCCGCGGGATGCCGGGCGCATAGCCGATGGTGCTCCGCTGCGCGTTCTCCACCCGGCCGTCGTCGTTCACATAACCAACGGTGCTGCGCTGGGCGTTCTCCACGCGGCCATCCTTGCTCACATAGCCCACGGTGCTGCGCTGGGCGTTCTCGATGCGCCCGTCGGAACTGATGTAGCCGATGGTGCTGCGCTGCGCGTTCTCAATGCGCCCGCCGCTGGTGAAGTAGCCCACCGTGCTGCGCTGGGCGTTCTCGATGCGCCCGTCGGAACTGATGTAGCCCACGGTGCTGCGCTGGGCGTTCTCTACACGTTGGGCGGAGGCGGCCAGCACGGCCAGACAGCAGAGGGCGAACAGGACCAGGCGCATGGGGAACGGTGTTTCCCGACGCGTTCGCAAATACCGGTCCGATCACGCGCGGATCACTCCAAGGGCACCTGTACGCGCACATCGTCCCAGGCCAGGGTGAGGGCCGGCGGGTCGTTGCGGAAGGCGATGGTGAACTGCTCCATTGGGGGTTGCTGGCGCTGCACGGGTACGGTCGCCTGGGCCACGTCGTACGCGGCCTCGCGGCTGGCCACGCCGCCCCAGGTCACGCCCCAGCCATAGCGGCGGCTGTTGAGGATCACCTTCCAACGGTCCGGGCCGGGGATGGTCCACAACGTGTAGGTGCCGGCGGGCACCCGCACATCGCCGAACCGCACGGGTGCGGAGGTGGTGAAGGTGGTGGCCTCGTTGGCCCCCGTGCGCCACACCTGGTCGTAGGGCACCAGACCGCCGAAGATGGCCCGGCCCTTCTTGTACGGGCGGGAGTAGCGCACCTCCATCACGCGTTCGCCCGCGGTGTGCTTCACCACCTCCTCGGGGCTGTGGCGCTTGGTGTTGTGTTGCATCAGTTGCAGGCCGAGGTAGGCGAGCACCACCACGGCGAGGAGGCCGATGAGCAGGTTGCGGAGTTTGGGGGACATGGGAGTGGGTAGGCGGTCAGTCGAAGCGGATGGTGCGCGCGGGCACGATGCGGGCCACCAACATGCTGGGCAGCAGGAGCGCAGCGATGCACACCACCAACGTGCCCACGTTGAGCAGCAGGATGGGGGTGAAGGCGAGGTCCACCGGCACGGCGTCCACGTAATAGCTCTCCATGGGCAGCTTCACGATGCCGAAATGCTTCTGCAGCAGGCACAGGCCCACGCCCACCACATCGCCCAGCAGGATCCCCACGCTGAGGATCATGGCGGCCACCAGCAGGAACACGCGGCGCATCAGGCTGTCGCTGGCGCCCATGGCCTTGAGCACGCCGATCATGCGGGTGCGCTCCAGGATCAGCACGAGCAGGGCGGAGGCCATGTTGATGATGGCCACCACCACCATCAGCACGATCACCACCCACACGTTGGTGTCCAGCAGCTCCAGCCAGCCGAAGATCTCGGGGAAGCGGTCCCGGGCACTGAGCGAACGCATGTTGGCGGGGAGCAGGTGGCGGTACACGTACTGGTCCATCTCCTCCAGCTGGCGCGGGTCCTTCAACAGCACCTCGAACGCGCCCACGTAGTGGCGGTCGCTGCCGCCGCTGCCGCCGGTGGTGATGCGCACCTGGTCATGGCGCAGGGGCATGCCGTCCTTGCCGGGCACGAGGGGTTCGATGCGCACCCAGGCGGTGTCGGGCACGGTGCCTGCCGCATCGTGCAGCACCACGTGCACGGTGGTGTCGCGTGTGGTGCGGATCCAGAACGGGCCGGGGCCGCGGAAGGTGCCGCCCGGCCATTCGAACTGATGGATGCGGTCACCGCCGAAGCCCAGCGCCTGGACCCGTATGCCGGCATCGGCCACCGTGTCGGACACGAGGAGTTCGGCCTTCAGTCCCCATTGCGCGGCGCGTTGCAGGTGGCGCATGTCCACCAGCACCACTTGGTGGTCCAGCTGTTCCAGGGCGGTGGAATAGATGCCGCACACGCGGAAGCGCCGCGGGCGGATGTCATCGCGGCCCTGCACCAGGTACACGGTGATGGTGTCGTGCAGGTCGATCAGCAGGCGGCGTGCGAGGTAGCGGCTCAGGAGCAGTTCGTTCCGCAGCGTGTCGCCGCCCAACGCCGGGAGCGCGCCCGCTTCCAGGTGGGCCTGCAGGAATCGGCCGTCGAAGTCGGCTTCCACGCCCTTGACCACCACGCCTTCGATGCCGTCGCTGGTCTCGATGATCCCCGGCCGCAGCGCGATGGCCTGCACATGGGCGATGCCCGGCGTGGTGTCCAGCCCGTGCAGCAGTTCGGGGTCGCGCAGCAGGCGCAGGGTCTCCTTCGGGTCGGTCTGGCCGATGGCCCCCAATTGGAGGTGACCGCCGGCCCCGAGTACTTTGGCCCGCACTTCGCGTTGGAAGCCCGAGGCGATACCCACCGTGAGGATCATCACCGCCATGCCCACCACGATGCCCAATACCGCGATGAGGACGATCGGTCGCGAGATGCCCATGCGCTCGCCGGGATCGCGCTCGCTGGCCGATCCCGCTGTGTCGGGGCGCAGGATGCGTCCGGCTATGAACGTGGCAAAGCCCACGAGTGGCGGTTTTCGATGGTGGGCGAAGGTAGTCCTGCTGGGCTTGCCGTTCATGGGCATGCAGGCCTGTGCCCAGGGGACCTCCACAGGGACGATCGCCGGGGCCATTGGGGCGGCCGAGCCCCTGCGCGTGGGCGCCGATCGCATGGACATGTACCTGCCGCTGTTGGAGGGCCGCCGCGTGGGCGTGGTGACCAACCACACCGGCCTGGTGGGCGCCACGCATCTGGTGGATACGCTCCTGGCCAGCGGTGTGCAGGTGGTGAAGGTCTTCGCGCCGGAGCATGGCTTCCGCGGTGAGGCGGATGCCGGCGAGACCGTGCGCGACGCCACCGATCCCCGCACCGGGCTGCCGCTGGTGTCGCTTTACGGCCGCCACAAAAAGCCCACGGCCGCCCAGCTCGCCGATGTGGACGTGCTGCTGTTCGACATCCAGGATGTGGGCGTGCGGTTCTACACCTACATCGGGACGCTGCACTACGTGATGGAGGCCGCCGCCGAGCACGACCGCGCCGTGATCGTGCTGGATCGGCCCAATCCCAACGGACATTACGTGGACGGCCCGGTGCTCGACACGGCCTTCCGCAGTTTCGTGGGCATGCATCCGGTGCCGCTCGTACACGGCATGACCGTGGGTGAGTTCGCCCGCATGATCAACGGCGAAGGTTGGCTGGAAGGTGGGCGGCGATGCGCGCTCACGGTGATCCCCTGCACCGGCTACGACCACGCCACGCGCTACGTGCTGCCCGTGCGGCCGTCGCCCAACCTGCCCGACATGGTGGCCATCCACCTCTATCCTTCGCTGGGGCTCTTCGAGGGCACGGTGGTGAGCGTGGGCCGCGGCACCGACAAGCCTTTCCACCTGATCGGCTACCCGGGCAATCCCTTGGGCGACCACCGCTTCACACCGGTGCCCACGCCGGGCGCCAAGGACCCGCCGCACAAGGGCAGGGAGTGCACCGGCTGGGACCTCTCCGCCGAAGGGGCGGCCATGGCCGAAGGCCCCGGCAGCCTGCGCCTCGAATGGCTCATCGACCTGTACCGCGCCGCGCCCGAGAAAGAGAAGTTCTTCCTCGCCAACCGCTTCATCGACAAGCTGGCCGGCACCGACGCGCTGCGCAAGGCCGTGGTGGCCGGCAAGGACGAGGCCGCCATCCGCGCGACCTGGCGGGCCGGCATCGACGCGTTCATGCCCGTGCGTGCGCGCTACCTCCTCTATCCGTAGGGTGTTCCCGGTCCCGGCCCCGGACGGATGTCAGCCCGGGCGTGCCCCACGATCGGTACCTTCGTGTTCATGGCATCACCACCCCGGTCATCGAAGAAGCCCGAGCCCGGAACACCCGGCAAGGACACGCCCAGATCGCCCCAGATCCCCCGGTCCTCGTGGCTCTGGTTCATCGTGCTGGTCCTGCTCAACATCTGGTTCGTGCGCGGCTTCCTGGGCGAGCGCCCCGACATGCCCGTGAGCGTGCCCTACACGCTCTTCAAGGCCGAGGTGGCGCGCGGCAACGTGGCCGAGGTATACGGCAAGGGCGAATCCATCAGCGGCACGTTCATCGATCCGGTCATCTGGCCGAAGGACACCGGCGACACCCGCCCGCGCGATGGGGGCACCCCGGCCGAGGTGAAGCACTTCGTCACCATCCTTCCCGCCTTCGCCGACACACGCCTGGAGGACATGCTGCTGGAACACGCAGTGGAGATCAGCGCCGAACCCATCGTGGAGGAGACCAACCCCTTCCTCTCGTTCCTCTTCATGTTCGGCCCGGCACTGCTGATCATCGCCATGTACATCTGGGTCTTCCGCCGCATGCGCCAGGGCCCCTTGGGCGGTGGTGGCATGGGCGGGCTCAGCGGGCTGGGCAAGAGCAACGTGCGCCGCTTCGACAAGGAAACCGACAAGCGCGTGACCTTCGACGATGTGGCCGGCATCGACGACGCGGAGGAGGAACTGGTGGAGATCGTCGACTTCCTGAAGGATCCCGACAAGTACACCCGCCTGGGTGGCGCCGCGCCGAAAGGCGTGCTGCTGATCGGTGCGCCGGGCACGGGCAAGACATTGCTGGCGCGTGCCGTGGCGGGCGAGGCCAACGTGCCCTTCTTCAGCATGAGCGGCTCGGAGTTCGTGGAGATGATCGTGGGCGTGGGCGCGGCCCGTGTGCGCGACCTCTTCAAGCAGGCCCGTGAGCATGCGCCTTCCATCATCTTCATCGACGAGATCGACTCCATCGGTCGCGCGCGGGGCATGACGGCCTTTGGTGGCGCACAGGAACAGGAGCAGACGCTGAACCAGATCCTGGCCGAGATGGACGGCTTCAGCAGCACCACCGGCGTGATCGTGCTGGCCGCCACCAACCAGCCTGACATCCTCGACAAGGCCCTGCTGCGCGCCGGTCGCTTCGATCGCCGCGTGGTGGTGAACCTGCCCGACAAGAAGGGACGTGAGGCCATCCTGAAGGTGCACACGCGTAAAGTGCCCCTGGCCCCCGATGTGCACCTCGATGAAGTGAGCGCCGCCACACCCGGCCTGAGCGGCGCCGACCTGAAGAACCTGGTGAACGAGGCCGCCTTGCTGGCCGCGCGGCGCAAGCAGGATCAGGTGAAGCAGATCGATTTCATGGACGCGCTGGAGAAGGTGATGCTCGGCCCGGCGCGGGCGCTCATCCTCAGTCCCGACGACCGCCGCCGCATCGCCTACCACGAAAGCGGCCACGCCATCCTGGGCCTGGTGGTGCCCGGCTCTGACCCGGTGAAGCGTGTGACCATCGTGCCGCGCGGGCAGGCACTGGGCGTCACCTACCAACAGGCCGAGGAGGACCGCTACAACTACAGCGACAAGTTCCTGCGATCGCGGATCGTGGGCATGCTGGGTGGGCGTGTGGCCGAGGAGATCATCTTCGGCGACCGCACCACCGGCGCGGAGAACGACATCGAGCAGGCCACCGGCATCGCGCGCCGCATGGTGACGCGCTGGGGCATGAGCGATGCGCTGGGCATGGTGGA
>CAYXKE010000068.1:0-1930 GCA_964464935.1 uncultured Chryseobacterium sp.
GCTCACCTCCACCACGCCGCCGTTCACAGCGAAGGTCTCTTCACCCTGCTCGGTACGCACCTTCACCTCACCGGCCTTCAGCACGGTGATCAGTGGGGCGTGGTTGTTCAGAAAGCCCATGCTGCCGTCCACGCCGGGCACGCCCACGTAGCTGGCCTCGCCTTTGAAGAGCGCCTTGTCCGGGGTGATGATCTCTACTTTCATGTGGGGGAAGGGTTGGGGCGCGTCATGACGCACCCGTACCATGCGATCAGGCCTTCGCGGCTTCGGCCAGCATCTTCTTGCCGGCGGCGATCACCTCGTCGATGCTGCCCTTCAGGTTGAAGGCGGCCTCGGGGTATTCGTCCATTTCGCCGTCCAGGATCATGTTGAAGCCCTTGATGGTCTCCTCGATGGGCACCATCACGCCGGGGATGCCGGTGAACTGCTCGGCCACGAAGAAGGGCTGGCTCAGGAAGCGCTGCACCTTGCGGGCGCGGTTCACGGCCATCTTGTCCTCCTCGCTCAGTTCGTCCATGCCGAGGATGGCGATGATGTCCTGCAGTTCCTTGTAGCGCTGGAGGATGGCCTTCACGCGCTGGGCGCAGTTGTAGTGCTCCTCGCCCACGATGGCGGGGGTGAGGATGCGGCTGGTGCTGTCCAGGGGGTCCACCGACGGGTAGATGCCGAGCTCGGCGATCTTCCGGCTCAACACCGTGGTGGCGTCGAGGTGGGCGAAGGTGGTCGCCGGGGCGGGGTCCGTCAAGTCGTCAGCGGGCACGTACACGGCCTGCACCGAGGTGATGGAGCCCCGCTTGGTGGAAGTGATCCGCTCCTGCATGGCACCCATTTCGGTGGCCAGGGTGGGCTGGTAACCCACGGCACTGGGCATACGGCCCAGCAGGGCGCTCACCTCGGAACCGGCCTGGGTGAAGCGGAAGATGTTGTCCACGAAGAAGAGGATGTCGCGGCCACCGCTCTCTTCATCGCCATCGCGGAAGTACTCGGCGATGGTCAGACCGCTCAGGGCCACACGGGCACGGGCACCGGGGGGCTCGTTCATCTGGCCGAACACGAAGGTGGCCTGGCTGGTCTTCAGCCCGTCGTAGTCCACCTTGCTCAGGTCCCAGCCGCCTTCCTCCATGCTGTGCTTGAAGCCCTCACCGTACTTGATGATGCCGGCCTCGATCATTTCGCGCAGCAGGTCGTTCCCCTCGCGGGTGCGCTCACCCACGCCGGCGAACACGCTGTAGCCGCTGTGGCCCTTGGCGATGTTGTTGATCAGCTCCTGGATCAGCACGGTCTTGCCCACGCCGGCACCGCCGAACAGACCGATCTTACCGCCCTTGGCGTAGGGTTCGATCAGGTCGATCACCTTGATACCGGTGAACAGCACCTCGGTGCTGGTGCTCAGGTCCTCGAACTTCGGCGCATCGCGGTGAATGGGGTAGCTCTTGCCGGTGTCCACGGCCTTCATGCCGTCGATCGGGGCGCCCACCACGTTGAAGAGGCGGCCTTTGATCTCGTCGCCCACGGGCATGCTGATGGGCTGTCCTTGGGACACCACCTCGGCGCCGCGCTGCAGGCCGTCGGTGCTCTCCATGCTGATGGCACGGACGGTGTCCTCACCGATCAGCTGCTGCGTCTCAAGCACCAGCACCGAGCCGTCGGCGCGGGTCACGTGGAGGGCATCGTAGATGTTGGGGAGGTCCTTGCCTCCTTCGAAACGAACGTCGACCACGGGTCCGATGACCTGGACGACCTTACCGATGTGCTTGGCCATGAGCGTTTTATGCTGTGCGGGGATGGATACCGCCGCTTTGCGGCCGCGAAGGTAGGGCTTGGCGGCCGATCGTGCGCCCATCCGTGGAGAACTTCCTTGACCGGCCCCTGAAACCCGACATTTGCCCGCCATGCGCATCCACACCGATATCGCTGAACTGCGCGATGT
>CAYXKE010000068.1:2030-14084 GCA_964464935.1 uncultured Chryseobacterium sp.
CTGCTGGTGGTGCCGTTCTCGCGCGACTTCTCCCGGATCACCGCCCAGGACTACGTGCGCCAGGTGCTGGTGCAGGGCATCGGCGTGCACACGGTGGTGATCGGGCACGACCACCGCTTCGGGCGCGACCGCGCGGGCGACATCGATCTGCTGCGCCGCATGGGGCCCGAGCTCAATTTCCGCGTGGAGGAGATCCCCCCGCACGAGGTGGACCACATCCTGGTGAGCAGCACCAAGGTGCGCCAGGCGCTGATGCACGGCGAGGTGCGCGTGGCCAACGAGTTGCTCGGCTATCAATACCCGTTGAGCGGCGTGGTGGTCAAAGGCGACCGCATCGGCCGCACCATCGGCTTTCCCACGGCCAACATCGGCGGGGTGGACCCCACCAAGCTGGTGCCTGCGTCGGGCATCTATGCGGTGCAGGTGGAGCTGCCCGCTTCCCAGCCGGGTCGAACCCTGGGCGGCATGCTCTACATCGGACCCCGCCCCACCATCGCCCAGGGCGGCGACCTCCGTATCGAGGTGAATATCTTCGGCCTGCCACCCGCCTATGCCCATGGTGAACGCGAACTGTACGGCGAACCCATCACCGTGCGTTCGGTGGAACGGGTGCGCGGCGATCAGCGGTTCCCCGACCTGGAGGCCATGAAGGCACGCATGGAAGAGGACCGCGTGAGGGCCATGGAGATCCTGCACCACCATACCGCATGAGGCTTTCTTTCATCCTCCTTGGCCTGGCGATGGCCCTGGGCGCCCGGGTGCAGGCCCAGCTGCTCTCCCGCGCCGAGCTCGATACGGCCCGCACCTTCCGAAGCCTGGAACGCGCGCTGAAGTACGACGGGCCCGTGTTCCGCCTCGACCTCAGCGGGCAGAAGCTCAAAGAGGTGCCCGCCGAGATCGCCCAGCTGAAGCAGCTCAACGCGCTCGACCTGTCGGGCAACAAGCTGCGCGCCCTGCCCGACTGGCTGGGCGAGCTGGAGCACCTGCAGGAACTGCGCATCTCGCGCAACAAGCTGGTCGATTTCCCCGCCATGATCTGCCGCCTGCGCAACCTGGAGCGGCTCGACATGTCGCGCAACGCGCTTACCGGCCTGCCCGAGTGCATCGGCGGGCTCCAGCGGCTGGTGTCGCTCGACCTCTGGAGCAATGACCTGGTGGAGTTCCCGGACGCCATCAGCGGGATGCAGGCATTGCGCTTCCTCGACCTGCGGGTGATCCAGTTCGAACAGGACGAGATGGACCGCATCCAGCAGCTGCTGCCGCGGGCCAAGATCTGGTTCAGCCAGCCGTGCAACTGCGGCATGTGAGCCATGTGGACCGCGATCGAGGCCCTGGCCGTGGCCGGCAATCTGGCCTACACCGTGCTGCTGATGCTGGAGAAGCGGGTGGGATGGCTCTTCGGCATGGTGGGCTCGGCACTGGGCATGGCGCTCTTCTGGCACCAGCAGGTCTACGCCCAGGTGGTGCTCAATCTGGTCTACATGGTGATGGGCGCATATGGCTGGTGGGCCTGGGGGCGCAGCGGCAAGGAGGATCCGCCGATCGTGCGCTGGCGGTGGACGGCCCACGGGGGGCTGGCGCTGGTGGGTGCGCTGGGCGCCTTGGTGCTGGCGCAGCTGGCCGGGCTCGTCCCCGGCGCTCAGCACGTGTGGCTCGATGCCACGGTGACCGCCTTCAGCCTGCTGGCCACGTGGATGCTGGCGCGCAAGGTGCTGGAGAGCTGGGCGTGGTGGATCGTGACGGACTCCGGGGCCATCGCCCTGTACCTGCTGCTGGGCCTGGATCTCTATGCCGGCCTGTATGTGGTGTACGTGGGGCTGTCCATCACGGCCCTGGTGCGCTGGGGCCGCGCGTACCGCCGCCAGAAGCACCCTGCGCCGGTCCGTTCGTAGCGGACGTACGTGGGGGCAGGCGGCATGCCCGCCCCCACATCCCCACCTCACTGTTTGATGATCCGCACGCGGTGCGTGGCCGCGCTGGTCTGCACCCGCACGGTGTAGGCGCCGGGTGCCAGGGCCTCGGTGTGCACCTCGATCCCCTCACCGGCAGGCGTGGATCCCAGCGGGATCTCGCGGCCCTGCGCATCCACGGCGTGCACGGTCCGCGCGCCGGGCGGCAGCGGAGCGAGATGCACCCGGTCCGTGGTGGGGTTGGGCCAGGCCATGGCGGTCGGGCTGGCGGCCACAGGGGCGTCCACGCCCAGGATGATGTCCACCCGGGCCACATGGTGCAGGTCGCTGGCGCTGGAAGTGGTGAACGCGCCACCGAACACGAGCTTCCCACCGTGCAGGGCCAGGGCGTGCACGTCGTCATGCAGCACGATCACCGGCACCAGCAACGCGTTGCTGAGGACGAGTCCACCGAGGTGGGTGCCGTGCAGCATGAAGCTCTCCACGGTGAAGTGGCCGCCGAACCCGATCACCCCGCCGAGGTCCACCAAGGTCGATATCCAGGCATGGTCGTTCGCCACCGGAAACACGGCTTGGCCATCGAGCAAGGGTTCCCATCCGCCGTCGGTGCCGATGCGGGCCATGCCGAAGGTGTACGCGCCGTCCACATGGCGGTCGCCGCCCGCATACAGCATGTCACCGACCGGCAGGAGGGTGCGCACGGTGGCGTCGAGGCCCTCGCCCAACTGGGTCCAGACCGTGCCGGTCAAGTGGGCCACGCGGAGGATGAGGGGCTCGGTGGGCCCGGTGTGGGTGGTGAATGCGCCCCCGGCCACCAGTTCGCCATTGAAGCTGGCCAGGGTGAGCACGGCATCGTTGAACGGCTCGCCCACGCTGCTCCATTCCCCGTCATCCAGCTGTTTCACGGTGTGCTCCGTGGAGGCGAAGCCCGTGCCCTCGCCGGCGGCGTACAGGGTGCCATCGTGCACATGCAGGGCGTGCACCGCATGGGGTGTACCGGCGAACACCTGGATGAAGGACCACGTGTTGCCGTCCCACCGGGCGAGGTCGGCCTCACCGTCCAGTTCACGACCACCCAGGTACAGGTGCCCGTCATGTTCCACGGCACACGCCACCGTGCCGCCGATGCCCGCCCCGAGTGCATGATAGGTGCTCCCGTCCCACACGGCCACGTTCTGTGCAGCGGTGGTGCCCGCCTGGGTGAAGGTGCCGGCCACGAGCAGGTGGCCATTGTTCAGCGGCAGCAGTACGCGCACCGGTCCATTGGTGCCGCCACCCAACGGCGAGACGGGCGTGGCCGGTGCGTAGGCCGGCTGGATCCACGCGAGCTCATCGGCGGTGAACCCGTGCGAAACGGCCCATGCGAACACCTCCTCACCCAGCCGTGCATCGGCCAGGATCTCGGCCAGGTAGCCGGTCTCCATCACCGCGTCGATGCGTTGGGCCAGGTCGCCGTGGCCGCTCTCGATCATCAGCCAACCCACGGCGCACGCCGTGCCGTACGGGTCGATGAAGATGGGGTTGCGGTGGGGGAGGACGTGGTTCTGCGGAAAGGTGCGCGCATCGGCATAGGTGCCCAGGCGCTGCAGCAGATCGATGCGCCGGCGGGCCTGCGCGGGAGGCAGGTCGAGGGGCGTGCGCGCAAGCAGTTCGGTGCGCACCCGGTGCAGGTGTGTGGCGATGCGGTCGGCTTCATCGCGGAACCGCACCGTACGGTCGCCATCGGGCGGGTCGGGAAGCATGTGGGGCCATTGCGCGTTCACTTCGGCCATGTGCGCGGTCAACGGTGCATCGGTCAGCGGCGCGAGCTGGGCCGATACAGTGGTGGCCATCAGCATGGCCAGCATCAAGGGGTGGGTGGGTCGTGCCATCGCAGGAAGGATCAAGATCTGTCACCAAGACATGCCGAACCTCCGGCCGCGCTGCCTGGGAGGGGAACTTTAGCTTCGTGCGCCATGTTGAAGATCGCCATCGTGGGGCCGGAGAGCAGCGGCAAGACGGAGTTGTGCGTCGCGCTGGCGGAGCACTTCGGCAGCGCATGGGTGGACGAGGTCTCCCGCACCTACCTCGAACACCTGGGACGACGCTATCAGGAGGATGATCTGCGTGTGATCGCCCGTCGGCTGGCGGTGCTCCACGCCGATGATCCCGATGCGATGACCGACGGCCTGGATGGCCCCACGTTCTACGACACCGACACGATCAACCTGTGGATCTGGAGCCGGGAGAAGTATGGGCGGGTGCACCCCGAGATCGAACGGATGGTGCACGAGGTGGGCTACACCTGGCGGCTGCTGTGCCGCCCCGACATCCCCTGGGTGCCGGACCCCCTGCGCGAGAACCCCCACGACCGCGACCGCCTCTTCACCATCTGGGAGGCGACGCTGCAGGCGAACGGTTTCCCCTACACGATCATCGCGGGCGATCGGGAGCTGCGCCTGCGCACCGCCGTGCAGGCCGTGGAGCGCTTGCTGGGCCATTGATCACCACCCGCGCCACTACCTTCGCCCCCGCTTCGGGCGGGTGGTCCCATCGCCCCCCGGCGTGGCCACGGAAACTCACCAGGTACCGGCTCCCGCCTCCATCGGCCCCACCACCCGGCACGTGGCCGAGCGCACCGCCGTTCCCGTGCTGGTCGCCATCGCCGTGGCGCACCTGCTCAACGACACCATCCAGTCCGTGGTGCCCGCGCTCTATCCGCTGGTGAAGGACCGCTACGCGTTGTCGTTCACCCAGGTGGGCCTCATCACCCTCACGTTCCAGTTCACCGCGTCCATTCTGCAGCCACTTGTGGGCCTGTGGACCGATCTGCGGCCGCGCCCCTTCGCGTTGGTGGGCGGCATGCTGTTCACGCTGGCCGGGGTGGTCCTGTTGGCGCAGGCAGGCAGCTATCCCGCATTGCTGGGGTCGGTGGCCTTGGTGGGCGTGGGCTCGTCCATCTTCCATCCCGAAGCCTCGCGCATGGCGTACGTGGCCTCGGGCGGGCGACGCGCGCTGGCGCAGTCGGTATTTCAATTGGGCGGCAACACCGGCACCGCCTTGGGCCCGTTGCTCGCCGCCGCCGTGGTGGTGCCGCTGGGCCAGGCCTACGTGGGGTGGTTCGGTCTTATCCCGCTCATCGCCATGTGGCTGCTGTGGCGCGTGGGGCGTTGGTACCTGCGCATGATGGTGATCCGCGCCCATCGGGCCGCGAAGACCCCTTCAACGCCCGCGAAGAAGCTGCCGCGGCGCCAGGTGGTCGGGGCGGTGGCCGTGTTGCTGCTGCTGATCTTCTCCAAGCAGTTCTATGTGGCGGCCATGTCGAACTACTTCACCTTCCACCTGATGGAGAAATTCGGCGCCTCGGTGCGGAGCGCGCAGGTGCAGCTCTTCCTCTTCCTCTTCGCGGCGGCCGTGGGCACGCTCATCGGTGGGCTGCTGGCCGATCGCGTGGGGCACCGCACGATCATCCGCATATCCATCCTGGGCGCGGCGCCCTTCACCCTGGCCATGCCCTGGGCCAACGCCTTGTGGACGCCCGTGCTGGCGGTGCTGGCCGGCCTGGTGCTCGCCAGCGCCTTCTCCGCGATCGTGGTCTACGCCCAGATGCTCATCCCCGGTCGCGTGGGGCTGGTGAGCGGGTTGTTCTTCGGGTTCGCTTTCGGCATGGCGGGCCTGGGCAGTGCCGTGCTGGGCACATTGGCCGATGCCACCAGCATCCACACGGTGTTCGTGGTGTGCGCCTTTCTGCCGTTGATCGGGCTGCTGTGCGCTTTCCTGCCGGATGAGCGGCGGGTACACGGCTGATCACAACTGGGCGTTCAGCAGCTTCCCGCTGGCCAGGAGCTTGTGCAGGTGCGGGCGCGTGAGCGCACTGCGGATGGCCTCGATGTGGCCCATGTGGTGGCAGTCGCTGCCCAGCAGTTCGTAGAAGCCGGCATCCACCAGCCGTTCCGCGATCTGTTTGGCCATGGGGCCATACGCCCCCGCCAGGGCCACCGTATTGAGCTGGAAGAGCACGCCGCGTTCCTTCAGCTCCTCATACCGGTTGAAGTGCTGGTACCAGAACCCGTAGCGCTCGGGGTGCGCCAGCACGGGCCGGTAGCCCATGGTCTGCATCTGGAAGATCACGCTGTGCAGCACGGCCGGTTCGCTGATGAACGGCAGTTCGAACAGCAGCAGGTTGTCGCCGAAAGTGAGCACGGTACGCTCGGACACCTTCTTCTCCAGTTCGTGGTCCAGGTAGTACTCCGCGGCTGCGTCCACTTGGATGTCGAGGCCCACGCGCGCCACCTCGGCGCGGAGCTTCTCCAACCCACCGCGGATGATCTCCGGCGTGTTGCGGAAGCCATCGGCCATGCTGTGCGGGGTGGTGATCACCTTGCGGTAGCCCAACTCGCGCATGGCGGTGAGCAGCTCGATGCTCTGCTCCAGGGTCTGCGCACCATCGTCGATGCCGGGGATGAAGTGCGAGTGCACGTCGGCCCCCAGCACGGCCAAGTCGGCGGGGGGCAGTGCCGGGCGTTGCTTCCCGAAGAGGCGGCTGAACAGGCCCATGGTCGGATCTCCGGCGGCAAATGTCGCAACAGGGCGTCGGTGTCCGGCCGTTCAGCCCTGTCCGTAGTGGCGGGCGTAGTAGTCCTGGTACGCGCCGCTGGTCACGCGGTCCAGCCAATCGGTGTTCGCCAGGTACCATTCCACGGTGCGCTCCAGCCCCTCTTCGAAGGTGATGCTGGGTCTCCAGCCCAGCTCGCGCTCCAGCTTGGAGGCATCGATGGCGTAGCGCAGGTCGTGCCCCGCGCGGTCGGTCACGTAGGTGATGAGCTTGGCGCTCTCGCCCTCGGGTCGGCCCAACTTCCGGTCCATGATGCGGCAGAGCAGGTGCACCAGGTCGATGTTGCGCCACTCGTTGTGCCCGCCGATGTTGTAGGTCTCGCCATTGCCGCCCCGGTGGAAGATCAGGTCGATGGCGGCGGCGTGGTCCTCCACCCACAGCCAGTCGCGCACGTTCTCGCCCTTACCGTACACGGGCAGCGGCTTGCTGTGGCGGATGTTGTTGATCATGAGCGGGATCAACTTCTCCGGGAAGTGGTGGCTGCCGTAGTTGTTGCTGCAATTGCTCAGCACGAAGGGCAGCTTGTACGTGTTGCCGTAGGCACGCACGAAGTGGTCGCTGGCGGCCTTGCTCGCGCTGTACGGGCTCTGCGGGTCGTAGGGCGTGGTCTCGGTGAAGAAGGTGTCGGGGTCGTGCAGGGAACCGTACACCTCGTCGGTGCTCACGTGGTAGAAGCGCCGGCCCTCGAAGGCGCCCTTCCACGCCTCCTTGGCGGCGTTCAGCAGGGTCACCGTGCCGAACACGTTGGTGCGCACGAAGGCGAGCGGGTCGCTGATGCTGCGGTCCACGTGGCTTTCGGCGGCGAGGTGGATCACCCCGTCGATGGCGAAGTCCTTGAAGACCTTGGTCACCGCCTCGGCGTCGCAGATGTCGGCCTTCACGAAGGTGTAGTTCGGGGCGTTCTCAATGTCGCGCAGGTTCTCCAGGTTGCCCGCGTAGGTGAGCGCATCGAGGTTGATGATGCGGTACTGCGGGTACTTCGTGACGAAGCGGCGCACCACATGGCTGCCGATGAAGCCGGCGCCGCCGGTGATGAGGAGGTTGCGTGGCATGGTCATCCCAGTGGTGACGTGCGTTCCTACAGGCTCCAGTACGTCAATCCCTTCACCTTCTTCCTGAACCCCCCCTTCAGGTCCACCAGCACGCCATTGGGCTTCAGCATGCCCTTGAACCACGCCTCGTCCTTGCTGGAGTACTCACTGTGGTTCACCGCCACGATGATCGCATCGTACGGGCCTTTCATCTCCTTCGCCAGTTCGTAGCCGTACTCGTGCTTCACCTCGTCGCTGTCGGCGTGCGGGTCGGTCACGTCAACGGTGCAGCTGAAGCTTTTCAGCTCGTTGATCACATCGGCCACCTTGCTGTTGCGGATGTCGGTGACGTTCTCCTTGAAGGTGGCGCCCATGACGAGCACGCGGGCGTCGGCGGGGTTGGTGCCGGCGGCGATGATCTTCTTCACGGTCTGCTTGGCCACATAGCCGCCCATGCTGTCGTTCACGAAGCGGCCGCTGTCGATGATCTGGGCGTGGTAGCCGAGCTGCTTGGCCTTGTACACGAGGTAGTAGGGATCGACGCCGATGCAGTGGCCGCCCACCAGGCCGGGCTGGAACTTGAGGAAGTTCCACTTGGTGCCGGCGGCCTCGAGCACATCGTAGGTGTTGATGCCCATGCGGTTGAAGATGATCGAGAGCTCGTTGATCAGCGCGATGTTCACGTCGCGTTGCGTGTTCTCGATGATCTTGGCGGCCTCGGCCACCTTGATGCTGCTGGCGCGGTGCACACCGGCCTTCACCACCAGCTCATACACCTTGGCGATGAGCTCGGCGCTCGCGGGGTCGCAACCGCTGCTCACCTTCACGATGTTCTCCAGGGTGTGCTCCTTGTCGCCGGGATTGATGCGCTCGGGGGAGTATCCCACCTTGAAATCCTGCACGAACTTCAGACCGCTGAGGCTTTCCAGCAGGGGCACGCAGTCCTCCTCGGTGCAGCCGGGGTACACGGTGCTCTCGTACACCACATGGTCGCCCTTCTTCAGCACCTGGCCCACGGTGCGCGTGGCGCCCAGCAGGGGGCGCAGATCGGGGATGTTCTGGCTGTCGATGGGGGTGGGCACGGCCACAATGAAGAACTCCACGTCCTTCAGGTCGTTGATGTCGGCGGTGAAGTGGATGTCGCACCCCACAAAGGCCTGGGGCTCCAGTTCGGCGCTGGGGTCCTCGCCCCGGCGCATCATGTCCACGCGGCCCTGGTTGATGTCAAAGCCCACCACCTTCAGCCGGCGTGCGAAGGCCAGCGCGATGGGCAGACCCACGTAGCCCAGGCCGATCACGGCCAGCTTGGCCTCCTTCCGGATCAGGCGTTCATACAGATCGTTCATCCCTCTTCTGGTAGATGCGTTCAATGATCTCCACCACCTTCATGCCTTCCAGGGCATTGGTGGCGAGGGTGGAGCTGCCGCGCAGCGTGGCCACCACGTTGTCCACCACGAAACCGTGGTTGTTGGCGCTGCCCTTGTACGCCCCGTAGTCGTTGGCGGGGTTGGTGGGCGGCAGTTCGGGCATGGTGTAGTCGCGGATGTGGCAATACTCCACCTGGTCCATGTATTGCCCGCCGATCTTCACGCTGCCCTTCGATCCGATGATCGTCATGCTGCTCTCCAGGTTCCGGTCCCACACGGCGGTGCTGTAGTTCAGGCAGCCCATGCCGCCGTTGCGGAAGCGGAAGGTCACCAGGCCGCTGTCCTCGAACTCGGTCAGCTCCTGGTGGTTGAAGTCGGCGAACTGGCCATGGATGTCGGTGATGTCACCGAACAGCCAGTACATGATGTCCACGAAGTGACTGAACTGGGTGAAGAGCGTTCCGCCGTCGAGGCTGGAGGTGCCTTTCCAGCCGCCGGGCTTGTAGTAGCGGGCGTCGCGGTTCCAGTAGCAGTTCACCTGCACCAGGTAGATGTCGCCCAGCAGCCCCTGGTCCACCACGCTCTTGATCCACTGGCTGGGCGGGGAGTAGCGGTTCTGCATGACGCCGAACACCATGCGGTGCACCTGCAGGGCCTTGTACAGGACGGCCTCGCAATCGGCCTTGGTCAGGGCCATCGGCTTTTCGCACACCACGTGCTTGCGGGCCTCCAGCGCCTTGAGGCACATGGGGGCATGGAGACCGTTGGGGGTGCACACGTTCACGACCTCGATGCCGGGCACCTCGCGCAACATGGTGTCCATGTCGTTGAAGTAGGGCACGTTGAAGGAGGCGGCGCCGGTCTCCTCGATGGGGCGCGTGTCGCACAGGGCCACCAGCTCGGTCTCCGGGTGGCGTTGCACCATTTCGGCGTGGCGCTTGCCGATGTGGCCGCAGCCCACCACGGCGAACTTGATCTTGGGTTCCTTGCTCATCGGTCACGCGATGCGGGTCACCCGCCCATTGGCCAGTTGGTAGCGCTGGCCGCTCTCCGGGCAGGTGGCCTCTCCGTTGGTGTCGAACTTCAGCTTGTGCCCGAACTCGCTCATCCAGCCGGTCTGGCGGGCCGGGTTGCCCACCACCAGGGCGTAGGCCGGAACGGTCTTCGTTACCACCGCCCCGGCGCCGATGAAGGCGAACGCGCCGATGTCGTGGCCGCACACGATGGTGGCGTTGGCCCCGATGCTGGCGCCGCGGCCCACCAGCGTGCGGGCGTACTGGTCGCGGCGGTTCACCGCGCTGCGCGGGTTGATCACGTTGGTGAACACCATGCTGGGCCCGAGGAACACGTCGTCCTCACAGATCACGCCCGTGTAGATGCTCACGTTGTTCTGGACCTTGACGTTGCGGCCCAGCACCACCCCGGGGCTCACCACCACGTTCTGGCCGATGTTGCAGTTCTCGCCGATGACGGCCCCCGGCATGATGTGGCTGAAGTGCCAGATGCGCGTGCCATCGCCGATGGAGCAACCCGCGTCGATCACAGCGGTGGGATGGGCGGTGTATGCCATGGGTCTGAGGCGGCGAAAGTACCGCGTTCGGGCCGAATCCGCCCCGAAACAGTCCGGTTTCAGCGCGCCACCGCCCCGGCGATGTCCATGGCGTCGGCGGGCACCAGTTGCAGGTCGCGCAGGGTGCGTGCCAGCACCTGGAGGGAGGCCGGGTCTGGCGTGGCCACCTTCCAACGCACATGCTTGATCCACTCCCGCGCCAGGTCCTCACCGAACCCGGCGTTCTGCATCACCAGGGCCACGGCGTGGTCGTCGCAGCACAGGGCGTGGGCTTCGTCCGCCAGCACGCCCAGCACTTGGTCCAAGGCGGCGCGTTGCTCGGTGAGGAATGCGGTCCGTGCCACGATGGTGAAGCCGGGCCAGTCGCCGCGCACCACGTCCACACAGCGCATCACCCCGGCCGAGACGTAGCGGGAGGTCACGAACTGCTCCCAGAGGAAGATCACCGGTGGGGGCGTGGCCATGCGGCGGGCCGCCCCCTCCATGTTGTGCACCACCTCCAGGTCGTCGGGCCCCGGGCGCCAGCCCAGCTGCTCGGCGTGGAGCACGGCCATGATGTGGCTGCCGCTGCCCAGGCGGCTGATGGCATAGCGCACGCCCTTGAGGTCGGCGGGCTGGTGCAGGTTCGATCCGGCCGGCACGTGCACGCCCCAGGGCAACGCACTTTCCACGAAGGTGCTCACGATGCGGTGCGGACCGCCGTTGAGGATGTCGGTCGCCGCGCCCTCGGTCACCAGCACGGCCATGTCCAGCTCACCATCGCGCAGCATGCGGCACATGCGGCCGGTGCCCTCGGGCACGGTGTGCCATTGCAGATCGATGCCGGCCTGGGTGAAACGGCCTTTCTCCATGCCCAGGTGCCAGGGCAGGTTGTAGGGCTCGGGAACGCCGGCTACCCGGACGACGGCGGGGGAGGGCATGGGGCTGGGCGGAAGGTCCGGCGGTCACGGCCACACCGTACCGGTAAGGATCGGTGCCTGCCGCCGACGGGGGCGCAATGATACTTCTCCGCTGGCTTGGACCGGCGGTGGCCCCTCTACCGGCGGGTGTACTTCCCGAAGTCCATGTGCTCCTTCTCGTTCAGCTCCTCGGGGGTGAGGGACTTGAAGTACGCGAAGGTGCGGCGCATGCCTTCGGCACGTTCCACCTTGGGGGTCCACTTCAACAGTTTCTTCGCCAGGGTGATGTCCGGCTGGCGCTGCATGGGATCGTCCTGCGGCAGGGGCTTGTACACGATCTTCTGCTTGGTGCCCGTGAGCTTGATGATCTCCTGGGCGAACTGCTTGATGGTGATCTCGGCCGGGTTGCCGATGTTCACCGGACCGGAATAGTCGCTCAGCAGCAGGCGGTAGATGCCTTCGATCAGGTCGTCCACGTAGCAGAAGCTGCGGGTCTGGGAGCCATCACCGAAAATGGTGAGGTCCTCGCCGCGCAGGGCCTGGCCCATGAAGGCCGGCACCACGCGCCCGTCGTTCAGGCGCATGCGGGGGCCATAGGTGTTGAAGATGCGCACGATGCGGGTCTCCAGGCCGTGGAAGTGGTGGTAGGCCATGGTGATGGCCTCCTGGAAGCGCTTGGCCTC
>CAYXKE010000069.1:0-13579 GCA_964464935.1 uncultured Chryseobacterium sp.
GCCATCGCGTCTGCAGCTGATTGCGGGCGGTACGCTCATTGGCCGTGCCAATAAGGGCGTGGCCGTCAAGACCTGCCGGTAAGACCAGCCGGGCGGTCGGCGCATGATCCAGGCCATTGATAAGCGCGCCGAAGCCGAAGATGGAAAGAGTGGGAGACACAGCGTCAATGGACGTGCCACCGCCCAGGTGCTGCCGGACGATGTCGGCAACGCGGTCACTTCCGGTGTTGTGGACAATTCTCATGCACCTCCGTTCCGGATCTTGCCTTCGCCAGATCGGTCGGCAGAGCCCATCGAGCCGTGCAGCGCGTGGGCCATGCACCAGCTCGCGGCTTCATCGCCGATGGTGTCAGCGGGGCATTGGCTGCTGCTCTTTTTGGGCTCGCCCATTTGAATTCCTTGTCGTTGGCGTACGCGCAGGCAAATGTCTTCAAATCGGAAGGCCCAAGCTTTTCGTGCCCTTTCGGACGGTGGGGGCGAAGGGTCCCTCGTCCCATCGAGCGCCCTCCCCAACACGACCCGCCGATCCGCTGGGTCCCCGGTGGCCGGGCCGGCATCCACTTCCGGGGCGTGTGCGCGTGCATGCGAGCGCCGCCCCCTTCTTCCGGGCATCGGACAAGTCCGGGTGTGGGCCGCTCCCCAGCGTGATCGGCGGGTGCCGGTCGGCATGCGGGCGGGGATCCCCGTCGCGTGCAAGGACCGGGGTGGTCGCGTCGGCCATCCAGGTATGGCCCGTTGAATGAAGCATGTCCGGCGTACCTGTGGACATCATCCGATGGATAAGGCGTCGACCGGGCTGGACGAACTCACGCGGGAGCACCATGCGCGGTCGGCGTGTTCGGGCCCGAAGATCGGCATCGGGTCCGCCAAAACTTGACGGTCCGGTCACCACCATCGGCGGTGTTGGGCGTGGCGGGCGGTGCGGGGCGCATGCGTTCCGGTGCCATGGGCGGGGATGTCCGTTCATGGGCGGGGTGAAAGTAGCCAGCCCGCGGGATCGGCGCGTGGGGGAATCCCGCGGCTGCGATCTTTGGCACCATGCCGGCCATGGAGATCGAGTTCCTCGGTACGGGCACCAGTCAGGGCGTACCCATGGTGGCTTGCACCTGCGCGGTGTGCGGCAGCAGCGACCCGCGCGACAAACGCCTGCGCAGCTCCGCCCTCGTGCGCTGCGCCACCCCCGCCGGCGAGGAGCGCACCCTGCTCATCGACGCCGGGCCCGACCTCCGCCAGCAGATGCTCCGCGCACAGGTGCAGCGCCTCCACGCCGTGCTGCTCACCCACGAGCACATGGACCACCTCGCCGGCATCGATGACCTGCGGGCCTTCAACTTCGCCCAGGGACGCTCCATGGACATCCACGGTGACGCCTCCACCCTCAGGGCCGTGCGCCGCGTGTTCCATTATGCCTTCGCGGAGGACCGCTATCCCGGTGTACCCGACCTGCAACTGCATACCCTCCAGGCCGGTGTGCCAGCGGTGGTGGCCGGTGTGCCGGTGCTCCCCGTGGAGGTGATGCACTACCGCATGTCCGTGCTCGCCTTCCGCATCGGCGGGCTGGCCTATGTGACCGACGCGAAGTCCATCGCACCCGATCAGCGCGAGGCCCTGCGCGGCGCCGATGTGCTGGTGCTGAACGCCCTGCGCATCACCCCGCACCTGGCCCACTTCAACCTGGAAGAGGCCGTCGCCATGGTGCAGGAACTCGCTCCCCGCCGGGCGTACCTCACCCACATCAGCCACCTCCTGGGGCGCTACGGCGATGTGCAGGCGCAGCTGCCTCCCGGTGTGGAACTGGCCTACGACGGGCTGCGTGTGGCGGTGGGGTAGGCGGCCGCATCATTCCTGCTCCGCTCACTCCAGGGGCCGGGAGCGCCGGTGTCCCCCATATCTCCAAGGGCATCCGGCCGTTCCCGATATTCGATCCTCCAAGCCCTACCGATGCACATCCCCCGTTCGTTCCCGCTCGCCTCCTTGATCGCCTTTCTGGGCTGTTCCGGCCTGGCCATGGCCCACGGCCCGGACCGCCACCAGGTGAACTACATCGATCACCGGCAGCAGCTCACCGACTTGGAGTGGCAGGCGCGGTTGCGGGCGCTGCCGGCGTGGAAGCAATTCCGCGCGGCGCACCCCGGCTGGGCGGTGGAGTTCGATGACGCCCTGCACAAGCCCCACCGCGCCTATGGGCCGGCCATTGCTGTGCCCGGCGCCGATGCGCTGGACCGTGCGTGGCACTTCCTGGCCAACGAGCTCAGCGGCTTTGGTGTGCCGATGGACGAGTTGGTGCACCTGGCGACCGTGCCCACCGGGAAGTTCCACTACGTGCACTTCGGGCAGGTGCATGCAGGGCTGCCGGTGCTCAACGCCCGCGCGATGGTGAAGCTCGACCACCAGGGCCGCGTGCTGTCGTTCGGGCTGGGCGTGCATGATGCCATCACGGTGGGTACCATGCCGGTGCTGCCGGCCGCTGCCGCGCACGCGGTGGCCACGGCCGGTCTGGGCGATGTGACGGGTGTGGAGGAGCTGGGCCTGCATATCCTGCCCGTGCCGCGCGGCCGCGCGATGGACTACCGCCTGGTGCACGTGCTGCGTGTGCATACCGCGCCGGTCGAGGGCATCCCCGGCCGCTACCGCTGCTACGTGGATGCGGACCATGGAGCGCTGCTGTACCGCTGGAACGAGGTGCTGAACCATTCGAACTGTCCAGGGAGGGATGGCGATCGCGATGCCTCGGCCGGTGCGCAGGTGAACGCCACGTTGCACCCGTTGAGCGCGCTGTATCCCGCCGAGGTGAAAGGCCTGCCCGAGCTGCGCGTGTCGATCACGGGCCAGACGTTGCACACCGATGCGCTGGGCTGGGTGGACACCGGCCTGGATGGCCCGCAGCAGGCCACGATCCAATTGCGCGGACGTTGGTCGCATGTGACCACGAACAACATCACGCCCACCACGGTGGTGTCCCTCGAGGAGGGGATGAACACGGTGAGCGTGGACGGCTTCACCACCATCCAGCAACGCGACGCCTACTACCACGTGAACCAGATCCACGCGCACATGAAGGCCGTGCTGCCCGACTTCAACGGCCTGGACATATCGCTGCCCACCAAGGTGGACGTGACCGGCGGGACATGCAACGCCTACTACGACGGTCAGTCGATCAACTTCTTCGCCCAGGGTGGTGGTTGTCGGTCGCTGGCCACGCTGGGTGATGTGGTGTACCACGAGTACGGTCACGGCATCAACGACCTGTACTATCAGAGCCTGGGCGCCAACTGGCAGAACGGGGCCATGCACGAGGGCTACGCCGACGTGTGGGCGCTGACGCTCACCGATCACCCGGTGCTGGCGGAGGGCTGGCAGCTCAGCAGCACCGCCTCGTACATCCGCCGCTACGACCAGGCGCCCAAGGTGTACCCGTCCGACCTGACGGGCGAGGTGCATGCCGATGGCGAGATCATTGCCGGAGCGTGGTGGGACACGTACCAGCTGATCGGCGACCGCGATGTGCTCCTGGGGCTGTGGGCCGAGGCCTTCGCCGGCATGCAGGCCACCGCGCCCAATGGCACTGAGGGCGTGGCCTTTCGCGAGGTGCTGCTGGACGTGCTGCAGGCCGACGATGACGATGGCGACATCACCAACGGCACGCCCAACGGCGCGGCCATCGTTGAAGGATTCGCCCGACACGGCATCACCCTCCTGAGCAACCTCACCATCGTACATGAGGCGTTGGAGGCCGGTGCCGCGGAGGTGGGCATCCCGCTGGAGGCCGAGGTGGACATCCCGTTCCCCACGAGCCTGTACATGGCCGGTGTGCGCGCATTCTACCGTCTGAACAATGAGCCGGAATGGCATTCGCTGCTGATGACCAACGCGGGTGGCGACCTGTATGTGGGCGAGCTGCCGGCCCAGCCCGCCGGCACCATCGTGCACTATTACCTCGCCACGGAGGACATCTTTGGTGCGTTCAGCGCGGTGAACCCGGTGGGCGCCAACAAGGCCGATCCCAACCTGCCCCACAACATCCTGGTGGGCTATGCGCTGATGGCCTCGCAGGACATCGACTTCAACAACGATCTGGGAGACTGGGAGCACGATCTGCCCACGGACAACGCCACCGCCGGGCAGTGGGAGGTGACCGAGCCGATCCCTTCGTTCAGCGGCACGAACGGGGCGGGCATCATGGTGCAGCCGGGCCACCAGCACACGCCGGGGGGCAACTTCTGCTGGGTGACACAGAACGCCGCCAGCCCGTACCTCTCCATGGGCACCGCCGACGTGGACAATGGCACCACCACCATCCTCAGCACCATCATCGACCTGAGCGGATACAGCGATCCCGCGTTCAGCTACTGGCGCTGGTACATCAACGACCCACCCAACGGCGCCAATCCCGCATCGGACTGGTGGCAGGTGTTCGTGAGCGACAACGGGGGGGCCACCTGGGTGCCCGTGGAGGAGACCCGCACGAGCGATCCCAGTTGGCGGCGCATGGCCTTCCGTGTGAAGGACTTCGTGCAGGTGACGCCGCAGTTCCGGATGAAGTTCCACGCCAGCGACAGCATCCGCCCCGAGCAAAGCCAGAACGGGGGCAGCCTGGTGGAGGCGGCCTTGGACGATGTGCAGCTGTGGGAGGCCCAGCTGTCCACCGATGTCATGCACCGCAATGCCACCACGGTGGTGCACTATCCCGACCCCGCCAGTGAGGTGGTGAACGTGCTGCTGGCCCTGGGCGGCCGGAGCGTGCGCGCCATCGAGGTGCGCGACATGACGGGTCGGGTGGTGGCGCGACCGGCCGTGGCGGGGCCGCGCATGGAGCTGCTCCACTTCGGCGTGGACCAGCTGGCGCCGGGCCATTACGTGATGCGCATCCGGTTGGACGAGGGCGCGATGGAGCGGCGGTTCAGCGTGGCGCGATAGGGCTGCTCACGGCAGGAACACGCGGCGCGTGAGCACCCCCTGCGGACCGGTGGCGCGCAGCACGTGCATGCCGCTGGCCAGGTCATGCGGGGGGGGCAGGAAGCCCTGCATGGATGACGGGTCCATCCGCTTCACCAGACGGCCCTGCATGTCGAGGAGTTCGATGGAGGTCCATGGGCCGTCGCCCAGCTGCATCGGCCCGGTCAGGCCCACGCTCACCTGCTCGAACAGCAGGTCGATCACTTCAGCCGGTGTGAGGCCACGGTCGTGGATGCGCACATCGTCCATCCAGCCGGAGAACGGATGCTGCCCGTTGTGGATGGCGCCCAATGCCACCGGCACGCTGGGGTGATGGCCGATGCCGCCGGTCGCGGGCGCGGAGGCGATCAGCGCGCCGTTGACATAGATCCGCATCTCGGCGCCATCGTAGGTGGCGGAGAGGAAATACCAGGTGCCGGAGGTGATGAGGGCGGGGGAGGAGACCACCTCGCGCAGCACCCCGCCGGTGAGCAGCCGGAAACGCAGGGCGGTGGCGTTCACCAGGGCCAATGACCACACCACGCCATCGGCCGCGCCGGCCTTGGCGATCAGCGTGCGCTCCATCGCTGTGACGAGATCTGGCTTTATCCAGGCCGTGAGGCTGATGCCGCCACCGCCGTTGGTGAGGTCGCACGGGCCCGTCTGCATCCGACCGCTCACCCCATCGAACCGCACCGCACCGGCGAACCGGCCTCCAGTGGGCGCCCATGTGGCATTGCCCACCAGCGTGCCGTGCGCATCGCCCACATGGTCCCACGCCGTGGTGCCGGAGGATCCGTTCAACGGCCAGTGATGGATGGTGGGCGACTGGGCATGTGCGGTGGAAAGCAGCATCACCGAACACACGAAGGAGGATGGGCGGATCATGGCGGGGGATCGGCCTTGCACTAACGCCAGGCACGGGGAGTGGTTCGTCCGCCTCGACCAGTGCGTGCACCGCGACCACGGGCGCCCGGCAGGGATCGCCGGATCGGCTCAAGCGAAGGGCTGCTCCGCGAGGAGGTGGTCGGCCAGCTCGGCGTACACCGCGCGCAGTTGGGCACGATCGGGCGTGGGGCCGGTGCGGTCCAGGATCCTCCGCGCCAGGCAACCGTGCTCCAGGATGTGCGCGATGTGTGTGCGGGCATTATCGGACAGGTCGCCGTACAGCTCCACGAACAGGTGCTGCCACAACTTGCCGGCGCTGATGCCCTCGTGGCCCATCAGTCCGAACATCACCATGTAGTTGAGGTCGGTGATCTCGGCCGCATCACCGTGCCGGATGGTGGCCATGAGCACCTGCTCCAGGTCCTGCTCGTGCCAGGCGCGCTGGAGGTAGGTGCTCACCCAGCGGCCTTTCACCAGCGCACGCAGCACGGCCGTGATCATTTCCACCACGGCCATGTTCGCGGCCACGCTCTCCTGGGCATCGGCCACGCGCAGCTGCAGGGTGCCGGGATCGAAGGAGGCCACGGCCAGGCGCGGGTCGGTCCGATCGTGGCCCAGCAGGTCCAGCGCGCCCTCCTCGGCCAGGGCCTGGGCCAGGGGGGCCTTGATGATGCGGTAATAGTCCTCTTCGGTGAAGGCCGCCTCCGGCACGGCAGGGCGGGCCAATGCGGGCACGCGGGCTTGTGCGGGGTCCACGGGCAGCAGGCGGTTGTCCAGCACATGGTTCGGCGCGCCGTCCACCACGGGCGAGGCGGCGGTGAGCGCGGGGATCACCGGCAGCAGCATGCGCACGGCCGAGAACAGGCGCGTGAACTCCAGGTCGCCGGTGAAGGGGAAAATGAGATAGAGCCCCTGTCCATGCGCGTGGCCGTGGGTGCGTGCGCCCAGGATGCGGTCGGCCAGTGCGGCCTGGGGGGCGGTGATGCGGGCCGCGTGGGGCGCCATCCACGGGTGGCCGCCCCCGGGTAGCAGGCGCAGGCCCTTGGCGGTGAGGTGGGGGACCGTATCGCCCAGCGCGCGGGCCAGCCGACGGTGCAGTACGGGTAGGCGGCGGGCCGAACCGCGGGCGTGCAACACCCATTGATGGGCCACCGGGCCGGGGGACCAGCTCACCACATTGTCCGAGCGGCCCGCGCTGCCGGGAGCGGGCGCTTCCGGGATGGCATCGAGCGTGGCGGCGTCGACCACGGCGAAAGCGATCGTCACCTCCATCGCATCGAAAAGACGGGTTTCCGAGCGGGTGGGCATGTCCGCGAAAGTACCCATCACGGCGCTGTGCCGCAGAGCGGTGCGGGATGCTATTTTCGGAGCATCATGCAGCGCGAGACGAAGGTGTGCAAGGAGTGCGGCGAGCCGATCCAAGGCCGGTCGGACAAGCAGTTCTGCTCGGACGCCTGCCGCAACATGTACCACTACCGGGCGAACAACGCGCCCATCAACTACGTGCGCAACGTGGTGAACGTGCTCAAGCGGAACCGGCGGATCCTGGCCGAGCTGAACAACGGCCCGGACGGCAAGGCCAAGGTGCACCGCGAGCGCCTACTGGAGCGGGGCTACAACTTCCTGTACCACACGAACCTCTATCGCACCAAGGCCGGGAACACCTACGTGTTCTGCTTCGAGCACGGCTTCCAGGAGATCGGGGAGAACTGGTTCCTCCTGGTGCGGCGCGACGAGTACTTGGAGCGTGCGGGCGACCCCACGTGATCAGGCGAAGGCCCAGATCAGCAGCACGATCAGCCCGAGCGTCATCAGGGCCACCAGCACAGGGCCCGCGATCTCGTTCTGCTCAGCCTCTTCGGGGAAATGTCCGTCGATGTGGTGCTCGCTCATGACCAGGATGGATTGCCGGCAAATATAGACGCCCACTCCGGTGGGCCATGCGCCGGCCGATATCAGTTGAGGCAGAAGGTGGGGGCACGCAGCTCCATCCGCGCGATCACCGCGGTCTCGTTGCTGCGGCGCACCAGCGCCATCACCTGCTCATCCAGCTCGCGGTCCGTGAGCTCATCCACCCGCCGGTAGAGCGTGAGGCTGCTCCGGCTGCGGCGGATCAAGGCGATCTTGTATTCGCGTGACATGGTCTTCCAAGCAGAAGACGCTTTGACAGTGGGTAAGGATGCCTCGCGGCGGGCGGCACCCGGGGAAGGGGGCCTGCGGATCGACCAGCGTGCGCCGTGCGACCGGCAACGGCTGGGAAGATGGGTCGGGGTGAGAGGATTCGAACCTCCGGCCTCTACGTCCCGAACGTAGCGCTCTAACCGGGCTGAGCTACACCCCGAAGTGCAGCGGGCGGCAAATATAGCCGGTTGCTCCACCCGGCAATGTTTTTCCGTGCATCGACCGCGATACGGCGGGCATGGAACGCGAAAGGGCCGCCCTGGCGGGCGGCCCCTTCGGCACACACACAATGGCGGGATCACTCGGTGGCCGCAGGCGGCGTGGGGCGCTGCTGCGGGGCGGGGGCCTGTTGCGCAGGCGCCGCCTTGGGCTTGCTCCAATCCTTGTACTTGGCGTACTGCTCCTCGGTCATGAGCGATCGAAGCTCGTTCTCAAAGGTGTCCATGATGGTGCGGTTGCGCTCGCTCATCGCGGCCCGATCGGTGTTGGCGGCGTTGGCGCGCAGCTCGGACAGGTCCTTGCGGCGACGCTCATCCGCCGCACGGAGACGCTTGGTCTGTTCTTCCGACAGCCCCAGCTCGCGGGACAGGCCGGCGATGCGCTCCTCGGCCTGCTGTGCCTGCGCGGCGGCCAGCCGCTGCTTGTGCATCTCCGGGTCTTGGGTGCCCTTGCTCTGGGCTTGGATGCCGCCGGACAGGGCGAGGGCCAGGACAGTGAAGGCGATCGTACGGACGTTCATGGTCGTGTCGATGGGGTTTGGTTCGTTGGGGGCAGTGGGCAAGCCACGTGCCGAAGGTATCGAAGGGGGGACGCAAGTGCAAGCCGGAACGTTGCATGAGGGCGTTCAACCCGCGATCAGCGCGCGCAGCTCCGCATTGAAGGCCTCGGGCTGCTCCAGGTTGCTCAGGTGGCCGGCGTCCGGCAGCACCACCAACCTGCCGTGCGGCGCCGCTTCGGCCATGGCCTGGCTGGTGGCCAGCGGCATGATCTTGTCCTGGTCGCCGGTGATCACCAGCACGGGTTGCGGGAAGGTGCGCAGCCAGGGGGTGCGGTCCGGGCGCTGGGCCATGCCCCGCGCGGCAGCCGCCACGGCGGCGGGCGAGCGCCGGGCGATGGTGCGTTCCAGTTCCCGGCCCAGCTCCGGGTGCTCCTGGAGGGTGCGGTCGGCCAGCAGACGCGGCACCATGCCCCGCGCGATCAACGCCATGCCCCGCTCCTCCGCACTGCGCGCCATCTCCAAGCGGGCCTTCACGGCGTCCGCATCATCGGCCCCCGCGCGCGTGTTCACCAATACCAAGGCGTGCACGCGTTCCGGCCACAGGGCCGCGAAGGCCATGGCGACGTACCCGCCCATGCTCAGGCCCACCGGGATCACGGAGTCGACACCCCGGGCATCGAGCAGCTCCTTCAGGTCCGTGGCGTACATGTCCATGGTCATGGTGTCGGGCACCACGCGATCGTCCTCGCCGAACCCGCGCAGGTCGGGGGCCACTACGGGGTGTGCGGGCGCGAAGGCCGACACCTGGGGTTGCCAGATGGTATGGTCCAGGGGAAAACCGTGGATGAAGAGCAGGGTGGGTCGGGTCATGGTGCGAAGGTGGGAAGCAGGGGACGTGCCGTAGTTTGGCCCCCGATGCGAAAGTGGTGGTACGCGTCCCTGCTCCTGTGGCCGGCCCTGCCCGTGGCGGGGAAGGAGTACCACGTGCCGCCGGGCGATGTGGCCGCCTTCTTCGCCAAGCTGCCGGGGGATGCCACCAGCGTGGTGTTCTCCGAGGCCGCCGAGTACCGGAGTGCGGAAGACATCGTGCTGCCCGACGTGCCCTACCTGCTGATCGATGGGCGGGGCGCCAAACTGGTCTTGGGGCCGCGATCGAACGGCTTCACCCGGCCCGTCACGGACCAGAAGGAGGCGGCGCGCAAGGTTTCCAGCCGTTACGTCATCCAGCACTTCAGCGCCATCGAGGGTGGGCGGAAGGCCATCGACCTGCAGGCGACCCTCAACAGCACCATCACCGACCTGCGCCTGGTGGGCCAGAGCGAGGCGGCCATCGACCTGCGCTTCTGCCTGATGGCCCGTGTGCAGAACGTGCTCGTGACCAACCCCGGCAACAAGGGCATCGTGGTGCGACACGGGGACTGGCCTGGTGCCTCGGCAAGCAACAGCCAGAGCAACAGCACCGTGCTCGAGCAGTGCCGGGTGTACGCCGCACTCACCACCACGGCCGCCTTCACCATCCTCAATTCCGGCGGCGTGCAGCTGCGCGACTGCATCTCTGAAGGCGCCCCGGTGGACTACGATGTGTTCGTGAGCGCGGTGACCAATGGCGATGAAACCGCCCGTGCCAACAACACCGTGGTGAAGTCGTTCACCGTGGACAACTTCCACGTGGAGCATAATGTGCGCAAGGCCTCCATCTATGTGAACATGCCGCACCAGTCGAGCGTGATGCTGCGCAACGTGTACTGGAACGGCCGTTTCACCGCGCCCGTGGTGCTGTATGCCGGGGGGCAATTGAACATTCGCGACATCGGCTGGTTCACGCCCGACTTCCGCATCGGCACGCGTGTGGGCAATCCGCGCATCCACATCCGCGACTGCCACTCGCAACTGCGTGTGGAGCAGGGGGGCGGCACCCGCTCCGGCGTACTGCAACTGATCGATCCCTTTCCCGGCCACACCGCCCTGGACCTGACCCGCGTGGTGGTGGCGAGCCCTGCCAAATGACCCATGATGGACCGACGGATCATCTCCTTCCTGTTGCTGGCCTATTCGATCTCGTGGTCCATCGTCGGTGTCGGCATGGGCATGGGGCTCACTTCC
Organism: uncultured Chryseobacterium sp.; assembly: GCA_964464935.1. Classification (GTDB taxonomy): domain Bacteria; phylum Bacteroidota; class Bacteroidia; order Flavobacteriales_F; family PHOS-HE28; genus PHOS-HE28. The sequence goes on from CAYXKE010000069.1 coordinate 10,826, forward strand.
GTGGAGCACTGGGCCTACCCCGTGATGGCCGCCCTGGTGATGTTCGGGCCGGCCATCGCCGCCTTGGTCCAGCACCGGCTGATCGACAAGGCACCGTGGGCCGAGTTGGGCCTGCGCCTCAAAGGCACGCGTTGGGGCGTGCTGGCGCTCACCGCCTTGGCGGGCATGGCCATTGTGCCGGTGTTCCTGCTGGTGGTGTGGTCGGGGGGCGAAGTGCTGGGCATCGCGGCCTTTGGTGAGGTGAGCGTCACCGGCGCTCGGTTCTCCCGGTACATCGAGGACCTGATGGGCGATGCCGCCTGGTCGAGCAGCAATGCCCAAGTGGAGTTCCTGCGCGCGCTGCCGGGCTGGGCCGTGCTGGGCGTCATGCTGCTGGCGGGCCTGCTGGCCGCCTTCACGGTGAACCTGCCCTTCATGCTGGGCGAGGAGCTGGGCTGGCGCGGCTACCTCTGGCTGCGCCTGCGCGAATGGCCCGAGGGTCGACGCGTGCTCTTCACGGGACTGGTGTGGGGGCTGTGGCACGCGCCGCTCATCGTCATGGGCCACAATTACCCGGGGCAGCCGGTGGCCGGCATCGCCATGATGGTGCTGTTCTGTCTGGCGGCGGGGTGGTTGTTCGACCTCACGCGCACCTACAGCGGCAGCATCTGGTCCGCGTGCGTGCTCCATGGGCTCATCAACGGCACGGCGGGCGCCGCGGCCATCTTTGCCTGGAACGGTGACGTGCTGGTGGCCGGCATCGCCGGTCTGGCGGGCGTGATCGCCCTGCTGGTGCTGGCCGTGGCCTTCCGCGCGACCGTGCGGCGGCCGGCTCAGTCGGTGGGGCCGGTCTGAGCCACCACCCGGATCACCTGCCCGTCGAACTCCACGCGCTGCCCGTCGCGGATCTTGCACGTCTTGCGCAGCTCCACCTGCCCGTCCACTTTCACCAGGCCCTCGGCCACCAGCATTTTGCCCTGGCCGCCGGTCTCGCAGAAGCCCTCCAGCTTCAGCAGCTGGTTCAGTTCGATGAACGCTCCCTGCAGGGTGAAGATGTGCTCGGCCATGGCGCGAAGATGGTTCATCCCACCTCCTCCACGCGCAGCTTCATCTGGTGCGCGCCCAGCTGGAAGGTGGTGGTGCGCCCCTTGCGCAGGCCCATGAGCGCGCGGGCGATGGGGGCGGTGAAGGCGATCAGCCCCTGCTTCACATCGGCCTCGTCCACCCCCACGATGGTGAAGCGGTGGGTGCTCCCCGCCATGGGACCGTCCACATAACTGAAAGTGACGGTGCTGCCGAAACGCACCGCCTTCGCCGGTCCGGCAGGGGGCTCCACCACACGGGCCGTGGCGATCCGTTCGTTGAGCAATGCCAGCCGACCATCGATCTCGGCCCGTCCCCGACGCTGGTCCTGATCACTGCCGGTCACATTGGCCCGCTCGGCCTCCAACGCTGCGCGCTCGGCATGCAGCAATTCCAGCCCGCGGGGCGTCACGTGGTTGGCCACCCCGGCGGGCAGGGCGGCGCGGGGTGGGATGAACGGCGCCTCCTCCTGATCGTCCTCTTTGACAAAACCGCGGCTCATGCACGCAAGGTAGGGGGGCGACTTTGTCACCAGGACATCGATATGCCCGGATCGAGATGACCGTGACCATACCTCGTGCCAGCGGTTCTTTGTCATCGCTGTGCGGGTATCGCAATGAATGCCGTGTGGTGACCGCCGCGCGATCATGGGAGGCGGCTGCGTGGAAGGGGGGGAAGCCCAACCGTGACGGAGTAGCTGGGCAGGCCAATGAACCCCAATTTGGATTCCGTACCGGATCGCATTATCCTTGTTGCTCACCAGCCGGGAGCGAGAGCGAACGGGATGCGGGAGACCCCACCATGGGGCATGTGCTTGCCACGCGGCAGGCCGGGGAGGGGTGCAGCGGAAGGCAATGGCCGGTGTGAACGCACGCGCACCAGGGTACGCGCCACACGGAAATCCCCCCAGCCGCCCGGAAGCGCGTCCGTTATGGACGTGCTCAACGGCCGCTCAAACCCGCTCGTCATGCGCTTATCCACTTCCTTGGCCACCCTGCTGGCCACGCTGGCACCTGCGTGGCTCTGCGCGCAACAGCTCACCGTAGCCCTTGTCGCTCCCGAGTTCAATGGCCATCATGTCGATTGCTTCGGGCACCGCACCGGCAGCATTGATGCAACCGTGAGTGGCGGCACCCAGCCGTACCAGTACAAGTGGTCCAATGGTGCCACCACCGAGGACTTGGCCCATCTACGGGCAGGCTATTATAAACTGACGGTGATGGATGCGGACAGCGTCCAAGTGACCGCTGAGATCACGCTCACTGAGCCCGGGGCCCTCACCGTAGTGGCCGACCCGTACATATACCCGAACAAGCACAACGTGAGCTGCCACGACTGTTACAACGGGAGCATCACCGTGGAAGTGGATGGCGGTGTGGCACCATACACGTATCTCTGGAGCGACAACGCCACCACCAAGGACCGGAGCGGCCTTGGGGCCATGTCGCTGCAATTGATCGTGACGGATGGGAACGGATGCGCGGCCCGCTCCGACCGGATGCAGCTCACGCAGCCCGGGCGCGAAAGCTGGGACATGACCGGCAATACTGGGACCGACCCGAATGCCCACTACATCGGCACGGCGGACACTGCGGACATGGTCTTTCGGACCCATGGCGTGGAGCGCATGCGGCTGCTGGGCGACGGGGGCATCAAGCTGCCCTCGGCAGGCCCCGATGATGTGGGGTTCAT
>CAYXKE010000070.1:0-13529 GCA_964464935.1 uncultured Chryseobacterium sp.
CTGGCCGACTTCATCGCCCCGAAGGGCACGCCCGACTTCGTGGGTGGATTCGCCGTCACCGCCGGCCATGGTGTGGACGAACGCGTGCAGCGTTTCGAGGCCGCTGGCGACGATTACAGTGCGATCCTGCTGAAAGCCCTGGCCGATCGTCTTGCCGAAGCTTTCGCCGAGAAGCTGCACGAGATCGTACGGGGAGAGTTGTGGGGCTATGAGTCTTCCCCCTTCACCAACGAGCAGCTGATCAAGGAGGAGTACCAAGGCATCCGCCCGGCGCCGGGCTATCCCGCCTGTCCGGACCACACCGAGAAGCCCGCGCTCTTCCGCCTGCTCGATGCGGAGAGGCACACGGGCATCACCCTCACCGAAAGCCTGGCCATGAGCCCGGCCGCGGCCGTGAGTGGGCTCTACTTCGCGCACCCCAGGTCCAAGTATTTCGGTGTGGGCCGCGTGGCGAAGGACCAGATCGAGGACCTGGCGCGGCGCAAGGGCGAAAGCACGGAATGGATGGAGCGCTGGCTGGGCAGCAACCTGGCCTACTGAACCTTCGGCCGAGGTCCTGCGTATGCACGGGCCGTCATGTTCCGCCCGCTATTCTCCCTGGTCGCGTTATCGGCCGTTCTGGGCATGCAGGCCCAGAGCGGTGGCCGGTTGACCCAGGAGAACGGCGACTGCACGGGGGCCATCCCCATCCGCGATACCGTCCATGTGCAGCCCTATGCGGTGCGTGGTTTCGGCAACAAGCTCGAGATCAAGGAGAACCCCCCGGGCGACCGGCAATGGTTCGAGCGGGAGCACCACACCACCTGGTACACGTTCCGCGCGCCCGTCACCACGACCCTGACGTTCGACATCATCCCCGACAACCTGGAGGATGACATCGACTTCCTGGTGTTCCGCGGGGACATCCCCAGCCTGTGCGACAAGATCGCCCGCAAGGAGGTGGTGCCCATCCGCAGCAACATCTCGCGCAACGACAAGTCCATCGGCTCGCGCTGTGGCTTGAGCAAGGACGCCCCCGAGCCATACGTGCGGAGCGGTGTGGGCAGCAGCTACAGTAGCGCGCTGGAAGTGCAGGAGGGCGACCTCTTCTACCTGGTGGTCGATTACCAGGACCGTCCGCGGGCGGGCTACACCATCCATTTCCACTACGACCCGCCGCCCGCGCCGGCCGTGCAGGAGGAGGAGAAGGTGAAGCCGAAGCAGCGGGTGGAGGTGAACATCGTGGACGCCGCCACCGGCGCCCCGCTCGAGGCACCCATCACCATCGAGGGCATGGTGTTCGACAAGGTGGTGGAAGCCCGTGGACAGAGCACGTACACCTTCCTGATGGAGCCCTACCGCAACCTCCGCATCTCGTGCATCCGCCAGGGATACATGTTCCACACGGAACGGGTGAAGGGCAGCACCGCACCGGAACTCCAGGTGGAACTGCGGCTCACACCCATCGCAGCGGGCGAGCGCGTGGTGCTGGACGACATCCGTTTCGTGGGCAACGACACCAAGGTGATGCGGCAGAGCGAATCGTCGCTCCTGATGCTGCTCCAGTTCATGAACGAGAACCCCGGGGTGCGGATCGAGATACAAGGCCACGTGAACGGCCCCACCTTCAAGAACAAGAAAGAGTTCATCGAGCTGAGCACGGGGCGCGCCAAGACCGTGTATGATTTCCTGTTGGTGAACGACATCCCGCCCACGCGCATGACCTACAAGGGGTACGGCAACGGTCAGATGCTCTACCCCGACCCCAAGACCAAGGAGCAGAGCGAGGCCAATCGCCGGGTGGAGATCAAGGTGCTGGGCATGTAGGTCCACCTTCCGCCACGACTTCCGGCCGCCTGTCACATGTCCGACCCTTGCCGGATCTCCCCGGATAGCTTTGCGCATGTCCCCGGCCCATCCGGAGGAGTGTCACCATGCGTATCGCCTTCGCCATCGTACTGACGACCGCCCTCTCCAGTGGGCAGGCCCAACAGCTCCTCACCCTGGAACAATGCGTCCAGCGCGCTGAGGAGAAGAACCTTTCGGTGATCGACGCCATGCTCGAGGAGGAGCTCGCCCGGGTGGCGAAGGACCAGAGCAAGTGGGACCTGGCGCCCAACGTCAACGGGTTCGCCTCGCACAGCTACAACTTCGGTCGGGTGGTGGACCGTTTCACCAACACCTTCGCGAACGACCGGGTGCGCAGCAACAATTTCTACGTGAGCGCCAACATGGACCTGTTCCAAGGCGGTGCCCGGCTGCAGCGCATCCGCCAGGCCGGGGTGGACGTGCGCACCGCCGAGCAGGCCCGTGCGGTGATGATCGACCAGGTGCGCATGGAGGTGGTGCAGGCCTTTCTGGATGTGCTCGGGCTGCGCGAGATGATCGCGGCCAACGAAGCGCAGGTGGCCACCACGGAGCAGCAGCTCACCTTCACCCAGGCCTTGGTGGAGGCCGGTCGGCTGGCGCAGGCCGAACTGCTCACCCTGCGTGCCCAGCTCGCCCAGGAGGAATATGCGCTGGTGCAGACGCGCGACCAGCACGATCAGCGCCTGCTCGCCTTGGGCCGGGCCATGCAGATGGACCTGGCGGAGCTGATGCGGTTCGACATCGTGGCGCCCGACATCAGTGGGGTGCCGGTGGTGGAGCCCAATGCCTCGGCCGAGGAGGTGCTGGAGGTGGTGCTGCGGAACAATCCATCCCATGTGCAGGCCCAGCTGGCCATGGAGAGCGCCGAGCATGGCATCGCCATTGCCCGCGCGGGTCACCTGCCCACGCTGTCCTTGGGGGCCTCGATCGGCACCGGCTATTCCGGGCTGAACCAACGCATCGTGGGCGACCCCATTGTGGGTACGCCGCAACCCATCGGCTTCACGGACGGCGGTGAGGTGGTGTACGCACCCAGCGTGGACTACAAGACGGAGCTCACGCCGTTCGGCGCGCAGCTGGACCAGAACCTGAACGAGACCGTGGGGCTGCAGTTGAGCATCCCCATCTTCAACAACATGCGCAACCGGAACACTGTGGCCCAGGCCCGGATCCGGCACGAGCAGAGCCGCAACCGCATGATGACCGTGCGGAACGACCTGCAACGTCAGGTGGTGGACGCCCTGGTGATGCAGCGCGGTGCGCATCGCCAATACCTGGCGGCCGAACGGGCCGTGGAGGCGGGCACCCTGGCGCTGGAGTATGCCCAGGAGCGGTTCAATGCGGGCGCCATCACATCGATCGAACTGGCCAACGCGAAGACCCAGCTCAATCGCACCATGGCCGACATGATCTCGGCCAAGTACCAGTACGTGATGGCCACGAAGTATCTCGACGTGCTTCAGGGCAAGCCATTGACCTTGTAAGGGTGCTCCCCTCGATCATATGGGTGGCTGGCCGGCGCACCGCACCTCGACCGCTGTCCGGTGCAGAGGAAGACGCTCCTGCCGGGCATCGCACTCGGCGTATCATCGCTGACCGCATCCGCCCCGTCTGGCTTCCGCCCCTTCCAGCCATTGCCCTGCGCTGTTGAAGGGTGATGAATTTGGGGCATGGCAGGTTCGGGCATGTGCCCGGAGTGTACGTATGAGGGCCCGATGTGCGGTGCGGCAGAAGCGGGGTGGGCCGGGTGGTTCCCCGATGGCCCTGCGACAAAAGTGATCGGGGCGCGTCACCGGGGATCCCGGTCACGCGCCCCGGCGGAGGCGGTAGGTCCGTCCTGTGGCAGGCACAGGGCCAGGGTCAGTCCACCACCAGGTCGAAGGGCATGCGGGCGATCACGCCGCTGTAGCGCGTAGCGCTGCTGGCCTGGCGGAAACGTTCCAGCATCCGCACATCCTCGCCCAGCACCTGGCGCGCGGCCCACATGCGTGCGTTGCCGGTGAGGTCGGTGAGCAACTGCTCCATCAGATCCTTCTGGCGGGGCAGTTCCACGCGGCGGTAGTTCTCCAGGCCGGCCATCTCCGCCGCCGCCACGATGGCGTCCTCCAGTCCGCCCAGTTCGTCCACCAGCCCGTTCTGCAGCGCGTCGGTCCCGCTCCAGATGCGTCCCTGGCCCACGGCGTCCACCGCTTCGGTGGTCATGCCCCGTCCTTCGGCCACGCGTTCCAGGAAGCCGGCATAGAAATCGTCGATGTACTGCTGCATGAGTTTGCGCTCATGCGGGGTGAGGGGGCGACTCACCGTGAACATGTCGGCGTGGGCGTGCGTCTTCGCCCCGTCGAACGTGATGCCCAGCTTGTTCTTGAAGAAGCCCTGCATGTTCGGGATCATGCCGAACACGCCGATGGACCCGGTGATGGTGGTGGGCGAGGCGAAGATCCGGTGGGCGGGCGCGGAGATGTAATAGCCACCGGATGCGGCCACGTTGCCCATGCTCACCACCACGGGCTTCACCTCGCGGGTGAGCACAATTTCGCGGTGGATGATCTCGCTGGCCAGCCCGCTTCCGCCGGGGGAGTTCACCCGCAGGACAACGGCCTTGATGGTGCTGTCCTCCCGCACGGCCCGGATCTCCTCGGCCAGCGATGCACCGCCGATGATGCCGTCGCTCGATTCGCCCATGGCGATGTCGCCTTCGGCGTAGATCACCGCCAGTTTGTTGGCGCCACTGGTCGCATCGCCCGTACCATGAGCGGTGCGGCGGCTCAGGCTGGCGCTATAGTTGGTCAGGCTGGCGAATCGGATATCCTCGTCCTCCGGGAGCTGCATGCGTGCCCGCAGCGTATCGAGCAGCTCGTCCCGGAACAGCAGGCCGTCCACCAGGCCCAGCCGCAGGGCGTCCTGGGCGTTCCGCACCAGCACACTGTCGGTGATCACGTCGAGCCTTTCCGGTGCAATGCCACGGGAGGCCGCCACAGCGCTGCGGAACTCGTTCCAGATGCCATTGATCACCCGGGACACCTGCTCCCGGTTGGCCGGGCTCATGTGGTCCTCGGTGAACACCTCCCCGAAGCTCTTGAACTGGTTGTTCGAGCCGCGGATGAACTGCATCTCGATGTCGAGCTTCTCAAAGAGCCCTTTGAAGAACATCGACTCCGAGTGGAGGCCCCGGTGGTCGAGGTCGCCCTTGGGCTGCAGGTAGACCGCATCGGCGGCGCTGGCCAGGTAGTAGGCGCCCTGCGTGTACGAGTCGGAGAAGGCGATCACTGGTTTGCCGCTTTGGGCGCGGAACTCCAGGAGTTTCGCACGCATCTCACGCAGCGCGGCGCTGCCGGCCTGCACGCTGGTGAGGTCCAGGAACACCCCGCGGATGCGGTCGTCGGTGGCCGCGCGGTCCAGGCCGGCCAGCAGGTCGTTCAGGCCCGTGGCGCTGCGCATCCCGAACTGCGGCAGGTCCAGGTTCTCCTTGGGGCCGCGGTCCAGGATGGGGGCGTCCAGCTTTAGATGCAGCACCGAATGTTGCTGGATCGTGGGCTTCCTGCCCGACCCGAACGCGGAGCCCAATGCCGCCATCGTCCCGAGGAACAGGAGGAACAGCAGGATGTTGATCAGCACGATGCCCAGCATCGTGGCCAGCGTGTACTTCAGGAACTGCTTCATGACGGCGAATATCGTGAGACAAAGCTACCGGGGGCTTCGTCAGGCCGGATGTCGATCACACGAGCGGGGCGGCTGACGGATGAAGGGTGGCAGGTAGTTTTGGGCCGGCATGGGGAAGGCGCTGTTGCTGTTGGGTGCGGACTTGGGCGATCGGCGGGCACAGGTGGATGCGGCCGAGCGAGCGCTGGACGAGCGTGGCGTGCATGTGCTGGCCCGCAGCCGCGACCACTGGACCGCCCCCTGGGGCTTCACCAGCGACCGTCCATTCCTGAACCGGGCACTGCTGGTGGAGACCGGGCTCGCGCCCTTGGCGCTGTTGGACATGGTCCTGGCCGTGGAACAGGAGCTGGGGCGCCTGCGCAGTGGAGGGGGGTACGCCTCCCGCACCATCGATATCGACATCCTGCTGATCGATGACCAGGTGGTGGAACACCCCCGTCTTCAGGTGCCCCACCCCCTCATGCACCTCCGGGCCTTCGCCCTGGCCCCCGCCGCTGATGTGGCACCGTTGCACATCCACCCCGTATTGGGGCGGCCGCTCCTCACTTTGCTCGATGAGGTGCGGCGGCACGCCCCCACCGATCCCCGCTGATCATGGCCGTCCGTTACATCGCAGTTGAAGGGCTCATCGGGGCCGGCAAGACCACCCTCGCCAAGCGTCTGGCGGAAGAGCGCCAGGCCCGACTGGTGCTGGAGGAATTCGACGACAACCCCTTCCTGGAGCGCTTCTACGCCGACCCGGAGCGCCACGCCTTCGCCGTGGAGCTTTCCTTTCTGGCGCAGCGCTACCACCAGTTGAAGCGCATCACCGAGCAGGACCTCTTCCGCCCGGACACCGTGGCGGACTACTCCCTGGGGAAGTCCATGGTGTTCGCCAGTGTGACGCTGCCGGACGATGAATACGCCCTATTCCGCGACCTGTACACCATCATGTACGGCGACCTGCCCGCGCCGGAGCTGATCGTGTACCTGCACCTGGGGCCGGAGCGGCTGCAACAGCGCATCCGCCAGCGGGGGCGCAGCTACGAGCAGAACATCGAGGCTGCGTACCTGCTGCGGTTGCAGGACCGCTACATGGACCACCTGCGCAAGGGGGTGGGCAGCCGGGTGCTGGTGGTGGACCTGGCCGATCGGGACCTGCTGCACGAGCCCGATGCCTATGCCCTGCTGAAGGAACGGATCGACGATCCGAACGGTCCGGCATACGCGGTACTGGACCTCGGAAAACACCGATGATCGTGGACAACAGTGCCGGCTTGCCACCGAGGCGGGTGCCAACGTGGTATTATACTTGCCCCGAAATCCAGAAACCCAACATCCAGCATGGTACAGCGGCAACTCAACAGCCTCATCATAAGCACCGGTGCCGCCCTCGTCCTGAGCGGCTGCGGCGGCTTGGGCAAGATGAGCAAGTACGCGGAGAACATCAAGTACACCCTCGATCCGAACCCGCTGATCGTGCAGGGCGACTCGGTGGCCGTGAACATCAACGGCAACTTCCCCGGCAAATACTTCTTCAAGAAGGCCTCGGTGGAACTGACCCCCACCCTGACCTATGCCGGTGGTGAGACCGCTTACAAGACCGCCTACTTCCAAGGTGAAGGTGCCGCCGGCAACCACACCGTGGTCCCCTACGAGAGCGGCAAGTCCTTCAGCTACTCCCACAAGGTGGCCTATACCCCGTCCATGGAGAACAGCGAGCTGGTGCTGCGCATCCTGGGGCGTCAAGGGAACAAGGAGAAGGCCTTCGATCCCGTGAAGCTGGCCGATGGCGTGATCACCACGCCGTACCTGATGGTGAGCGACGACAAGCCCATGCTGGGCAAGGACGCCTTCCAACGGATCACCTCCCACAGCCAGGACGCCACCATCAACTATCTGGTCAACTCCAGCGTGGTGCGCCCCGGTGAACTCACCGATGCCGACGTGAAGGCCATGGCCGCCTTCATCCGCGGCTACGCCAAGAAGGGCAACATCCAGATCAAAGGCCTCACCGTGGATGCGTGGGCCAGCCCCGAAGGCGAACTGAGCCTGAACGAGAACCTGGCGAGTGACCGGGCCAAGAGCGCGAGCAGCTGGGCCAAGGGTGAACTGGTGCGCGCCAAGACCGAAGGCGCCAACAGCGACGGCTTCTACCAGTTGAATCCCCGTGGTGAGGACTGGAACGGCTTCAAGGCAGCCATGCAGGCCAGCAACATCGCCGACAAGGACCTGGTGTTGCGTGTGCTGGAGATGTACAGCGACCTGAGCAAGCGGGAAGCGGAGATCAAGAACATGGCCGCCACCTACAAGGAGATCGCGGACAAGATCCTCCCCGCCCTGCGCCGCAGCGAAATGCGTCTGAACTATGACCTGGTGGGCAAGACCGATGAGCAGATCGCCGAGATGAGCCGCACCATGCCGGATTCGCTCAACGCCGAGGAGCTGCTGTGGGCCGCGACCCTCACCACCGACCTGAACGAGCAACTGCGCATCTACCGCGAGAGCGAGCGTCTGTTCCCCAACGACCCCCGGGGTGCGAACAACGTGGGCTATGTGCTGCTGCAGCAGAATAAGCTGAACGAGGCCGAAGCCCAGTTCCAGAAGGCCAACGGCATTGCGGAGACCAACGCCGCCAACAACAACCTCGGTATCGTGGCCCGCCTGAAAGGCGACCGCGCCAAGGCCGCCAGCTTCTTCCAGAAGGCCGGCTCTCCTGAGGCCAAGTACAACCTGGGCCTGGTGAACATCCAGAACGGTGACTACAGCGCCGCCAACAGCAACATGGCCGGTCAGCACACGGTGAACGCCGCTCTGGCGAAGCTGCTGAGCGGTGATGCCGCCGGTGCGAAGAGCATCCTGGACCAGGCTGCCGACAAGGACACCGCCACCGGCCACTACCTGATGGCCATCATCGGTGCCCGTACCAATAACGGCGACCTGGTGCGCAACCACGTGGGTCTGGCCGTGCAGAAGGATCCCAGCCTGCGCGAGAAGGCCCTGAAGGACCTGGAGTTCCGCGACTACAAAGGCCAGCTCGGTCTCTGATCTCGCATTCGTCGTACCGGGCGCGGCCCCTGCCATGCGGCAGGGGCCGCGTTGCTTTTTGGCGCCGTTCCCCAGGCCCGGAGAAGGCCGAGTGCTGCGGCTGGGCGCTGGCTCGACCGGCTTGCGTGGCGGTCCCATGCCCCGGCCATGATGGGGTGGAAGGAAAGCGATGGGGCAGGCCCGGGCTCATCCGCTCCAGCCTTCGACCCCCACGCGCAAGAGTTGCGCTGGCCGGGAGGCGTGGATCCGACCCCAAGAGTCGGGTGCGGTCCACCACTGCGGCTTGTGCGGGCCTTGGGGGTGTAGTAACCGGGGGGCGACCGGTGCGGCGGCAGGTGCGCAAGCGGCTCGATCATCAGGCGTTGGTGCCCCTTGTGAGCCCACGTGCGCGGACCGGCCCACGTGGTGGGAGGGTCTCCGTGGCCTTGGCCCAAGCCGCTGGGATGGGCGGCCGCAGCGGCGCGCCCCTGGTTCGATGCCGCACGTGAAGGAAAGCGCCAGCACTGCGCCGATGGCCCGACGCCCGGGCTTAGAAGACGATCTTCTGCCGACGGATGCGCGACCGGTACTTCTTCGATCCGCTCCGGTACTTGTACAGCTTGTAGTGCAGGTGGAACTTCAGGAACAGGTACGCGTCCAAGTCGTCCGGGTCACCCCGCTGCTGCCCTGCTGCGGTGGGGTTCAGGCCATCCACGTAAAGGTGCGGCGTGCCCAGGTGCGGGTCGGCCAGGTAGGCCCCCAGATCGCCGCTCACGGCACGGATGGCCTCATTGTCATAATAGTAGCCGCTCACGTCGTCGATATAGTCGGTGAAGGTCTTCGTGTACTGCAGTTCGATGCCCCCACTGAGGTGCTTGTTGAACGCCTTGCGCACGCCCACGCCCATGGGGATGCACAGGCCGATGTTGCTGTACTCGTCCGGTCCATCGGGCAGGCCCTGGCCTTCGGTGCGCAGCGGGCGAAGCTTCACCCACACGTTGTTGAACTGGGCTTGGGGCTCATAGTAGAACCCTCCGATGCCGCCGAAGAAGTAGAAGCCCACGCGGGTGGCCTTGGTGCCCTTCACGCCCCGCAGGTCGTAGATGTGTCCCAGCTCTTCCCGGTACAGATGCAGTTCATAGAGCACGGCCAGTTCCAGCACGTTCGACTTGAAGTGCAGGTTGCGGTTGTGGCGGAAGTCCTCCTTGGTGAGGTCGTCATTGCCCGCCAGGATGCCGTAGTTGAAGTTCAAGCGCAGCGACTGCTTGCGCGCGAGGTAGTAGCGGTAGCTGAGGTTCACGGCCGGGCGCGTCTGGCTCAGTTCGAGGTCCCAGATGAAGGGCGATCCGATCCGGTCACGACCACCGAGCTCCCCGAGGAAGTTCGAGGCGCCCAGACCCAGCGTGATCTCCTGCCGGTGGGTCTTCCAATAATTGGACTGCTTGAAATACTGCCCATGCGCAGGCAGGCCGCCCAGCAACAGGACGAAGAGCACGGCCACCACGTGCGCAAGGCGTGAACTGGGCATGGTCGGGTAGGGTGGCTCCAAATATAGACGCTTTGTTCTCCCGGCAATGTCCGCTTTCCGGCGTGTTTATCCCACTCGGGTGCTCATGGTGCGGCCGGCCACCCACCACAACACCACGCCCGCGCACACGGCCACGTTGAGCGAGTGCTTGCTGCCGTGCTGGGGCACGATCATGCACCCGTCGCACGCGGCGATCACGGCATCGCTCACACCGTTCAACTCGTTGCCCAGCACCAGGGCCACCGGCGCGTCCGTGGGGAGGGGCGCCTCATGGAACGGCACGGCGTGCACCGTCTGCTCCACGCACCACACACGATAGCCCTGCGCCTGCAGCGCGCGTACTGCGGTGAGCGCATCGGTCTCGTGCGTCCAGGGCACCGAGTGCGTTGCGCCCAGGGCCGTCTTCTCGATCTCGCGGTGGGGCGGGGTGGGGGTGAGGCCGCAGAGCACGATGCCCTCCACGCCGAACGCATCGGACGTGCGGAAGATCGAGCCCACGTTGTGGCGGCTGCGCACATCGTCCAGCACCACCCGCACCAGCGCCCGCCGCACCTGCCGGTACGCGTCGGGGGCCACGCGGTCCATCTCCCAGGGGGCCAGCTTGCGGTCGTCGATGGGCATGGATCGTGGGGAACTTGTGGATGACGTGCAGCGGGATGGGCCGTACCTTTCCGGGCTGCGAAAGTAGGCGCGGCGCGGCAAGCCCATGGCGAAGAAGGAAGCGGGGGAGACCCCATTGATGCAGCAGTACAACCGCCTCAAGGCACGGTACCCCGATGCCTTGTTGCTGTTCCGTGTGGGCGATTTCTACGAGACCTTCGGAAGTGATGCCATTACCACCAGCAAGGTGTTGGGCATCACCCTTACGCGGCGCAACAACGGGGGCAGCGATGTGGAGCTCGCGGGCTTCCCCTATCACGCCCTCGACAACTATCTGCCCAAGCTGGTGCGCGCGGGCCACCGCGTGGCGGTGTGCGACCAGCTGGAGGACCCCAAGCAGGCCAGGACCATCGTGGAGCGTGGTGTCACCGAGGTGGTCACGCCCGGGGTGGCCTTCAGCGATCAGGTGGTGGACCACCGCAGCGATCACTGGCTGGCGGCCGTGGTGGGCGCGCGTGACCGATATGGCGTGGCCTTTCTCGATCTCACCACCGGCCAATTCCGTGTGGCCGAGGAGGATCCCACCCAGGTGCTGAAGCTGCTGGATGGCCTTGCGCCGAAGGAGGTGCTGTTGCCCAAGGGCGGCCGTGATCCCTTCCTCGCCGCCCTCACCGACCGCTTCCATTGCTACCACCTGGACGAGTGGGTGTTCACCGACGACATGGCGCGGGAGCGGCTGCTGCGGCAGTTCGGCACCACGTCGATGAAAGGCTTCGGCATCGAGGGCCTGGTGGCGGGACAGCGCGCCGCGGGCGCGGTCCTGCATTACCTGGGTGAGACCTGCCACGACCGCCTGGCGCACGTGCGCAGCATCGGGCTGATCCGCCCGGCCGACCACCTGGGGATCGACCGCGCCACCATCCGCAACCTGGAGCTGGTGCAGGCGGTGAACGAGGGGGCGTGCACGCTGCTCCAGGCCTTGGACCGATGCGTGTCGCCCATGGGTTCGCGGCAGCTTCGCCGATGGATCCTCTTCCCCCTGCTGGAGCGCGCCGCGATCGAGCAGCGGCTGGACCGTGTGCAGGCCTTGATGCAGGGCGGGGCATTGGTCGATGAACTGGGCGCCCTGCTGGACCGCATCGGTGATCTGGAGCGCCTCGCCGGCAAGGCCGCGGCCGGACGTATATCGCCCCGGGAGATGCTGCACATTCGTGAGGCGTTGTCGGCGGCCGAAAGCATCCGGCAGCAGCTCGTGGCCCAGGGCGGTGTGCTGAACGACTTTGCCTTCGAACTGGTGCCGCCCATGGACCTGGCCGCGCGGATCGACGACACCATCGAACCGAACACGCCCGCCACATTGCAGAAGGGCGGTGTGATCCGCGCCGGTGTGGACGAAGAGCTGGACCGCCTGCGCCACGTGGCCACCCACGCCAAGGACCTCCTGCTGGAGGTGCAGCAGCGCGAGAGCGAACGCACCGGCATCCCCTCGCTGAAGGTGGGCTACAACAATGTGTTCGGTTACTACCTCGAGGTGCGCCACACCCATCGGGACAAAGTGCCGGCCGAGTGGGTGCGCAAGCAGACCCTGGTGAACGCCGAGCGCTACATCACCGATGAGCTGAAGACCCTGGAGGAGCAGATCATCGGCGCCGAGGAGCGCATCCTGGAACTGGAGAACGCGCGCTTCCAGGACCTGGTGGCCGAAGTGGTGGCCGCCATCGCGCCGGTGCAGGCCACGGCCGCGGCGCTCGCCACCCTTGATGTGCTGCGGGCCTTCGCCCTGCAGGCCGCCGCGCGGGGCTATTGCCGGCCCGAGTTCACCGATGCGCCGGTGCTCGACATCCAGGAAGGGCGGCACCCCGTGATCGAACAGCAATTGCCGCCGGGCGAGACCTACGTGGCCAACGACGTGCTGCTCGATCCCGCCGACCGCCAGATCGTGGTGATCACCGGGCCGAACATGAGCGGCAAGTCGGCGCTGCTGCGGCAGACCGCGCTGATCGCGATCATGGCCCAGATCGGCAGCATGGTGCCCGCACGCGCCGTGCGCATGGGCATCGTGGACCGCGTGTTCACGCGTGTGGGCGCATCGGACAACCTCTCCACCGGGGAGAGCACGTTCATGGTGGAGATGAACGAGACGGCCAGCATCCTCAACAACCTCAGCGATCGCAGCCTGGTGGTGCTCGACGAGATCGGCCGCGGCACCAGCACCTACGATGGCATCTCCATCGCCTGGGCCATCGCCGAATACCTGCACGAACACCCCACGCGCGCCAAGACGCTCTTCGCCACGCATTATCACGAGCTGAACGAGATGGCGGCCACCTTCCCCCGCATCCACAACGCCAACGTGGCCGTGCGTGAGGTCGATGGCAAGGTGCTCTTCCTGCGCAGGCTCGTGCCGGGTGGCAGCGATCGCAGCTTCGGGATCCACGTGGCCCGCATGGCCGGCATGCCCGATCAGGTGGTGGCGCGCGCCCGCAAGGTGCTGGCCCACTTGGAGCGGAGCCACGCCGGGGACCTGGGCGATACCAGCACCGACGGCCCCGTGCATGTGGCCACGGGCGACACCGCCGCACTGGGTCGCGAGATGCAGTTGAGCATTTTTCAGCTCGACGACCCGGTGTTGCAACGCATCCGGGACGAGATCGAGGCGCTCGACATCGATACGCTCACCCCGGTGGAGGCACTGCTCAAACTCCACGGGATCAAGCGGATGGTGGGGGCCGACCGGGCCCGGAGCCTGCGCAAAGTGTGACCCGGTGTTTGGAGGTTGAAAAAGGCGCTTTATATTTGCAGCCCCTCAGGCAACGGAGGGCACATCTTGCGAGAGTAGCTCAGTTGGTAGAGCACGACCTTGCCAAGGTCGGGGTCGCGGGTTCGA
>CAYXKE010000071.1:0-5657 GCA_964464935.1 uncultured Chryseobacterium sp.
CGCCCACGCCACGGAGATCACCAGCAGCCCCATGGCGGGGTTCTTGAACCGGGCGTCGGCGGTGGTGAGGGCGCCCATGGCGATGAGGGTCGCCGCCAGCAGGAGCAGGAACAGCAGGGGGCGCGGCGCGTGCCGGATGCGCACCAGCACGATGACCAGGCCGGCCAGGATGAGCAGGGAGCACATCGCCGAAAGGGTGATCAGGACGGTGGCCGTTGTGCTTCCCCGGGGGAAGAGCAGGGCCACGTGACCGCGACCGGGGGCCGCGAGGATGCGCGCGCACTTCTCCCCATGCGTGCGCGCCCAAGCGAAGGGGTGTGCACGGGCCACGGCGAGGGCGGTTTTGCGGAGGTCGCAGAAGAAGGCGCGGCAGGCCCGGCGGTCGGTCCAGTCGGTGGCGGCGGCGCGGTCGTGCCAGGAGCGGCGCCAGGTGGCCGCCGCCTCGGGGTGCACGGCCTGGAGGGTCTGCGGCGCCTGGTAGTAGCCGAGGGCCACCGCGCCGCTGTCGCCCAGGTGGAAATGGCCCGTCGTCCGCTGGTTGCGCAGGGCCCAGGGCAGCACGGTGATCAGCGCGATGGCGGCGAAGCGCAACGCCCGGCCCGGGGTGGCGCGCAGCAGGGGGATGGCGCCTGCCGCGGCGATGAGCGCGATGGTGGTGCCCGTGGGCCGCACCCATGCCGCCGCGCCGAACAGCAGGGCCGCCAGCGCCCAGGGGCCCCCAGTGCGGGCGCGCAGCACCACCACCACGCCGCCGAGGAACAGGGTGCCGAAGAGGGTCTCGCTGAGGAATTGCGCGGCCAGCAGAGCGTCCACCGGTTCGATGGCCATGAGGGCGGCGGCACCCAGCGCCCACGGTGAATGCAGGCCCACGGCGCGGCCGGCCAGGAAGACCATCGGCACTTTCAGCGCGGACAGCAGCGCCTGCACCAGCAGCACCGTCAGCAGGTCGGACCCCAACAGGTGGATGAGCGCCGGATAGCCCGGTCGCTTGATGGTGTCGGGGATGTCGAGCGGGTGGAACATGGAGAACACGCCGTGCGGCAGGTGCGCGGCCAGGGTGAGGTACATGCCGGCATCGTCGGCCGTGTGCCAGCCCAGTGCGTGGTGGTGCAGGACGAGGGCCGTGCGCACGAGCAGCGCCAACGCGGTGAGGGCGATGAGGAGCGCGGTGGTGCGCCGGGCGGTCATGGCCGAAAAGATACCGGCACGGGGCGGGCGGGTACCTTTGGCGAGTTCGTGATCCCATCCCATGGCGCACATCGACCCCACCATTCCCGGCCCGGCGACCGCTCCGCGCAACGAGCGGAAGATCGCGCTGCTGCCGCCGGAGAAGCATACCGGGCTCACCCTCACCGAGCGCAAGACCTGGGCCGCCGGCCTGCCGGCCATCACCAGTTCCCTGGGCCACTTGGTGGAGGAGACCGGCGTGCTCGACGGGCTGAAGATCCTCAACCGGCTGAACCAGGAGGGCGGCATCGACTGCCCGGGATGTGCCTGGCCCGACCCGGAGAAGCGCAGCCGCCTGGGCGAGTACTGCGAGAACGGCGTGAAGGCCATCGCCGAGGAGGCCACCACCAAGCGGGTGGACCGCGACTTCTTCGCGCGCCACAGCGTGGAGGAACTCAGCCATTGGAGCGACTACGAGCTGGGCAAGGCGGGGCGGATCACCGAGCCGTTCATCCTGCGGAAGGGGAGCACGCACTACGAGCCGATCGCGTGGGACGAGGCCTTCGCGCACATCGGTGCGCGGTTGCGCGCGCTGCCCGCGGCCGACGACGCCATCTTCTACACCAGCGGTCGGGCCAGCAACGAGGCCGCCTACCTGTACCAGCTCTTCGTGCGCATGTTCGGCACGAACAACATGCCCGACTGCAGCAACCTGTGCCACGAGAGCAGCGGCACGGGGTTGGGCCAGACCATCGGCATCGGCAAGGGCACGGTGACGCTGGAGGACATCCACCAGGCGAAGCTGGTGCTGGTGATGGGGCAGAACCCCGGCACGAACCACCCGCGCATGCTCAGCGCACTGGCCGAGTGCCGCAAGCACGGCGGCCGGGTCATCAGCATCAACCCGCTGCCCGAGGCCGGCACCATGGGCTTCCGCGACCCGCAGGGCATCGGTCCGATGATCATGGGCGCCACGGAGCTGGCCGGCCGCCACATCCCCATCCGCGGCACCATGGATGTGGCCTTCCTCCAAGGGGTGATGCGCCTGCTGCTCGACAAGGAGGAGGCCGCACCCGGAACGGTGTTCGACCAGGCCTTCATCCGGGAGAAGACCCTGGGCTTCGATGAGCTGGTGGCCCAGCTGCGCACCATCGACCCGCAGGACATGGCCGACCGCTGTGGCCTGCCGCTGGACGACCTGCGCTACGTGGCCGATGCCGTGGCCGCCACCGACCGCATCGTGGTATGCTGGGCCATGGGCCTGACGCAACACACCAACGCGGTGGACAACATCACCCAGATCGTGGACCTGCTCCTGCTGCGCGGGGCCTTCGGCAAGCCGGGCGCTGGTGCCTGCCCGGTGCGCGGCCACAGCAACGTGCAGGGCGACCGCACCATGGGCATCAACGAGAAACCCACCCACGCCTTCCTCGACGCCCTGGAGCGCCGCTATGCCTTCAAGGCCCCGCGGCACCATGGCCACGATGCCGTGGAGGCCATCGCCGCCATGCGCGACCAGCCCGGCAAGGTGTTCATCGCCCTGGGCGGCAACTTCATCAGCGCCACGCCCGACAGCCTGGTGACGGCCCGCGCCATGATGAACACCACACTGAGCGTGCAGATCAGCACCAAGCTCAACCGCAGCCACGTGGTGACCGGTGCCGAGGCCATCATCCTGCCCTGTCTGGGGCGCACCGAGCGCGACATCCCGCACGACGACCCGAACGGAAAGCCCCGCTTCGTGACGGTGGAGAACAGCATGAGCGTGGTGCACCGCAGCCAGGGCGTGCGCCCGCCCGCCTCGCCCCATCTGCGCAGCGAGCCCGAGATCGTGGCGGGCATCGCCCATGCCACCCTGGGCCCTGTGCACGGTGTCGACTGGCTGGGATGGGCCCGCGACTACGATCGGATCCGCGACGAGATCGAGGCGGTGATCCCCGGCTTCGCGGATTACAACCGCCGTGTGCGGCGCCCGCAGGGCTTCGTGCTGCCCAATGGTCCGCGCGACGGCGCCCACTTCACCACGCCCAGCGGCAAGGCCCACTTCAGTGTGGCGCCCACGCCCGAGTGGAAGCTGCGCAAGGGCGAGTACATGGCCCAGACCATCCGCACGCACGACCAGTTCAACACCACGATCTACGGCCTGCACGACCGCTACCGGGGCGTGCACGGTGAGCGCCGCGTGGTGCTGATGAACCCCGACGACATGGCCGCCGAGGGCCTCAAGCCCAAGGACCGTGTGGACCTGGTGAGCCACTACGGCCACGAACGCGTGGCGGCCGATTTCTTCGTGGTGCCCTACGACACGGCGCGCGGTTGCGTGGCCACCTTCTTCCCCGAGGCCAACGTGCTGGTGCCGCTGGAGCTGCGCGCGGCGAAGAGCGGCACCCCCGCCAGCAAGGGCGTGGTGGTGACCCTGCGCAAGCGGTGAGCGCACCGCCTCCACGTACCTTGGAACGATGTCCGTGCACCCACGTCCGATCACCGATGCGCACGTGGCCGTGGTGGGGGCGGGTGGCACCGGCTGCGGCCTGCTGCCCCTGCTGGCCCTGTTGCCTGTGGCGCGCATCACCCTGATCGACGGCGACACGGTGGAGGAGGTGAACCTGCCCCGCCAGCCCCTGTATGGCCCGGCCGATGTGGGCCGCCCCAAGGTGGAGGCCGCGCACGAACGCCTGGCCACGCTCGCCCCGACGATGCAGTGGCGCACGGAGTTCCGCTTCCTGGACGGCGCCAACGCACCGGAGCTGCTGGGTGAATGCCATCTGGTGGCCGATTGCACGGACGACCTCGCGGCGCGCATGCTGATCGAGCGGACATGCCGCGCGGCCGGTATCCCGCTGGTGAGCGGATCGGTGCACGGGCACCAGGTGCAGGTGGTCACCATCCATCCCGCCGATCCGCCCTTCTTCCAGGGGCGCACCACCGAAGACCAGATGGGCTGCGACATGCGCGTGGTGCCGGCGGCGGTGACCACCCTGGCGGCGTCGCTCATGGCCCTGCGCATCGCCGATCGGCTGGCCGGTGGCGATGGCCGCTCCGGCACCATGGACCTGGTGGACGCCCGGCAGGCCCGCTGGCTGCGCATCAGCGGGGCCCCAGCACCCTTTCCCGCATGAGCTTCCTCGCCCTTGCGCTGCTGCTGCTGGCCGTGGCCTTCCTTTATGCCAGCGTGGGCCATGGCGGTGCCAGCGGCTACATCGCGGTGATGACCCTGCTGGGCTTCGCGCCCGATGTGGTGCGGCCCACCGCCTTGCTCCTCAACCTCTTCGTGAGCGGCGTGGCCTTCGCCCAGTTCGCGCGGGCCGGGCATTTCCGCTGGCCGCTGCTGCGCCCCTTCGTGCTGGCTTCCGTGCCGGCCGCCGCCATCGGTGCGCGCATCCACCTCGACGGGCCGGTGTACGCCCGGGTGCTGGCCGTGTGCCTGGTGGTGGCCGTCGCCCGCCTGCTGGGTGTGTTCGGTGGGGCGCGCCCGGTGCGGCGCGCTCCGCATCCCGCCACCGCGCTGGCCATCGGGGCGGTGCTGGGGCTGGTCTCGGGCATGATCGGCATCGGCGGCGGCATCCTGCTCAGTCCGCTGCTGTTGCTCTGCGGATGGGCCGACCCCAAGGAGAGCGCGGCGGTGAGCGCGGCGTTCATCCTGGTGAACAGCGCGGCGGGCCTGCTGAGCCTGGCCGCCGTGCAGGGTCCGGCCTTCCTCGCACCCGCCCATACGCTGTGGATCGTTGCCGCGTTGGTCGGTGGAGCGATCGGTGCCCACGTGGGCGCACGCCGCATGGGCGCGCCGCGCCTGCGCCAGGTGATGGGACTTGTGCTGCTGCTCGCGGCGGTGAAGCTTTGGACCCTATGATCCCCGTGAACGACGCACGTGACCGGCTCCTGGCCAACGCGCCCCGCATGCCGGTGGAGGAGCGCCCGTTGATGGACGCCCTGTTGCACCATGCCGCGGCCGACATCATCGCGCCGCATGATCACCCGCTCTTCGACATGAGCGCGATGGACGGCTACGCCTTCGCCTTCGATCCGGCGGTGACGGCCTGGCGGGTGGTGGGCGCGGTGGCCGCGGGCGACACCTTCCCCCGGGCCCTGGCGCGCGGTGAGTGTGTGCGGATCTTCACTGGTGCCATGCTGCCGCCGGGGGCCGACACGGTGGTGATGCAGGAGCGTACGCGGGTGGAGGGCGGCATGATGGGGCACACCGACGATCGGCTGCGGGCGGGCGGCAACGTGCGGCGACGCGGTGAACAACTTCAGCGCGGCGATCTGGTGGTGCCGGCGGGCGCCCTGCTCGGTGCGTCGACCGTGGGGTTGCTGGCGTCGGTGGGCGTGGCCACGGTGAAGGTGCATCGCCGGCCGCGTGTGGGGGTGCTGCTCACCGGTGGTGAGTTCGCCGCGGACCCGGAGCCCGGTCCCGGGCGCATCTTCGACAGCAATGGCGTGATGCTGGCCACGGCGCTGCAGGCCGATGGCATCGTGCCGGCCCTGATGCA
>CAYXKE010000071.1:5757-13318 GCA_964464935.1 uncultured Chryseobacterium sp.
GATGGCCCCCCCGTGGACCGGCTGCCGCTGGCCGGGGCGGTGCGCACCAAGGGCGGGCGCACGGAGTTCCGCGCCGCCCGGGTGCAGGATGGTCGCGTGCATCCGCTGCCCGATGAAGGGTCGCACATGCTGCGTTCGCTCACCCAGGCCGATGCGTTGATGGTGTTGCACGCCCCCCGCCAGGAATGGGCCGCGGGCCACGTGGTGGAGGTGGTCCGCATCGCCCTCATGCCCGACATCGCCCCATGAACACGCCCGCTGATCCCCGGAAGTGGTGCGGCGTGGTGCTGGCCGGTGGAAGGAGCAGCCGCATGGGACGCGACAAGGCGCTGATCGTGCGCGAGGGAAGGACCTTGCTGCACCACGCGGTGGAACGCCTGCGCCCCCATGTGAACGCCTTGTTGATCGTGGGCGACCCGGTGCGCCATCGGGTGGCGGAGCTGCCGGTGGTGCCCGACGATGGGCCGGGCCAGGGGCCGCTGGGCGGGATCGTCACCGCGCTGCATCACGCCCCGCACGACGACCTCTTCGTGCTGGCCTGCGACATGCCGGGCATCACCGATGCGTTCGTCCGCCATCTGATGCTGGTGGGGCGTCCGGACGATGCGGCGGTGGTGGCCCAGTGCGATGGCGCGCTCGAACCCTTGGCGGGCGTGTACCGGCGGGCCTGTCTGCCGGCCTTTGAGGCGCAGCTGCGGGCCGGGCGGCGGAAGATGGCCGATGCGCTGGCGCAGGTGCATGCGCGCTATGTGCAGGTGTGCCCGGGCGAGGAGGGCTGGCCCGAGGACATTTTCCGGAACATCAACGCACCGGGCGATCTTTGAGGCCATGGACATCCTGCTGTTCGGCGCCGTGGCGGAAAAGGCCGGCGCATCCATTCTGCACCTGGAGGCCACCAGCGTCGATGCCCTGCGCCAGGCCCTGATCGCGCGGATCCCCGACCTCGCCCACATGCGCTATGCCATCGCCGTGGACCGCCAGGTGGTGCACCACGACCGGCCGTTGCACGGTGGTGAGGAGATCGCCGTTCTACCCCCTTTCGCCGGTGGATGAGCAGCGCGCAACCGCATCAGGTGAAGGACATCTTCCTCGACGGCCCGATCGACCCGGCCTTCGTGGGGGCGAGCCTGGCGAAGCATGCCACGCGCACGGACATCGGCGCGCACGAGATCTTCCTGGGCCAGGTGCGTGCCGATGCGATCGGCGGGGCCGCGGTGCAGGCGATCGAGTTCACCGCCTACCGGGCGATGGCGCTGGAGCGCATGACCCTGATCCGCGAGGAGGCCTTTGCGCGCTGGCCGCAGCTCACCTGCCTGCACGTGCACCACAGCCTGGGCGTGGTGAAGGCGGGCGAGCTGTGCTTCATGGTGTTCGCCAGTGCGCCGCACCGCATCGCCGCGCGCGAGGCCGTGGCCTGGCTGGTGGACCGCATCAAGGCCGAGCTGCCCATCTTTGGCAAGGAGGTCCGGTCGGATCGCACGCACGTCTGGAAACGCAACTCGTAAGGGCGCGTAATGCCGCGCCCCGACCCATGATCGACATCACCCACAAGCCCACCACGCTCCGCGAGGCCATCGCCACCGCCCTGGTGACCGTGAGCGACCCCGCCACCATCGATGCCGTGCGCGAGCGGCGCGTGCCCAAGGGCGACGTGCTGGAGAGCGCGCGGGTGGCCGCCCTCTTCGGGGTGAAGAAGACGCATGAGCTGATCCCCGATTGCCATCCGCTGCCGGTGGAGCATGCCGAGTGCACCTTCACCGTGGGCGAGCAGGAGATCGTCGTCACCATGCGGGTGCGCACCATCTATCGCACCGGTGTGGAGGTGGAGGCAATGCACGGCGCCAGTGTGGCCGCGCTGACGATCTACGACATGCTGAAGCCGATCGACAAGGGCGTGGCCATCGGCGGCATCCGGCTGGTGGAGAAGAAAGGCGGCAAGAGCGATTGGAAGGACCGCTTCGATGCGCCGGTGAATGTCGCCGTGCTGGTGATCAGCGACAGCGTGGCCGGCGGGCGGAAGGAGGACAAGGCGGGGGCCGCGATCATCGCGCGGATGCAGCGGCTCGGTGTGGATGTGGCCGCGCATGCCGTGGTGCCCGACGAGCCCGCGGCCATCGCCGCGCAGGTGAAGGCATGGGCCGGTGAAGGGCTGGACCTGGTGCTCACCACGGGCGGCACGGGCCTGTCGCCGCGCGATCGCACGCCCGAGGCCATCGCCCCGCTGCTGGACCGCCTGGTGCCCGGCATCATGGAGGCCGCCCGCAGCTACGGCCAGGAACGCATGCCCTGGGCCATGATGAGCCGCGGCATCGCCGGCATGATCGGCCGCACGCTGGTGATCACCCTGCCCGGTTCCACGCGGGGCGCGCAGGAGACGATGGATGCGCTCTTTCCCTTTGCCCTGCATGTGGTGAAGGTGCAGGAGCAGGCGTTCCGCCACGGGCACTGAACATTTTCCTGCCCCCCGCCCGTTACTTTCGACGCCCCTGTCCCGTCCTAGCAGCATGTGGCGAATCTGGCCGGTCCTCCTCGGCATCCTTCTCACGCTGCCCATGCACGGCCAGGTGACCATCACGGGCAGGGTGGTGGACGCGGTGACGAACGAACCGCTGGCCTTCGTGCACGTGGTGGCCGAAGGGCTGCGCGAGGGCCGCACGAGCGACATCGATGGCCGGTTCGCCATGCCGGTGCCGGAGCTCCCGGTGGGGCTTCGCTTCAGCTATGTGGGCTATGCCCCGCTGCTGATCACCGCCACCGAGGCCGGCCCCCTGCACGTGGCCATGCAGCGCACCGCGGTGGACCTGGCCATGGTGGTGGTGCTGCCCGGTGAGAACCCGGCCCACCGCATCATCGACCGGGTGCGCGCCAATCGCCGCGAGAACGACGCCCTTCGCCACCGCCCGCACCAGTACACCAGCTACAGCAAGACCGTGTTCACCGCCGCCGTGGACAGCGCGGCGCTGACCGACAGCGCACGGTATGCCGCACTGAGCGACGGCACGAAGAAGTCCATGGCGTGGCTGGACGAGCAGCACCTGCTGTTGATCGAAAGCGCCACGCGGCGCAGCTTCATCCCGCCGGCCGCGGAGAAGGAGGAGGTGCTGGCCATGCGCGTGAGCGGGTTGAAGGACCCCTCGCTCCTGGCCCTGGCCGCCAGCACGAAGACCTTCAGCATGTACGCCCCCCAGATCGAGCTGGGCGAACGCACCTACCTGAGCCCGCTGGGCCCCAACGGCACCGACCGCTATCTGTTCCTGCTCGAGGACACCCTGTACCAGGGCCCCGACACGGTGTTCATCATCAGCTACCGACCACGTACCGGCCGCAAGTTCGACGGGTTGAAAGGCCAGCTGCACGTGCACACCGACGGCTACGCCCTGCAGCATGTGATCGCCGCACCCGCCGAGGAGAAGCCCGATGGCATGGGCATCAAGCTCCAGCAGCGCTTCACCCGCGTGCCCACGGGCGCCGACCGCTCCGGCCCCCGCGCCTGGTTCCCCGACCAGCTCAACACCTTCCTCTACTTCCCCTTCATGCAGGTGAACGACCTGCACGTGATCGGCGTGGGGCGCACCTATCTGCAGGATATCTCCGTGGACCTGGACCTGGAGCGGCGCATGGTGCGTGGTCCGGAGTTCGAGATGTCGTCCATGGCCGTGCGGCGCAATGATGCCTTCTGGGACAGCCTGCGCGTGGCCCCGCTCGATGCGCGTGACCTGCGCACCTACCACGTGATCGACAGCGTGAGCCAGGCCGAAGGCTTGGAGACCAAGTTGAAGTGGGCCACCCGCCTGATGACCGGCCGCATCCCCATGGGCGTGGTGGACCTGCAACTGGACCGGCTGATGGCCTTCAACGGCTATGAGGGCTGGCGGCTGGGCGCGGGCTTTGCCACCAACGACCGGCTGACGCGCCACGCCAGCCTGGGCGCCTACGGCGCCTACGGTTTCCGCGACAAGGCGTGGAAGTACGGCGGCGAGCTCATTGTGAAGCCCTGGCCGGGGCACGGGCCGCAGCTGCGCCTGCACCACGCCCACGATGTGCTGGAGAGCGCCGGCGTGTCTTTTCAAGGCATGTCGCGCTCCATCACCGGCGAGCCGCTGCGCATGATCTACGTGGACCGCATGGACCGCGTGGACCGCACCGGGGCCGAGCTGATGTTCCGTGTGGGGGGGCCGCTGCGCGTATGGCTGGGCACGAGCCGCACCGATCGCTGGGCGCCGGCGGACTATCACCATGCCACGCCGATGGGGGAGCAGGTGACGCTGCTCAGCGACAACTTCCTCACCGGCGAGGTGTCCATCGGCATCCGGTACGCCTTCCGCGAGCCGTTGGCGCGGCTGCCCGAGCAGGACGTGCCCCTGGGCACCCGCTGGCCGGTGCTCTACCTCAACGCCACACGCGCCGTGCACGGCCTCTGGGGCGGTGAAATGGACCTGTGGCGCGTGAACGCCATGGTGGAGAAGACCTTCCGCCTGCGGATGCTCGGCGAGATGTCCATGCGCCTGCTCGGTGGCATGGCCCAGACCGACGCGCCCTACTCCTTCCTCTACCACATGCGGGGTGTGGCCGGTCCGGGCCTGCTGGTGGCCGTGCGCCACACCTTCGAAACCATGCGCCCCAACGAGTTCCTGGCCGATCGGTACGTGTCCGTGCACCTGCGCCACAGCTTCGGCCATCTGCTGATGAAGCCCCGGGGCCGCTTTGCGCCGGTGCCTTCGGTGGTGGTCAGTGCGGGCATTGGCGAGCTGGCGCATCCGGAGCGCCACCGCGGCTTCGATGTGAAGGCCCCCGATCGGGGCTTCGCGGAGGCGGGCCTGCAGGTGGACCGGCTGCTGCGGGTGGGCCTGTGCCGCCTTGGGGTGGGGGCCTTCCACCGCCTGGGCCCCTATATGCACGGGGAGCTGAGCGATGACCTGGCGGTGAAGCTCACCCTCGATGTCGGGTTCTGAACCCATGCCTTCGGCGGGCAATTCGCACCTTTGCGCCTTCCCCGGCCGCTCCGAACGGCCATCAGGGACCGATGTGGGCGTGGCTGGCCAATAAGGTGTTGCGCAACCGCGTCGCGGTGTTGATCGCCGTGGCGGTGGTGACCATCCTCATGGGGGTGCAGGCCGGCCGCGTGGGCATGAGCTACAAGCAGGCCGGGCTGCTGCCCCGCACGGACAGTGCGTATGTCCAGTACCAGGAGTTCCTGCGCCAGTTCAGCGAGGACGGCAACGTGATCGTGGTGGGCGTGGAGGGAGGGACCCTCTACACGCCGGAGAACTTCCGGGCGTGGTACGATCTGGGCCGCGACCTGCGCACGGTGAACGGCGTGGACAGCGTGTTCAGCGAGGCCCACCTCTTTGAACTGGTACGCGAGGACGACCCGCCGCGCTTCACCGTGCGCCGCGTGATGGAGGCCCCGCCCACCGACCAGGCCGGCATGGATGCGCTGGTGGCCAAGGTGCGTTCGCTGCCCTTCTACGATGGGCTCCTTTACAACGACAGCACGCAGGCCAGCCTGATGATGGTCTTCGTCAACGCGCCGCTCTTCAACAGCGATGCCCGTCTGCAGGCGGTGAACCAGATCGCCGGCCACGTGGAAAAGTTCCGCCGCGCCACGGGGGTCACCACCCATGTGAGCGGCCTGCCGTGGATCCGGGTGCAGACCACCGAACTGGTGAAGGCCGAGATGCCCCTGTTCATGGGTGCCAGCCTCTTCCTGTGCGGCCTGCTGCTGCTGCTCTTCTTCCGCAGCTGGCGCGTGACCTGGATCAGTCTCGGTGTGGTGGCCATGAGCGTGGTGTGGAGCTTCGGCTTCATGCACCTGATGGGCTATGAGATCACCATTCTGCAGTCGGTGATCGCCCCCCTGGTGATCGTCACCGGCGTGCCCAACTGCGTCTTCCTGATCAACGCCTACCACTACGAGTACGTGCGCCACCGCAACAAGGTGAAGGCCCTGCAACGCGTGATCAGCCGGGTGGGGGCCGCGGCCTTCCTCACCAACGCCACCACCGCCGTGGGCTTCACCACCTTCTGCCTCACCAAGAGCGACACGCTCATCGAGTTCGGTTGGGTGGCCACCTTCGGCATCATGGTGCTGTGGCTGCTCAGCATGCTGCTGATCCCGGTGCTCTTCAGCTTCTTCCCGCCGCCCAAGCCGCGCCACCTGAGCCACCTGGACCGCCGCTGGCTGGACCGTTCGGTGGAATGGATCGTGCGCATCTCGCACACCCGCCGTCCGCTCATCTACTCCATCACGGCGCTGCTCCTGGTGGTGGCGTGCTTCGGCATCCTGCGCATGAAGGACGAGAGCCGCATCGTGGACGACCTGCCCGCGGACAGCACCGTGCTCACCGACCTGCAGTTCTTCGAACGGAATTTCCGGGGCGTGATGCCCCTGGAGGTGGTGATCGACACCCAGAAGAAGGGCGGTGCCCTGCGCGATGCCACCCTGAAGCGGATCGAGCGGCTGGAGGATACCCTGGCCACCTACCCGCAGTTCAGCCGGCCCATCAGCATCGCCGGTGCCGTGAAGTTCACCAAGCAGGCCTTCTATGGTGGGTCGCCCGATCGATACGCCCTGCTGAACAGCGCGGAGAAGCCGTTCATCCTGCCCTACGTGGAAGGCGCCGGTGCGAAGCAGTCCATGGCGCGCGCCTTCATCGACAGCACCCGGGCCGTGACCCGCGTGACCGTGCAGATGGCCGACGTGGGCACCACGCGCATGGACGAGCTGCTGGCCCGGCTGCGCCAGCAGGTGGACGGGATCTTCCCGCCGGAGAACTACCTGGTGACCTTCACCGGCACCTGCGTGGTCTTCCTCAAGGGCAGCGGCTATCTGGTGGAGAACCTCATCACCAGCCTCTTCTGGGCCGTGGTGATCATCATGAGCCTGATGGCGCTGCTCTTCAGCTCACTGCGCATCATGATCGTGGCGATGATCCCCAACATGATCCCGCTGCTGCTCACCGCCGGCATCATGGGCTTTGTGGGCATCCCCATCAAGCCCAGCACCATGCTCGTGTTCGGCATCGCCCTGGGCATCGCGGTGGACAATGCCATCCACTTCCTGGCGCGCTACCGCCTGGAGCTGCAGCTGAGCAACAACGACCTGGAGGCCAGTGTGGACCGGGCCACGCGCGAGGTGAGCGTGGGCATCATCTACACCAGTGCCGTGCTGCTGGCGGGCTTCGGCCTCTTCGCCTTCTCGCACTTCGGCGGCATCAAGGCCATGGGCGTGCTCACCACCATCACCCTGTGCGTGGCCATGCTCACCAACCTGCTCGTGCTCCCCTCGCTGGTGCTGAGCCTCAACAAGCGCATCATGGCGAAGCAGTTCGGTGGGCCCCTGTTGGAGATCTTGGACGAGGAGGACGAACTGAGCATGATGGAGCTGAAGCTGGAGGCGCCCGAGGAAGCACCCGATGCCGCCCGGGATGAGGCGGCCGAAAGCGACAGACCATGAAAGGCATCATCCTCGCCGGCGGGTCCGGCACCCGGCTGCACCCGCTCACACTGGCCGTGAGCAAGCAGCTCATGCCCGTGTACGACAAGCCGATGATCTACTACC
>CAYXKE010000072.1:0-13046 GCA_964464935.1 uncultured Chryseobacterium sp.
CCTGTTGTTCATCGTAGAGGGAAGCATCGTTCGTCGTTCAGTTCATGTTGACCGGGGTAGCAGGCCCGGTCTCTTCCACTTGTGATAATGCCTCATCTGTCACGGGTTGTGGTGAGGCATCCTACCTCCGGTAGGCAGGCCCAAGGATGGACCGCTCCTGGGTGCGGTCGCGCTGCCTACTGCCTGCATCGCAGGCGTATGCTTCAACAGCGCGTAAGATCGAAACTACCCCGGCCAGCTCCCACCATGTGCATGAGCGAGCCGGGGCCGTCGCAAGCGTTGCCTGCAGGTATGGGTCCGTTCCTTGGTCCGGACAGGGTCCACTTGCCCGATAGGCTCCGGCGGGCAGATGTTCCCATCGAAGGCCGTGACCGGGTCGTGGACCCGTGGCGGATGTTGTGACTCAACGATCGGTATGTGTGTTGCACGGTCCATTACCGGAACGTTTTATGGGTTGGGGCTGGCACCGGATGGGCGAGGTCCGGCTTCTGTTTGCACGGGACCGGTCTTCACTTCCGGTGGCCTGGCACCTCAACGCAGCTTCACCGCGCACTTCACCACGTGCTCGCCGTCCAGCAGCAGCGTCACGTAATGCACACCCGGCGCCAAGGCTTGCGCCCTGCTCCTTCCCTCACTCCTCCCCCCAGAACCGCGGGTGGAAATTGAGCAGGTACAAGCGTTGTGAGGCCCGCGTCACCGCCGTGTAGAGCCATCGCACATACGCGATATCGATCATGTCCTCGGTGATGTACCCCTGGTCCACGAACACGGTGTTCCATTGCCCCCCCTGGGCCTTGTGACCGGTGATGGCGTAACCGTACTTCACCTGCAAGGCATTGAGCCAGGGATCCTCCCGGATCAACCGGGTGCGGGCGGCGTGCGTGGCGGGCCGTGCATGTTCCACCACCATCCGGGCCAGCTCGCGCATGCGCGCACCGGGCAATGCGGGGCTCTCCATGGCCAGCACGTCCACCATCACCTTCACGTCCAGCTCGCGCTCCTCCATGCCGTTCCACCAGCTGGCGGTGATGTCGGCGAAGCGCAGGCCGAAACGCTCCTCGATGCCATGCACGCGCTTCACGGTGATGGGCTCGCCATTGGCGATGAGCTCGGCGCGGCCGTTGAGCCCCGCCCACAGGTAGTTGTTGCGCACCACCATCAGGCGGTCGCCGGCGCTGAGTTCCTCCTCGTAGCCGTACACGCGGGCCCGCACCTGCATGCTGTACTGGTATGCGCGTTTGTTGCTGCGGCACACGATGCACACCTCGTCGCCCCCATCGCGGGCGTAGGCATCCTCCAGCGCGTCCTGCAGTTCGTATCCGTCCATGCGCACCACGTCGGGGAATGGGGTGAAGCGGATCTGCGGCGCCGGGGCGTTCTCCTCCTGGCCCTGAGGGGGCACCAGGGCCCGCAGGGCGGTGGCGTTCACCAGTATGCCCGATGCCTGCTCCTGCCGCACCACGTCGGTCATCTCCACCTGACCGGCGGTGAGGCCCAAGGCGCAGAGGTGGCGCACGTCGAGGGCGGCGCTGTGCAAACTGCCCACGGGCGGGAGCTGTGCGGGATCGCCGATCAGGAGCACGCGGCATCCGGGAGCGGAGAAGGCGTGCTGGAACAGGTCCTCGAGCAGGCTGGAGCCGATGGCCTCGTCGCCCACGCCGCCGATCATGCTGGCCTCGTCCACCACGAATAGTGCGCCGGCATCGCGGTGGGCGGTGACGTGCGCTCCGGCGAAGCCGTCGGCCTCATGGTCGGCGCTGCGGTAGATGCGGCGGTGGATGGTGCCGGCGGTGGCGCGGGCATAGCCGCCGAGCACCTTGGCGGCGCGCCCGGTGGGGGCCAGGAGCACCACGGGGGTGTGGCGGCGGGCCAGCACGTTCACCAGGGCGCCCACGAGGGTGGTCTTTCCGGTGCCTGCATAGCCTTTGAGCACCAGCACGGGGTTGGGCCGCACCGTGCCCATGAGGCGTTCGATGGCGAGTGCGGCGCGCTCCTGGCCGGGCGTGGGGTGGTGGCCCAGTGCGGTGAGCAGCTCGGTGGCGAGCGGGCCGAACACGGGGGATCCCAGCATGGCCGCAAGCTAGCTCGGGGCGGGGCCGGTCAGTGGGCCACCACGCGCTCCACCAACCGCCGGTGGGGGGTGTGCACCACCACGATGTAGGTGCCCGTGGTGCGCGGGAGCTGGAGCTGCCAGGTGGTGCCTCCGTGCGCGGGCGCCCATGCGCCCACACGTGCGCCGCGCACATCGTACACCTCGATGCCCTGCACGCGGTGGTCGATGCCGCTGATGTGCAGCAGGCCGTCGCGCACGGGGTTGGGGAAGATGCGCAGGCCCAGCTCACCGATGTGGTCGATGCCGGTGGAATGGTCGGTCACTGTGGCTTCGCGCACCAGCACGGGCGAGCCGTCGGCGGCCTCGAACATGGAGCGGAAGCTGTCGATCTCCGGGGTGGAATGGCTGAACATCTCGCCCATCCACCGGGGCGGTGCGCTCTGGTACCATACGCGGGCCTCCACGGTGATGGGGCCGGTGTGGCCCTGCATGGGCACATGGTAGTGCACCACGTCGCTGCCGCTGCCCTCCAGGCCGTTGGCGTGGTTGAAGTCCACATCGCTGGCGGGTACGCCGGCCACCCGCATGGTGTCGTACGCGGGGTGCGATGCGACGAAGCCGAGCGGGGGGATGCGGTTGTCCTTGAGGGGGCTTTTGGCGCGTTCCAGCACGGTGGTCTTGTCGCCGTTCACATCGCCCATCACCATCTCATAGATCTGCACCTGGTCGGGGTGGGCGATCACGTTGTGGTGGGGTTCCCAGTCGGGGTCGTGTCCGATCACCTCGTAGGTGTCGTCCCAGCCCCCGCTTTGGAAGAGGGCGTTGCCGTCGGCATCGCGCACCACCAGCTCCACGAAAGCGCGTCGGGAGGGGTATCCGCTGGGGAACTTGTGGCCGCCGAGATTGGTGAGGGTCACGTCGATGAAGGCGGTGTCGGCATCGCGGGCGGTCACGGCCACATCGAGGAGCAGGGCGTTGTTCTGGATGAGGCGGTCGGTGCGTGCGATGGTGCTGTCGAACTGGGCGGTGGTGGCGGTGAGGCCCAGGGCGGAGCTGTTGTCGCGCAGGAGTTTGAGCATGAAGCTGTTGGCGCCGGCGAAGTGGTGCATGCCGAAGGGGCTCTGGCCTTCGAGGAAGATGTAGTTGGCGCTGATCACGATGGGGTCGTCGATGCGGGGCACGTGGCATCCCTGGCAGGTGACGCCGCTCTCGGGGTTGGCCACGTTGTTGTAGGCGGAGTTGAGCCACTCGTGGTAGGTGGCCTGCTCCACGAACATGTCGCCGGTGGCGTTGCCGTCCAGGTCGGCCGTGGCGGTGATCAGCGTGTGGCAGCCGGCGCAGAATGCGGACTCGGTGACGTGCGGACCGTACAGGGGCTCGTACCCGATGAAGGCGGTCATGGGCGCGCCGATGATGAACTCGTAGGGCCCCCAGAGGCGGTGGAGGGTGTCGTAGTGGAGCTCACCGGAGAAGTGGTGGCCGAGGCCGTCGGGCGATTGCATGTGGCAGGCCACGCACGAGACGCCGTCCTGGGCGATGGGGTCCATGTGCAGCTCGGCCATGGAGTACGGCCCGCCGCCGGTCATGTGCTTGTTGAAGCGGCCCATGGGGGCGTGGCACGCGGTGCACTTGTCCTCCAGCGCGGCCTGATGGGCGGGGTTCACGGCCACCTCGTGGCTCACCTTGGCGCGCCAGAAGGGGTCGCGGGCGCTGTTGGCCATCATGGTGCTGCGCCAGTCGTCGGACACGTTCACGTCGTTGCCGTTCGCGTCGATGTTGGCGTAGTGGTTCACCGTGTCGGGGCCGTGGCAGCCGTGGCACTCTCCGCTGGCGGCGAAGAACGTGTTGTATCCCATGACCAGGTCCACGCTCTGGCCGCCCCCGCCGCGCGCGGTGCGCCAGGGGTGGTGGGCATCGGCCACGGGCACCGGTCCGCCCGACCAGGCCACCAGGGCGCCCAAGAGGGCGAGCATGGCGGTGGCACCGCCCACCCGCATCCAGGAAGAGGAGCAATTCATCGCAGGTTTCCTTGCAGCGCGCAAGGTATGCGTCAGCCCGGTGCGGGGCGCCGGGCACCGGGCACCGGCGGTGGCGGCGCCACGAACGTGGGGCGGCAACGGGGATCAGGCGCCGCGCTGGGCCGAGCGGCGCACCGTGGTGGCCTTGGCCTTGGCGGTGGTGGCGCCACCGGGGGCGGCGGCCTTCTTCGCAGGCGCTTTTTTGGCGGCCTTCTTGGCGGGGGCATCGCCCTTGGCGGCCTTGGCGGGCGCTTCGGCCTTGGCCTTCTCCTTGGCGGGCTTTTCGTCCTTCTGATCGAACTCACCCACCCCGCGCAGCACACCGTACCAGGTGAAGAGCTTGCGCACGTCGCTGGCGTAGATGCGCTCGCGGTCGTACTCGGGCAGCACCTCGCCCAGCTTGGCAAAGAGGGCCCCATCGCTCTCCTTCGGGTCGATGGACGGCCCACCCTTCTCCAGCTCATGGATCTTCTTGAGCACCTCCACCAAGGGCACATCGTCGCCGGTGGTGTACATGCTGATCTCTTCGAGGGCGCTCACCCGCATGCTGTGGGGCACCGCCATGCGCTTGCCATCGGCGAGCGCTTCCACGATGGTGGCCTGGCGGCCCTGGGCCACGACGCGGTACAAGCCCGGCTTGCCGGTGATGGTGATGATCTTGCTGAGGTCCATGGTGATGTAATGCGGGGTAAAGCTAAGCCAAGTGCGCCTGTGGGCATGTGCCCTGGGGCTCGCGGGCACCCATGGGCAGGGGACATGGGCGCATGTGCACGGGCGCGGAAGAACGCCAGCTCCGCGTGACCCGGCCCTACGTCTTCTGCTTCTTCTTCCGCGCGGCGGGGAAGAGGATGTTGTTCAAGATCAACCGGTAGCCGGCGCTGTTGGGGTGCAGGCTCAGGTCGGTGGGTGGGTCGCCCACCATGTGCTGGTAGTCCTCGGGGTCGTGGCCGCCATAGAAGGTCCACTGGCCCAGACCGAACTCGCCGTGGATGTACTTCACGGTGCCCTGGGCCTTGTTCTCGCCCATCACCGTCACGCCCGACTTCACCAGCGACGCGCGGAAGGCGGTGGTCTGGCCCATGAAGCCGCGGATCACCTGCTCGTGGTTCTGGCACAGCATGGTGGGCACGATGTCCCACTTGGCGCTGAAGTCGAACAGGGTGAAGAAGTCGCGCTCCTGCCCGATGCGCTGGTGGATGTCGGTGGCATCGATGTCGGAGAACTCATAGATCATCGGATCGGTGATGAGCTTGAAGTCCTTGAAGGCGAGGGTGCGGGAGAAGTCGAGGCGCTGCTGGGCCTGCGGGTCAACGGGGTCGCCGTCGAACGGTACGGCGCAGATGTCCACGCCCTCGGCGGCCAGGGCGATGTCGTAGGAGTCGGTGCCGGAGCACATGGTGAAGAGGTATCCGCCGCCGGCCACGTAGTTGCGGATGTTGAGGGCCACGGCGAGCTTCATCTGGCTCACCTTGGCGAAACCGAGGTCGCGGGCCATGGCCTCGGCATCGCGCACCTGGGCCTGGTACCATGGGGCGTTGCGGTACGAGCGGTAGAACTTGCCGTACTGGCCGGTGAAATCCTCGTGGTGCAGGTGCAGCCAGTCGTACATGGGCAGGGCACCGGCGATGATCTCCGGGTCGTAGATGCGGTCATAGGGGATCTCGGCGTACTCCATCACCAGCGCCACGGCATCGTCCCATGGCTGGAATGAGGTGGGGGCGTAGACGGCAATGCGGGGCGCCTTCTCGAGCTTGACCACCTCCATGTTCACCTCGGGGTCGGCGATCTCGCGGAGGATGGCATCGGCCTGGGCATCGGCGATGACCTGGAAGGTGATGCCGCGGATGGTGCACTCCTGCTCCACGGCCTTGATGTGCTCCACCAGGAAGCTGCCGCCGCGGTAGTTGAGGAGCCACTCCACGGGCACATCGCGCTGCAGGGTCCAGAAGGCGAGGCCATAGGCCTTGAGGTGATCGCGCTGCGTGTTGTCCATGGGGATGAGCAGCTTGGTGGCCAAGGCCGGGAAGGCCATGACCAGGGCGAGCACCAAGGCGGCGAGGCGCGTGCTAGAACGGGGCGGTGTCCTCGTCGGGGAAGTCGTCATCGTTCATGCGGCTGGGCAGGGTGATGGTGGCGGGGGCGCCGATGGGGCCCGGCCCACCCATGTCCATGGTGACGAGGTCCTCGAACTTGGCCAGCTCGCTCACGAAGCGCAGGCGCACATCGCCCACGGGCCCGTTGCGGTGCTTGGCCACGATCACCTCGCCGACCCCCAAGGTACTGCCCTTCTCGTCCTCGTAGATCTTGTAGTACTCGGGTCGGTAGAGGAAGCACACGATGTCGGCGTCCTGTTCGATGGCGCCCGATTCGCGCAGGTCGCTGAGCATGGGTCGCTTGTCGCCGCCGCGGGTCTCCACGGCCCGGCTCAGCTGGGAGAGGGCGATGATGGGGATGTCGAGCTCCTTGGCGATGGCCTTGATGCTGCGGGAGATCTGGCTGATCTCCTGCTCGCGGTTGCCGCTGCGGTTCTCGCCGGCGCCGGTCATCAGCTGCAGGTAGTCGATGATGATCAGGTCCACATTGTCCTGGCTCTTGAGGCGGCGGGCCTTGGCGCGGAACTCGTAGATGTTCAGGCCGGCCGAGTCGTCGATGTAGATCTTGGCCTTGTCCAGGTTGGCGATGTGCTGGTGGAGGATCTCGAACTCCTGGTCGGTGAGGTTGCCGCGGCGCAGCTTCTCGGAGCTGATGCCGGATTCGCTGGCGATGAGACGGGTGACGAGCTGGGTGCTGCTCATCTCCAGGCTGAAGATGCCCACGCCGCGGCCGTGGTTCACGGCAATGTTGCGGGCCATGCTGAGCACGAAGGCCGTTTTGCCCATGGCCGGACGTGCGGCGACGATGATCATGTCGCTGGGCTGCCAGCCGGCGGTGATCTTGTCCAGCTCGGTGAATCCGGTGGGCACGCCGCTCACCCCGTCGGGCTTGTTCTTGGCGGCCTCGATCTGCTCGATGGAGCGCTTGATGAGCATGCTCATCGGCTCGTACCGGCGCTTGAGGTTGCCGCTGGTGATCTGGTAGAAGCCGTTCTCGGTGCGGTCCACCAGGTCGAACACGTCGGTGGTCTCGTCGTACGCGTCCCGCACGGTCTCGGCGCTCACGCGGATGAGCTCGCGCAGGATGTGCTTCTGGTTGATGATGCGGGCGTGGTACTCGATGTTGGCGCTGCTGGCCACCTTGTTGCTGAGCTGGCTGATGTAGTAGGGCCCGCCCACCAGGTCGAGGTCGCCGCTGGTGCGCAGCTGCTCGGTCACCATCAGGATGTCCACCGGCTTGTCGGCGGCGAAGAGCTGCTGGATGGCGCGGAAGATGCGCTGATGGGGTTCGAGGTAGAAGCTCTCGGGCTGGAGGATGTCGATGGCCACGTCGACGGCGTGGCGCTCGAGCATCATGGCGCCGAGCACGGCCTGCTCCAGCTCCGGTGCCTGGGGCGGCATGCGGCCCATGTCGAGCGGGTTGTCGGCAGGGCTGGCGGTGCGCCGGGCGCCGCGCGGGCGATCGGTGGCAAAGGACGTACGTTCGGCCATGGGGAGGATCGGGGACGGGATGTGGGCCACTACCGGAAGGAACGCGGCCGGCGCACCCGTTGGTACCCGCCCTTCCCCGGTCGATGGGGCTGCGAATTTAGCCCCACCCCCTGCCCCGCCGCCCCCTACCTTTCGGACAAGTAGTCACCAGCCCATCCACGATCCGATCGTGCAGAACTTTTTTCGCCACCGCACCCGCCCGCGAGCGCTCTTCGCCGCCATCTTACTGGCGGTGATCGGCACGCTGCCGGGCTGCCGCAAGGAGAAGAACGCGCCGCCCGCCGTGGACGTGATCGCCCCGGCCGAGGGCCACCAGCTGTACGTGCCCGACACGCTGTTCATCCACCTGCGCGTGCACGACGACCGCGCGGTGGAGAGCGTGTGGTGCGCGCTCACCGATGCGCAGGGCGTGCCCATCGCACCGGCCGTGTCGCGCACCGTGGGCGGCACCGGCGATGTGTACCTGGAGCTGCCCGTCACCGCGCCCGCCACGCCCGGCGGCACGTACTCCCTCCACGTCCGGGTGAGCGATGGCGACGCCACCGGCTCGGCCTTCCGCAGCATCATGGTGCATCCGGAGCCGCTGCGGCTGCGCGCCCTCTTCCTCGTGCCGCCCGAAGGCACCGCCCCCGCGCCCATCATCCGCATCGACAGCGCGGGCCACATGAGCACCTTCACCACCCTGGGCGACATCTCGGGCGGGGCGGTGAGCAGCGCGCAGCAGTACGTGGCCTTCGCCGGCCATGCGCTCGCCCCGCTCACGGCCCACGCCACCCAGGGCACGGGCAGCTGGCAGCTCGCCGCCTCGAACACGCCCGGTGCCCCCGCCTTCCAAGGGCTGCGCACCGATCCCAGCGACGGCCGCTTCTATGTGTCCACCAGCGATGGCTTCATCCGCGGCTTCCACCCGCAGGGGCAGCAGCAGTTCACCGCCGTGGTCGATGCGGGCGCGCAGAGCTACCGCACGGCCGTGGCCGCCGGGCGCCTGGTGAGCGCGCAGCATCTGCCGGGCCAGCTCACCGACCGCCTGGCCACCTACACCCTCCCGGCCGGTGCGCCGCAGGCCATGCATCCGCTGGCGATCGAGGTGGTGCACATGGACGCCTGCGACGCCGACCACGTGCTGGTGTTCGGCCACCGCGACGGGCAGGGGGTGGTGCAGCGCTTCCACGTGGCCCTGGGGGGCATGTGGGAGATGCATGTGTTCAACGAAGGCCCCATCCGCGCCGTGCAGCAACTGGGGCCGCAGCTGTGGGCCGTGGCCCTGCCGGGCCGCATCGTGCGCTTCCACCACCCCACCAACGGGGTGAGCATCATCACCGAGGGCATCACCGCCGATGCGCTGGGGTACGACGCGGCCAACGGGCGCCTCCACGCCGCAGCGGGCAGTGAATTATGGACGATCGATCCCGCCACGGGCGGCGTGCTGGGCAGCGTGCCGGTGCCGGGCGCGGTGGGCACGATCCTGCCGCTGCTCAACCGCTGAGCGGCCTACTTGGCCACCTTCTTCTTCTCCTGCTCGCGCTTCTTCTTCTCCTTCTGCGCCTCCTCGGCGGTGAGCACCACGCCCATGGAGCAGAACTTGTCCATGCGGCGCGCCACCAGCTTGTCGGGGTCCACCTTGGCCAGGCGGGTCAGCTGCTTCAGGAGCTCCTGCTTGAGCAGGCGCGCGGCCTCCTCGGGATCGGAGTGCGCACCGCCGGGCGGCTCGGGCACGATGCCGTCGATGAGCTTGTTGGCGAGCATGTCCTCGGCGGTGAGCTTCAGGGCGGCGGCGGCCTGCTCCTTGTAGTCCCAGCTGCGCCAGAGGATGGATGAGCACGACTCGGGGGAGATCACGCTGTACCAGGTGTTCTCCAGCATGAGCACGCGGTCGCCCACGCCGATGCCGAGGGCCCCACCCGATGCGCCCTCACCGATCACCACGCAGATCACGGGCACGCGCAGCTGCACCATCTCGAAGAGGTTGCGCGCAATGGCCTCGCCCTGGCCGCGCTCCTCGGCCTCCAGCCCGGGGAAGGCGCCCGGGGTGTCGATCAGGGTCACCACCGGCTTGTTGAACTTCTCGGCCAGCTTCATCAGGCGCAGCGCCTTGCGGTAGCCCTCGGGGTTGGGCATGCCGAAGTTGCGGTACTGGCGCATCTTGGTGTTGATGCCCTTCTGCTGGCCGATGAACATCACGGTGTGGCCCTCGAGCATGCCGAAGCCGCCCACCATGGCCTTGTCGTCCTTCACGTGGCGGTCGCCGTGCAGCTCGATGAACCGCCCCTCGGTCATGCGGTCGATGTACCGCAGCGTGTAGGGGCGGTCCGGATGCCGGCTCACCTGCACCCGTTGCCAGGGCGTGAGCTGGGCGTAGATCTGGCGCCGCGTCTCCAGCAACTTCTTCTCCAGGTCCTTCAGACCGGTGCCCACGTCCACCTGGCCCTGATCGGCCACCTCCTTCAGCTTGGCGATCTGCTCGATCAGGTGCTGGATGGGCTTCTCGAACTCCAAGAATGTCTGCTGCATGTGCGCTGATCGGAAAGCGAAGGTAGAAGCCATGAACGAACCGCCGTCCCCCTGTGTTGTTTTCACCTGAGGCTCAGCAGCTGCGCCGGGCGCTCCCCCGGCCCTGCCCGCTGCCCGGCGCAGGATACCTTCGCCGCGATGATCCGCTTCCCCCCCGCCAAGATCAACCTGGGGCTGAACGTGGTGCGCCGCCGCCCCGACGGCTTCCACGAGCTGGAGAGCGTGATGTGGCCCATCCCGTGGACCGACGTGCTGGAGGCGGTGATCGACCCGCAGCTGGGCACAGGCCAGGTGGTGTACACGCGCTCCGGACTGGCCGTGCCCGGCGCGGCCGAGGCCGACCTCTGCTGGAAGGCCGCCATGCGCTACCAGCAGGAACGCGCGCTGCCCGGGGTGCGCATGCACCTGCACAAGGCGGTGCCCATGGGCGCCGGACTGGGCGGGGGATCGAGCGATGCGGCCCATGTGCTGCGCCTGTTCAATGCGCTGTGCCCCGATCCGCTGCCGCACGAACGGCTGCATGCCCTGGCGGCCGAGCTGGGCAGCGACTGCGCCTTCTTCCTGCACGATGGGCCGCAGCTGGCCCGGGGACGCGGCGAAGAACTGCGCCCCATCGACATCGACCTGAAGGGCCATCATCTGGTGGTGGCCATGCCGCCGGTGCATGTCAGCACGGCCGAAGTGTTCCGCCACTGCACCCCCACCGGCCGCTCCATCGACCTGCCGGCCATCCTGCGCAGCACGCCGCCGCGCGCTTGGGGCGACCAGGTGCCCAACACGCTGGAGGCCCATGTGCTGCAGGCCCATCCGCTGGTGGCACAGGCGAAGGAGCGGCTGTTGCAGGCCGGTGCGGTGTTCGCCGCGATGAGCGGATCGGGCGCCGCGGTGTTCGGGCTGTTCGAGGAAGCACCGCCCGCCATCCCCTGGCCCCCCGACCACACGGTGCGGGTGTTCGCGCTGTGATCAGTACACGCGCTGCAGCAAGTCGCGCAGCTCCTGATGGTCATACGGACGCGCGGCGATCACCCCGGCCGCATCCACCACCACCAGGGTGGGGGTGGCGCGCACGCCATAGGCCTTCGCCGCGGGCGAGCCCCAGCCGTTGAGGTGCGAGAAGCCGCGCCAGGGCAGCTGCCGCTCGGTGATGCACCGCTCGAACTCCGCACGGTCGTCATCCAGCGCGATGCCCACGAAGCGCACGCCGCGCGGGGCGTACTCGTGGTGCAGGGCGGCCAGGCCGGGCATCTGCTCATGGCAATGGTCGCAGGTGCTGGAGTAGAAGAAGAGCACGGTCCATCGCTGGCCGTGCATCAGCGCGGATAGGGCCACGGTGTCGCCGGTGAGCGGATCGGGCAGCGGCACATCGGGCGCCACGGCCCCCACGCCCACGCGCATGCGTTCGGCGGCGATGGCGATGAGCTCGGCGTCGGGAGGGAGCAATGCCCCGGGGCCCATCACGTAGCGGTCCACCATATGCTGGGCGGCGTGGTCCAGGGCCAGGTCGTTGAAGGCGCGCAGCAGGAAGGCGCGGGCGAAGCGCCAGCAGGCGGTGTCGGGGGCGGCCCAGTGCAGCAGGCTGTCGGCGGCGGCGGCCAACGCGCCCGGGGTGTCGGCCCCCAGGCTCTGCAGGTAGCCCAGCAGCCCCTTGGGGTAGATGGCGCTGCGCAGCAGGCGTCCATCGGCCCAGCCGAAGGCCGCGCGCACGGCCTCGGGGCCCTGCTGCACCGCGGCGATCAGGCGGCGGTCGCTGTGCACCACGTGGGGGAAGTATCCGCCGGGCAACGTGGCCAGCACGGAGTCGAGCGCATGCACGCGCCAGGCCTCCACGCGCCGCTGCATGCTGTCCAGCCGCAGGAAGGCGGCGCGGTCGGCGATGTCGATGCGCTGGCGTTGCTCCTGGATGGCGCGCTGCTCCATGGCCGCCAGCCGGCTCACGCCCTTGTAGGCCCACAAGGCCTGGTTCTCGCGCGAGGCCTCCACCTCCACCCCTTCGCCCAACGGCAGCGCGGTGAAGGCGATGCGCACCACGGGTTCGCGGGGGTCCAGGATGATGTCCACCCGCGCATCGTCCACGCCCAGCTTGTAGAATCCGGCGGGATGGGCGGCCCGGGGGAACTGGAAGCCTCCGCGTGCATCGAAGCGCACCGTGTGCACGGCCCGCTCATCGGCGCCTTCCACCGCATACAGGGTGATGGCCTCGTGCCGCCCCACGCAGGGCGCGCACCGGCCCGACAACTCCTGCGCCTGTGCCGCCAAGCCCATGAGCAGGGGCACCCCGCACCATCCGATACGCCACTGGATCATGGACGCAAAGATGGGGGCGGGCCTGCGGCGGGATGTGACGAACGGTGCACAACGCATCGGGCGCCGATCGCGTCACCCCTGCGCACGTCCCCGCCCTGCGGTGGACGCGCATCTAATTCATCGCTCCAAACACCCGACCATGGTGCTTCTCCGCTCCGTGACCCGCATCGTCGGCACGCTCACCCTGGCCTTCCTGCTCTTCATGCTCATCGGCCACCTCATCGGCCACGCCAACGGCCCGGACCGCATGCACTTCCACCACACGCCCGACCTGCTGGCGTTCGTGTGCTTCCCGGTGCTCACCATCATCGGGCTGGCCCTGGCCTACCGCAACGGCGTGCTCGGCGGGGGGCTGGTGCTGGGGAGCATCGGCGGGCTCATCGCCCTGCGGCCGGACCTGCTCCACTCGCCCATCTGGCTGTGGACGATCCCCGGCGTGCTCCACCTGGTGGATGCCTGGTACAGCCGCAAAATGGGCCGGGTGACCGGCTGACGGCCGCGCTCACGGCGCCGGCGTGTCGCGCACCACGCGGTAGCGCAAGGTGGCCCCGGACGGATGGTCCTTGCTGCGGGCAT
>CAYXKE010000073.1:0-11848 GCA_964464935.1 uncultured Chryseobacterium sp.
CTGGTGATCGACAAGCCGGCGGGCGATGTGGTGCTGCACATCCCGATCGAGGTCTTGGGCACCCTGGACCTCACCAGCGGGCGGATCATGAACAACGCCGGTGAGGAGGTGATCCTGCGGAACACCGCTGCGGTGGTGAACGCCAGCCACGCCAGCTTCGTGCACGGTCCGGTGCAGAAGGAGGGCAACACCAACTTCACCTTCCCCGTGGGCAAGGGCAACGTGTACCGCCCCTGCGCGCTGTCCGAGATCAGTGGCGCCAACTCCGTGGCCTTCCGCGCCGAGTATTTCAGTGCCAGTCCGCGTACCACGTTCAACGACGTGCTGGAACAGCCACCGCTGCACCACATCAGCGACTGCGAGTACTGGACGATCGAACGCGCGATGTACTCGCCCAACGCCCGGGTGACGCTCTCTTGGCACGACCCCACCAGCTGCATCGTGGACGACCTGGCGACGCTGCGCGTGGCGCGCTGGGACGGCACCCTGTGGCGCGACCGCGGCAATGGCGGCACCACGGGCGACTTCTTCGACGGCGCCATCAGCACCGCCGCGGTGCAGACCGAGTTCGGCCCCTGGACCCTGGCCTCCCTCACCGAGGCCAACCCGCTGCCGGTGGAGCTGCTCCACTTCGATGCCGAGCCCCACGGCTCCGTGGTGAACCTCAACTGGAGCACCGCCAGCGAGCGCGACAACGACCATTTCACCGTGGAACGCAGCGCGGACGGGATCTTCTTCACGGACCTGCTGCAGGTGCCGGGCGTGGTGCAGAGCAGCCACCTGCGCCACTACGCCGAGGTGGACCGCCAGCCGCTGCCGGGCCTGAGCTATTACCGCCTGCGCCAGACCGAC
Source organism: uncultured Chryseobacterium sp. (assembly GCA_964464935.1). Taxonomy (GTDB): domain Bacteria; phylum Bacteroidota; class Bacteroidia; order Flavobacteriales_F; family PHOS-HE28; genus PHOS-HE28. The sequence goes on from CAYXKE010000073.1 coordinate 853, forward strand.
CGCGACGGCACCGCCACCTGGAGCCGCACCGTGGCCGTGCACCGGCCCGGCGCGCGCACCCTGGCCGTGCACGTGGGGTCCGAGCTGCTCACCGTGTTCCACGATCTGCCCGTGGGCACCGCCTATGAGCTGCGCGACATGACCGGTCGCCTGGTGCAATACAACACCGTGGCCATGGAAGGCCCGCTGTTCCTGCCCGCGCACCAGCTGCCTCCCGGCACCTACGTGCTGCGGATGCTCCACCCCGCGGGTGTGGAGAGCGTACGGTTCGTGCGGTGAGTGGACGGCGCCCCCAACGGGCGATCTCCTTTGCGGCTGTTGCTGCGCTGCCGGGCTCGATCCTCCCCGCGCCGACCGAACCACGAGATCCGGGCCGTCGCGAGGAGGAGAACCCACGCCCACTGCGCGAGCGGGCTTGGCGGAGAGGGGGGGATTCGAACCCCCGGTACCCGTGAGGGTACATCTGTTTTCGAGACAGACCCGTTCGACCACTCCGGCACCTCTCCGAACAGGGGCGGCAAAGATAGCCGGCGCCGTGGAAGGCGAAAGGAGAAAGGCACACCCTCCCCGGATCAGGGCACCGGGATCACGATGATGCGCTCCGGTGATGCCCGACGATCCCCAACTTGCACCCCGCCTGCCCGCCATGCGACCGAAGACCATGATCGTTGTGGGCGCCACGGTGGCCGTGGTGACCGTTGCGCTGAGCGTGCGCGAGTACGCGCGGACGGCGCCCGATGCCCCCGCGCTCACGGCCCGCACGCATGTGACCGCGCCGGAACTGTGGGCGGCCTTCCAACACGATGCGATCGCGGCCACCGCCCGTTTCGTGGGCGACGCGGACGATCAGGCGGTGCATGTCAGCGGGGTGATCCGCGCCATCGCGCCATCCGCCGGTGATGGCCCCGTGCACGTGCTGCTGGATACCGGTGTGGACACGGCCGTGGTGCGGTGCGAATTCGCGCGCGGAACGGTGCCCCTCACGTGGGCGCCGGGCATGCATGTGGCCGTGATGGGCCGCTGCACGGGCATGCGCACGGACGTCACATTGGTGCGGTGTATGGCCGCCCACCGGAGCCCCCGGTAAGCGCCGGCATGGGCCTCCGTACTTCGGCGTACTCAGGCGTTCTGCCTTGGGCCTTCGGCCTCAATGCGCCTCGTCGGTCTTCGCAGCGCCATCCACCAGCACATAGCCGATGAACACCAAGGCCAGCACGACAAGGAAGCTGAACAGGCCGAACACGTTGCTGGCGTCCTCGGTCTCCACGTACGAACCGCGGAAGGGGATCGTGAACGCGATGAGCCAGAGGGCGTAACCGATGTACTTCTTCATGGGGCGATGCGGATCGGCGGCAAAATAACAGTATTTCCGCCCCACCCCCTGCGGCTACATTTGCCGCGCCATGCGCGTCCACCGGATCCCGTACGCCAGCACCCACCGGTTCGCCCCCATCGTCACCGCGCTGCTGGAGGGTGATCCACTGCTGCGGTCGCTGCAGGCCCACCCGCGCGACGCCGCCGGGCTGGCCGCCGCCGCCGCGCAACGCCGCTTCTCCCCCACCCACCGTGCCACCCTGGTGGAGGCCCTGCACCGCCAATACGCCGGACTGGACCTGATGGCGGCCGAGCGCAGCCACCTCGATGCCCTGGCGCAGGAGGGCACCCTCACGGTGACCACCGGCCACCAGCTCTGCCTCTTCGGCGGCCCGCTGTACGTGCCGTTCAAGATCCTGAACACTGTACGTCTGGCGCGCACGCTCTCCACCCCGCAGCGCCCCGTGGTGCCCGTGTTCTGGATGGCCACCGAAGACCACGACCGGCCGGAGATCGACCACACCTGGATGGGCGACCAACGGCTGCACTGGCCGGGCGAGGTCGGGGGGCCCGTGGGCCGCATGACGCTGGACGGCATCGGTCCCGTGGTGGACGAGGCGGTGCGGCTGCTGGGTGGCGGCCCCTCCACCGCGCTGGTGACCGAGCTGCTGCGCGCGTGCTGGCGTCCCGAACACACGGTGGCCCAGGCCATGCGCCGCTTCGTGCACGGCCTCTTCGGCCACCTGGGCGTGATCTGTCTGGACGGCGACGACCCCGCGCTGAAGCGGCTCTTCGCCCCGGTGATGCGCCGCGAGCTGCTGGAGCGCCCCACCGTGGAGGCCGTGGCCCAGGCCAACGCGCTGCTGGCCCCGCACCACACCGTGCAGGCCCATGCCCGCCCGATCAACCTGTTCCACCTGCGCCCCGGCCACCGCTGCCGCATCGAGGCCGATGGCAGCGGCTTCCGCGTGCTGGGCGGCGGCGACACCTTCGACCGCGACGGCATGCTCGCCGCGCTGGAGGCCCATCCGGAGGACTTCTCCCCCAACGTGCTGCTGCGCCCGCTGTACCAGGAGACCATCCTGCCCAACATCGCCTACATCGGCGGGGGCGGCGAGCTGGCGTACTGGCTGCAGCTCAAACCGGTGTTCGCGGCCTTCGACGTGCCGATGCCCGTGGTGCTGCTGCGCACCAGTGCGGCGTTCATCAGCGCCAAGCACCACCGGCAGTGGACCGCGCTGGGCCTGTCCACGGAAGATCTCTTTGCGCCGCAACAGCCGCTGCAGACCCGCGTGGCCAGCGCGCATGCCGACTTCTCCGTGGAGGTCACCGCCGAGGCGGCCGCGCTGGACCGGCTCTTCGACCAGCTGGCCGACCGCGCCGCTGCGGCCGACCCCACCCTGCGCCGTGCCGTGGAGGCCCGTCGCACCCGCGCCCTGAAGGACCTGCACGGCATCCAGAAAGGCCTGGTGCGCGCCGCCCGGCACCGCACCCGCACGGTGCTGCACCGCATGGAGGCCGTGCAGCACGCGCTCTTCCCCGGCGGCGGCCTGCAGGAGCGGCGGCAGAACATCCTGCCCATGCTCGCCGCGCACGGCATGCCCCTGGTCGAGGCCCTGCTTCAAGTGCTGGACCCGCTGGACGGCCGCTTCACCCTGATCGAGGAGGACGGGCCCTACGGGGAGTAGGTGTTCCCTGCGCTAATACATCCGGGCCCGCTTGGTGAGGAACTCCAGCAGCACGGGCTGGAAGCCGGCGTGGATGTCGGCCTCCACCAGGTCGATGCGGTACTGGCCGCACTTGAGCTTGAGGCGGTGCCAGCGCTCGGCCATGGCGGCCTTGTAGGCCTGGCGCACCTCGGCGCTGTGGGCCTTCACCTGCGCGCCGGTCTCCACGTCCACGAAGGTGTAGGGGCGGTCGGGCAGGTCGAGTTCCAGTTCGTGGCGGCGGTCCGTCACGTGGAAGAGGATGATGTCGTGCTTGTTGAAGCGCAGATGCTGCAGGCCGTCGAACACGGCGTCCTCGCGGTCGCCGCCATCGAGCATGTCGCTGAGCACCACCACCAGGCTGCGGCGTGGGGCGCGCCGGGCGATGTCGTGCAGGGCCTCCACCACGCCGGTGCCGGCGCCGCGCTGGGGGGCGTCCTGGGCGAGGAGGCCTTCGAGCTGCTCCATGAGATGGCGCAGGTGCACGGCGCTGCTGCGGGCGCGCTCGGCCAGCACCACCTGCTCGCGGAACACGGTGAGGCCCACGGCGTCGCGCTGCTTGCGCAGGAGCTGGATGAAGGCCGCTGCGGCGTGCACGGCGAACTCGGCCTTGTTGAACTCCTGGGTGAGCTCCTTGGGCGGATAGTACATCGAGCTGGAGGCGTCGACCACCAGGTGGCAGCGCAGGTTGGTCTCCTCCTCGTAGCGCTTCACGAAGAGCTTGTCCGTGCGGGCGTAGAGCTTCCAGTCGATGTGGCGGGTGCTCTCCCCGGCATTGTAGGCGCGGTGCTCGGCGAACTCCACGCTGAAGCCGTGGAAGGGGCTCTTGTGCAGGCCGGCGAGGAAGCCCTCCACCACCTGGCGGGCCTTGAACTCGAGGCTGCTCAGGGCCTGGACGTGGCGTTGCTCGATGGGCATGGGGCGAAGTTCGGCAAAGAAGCGTCCGGCACGGCGCACCCGGATCGGGCTTGGGGGTTCGGAATGGATGCCTTACCTTCGCGGCCCCAATTCCGGGAACTCAACACCATACCATCGCGACATGCCAACTCGCATCCGCCTTCAGCGTAAAGGCAAAAAAGGCCGGCCGTACTACCACGTGGTGGTGGCCGATTCCCGCGCTCCGCGCGACGGGAAGTTCATCGAACGGATCGGCGCTTACGATCCCAACCAGAACCCCGCGTTCATCGAGGTGGACCGGGAGAAAGCGCTGACCTGGCTCCAGAAGGGCGCCCAGCCCACGGACACCTGCCGGGCCATCCTCAGCTACACCGGTGTGCTCTACAAGAACCACCTGGCCAACGGGGTGAAGAAGGGCGCCTTCTCGCAGGAGGAGGCCGACCGTCGCTTCGACGCCTGGCTGAACGAGAAGACCGCCAAGATCGAGGCCAAGAAGAGCAACCTGGCCAACGCCAAGGACGCCGCCAACAAGGCCCGCATCGAGGCCGAGCAGAAGAAGGCCGCCGAGATGGCCGCCGCCATCAGCGCCAAGCTGGCCGCCGCCACCGCGCCGCCCGCTGAAGAGAGCGCCCCCGAAGGCGACGCCCCCGAAGGCGAGGCCGCCGCTCCGGAAGCCGCCGCGGAATAATCACTGTTCCGCCCATTGTGTCAGGACCCGCGTCCCCCTGGGGCGCGGGTCCTTTCTTTGTGGCCCATCCCCACCCGCCTGCCATGCTCCCCGAGTCCCTCATCCCCATCGGCCGCCTGGGCAAACCCTGGGGCAACCAAGGCGAACTCACCGTGGACCTCGCCGCGTGCGACCTGGACGACCTGCCCCACGAAGGCTGGCTCTTCGTGGACATCGACGGCCAGCACGTGCCCTTCCACTACGGCGCCCTCTACGACAAGGGGCGCGCCGGCATCCTGGTGCGCTTCGACCGGCTGGAGGATCCCGCACACATGCGCCTGCTCACCGGCCGTACCGTGCTGGTGCCCGCTCACGCCCTGGGCGACGCCGCCCCCCTCCCCACCCCGGACATCGACGACCTGATCGGCCTCGCCGTGCACGACGCTGACCATGGCGCCCTGGGCACCGTGGTGGCCATCGCCGGCTCGGACCGCAACCCGGTGATGGTGGTGCAGCACGGCGAGCAGGAGGTGATGGTGCCCGTGGCCGATGAGCTGATCACCGGCTTCGACCCCGCCACCCGCACCCTGCACGTGCGCACGCCGCCCGGCCTGCTCGACCTCTACCGCTGAGGCACCCGCTTCGCCCATGATCCGCGAAATTCGGCGCCCCCCATGCCGAAGCCCGCGTTCCGCTTCAAGCAGTTCACCGTGCAGCAGGACCGCTGCGCCATGAAGGTGAGCACCGACGGGGTGCTCTTCGCCGCGTGGGTCAACATGGCCGACGCCCGCACGGTCCTCGACATCGGCACGGGCACGGGCGTGGTGGCGCTGATCGCCGCCCAGCGCGCCCCGCAGGCCCGCATCGACGGGGTGGAGATCGACGCCGCCGCCGCCCAACAGGCCGCGGAGAACGCCGCCGCCAGCCCGTGGGCGCACCGCGTACGCATGGCCTGCGCCGACGTGCGCACCTGGCACCCGCCCGGGCGCTACGACCTGATCCTGTGCAACCCGCCCTACTACGCCCGCTACTCCACCGCCGCCGACGACCGCCTGGGGCTGGCCAAGCACGGCCACGCCCTGCATTTCACCGACCTCATCGCCGCCACGGACCGCCTGCTGCTGCCCACGGGCCGCCTGGCCGTGATCATCCCCCTGCACCGCGAGGCCGAGCTCACCACCCTGGCGGCCACCATCGGCCTCCACCCGCAACGCCGCTGCGTGGTGCGCTACGTGGCCCACCGTCCGCCCAAACGGGTGCTGCTGGAACTGCAGCGCCCCGCCCCCACCCCACCACCCCGCACGGAGTCGCTCACCATCGAAGCCACCGGACCGTTCGACTACACGCCCGCCTACCGGACGATGCTGAAGGAGTTGATGCTGAATTTTTGAGGGGGGGGGCGATGTGGGCGGTGACGCTTCCTGATCCTGTGCGGTCGTCCGCGAGATAGGAATGGTGAGGCAAGCCTGGGAAAGGCGGTGACACGGTGTACGGCCCCATCCACCCTTGGCCTTGAGGGACAACGACCACCCTTCCCATCATTACCGTACGATCCCTAAGTTGCCTGCCCAAAACGGCGCTGAATTGATCCGAACCAGTGACATCCTCTTCATCGATCTGGAGACCACCCACGATGGGAAACGCCTGCTTGACGCAGGCGCAGTCTTGGGAACTGGTGAGATGCGATCCGGGAAGTTGGATGGCTTGGGTCCCATGCTGGCGCGGGCCAAAGTGGTGGCGGGGCACAACCTGCTGCGGCACGACCTGCCGTTATTGAAGGCGCGTCTGGGGCAGAAGGCACTTGCGGGCAAGTCAATATTGGACACGCTGGGTTGGTCGGCCCTGCTCTTCGCCGACAAGCCCTATCACAAGCTGGTGAAGGGCTACCAGTTGCACGATGCGGACGCGGAGAGCAATCCGCTCAGCGATGCCAAGCTGTGCAAGCGACTCCTCGAGGAAATGCTCGGTCGCTTTGTTAAGCTGGATCACGGACTGAAGGAGGTGTACTGGCATCTGTTGCATGACAAGGCGGGATATGGGCCGTTGTTCGGGGCGGCCGGTTATTCGGCGACGACGGCCCGCATCCTCCAGGCGATCGATCAGCGTTTCTCAGGTCTGTATTGCACTGAGGCCGATGTGGAAAGAATGGCCCAGGAACGCCCGGTAGAGCTGGCCCATGTATTGGCGCTCATCGCCACAGTGGACGATGCCTCCGTGCTCCCGCCTTGGGTCGTGCATGCCATGCCCGTGACGCAGGAGCTGCTGCATGAGCTCCGCTTCCGGTCCTGTGCACGGCCGTCGTGCACGTACTGCGCCACCCGGCTCGACCCGCACAAGGCGCTGCAAGATCTCTTCGGGTACACCGCGTTCCGCCACTTCGATGGGGATGGCGAGATCGGCATCCAGGAGCAGGCGGTGAACGCCGCATTGCAAGGCCGGTCGTTGCTGACGGTGTTCCCCACCGGCGGGGGCAAGTCGCTCACCTTCCAGCTGCCGGCCCTGATGCAGGGACAGCTGACCCGATCACTCACCGTGGTGATCTCGCCATTGGTCTCCCTGATGAAAGACCAGGTCGAGGTGCTGGAAGACCGCTTCCAGAACGTGCAGGCCGCACACCTCAGCGGACTGCTGTCCCCCTTGGAGCGGAAAGAAGTGCTCGAGCGCGTGGAACAGGGCGGCATCCACCTGTTGTACATCGCGCCAGAGACCTTGCGGAACCCCACCCTCACGAGGCTCCTTCAACGCCGCCACATTGCGCGCTTCGTGATCGACGAAGCCCACTGCTTCTCCGCCTGGGGACATGATCTCCGGGTGGACTACCTCTACATCGCCCCGTTCCTGAAGGAGTTGCAGGCGGCCAAGCAACTGGCGACCCCCATCCCAGTTTCCTGCTTCACCGCCACCGCCAAACCACAGGTGATCGAGGACATCCGGCGCTACTTCAAGGACGGGCTGGGGGTGGACCTGGACCTTTTCGTGAGCCACGCCCGCCGGGAGAACCTGCAATACGAGGTGATCCCCCTGCCGGAACCGGATGCGGATACCCGGAAACGCGAGCTCCTGCGGTTGTTGCACGAATGCGAACGCCCGGCCATCGTCTACGTGTCGCGCACCAAGCGCGTCGATGAGCTGGTCGGGATCATAGCCGCATCGGGCCTTCAAGTGAGGGGGTATCACGGCCAGATGAAGCGTGAGGACAAGCAGGCCAACCAGGACGCTTTCATGAAGGGCGATGTGGAGGTGATGGTGGCCACGAACGCCTTCGGCATGGGCGTGGACAAGGAGGACGTGCGCACCGTGGTGCACTACAACATCTCGGCCTCGCTGGAGAACTACGTGCAGGAGGCCGGCCGCGCGGGTCGCAAGCGCGAGATCAAGGCCCGGTGCCTGATCCTTTTCCATGAGCAGGACCTCAACAGCCATTTCCAGTTGCTGAACCGCACCAAGCTGAACCGGCAGGAGGTCGATCAGGTGTGGCGCGCCATAAAGCGCCTCACCCGCTTCCGGGACCGGATCAGCAAGTCGGCCCGGGAGATCGCCTCCGCCGCAGGCTGGGACGCCGAGATCCGGGACCTGCAGAACCGTGTGACCGCCTCGCTGGCCGCCTTGGAGGACCGCGGATACCTGCGCCGCACGCTGAACAGTCCGCAGGTGTTCGCCACCGGAATTCTGGTAAAGGACCTGGACGAGGCCCTGACCAAGCTGCACGCCAACCCCACGCTCACCAGCAAACAGAAGGAGGATTGTGCCCGGGTGCTCCAGCGGATCATCAAGAGCGATGAGACCCATGTCGACGCGCTGGCGGAACACCTCGGCATGAGCATGCGGCAGGTGATCAACACCGTCCACCGCCTGCGCGAACTGCGCCTGTTGAACGATGCGGAGGACCTCACCGCCTTCCTCGACATGCGCCCACGCGCGGGCTCGCGCGCCCGATTTGAGCGGATCACCGCCACCGAGAAGGCTCTGGTGCAGCTGTTGCCCGAAGGGCCCGACACCATCAGCCTGAGGGCGCTCAACCAGGCGATCATCGACAAAGGGGTCGATGCGCACATGGATGATGTGGAACTGCTGCTGCGCTATTGGAAGCGGCGGGGCTTCATCCGCACCCGACGCATCGCCCGGGCCGACCGCACCTATCGCCTGGAGCCCCGCACCGACAAGAAGGAGGTGCTGAGCGACATCGAGCGCAGGCACAGCCTCGCCTTGAACGCCTTGGACCACCTGTGGGGACGGGCGTCCGGGAAAAAGACCAGCGAAGCGGGAAAGGAAGAGCGCCTCGTGGAGTTCTCCATGCTCGGCCTCCAGGAGGCGCTGGGGTCTGGCATGTTCGCCCAGTCGGCCGATCTGAAGTCCATTCAGCGCGCCCTGCTCTTCCTCAACGAAACGCGCGTGATCCAGTTGGAGAACGGCTTCATGGTCATCTACCAGCGGCTCAAGGTGGAGCGACTGAACACGGACAACCGCAAGCGCTACACCAACGAAGACCACAGCGCGCTGCAGCTGCACTATCAAAACCGGGTCCAGCAGATCCATATCGCGGGCGAATACGCCCGACAGCGGGTCCGCAGCGCCGAAGCCGCCCTGACCTACGTGGACGACTACTTCAAGCTCGATCACAAGGAATTCGTCCGCAAATACTTCCCCGGCCGCGAAACGGAGATCACCCGCTCGGTCACCCCGGAACGGTTCAAACAACTCATCGGCGACCTGGATACCCGCCAGACCGAGGTGGTGAACGATCCTGCCTCGCATATCCTGGTATTGGCCGGCCCGGGCAGCGGCAAGACACGGGTGCTGGTACACAAGGTGGCCAGCCTCCTGCTGTTGGAGGACGTGAAGCCCGAGCAGTTCCTCATGCTCACCTTCAGCAAGGCCGCCGCGCTGGAGATCCGCGGCCGCGTGCATGCCATTGTGCCTGAATACCGCGGCCTTATCACCATCACCACCTTCCACGGCTTCTGCTTCGACCTCCTCGGTCAATTGGGCGACCTGGATAAATCCGAGACGATCATCTCCCGCGCCATCCAGGCCATTGAACAGCGCGAGGTCGACCTATCGACCATCGCCAACAAGAGCGTGATCGTGCTCGACGAGTTCCAGGACGTCGATGCCGAACAATGGCGACTACTGCAGGCCATCGCCCAAGTGGCCGAGGACCCGCGCATCATCGCCGTGGGCGACGACGACCAGATCATCTACGGCTGGCGCGGCGCATCACCCGAACACATGGCCGCCTTCCGCTCACGGTACAAGGCAAAGGAGCATGGCCTGCTCACCAATTACCGCAGCAAGGAGAGCCTCGTCCGGCTAACGAGCTCCATCGTCGAAGGCATTCCCGGGCGCATGAAGGCCGGTCAGCACATGGAGGCCCATGATCCATCGGTCGGCGTGCAGCGCGTGGTGCACCATGCCGCTGGCTTCCACTTGCAGGGGCTGGTGAACGACCTGCTCCAACAGCGGCACCCGGGTACCACAGCCGTGCTCACCCGCACCAACGAGCAGGCCATCATGGCATCGGCCATGCTGCAGCGCCATGGCATCCAAGCGCGCTATATCGGTGGCAGCGACGACTTCGCCCTTGGCCGCCTGCGCGAGCTTCGGGCCTTCGACCGGATGCTGAAGGCGAAGCATGCCGGAGTGGGAGTGGTCCCCATGGAAGTGTGGACCGATGTGCGCCGCCAATTCCTGGAGCGCCTGAAGGGGCACAAACACGCCAGCGACATCATCGACCTCATCACCCGCTTCGAGGAAGATGCACGGGGGCGCATCGATCCCGGTGAATGGGCCGCCTACCTGCGGGAGATCCGCATCGGTGATGTGGCCCATACCCAGGGGGATACCGTCTTCGTGAGCACCATGCACAAGAGCAAGGGGCGTGAGTTCACCAATGTCTTCGTGCACCTGGATGACCTCCCCATGGACATGGACGAGGAACTGCGCCTGCTTTACGTGGCTTGCACCCGGGCCATGGAGCGGCTGGCGGTCCACACCAACACGCCTTTCCTGCCCCACTACAATGACCCATCCCTGCGGCGCGAGCAAGTGACCAAGCCATTCCCCTGGCCGGACCGCTTGGAATACGTCCTGGGCATGCGTGAGGTGAACCTGGGATCCTGCTGGTTCGAGCGCCAACGGATCAGCGGTCTCAAGACCGGCGATGCGCTGGTGCCCTGCACCAAGGAGTTCCTGGGTGGACGGGCCAGTGGGCTCGGTGTAGCTGGCCAAGCCATATTGCTCTATGCGCAGCGGTTCAAGGACAAGACCCTGCCACGCTTCGAGCGGCTGGGTTACCGGGTCTCCGGGGGTAGCGTGGAATACATCGTGGAATGGTACAACGAGAAGCAGCAGGCCTGGCACGAGGTGGTGCTGCCGCGGTTGGTGCTGGAGCGGAAAGTGCCCGGGTGAGGCG
>CAYXKE010000074.1:0-11037 GCA_964464935.1 uncultured Chryseobacterium sp.
TTAGCACAGATTGGCACGCGGAAAGCCCGGACCACTGGTTAGTTTTTCACACCCCCAACACGCATCCGCGCATACAGGAGACCCTGCCCCACAACATCCCGACCATCCAGACTTGCTCCATCTCACAAGCAAGTGACCATGCCCCAAGCCCCGGCTTACAATCAATCAGGCTTAAGGTCAAGGGGCTTCCATCCCCTGCAACATCAACGATCGGTACGATCCACCCCTTCCTTCCGCACCACCGACGATGCTACCCTTCGCACCCGGAACAATGCGCCCGGGGTGGTGCGGACATTCGTAGGCAAAATGCTCGCGAACAACCGGCCCGGCGCAGCGAGTAGGCATGGTCGGGTGGATCCGGGATCCTACGCTCCCTCCCCTCTCCCGCTCAACCCCGAGCGCAGGTCCAGGCCCCAGTTGAGCTTGGTGCGCAGGGTGTGCAGGAAGTCCTGCCCTTCCAGCTGCACCAACCGGAGCCCCGTGGGGGCCTTGCGCACGGAGACCGAGGCGTGGGACCCGATGCTCACCCCGCGCGAGTCCAGGTTCAGCAGGCAGCGGTCCGCCCGGCCATCGACACGCAGGTGGATGGTGTGGTGGTCGGGCACCACGAAGGGCCGCACGTTGAGGTTGTGCGCGTTGATCGGGGTGATGACCATGGCGGCGGTGGCCGGGTGCATGATGGGCCCGCCGCAGCTCATGGAGTAGGCCGTGCTGCCGGTGGGGGTGGACACGATGAGGCCGTCGGCCCAGTAAGTGTTCAGGTACTCATCGCCCAGGAACACCTCCACGGCGATCATGCTGGCGCTGTCGAGCTTGGTCACGCTCACCTCGTTGAGGGCATGGTCATGGATGCCGCTCAGCTCGGGCGGGCCCGATGCTTGGAGCATGCCGCGCGTGCGGATGGTGAAACGCCCCTGGCCGAGGGCCTCCAATGCCTGGTCCACCTCCTCGATACGCACCGTGCTGAGGAAGCCGAGGCGGCCCAGGTTGATGCCCAGCACGGGGATGCCACTGTGCCCGCTGCGGGCCACCGTGTCCAGGAAGGTGCCATCACCGCCCAGGGCCAGGAAAAAGTGGAACGCGGTGGGGTCGAGGGGGCCGGGGGGCAGCACGGGGAGGTCGCTGGGCTGGCCGCATTGCTGCAGCCAGGCGGCGAGCGCGGGGGTGAGCACCGCTTCATGCCCGTGGGCCGCCACCCGCCGCAGGATGTCGTGCACCACCGGGGCCATGCCGGCCTCCATCGTCCGTCCGTTCACCGCCAGCCGCATATGGTACCGGGTTCAGAAAGGTTGTGTGAAATGTAGGTAGAATCCGTGCTCGCCCAGGGCGTTCAATGTGTATTCGGCGCGCACCACCTGGTCATAGCTGCTCACCAGGTCAAGACCCACGCCGTAGCCGCTCATCCACGCATTGGCCAGGAAGTTCTGTTCGGCGTAGCGGCTGTCCCACACGCGGCCCGCATCGGCGAAAAGGTCCAGGTACAGGGCGAAGTGCAGTGTGCGGAAGGCCTCGATGGGCACCACTTCCACGCGGTGGTCACGTGGGGCGATCAACTGGATCAGGATGTTGCCACGGCCCAGGGCGAAGTGCTCGCCATCGATCACGTAGTACTCGTAGCCCCGCACGTAATGGCTGTAGCCCAAGCCCTCCTGCACGTAATAGGGCGGGGTGCCGAAGGTGGCCTTGCCGCGCAGCGAGAGGGCCAGGGAGATATGGTCGCTGGTGCGCCACCACCGTTTGGCGCTTGCGTAGAGCGTGGTGATGTCGGGGGCGTTGCGGTCGGCCAGGCCGAGCCCCATGCGGCGGGCCTGCAGCTCCAGGAAGTGCCCTTCACGGGTGAACATGCGCAGGTCACGTCGGTCCCAGATGAAAGTGTAGGCCAGCGAGAGGAAGCTGGTGTGGGTGGCGGGCCCGGCGAAATAGTCGAGGGCCGTGTGCACCACGGTGTCGGCCACTGAGGCTTGGTGCCAGCCCAGCCGCCAGGCGTGGCGCACGTCGTAGGCCCGCCGCAGGGTGAACTCCAGGTCCACGGTCCGGGCCTCGCGGTTCGGCCCGTCGGGGCGGCGGAGCAGGATCCGCTTGTTGGCCATGGTGCCGGCGGTCACCTCGGCCTGTTCATCGGTGCGCGCGCCCACGCTCAATCCCCAGCGCTGGGCCTTGTCGAAGAATGGCACGGTGTAGCGCAGGCCGAAGCGGCGCGTATAGCCGAACTGCGCCATTACATAGAGCGTCTCGTTGCGGCCGCGGAAGTTGTAGTGGTACAGGTAGGCGCCGTAGTTGGTGCGGCGGAAGTCCTTGGTGAGCCACCACGTGTTGAAGTTGGGGTCGGCCAGCTGGAAGATGGGGGTGGGCCAGACGTACCACCGTTCGTTGAGCAGCACCTCCACCAGCACGTTGCGTTGGTCGAGGTAGGCGGGCATCATCGTCACGGTGTTGAAGAGCCCCGTGTTCATCAGGTTCTGGCGGCTGCGCTCCAAGCGTTCATGGAACAGCGCCAGCGGCATGGTGTCGCCACTGGTGAAGAGCAGCTCGCGCAGCACCACGCGCTCGTGGGTCACCTTGTTGCCGTGTATGGTGATGCCCACCACATGCACGGTGGAGGTGGGGTCGGTGGGTGCCGGTGTGGAGGCGCGCAGGACGAGGCCGGTGGCCAGGGCGCAGAAGAGCAGGATGATCCGTGGCAACGGGGCCATTCACCCAGCGGCTCACAGGTTCATGTACCGCAACAGCTCCTCGTAGCGTTGCATCAGGTCGTCCTGCAGCTTCGACCCCTGGTAGGTGGAGCGCACCATGATGTCGTACCGCTCGAAGCTGCGGAGGATGTCGCTGATGTCGTCGCGGTTGATCTTCAGCGTCACGGCCATGCGCGTGCTGTCGGGTACGGCGCTGCTGAAGGCGCTGAGCACCCGGGCGCCATTGCTTTCCACCAGGCCGGCGAGCTGGTGCAGACTGTAGTCGATCTGGTTCATCTCCAGCACCACGATGCTGCCGGGTTCACGCACGTTGGTGAGCTCGGCGAGCTGGCGCAGGGCCTCGTGCTCATTGATGCAGCCCAGGTACATCCCCTGGTCATCGAGCACCGGCACCACGGATAGGTTGCGTTCGCTGAAGAGGCGCACCACATCGTACACGTGCTGGCCGGCGTGCACGAAAGGCACCTCCACCTGTTCCATCACGCGCTGCACCGGCGCCTGCGCATCGTACTGGTCCACCAGCACGGCGTCCTGCACCACGCCCACCAAGCGCTGGCCGTCGACCACGGGCAGATGGGCCACCTTGAACTCCTCCATCCAGTCCAGGGCACGGCCTATCTCGTCCTGCGGGCGCAGCGGCGGGATGTCCGGGGTGATCAGGTCGGCGGCGTTCATGTGCGGAGGGGGCTACTTTTGTGCTCAGACCGATGTGAGGGTCCAAGGTAGAGGTTCGGAGGTGACGCGACTCAGTGTCAACATCAACAAGCTGGCCACATTGCGCAATGCGCGTGGTGGCAACAACCCCGACGTGGTGCGGTGGGCGTTGGACATCGTGCGTTGGGGTGCCCAGGGCATCACCGTGCATCCCCGACCGGACGAACGCCACATCCGCCGCAGCGACGTGCGTGAGCTGGCCCCGCGGCTCACCACGGAATTCAACATCGAAGGCTACCCGTCGCCCGACTTCATGGACCTGGTGCTTGAGGTGCGTCCCGCGCAGGTCACGCTCGTGCCCGATCCGCCCGGTGTGCTCACCAGCAACAGCGGCTGGGATGCGCGCACGCACAAGGCGCTGCTGAAGGACGTGATCGCGCGCTTCAAGGCCGCGGGCATCCGCACGTCGATCTTCATGGGCACCGACCTGGAGCTGATCGGCCACGCCGCCGACACGGGCACGGACCGCATCGAGCTGTATACCGAGCCCTATGCGGCGGCCTATCATACGGACCGCACGGCCGCCGTGGCCCCCTTCGTGCAGGCGGGTGAACGCGCGGCGCAGCTGGGGCTGGGCCTGAACGCGGGGCATGACCTCGACCTCCACAACCTGCGCTATTTCCGCGAGAACGTGCCCGGGCTGCTCGAAGTATCCATCGGCCATGCGCTGGTCTGTGACGCCCTGCGCTTCGGCATGGAGAACACGGTGCAGCTGTACCGCCGCGAACTCCGATGAGCACCGTCGATCTCTTCCACCGCCGCATGGGCCCCGAAGGCGCCACCCCCGTGGTGGTCCTGCACGGGCTCTTCGGCACGTCCGACAATTGGGGCAGCATCGGACGTGAGCTTTCCGCCCCCACCGAGCCCGGCCAGCCCCCGTTGGATGTGTTGCTCGTGGACCTGCGCGATCATGGCCGCTCGCCCCACACCGAGGCCATCTCGTACCCCATCATGGCCGCCGATGTGCATGCGTTGGTGGATCGCCTCGGCCTGAAGGACATCGTGCTGGTGGGCCATTCCATGGGCGGCAAGACCGCCATGGCCTTCGCCCAGCGATGGCCGCACCTGCTGAAGCATCTGGTGGTGATCGACATCGGCCCGCGCGAGCACGCCAACACCCAGCAGCACATCGTGGATGCGCTCACCACCGCGCAACTGGCCCCCGGGGTGCAGCGGCGCGATGTGGAGGCCCACATCATGCAGTACGTCAAGGAGCCCGGCGTGGTGGCCTTCCTGATGAAGAACCTCTACTGGAAGGAGGAGGGACAGCTGGCCTGGCGCATGAACGTGCCGCTGCTGGCCGCCTCGATGTCCGAGATCCTGGCGACCATCGGGCCCGAGCGCGTCAACGTGCCCACCACCTTCGTTCGGGGCGGCCAGAGCGATTACATCCTGCGGGAGGACATCCCCGCCATTCAGGAGCAATTCCCGCGCTGCCACATCGAGACCGTGCCCTACGCGGGCCACTGGGTGCACGTGCAGGCGCCCACCGAGGTGATGGCCGTGATCCGTTCCGCGGCGGCATGATGGTCCACCCCCGCTCCATCCTGCTGGCCTGCACACTGGCCGTGGCCGCTCCCGTGCCGGCCCAGGACGACACGCTGCAGTGGGCCGTGTACCACACCGGATTCGGGTTGAAGGAAGGCATCTACGCCGACTTCATGGCCTTCCGCATGGACCGGCCCACGGTGCCCAAGGAACGACTGCGTGATGCCAATGGCCTGCCCGTGGTCGACATCCGCAAGGTGGTGAGCAAGGTCACCTGGCAGCCCGACACCGGCGGCGTTGTCACCATCCGCAAGGACGCGCTCTGGGGATTCTGCCAGAACGATGTGGTGTACATCGCGGCCGGCAACGGCTTCTACCGCCTGGGCATCACGGGCAGCTTGAGCCACATGCTCTATGAGATGAGCTACCGCGACTGGGATCCGTACATGTATCCCTACGGTGGCGTGACGCGCACCATCCTCATGCAGCAGATGCTCGACATGGTCACGGGCCAGTTCCTGCCCTTCAACGCCGCAGGGATGGACCGTGCCCTGCAGCATGATCCGGTGCTGCAGGAGGAGTTCCGCGCGCTGCCGAAGAAGCAGCGCAACAAGGACGAGGTGCTCTTCCGCTTCCTGCGGATGTACAACGAGCGCCACCCGCTGCGCTTCCCGCGTTAGGTGGGGCGCACGGCGCTCATTCCCGCACGAACGGGGCGTGCCGAACCACGTCGCCTTGGACGATGGACAAGGTGTACAGCCCGCTGCGCAGGTCCGCCACCGGAATGGCCCAAGGCCCCATGCCGTTCACACCGGCCTGTTGCACCAGGCGTCCGGTGGCATCGTACACCCGCACATGCGTGGGGACGTTCAACGCCGCATCGGTCCGCACCAGCACCACGTCCTGTGCCGGGTTGGGCCACACGCGGAGCCCGTGCGTGCGGGTGTGGGTGGTGATGCCCACGCTCGTGCTCCAGCGCGCGTGCCACTCCTGGTAGAACAGGTCGGCGATGGTGGCGCTGTGGATGATCAGCGTGTTCTCATCGTTGTGGTTGTCGGCGTTGTGGCTCCAATTGTGGGAACCGGTGATCACCAGCGGGTCCGATCCCGGGTCCGCCCGATCCACGATGGCGTATTTATGGTGCAGGGTCATGGGCACCTGGTCGGGGTTCACGAGGACGCCCCCGCTCTGGAGGTAGTTGAAGAGGCCTGTGCTCAGGTCGTCGCCCTCGATGATGCCGCGCACGTTCACCCCGGCGTCCTCCGCGTCGATGAGCGCATCGGCCATGCCGTAATGCGTGAAGGCGAACAGGGCGAACTCAATGCTGTGGTCGGCTGCGCCCAGCACTTCGATGATGCGCTGGGCCGTGCCATCGCTCGGCGAGAACCAGGCGGTGATCAGTGTGCCGCCCACGTTGAACAGGTGGGGCGTGTTGTCGGTCTTCGCCCCGCCGAAGCGGCTCTGGGCGGGGTTCGGCTGGGGGCCGCTGCCACCCCACATTTCCTCGAACTCGGAGCGATAGGCGCGCGCCAGGGCCTGGTCGTACACGATCACGAGGTTGTTCGCGTCGTTGAACAGGCTCGCGTTGGTCATGTTCGTGGACCCCGTGATGGTGTGCGCGGCCGCGGGGAGTTCGGCATCGATCACGATGAACTTGTTGTGCATGCCACTGCCGGCCCCGTCGGTGCGCAGCAGCACGGGGATGTCCGGGTGCAGGTTGTCCAGCGCACCGTTGCTGGTGCTTCCCTCGCTGATCACCCGCACCTGCACACCGCGTGCGCGGGCGGCGTTGAGCGCGTTGGCGATGCCCACGAACGAGGTGTTGTACACCGCGTAGTCGATGGTGGCCTGGGCCGCATCGATGTGGGCGCGCACGGTGTCATCGAAGGCGTTGGTGAGCACATCGGCCAGGGTGGTGAGCGCCACATTGTGGTCCACGCTCTTGTTGAAGTAGGCACGCACATGGCCGGGCACGGACGATGCGGTGCTGTACAGCCCCATGGGCGCCCAGGCGGTGTCCCCATCGGCCACGGCGTAGGCGCGGGCGTAATGGAAGCTCGCGGGGGGCAGACCGGTGAGGGTCACGGCGTGCTGGGTCGCGGTGCCGGGCGCGGTGGTGTGCGTGCCCAGTGCGGGCGTGGGCCCATGCGCCACGTGCGCGGTGCCGGAGATGTTGGTGGTCCACTGCAGGGTGAAGCCGTCGGCCATGATCGCGTCCTGCGTCACCGCGCTGGTGATGGCGATCCCCGTGGCGGCCACGATGTCGGCGGCATCCCGGGGCAGCAGTTGGTAGCCGCCCACCGGCGGGTCGCTCGTGGTGTAGCGCGATACGATCCCCGTGATGTCCACCGGTCCCGGGGGGATGGGGGTGCCCACCAGCGGGTGGCCGCTGCGCAGGTACACCACGCCTTGCTGCCCGTTGCGGGTGAAGGGGATGGTATTGGCCGTGAAGTTGCCGGTCGCACTGAATTGGCAGTTGGTCATTCGCACCAGCATGCCCTCGTTGGCCGGGCCCATCTGCAACGGGCCGATGTGCTGCGGCGTGGGCAGCGGAAGCCCCGTGGCGTGGACCGTGTACGATGTGATGGGGTCGAGCTCCAGCAGGCCATTGAATCGCTTGATCACACCGGTGGCCGTGACATCGGCACCACGCGGGGGGGCGAAACCGCTTTGCGAGCCCGTGCCGGGGAAGAGGGCGATGCCGGCGGTGCCATCCTGCACATAGCGGATGCCACCCAGTTCACTGCCGTTGGTGATGATGCCGCGGATGGTCACCGCGGTGCCCACAGGCAGTTCACGGGCATCGGCGATCGGGATCTGGGCTTGAACGAAGAGGGGGAGAAGGAGAGCGAGCGGGAGTGGGGGGCGCATGGGGCGCAAAGGAACGATGCGCCGCGGTCGATCGGCACGCGGATGGCAGGGGGGCGCACGGCCTATTTTCGCGCCCTGCCATCACCCTCATGCTCCTCCGCCTGCTCCGCCCGGCCGCCCTGGCCATTTTCGCCCCCCTCACCCTGGCCGCGCAGGACGCCGGCAGGGAGTACGTGCCCGCACTGGTCGGTTTCTACAACGTCGAGAACCTCTTCGACACCCTCGATTCGCCCGGTGTGGACGATGTGGAGTTCCTGCCGGGGAGCGCCAAGCGCTGGGGCACCGAACGCTACCTGCGCAAGGTGAACAAGATGGCCGCCGTGATCGCCGACGTGGGGCGCGATGTGCACCCGCGTGGACTGGCGATCCTGGGCCTGAGCGAGGTGGAGAACCGCTCCGTGGTGGAGGACCTGGTGGCCGCCGAGCCCTTGCGCGAACGCGGCTATCGTGTGGTGCACGAGGACTCGCCCGATCGCCGGGGGGTGGACGTGGCCCTGATCTACGACCCCTCGGTGTTCCAGGTGTATGCCCATCGTGCCGTTCGCCTGCACACGGCCGACACGGCCTTCCGCACACGCGACCAGCTGCTGGTGAGCGGAGTGCTCGATGGCGACACCACCCACGTGATCGTGAACCACTGGCCCAGCCGCCGGGGTGGTGAGAAGCGCTCTGCGCACCTGCGCAAGGCGGCCGCCGAATTGGGCCGCGCCATCATCGATTCGCTGCTGGCCCGCGACCCCGACGCCCACATCCTGTACATGGGCGACCTCAATGACGATCCCGTGGACGCCAGCGTGGTGAAGCATCTGCGCGCCACCGGCGACGCGCGGGCCGTGCAGGGCGGGACCCTGTTCAACCCCATGTACGGCCTTTACCAGAAAGGCATCGGCTCATTGGCCTGGCGCGACTCCTGGAACCTCTTCGACCAGATCGTCATCTCCCCCGGCCTGTACCACGGCCGCGGCGGCCGCTACAAGTACTATGGCGCCCGGGTGTTCAACGCACCTTATCTGCGGCAGAAGGAGGGCAACTTCGCGGGCTATCCGTCGCGCACCTTCGTGGGCGACACCTACCAGAATGGCTACAGCGATCACTTTCCGGTCTATCTGATCTTGGTGCGCGAGCGCTGAGCCGATCACCGGAAAAAGGAAAACCCGCAAGGCCGTCCTTGCGGGTTTTCCTTTTCGGGAGGGTGGGATCACTTCTGCACCACGGCCAGCGCCACTCCGCTGCCCTTCCCGCGGTTCTCCACTCGGCTGGAGCTGAGCGCGTTGCGGCCGTCGGCGGTGCCGATCTCCAGTTGGTCGGCAGAGGCGCCCATCTTGATCAAAGCGTTGCGCACCGCCTCGGCGCGGAGCGCGACCAACTTCGGCTCGCGGGCACCGTCCGTGCGGCCCACCACCTTCACTTTGGCCTTGGGATGGTCGTTCAGCACCCCGGCGATCACCTGCAGTTGGTCCTTGCTGGCATCCACATCCAACTCGTTGCGGTCACCCTTGAACACCAAGCCATCCAGGTCGAACAGCATGTCCGGGGAGGCCGGGCGATCGCTGGCCAGGTAGGCGGCCAGGCGGCGCGCGATGGCGACGTTGCGCTGGCCGTCCCGGGCGGCGCGCACATCCGTGGTAGCGCCCGTTTCACCCTTCTGGTGGATGGAGAGGGAGCGGGGAGTGCGGTCGGCCGCGGTGCGATCGGTCGCAGGGATCATCGAGGCTTGATCGGCCTGGTGGGCGGCGTGGCCGTGGCCACCTTCGTTGATGTGCGGGGCGATGATCAAGGCCACGATGCTCGTCAGCTTGATCAGGATGTTCATCGAGGGGCCCGAGGTGTCCTTGAAGGGGTCGCCCACGGTGTCACCGGTCACGGCCGCCTTGTGCGGGTCGCTGCCCTTCTTGTACGCGGTGCCGTCGATCATCACGCCTTTTTCGAAGCTCTTCTTGGCATTGTCCCAGGCGCCACCGGCGTTGTTCTGGAAGATGCCCATGAGCACACCGCTCACGGTGATGCCGGCCAGCAGACCGCCCAGCGGCTCGGGGCCGAAGGCGAAGCCCACGATGATGGGGCTCAGCAGGGCCAGCGCCCCGGGCAGGATCATCTCGCGGATCGACGCCTTGGTGCTGATCTCCACGCACTTCTCGTACTCGGGCTTGCTGGTGCCCTCCATGATGCCGGGGATCTCGCGGAACTGACGGCGCACCTCCTTCACCATGTCCATGGCGGCCTTGCCCACGGCGCTGATCGCCATCGAGCTGAAGAGGAAGGGGATCATGCCGCCCACGAACAGCATGGCCAGCACGGGCGCCTGGTAGATGTCGATCTTGCTGATGCCCGCCAGGCCCACGTAGGCCGCGAAGAGGGCCAACGCGGTGAGGGCGGCGCTGGCGATGGCGAAGCCTTTGCCCGTGGCCGCAGTGGTGTTGCCCGTGGCGTCGAGGATGTCGGTGCGCTCACGCACTTCCTTGGGCAGGCCGCTCATCTCGGCGATGCCACCGGCGTTGTCGGCAATGGGGCCGAAGGCGTCGATGGCGAGCTGCATGGCGGTGGTGGCCATCATGCCCGCGGCGGCGATCGCCACGCCATAGAGGCCCACCAGTTCAAAGGCGCCGTAGATGCCCGCGGCCAGTACCAGGATCGGCAGGAAGGTGCTCTCCATGCCCACGGCCAGACCGCCGATCACGTTGGTGGCGTGGCCCGTGCCGCTCTTCTGCACGATGCTGTCGACCGGTTTGCGGCCCATGGCGGTGTAGTACTCGGTGATGTAGCTCATGAGGAAGCCCACCACCAGGCCCAGCACAATGGCGTAGAAGATGTTGATGCTATTGTACACCTCGCCGGTGCGGAGGAACTCCACCTGGGCGGGGAACATCCAGCGGATCACGAAGAAGCTGGCGATGGCGGTGAGCACGATGCTGCCGATGTTGCCCTTGTTCAGGGCGGCCATCACGCTGTCGGTGTCCTTGTTGATGCGCACGAACCAGGTGCCCACGATGCTGAACACCACGCCGAGGCCCGCCACCAGCATGGGCAGCAGGATCGGGGCCATGCCGCCGAAGCTGTCCTGGCTCACCACCTCGCGGCCCAGCACCATGGTGGCCAGGATGGTGGCCACGTAGCTGCCGAAGAGGTCGGCGCCCATGCCGGCCACGTCGCCCACGTTGTCACCCACGTTGTCGGCCACGGTGGCGGGGTTGCGCGGGTCATCCTCGGGGATGCCAGCCTCCACCTTGCCCACCAGGTCGGCGCCCACGTCGGCGGCCTTGGTGTAGATGCC
>CAYXKE010000075.1:0-10028 GCA_964464935.1 uncultured Chryseobacterium sp.
GAAAAAGCCCCACCCGATGGACCGGATGAGGCATCAATGCTCCCACTGGGGCACAGCTTCCTGATCACGGCTCATCTTCCCCCGGATCGTTCCGGAGCTGGATTTGGCACCTACCCGATGGTTGCCCACCGGACGGTTGCCAAGGCTTCACAGGGCCAGTCCCTCCGCCTTTCTGGATAAGCGATGGAAAGAACGCGGGGCGAAGATAACGTGGGGGGCGTGGTGAGTGCGAAAGGATGCGCGGGCCGTGCAACGGGGCCCATGCACCATGTCGTCGGTGCGACCGGATCTCGGACCTGGCCAGCGCACCGATGACCGACGATCACAATACGGTAACTCCCGTATTTCATCCCCCCCCACCGACCGATCAATTTCGCCCACCATTCGACCCACAATGCTGAAACACCTTTCCCTTTCCGCACTGCTTCTTCCGGTCGTGTTGCACGCGCAACCAACGCTGCAACAAAGCATGGTCGATCCGGCCGGTGTACACCTTACCATGTACCTGCTCACCTCGCCGGGTTCGGCCAGTCTGCCATCCGATGGCGCGAACCAGACCTGGGACCTGAGCTCGGTGACCCTGCAACCCATGGGCATGCTGCACTTCATCCCGGCGGCGGGCACACCGTTCGCCGGCAGCTACCCCGGGGCCAACTGGGCGTGGCAACAGGAATACACGGGCCTGGGCAGCGAGTTCATGTACCTGAACATCTCCTCCTCCGGCATCGATGTGATGGCCACGGGTGTGCCCTTCGACACGCATGTGTACACCGACCCCAAAAGGGTGCTCAACTTCCCTTTCAGCCTGGGCAACTCCTTGTTCGACAACTACGTGGACAGCGATGGCATGAGCTCGGTGAGCTGGACGTACAGCGGCCATGGCACCGCGATCACACCCGTGGGCACCTTCACGGACGTGGCCAAGGTGGTGAGCAGCGATGCGGAGATCGTCCTGTGGTACACCCAGCCGCTTCACCCGCTGATGATCGCCGACGGCAGCACCATCGTGGCTTTTGCGCCCAGCGCCACGGGCATCACCGAACACCGGGGAGCCCAAGCCAGCGTGTATCCCAACCCCTGCGCGGACCAGCTGTATGTGGACGTGCACGAGGCCATGCCCTGGCAGATCGTGGACATGCAGGGACGCGTAGTGGCGTCGGGCGCATTCCAAGGGAGCGGCACCCAGCGCATCATGCTGAACGATGTGGCCCCGGGTGCCTATCTGCTGCACATCCAGGAACGTGACGGCCGCCGGGCCATCCGCTTCAGCAAGGACTGAGCGCCCACCTACCTACTTAATTATCTGATCGCCGTCCATCCATTTTCTGATCCCCATTCCAGCCGGCATCACCGCCACCCCGCCCCGCGGGGATGGCGGTGGTGCCGTTATCATTTCTGGCTGGAAAAAGGGGCCGGCCCCAGGGAAAGATGATCCCAGGCTCAACCTTGGGCGTTGGCGAACTCTTTGAAGAACGCCACGATGCGCTTGCGGAAGAAGAGGAAGAGCAGGATGTATGGCACCGCCATCAGGTAGAGGATGCCGGCGTTCAAGCCCCTGCCGATGCGCTGTGTACCGCCGAAAACAGCGCTCTCACCGGTCTCGGCCACGGCCTTGCACATCGAGCAGCCTTGGCCCCACACGTCGGCCGGCAGCAATGCCAGCAGCGCCAGGAGCAGCAGCACGGAAGTGGAACGGTGGGACATGCGGCAAAGGTAAGTTCCACTCCGGCAGACCGGGCTCAATAGAACGGACGGATCATGAGGTAGACCAGCACCCCGCTCAGGCTCACGAAGAGCCAAACGGGCCATACGCGCCGGGCCAGCCGCCGGTGCTGAGGCCAATGGCCGGAAAGCGAGTGATAGGCCGTGAGCAGGATGAACGGCAACGACCCGGCCGCCAGCAGGATGTGCAGGGCCAGCAGCACGTAATAGACCACCTTCATGGTGCCCTGGCCCCCGTAGGGTGTGCTGCCTGCGAAGAGGTGGTGCAGCACGTACGAGATGAGGAACAGCACGGAGAGGACGATGGCGGCCAGCATCACCCGGCGGTGCAGGCCCCAACGGCCGGCCTTGGCCGTGGAGAGCCCCGCCAGCAGGAGCACGCTCACCATGGAGTTGATCACCGCGTTCACGTGGGCGAACACGTGCACATCCCAGGTTCCCGAGGTGGGCACCTGCACCCGGTCCAGCACCACCACCAGCAGGAACACCGTGGCGGAGACCAGCCAGATGACACGCTTTGCCCGGCGCTCAGGCACGGCGATGGCGGCGGAAGGGTGTGGCTCCTTCATCGGCGACGGGCGCGTTCGGCCTCAGCAGCCTTGATGCGTTCCTCCTTGAGCAACATCTTCAGGTCGGCGGCAAGCGCGTTCATCCCCTCGGCCGTGGTGCCGTCGTACATGCCGCGGATATGGCGCTCCCGGTCCACCAGCACGAACTTCTCGCTGTGCAGGAAGCCGTCCGGGGCCAGCACGTCCTCCTGGGCCGCCAGCAGGTAGCCTTCGCTGCCCTGGCGGTAGAGGGCCTCCTTGGTGCCGGTAAGGAATTTCCAGCGGGCGGTGTCGGCCTGGAGCTTGCGCGCGTGTTCGGCGAGCACCTCGGGGGTGTCGTGCTCGGGATCCACGGTATGGCTCAGGATGAGCACATCATCGTAGGCCGGATCATCGAGGCGCAGCTGCAGTTGCTGGAGCTGCACCTTCATGCGCGGGCAGATGGTGGTGCAACGGGTGAAGAAGAAATCGACCACGGTGATCTTGCCCTCGGTGTCGCGATCGGTGAAGGGGCGCCCGTCGATGCCGGTGAAGGAGAAAGGCGGAATGGTGTGGTGGATGGTGTCGACCACAGGGCGGCCGTCACGCTCCACGAGCACGGTCTCTTTCGGGCCGTAGTAGGGCAGGAACTGGAAGTGGTGCTGCACCAATCCCAGCCAAGGCGAGAAGAAGATGAAGAGGGAGGCCACGAACGCAGCGATGCCCCCCAGCAGCAGCCATTTGCGGCGCGGACTGAGGGGTGTCTGCACGCGCTTCAGAGGAATGTCGTCCACTGCCAGTTGACGTAATTGGACTCCCAGATGGCGATCCACAGCAGGTACAGTGCGAAGAGCGCGTAGGGCAGCAGGATGATCGCCCGGATGTTGCGGCGTTCATCGCCCAGGTGCATGAACACCGCGACGATGTACCCGGCCTTCACCAAGGTGAGCAGGATGAAGCAGATGCGCACGGCGTTCCAGTAGGCGGGGAACCAATCCTTCCAGAAGGCGCCCACGGTCACCTCAACGGCCGTCACCACCGCGAGCAGCAGGGTGACCATCCAGATCTTGTGGCGGATCTTCCGGCCGGCCTCCTCACTGTGATGGGTGTCGAGACTGTATTCGATGATGTCGTCGCGTTCCATGGCAGACCGCCGATGCCTCGGCGAAGGCGTTTGATCAGATCAGGTAGAAGAAGGTGAACACGAACACCCAGACGAGGTCCACGAAGTGCCAGTAGAGACCGGCCTTCTCCACCATTTCGTAGTGTCCGCGGCGGTGGTACACCCCTTTGATCACCAGGATGAGCACCACCAGGTTGATGATCACCCCGATGGACACGTGGAACCCGTGGAAGCCCGTCACGAAGAAGAAGAGGTTGCCGTACTGCACCGGGCCATACTCGTTGCGGGTCATGTTGGCCCCGTGGATGTAGGTCACACGGTCCTCCCAGAGCCGCTTGGCCTCATCGCCCACGATGGGCTCCATGCGCTGCTGACCGTTGGTGCCGGGCACCGTGTCGGCGAGCATGTAGTGGCCGGCTTGGGCGGGCAGCAAGCGGAAGTTCGCGGCGTTCACCGGATCATGCGTGTCGTGGTCATCGTTCAGCACCCAGTACTTGGCGCCGTCATTCGTGGTGATGTAGCCACCGCTGCCGTGGATGAAGTGGCTCCATTCCCAAGCCTGGCTGGCCACGAAGAACACGCCGCCCAGCACCGTAAGGAAAAGCCATTTGATCACCCCCTTCTTGTCCATGCGATGACCGGCCTCCACGGCCAGCACCATGGTCACGGAACTGAAGATCAGGATGGTGGTCATCAGCGCCACGTACACCAGCGGATAGCTGCCATGCAGCCCCGGCAGTGCGCGGAACACCTCTTCACCGATGGGCCAGGGCTCCACCGCGCTGTGGCGTGCAAAGGTCAGCGCCGCCAGGAAGCCCGTGAAGGTGAGGGCGTCGGACACCAGGAAGAACCACATCATGACCTTCCCGTAGCTGATGCTGAACGGGGAGCGCCCGCCCCCCCAAAGGACGTCGTTGCTGATCGCCTTGGTCGCTTCTCCTGCCATGTGCCTGTATTCGCGGGGCAATGTTAGTGAAAGTAGGCTAAGAACAGGTACAAATAGATCCACAGCCCTCCGAGGAAATGCCAGTAGACCGTACCTGACCACAGGCCAGCGTGCTCGGTGCTGTTGTAGCGGCCGCGCAGGGCCTGCACCACCATCACCACCAAGGCGATCAGGCCGAAGGCCAGGTGCGCCAGGTGGGCCCAGGTGAGCACGTAGAAATATGAGCTGGAGGTGTTCTGCACCTCGGCCATCTCCGCGTTCAGCGGGCGGGCGGTGGGCCCATCGGAGGGCCGGTAGAACTCACCGTTCTCCAGCACCAGTTCCTCCCCGTCCTTGGTGATGGTGTAATCCACCCCATAGGTGCCTTTGGCATGCAGGAGGTTGCCCACCAGGTGGTTGCCGCGGTCCACCAGCTCGCCCCAGCCCTTGAACTGGTAGAGGGTGAAGACCACGCCCAGCGCCAGAGTCAACAGCAGCAGCGGGGCCACCGCTCCCTTGCGGTCCTGGCGGGCGGCCACGAGCGCCAGCTGGGCCGGGATGCTGCTGAGCACGATGGCCACCGTGCTCAACAGGAAGGAGCCCGGGATGCGGAAGTACACCCAATAGGTGCCGCTCGCGCTCACCACATAGGCGCTGGTGAGGCCGGCGAAGAACATCACGATGGCGATCACCATCAACCAGGTGAGCATGCGCCGCGAGCGTTCCTTCCGGCCGCGCTCCTCCTGCGGGGTTATGGTCGCCGGGTTCATAGGCGGTCAAGCACATAGGCCAGCTGCACCACCGGGAGGTAGAGGAAGCTGGCGAACATCAGTTGGCGGGCGTGGCCACGGTCGAGCGAGCCCACCAGTCGGAAGGCGGGCACCACCATCACCAAGCTCAGCACCACGGCCACCACCATGCTCACCGGGCCGGCAGCGCCGAACACCCACGGCAGGATGCCCACGGGAATGGTGAAGAGCGTGTAGAGCAGGATCAGGTAGGCGCTCTGGCGGTCGCGCCCACCGCGTGAGGGCAGCAGGTGGTAGCCGGCGCGCGCGTAGTCGTCATGCAGCACCCAGGCGATGGCCCAGAAGTGGGGGAACTGCCACATGAACTGCATGGCGAAGAGCAGCCCCGGCACCAGGCCGAAGGAGCCCGTGGCGGCCACGTAACCCAGCATGGGCGGGAAGGCACCGGGGAAGGCACCCACGAACACGGACCATGCGCTGTGCTGCTTCAAGGGCGTGTAGAGCGCCACGTACATGAACAGGGACATGAAGCCCAGGATGCCCGTGAGCGCACCGAACTGCAACCACAACAGCAGGGTGCCCGCCCCCCCCGCGATGAACGCCAGCACCACGGCCTCGGGGTTGCTCAGGCTGCCCCGCACCAGGGGACGGGTCGCCGTACGTTCCATCAGGCCATCCTGGCGCACCTCCAGCACCTGGTTCAGCGCGTTGGAGGCGCCGGTGAGCAGCGTGCCGCCCACCACCAGGCCGATCAGCCCCCACCAGCTGAACATGCCCTGGGGCACGCCCATCAGGTAGCCGAGCACCGCGCTCATCACCACCAGCGAGGCCAGCCGCAGCTTGAACAGCACGGCCACTTCCCGCAGCCAGGGGATGGCGCCGACGTGGGAGGTATATGATCCGGGACGGGACAGGGGCGGTCGAATGGGTGCGCAAAGGTACCGATCCGGTCCGAACGGGATCAAGGCAGGTGGTAGCGCACCGTCTGCTCCGGACGGCGGTCGCGGAAATGGCATACCACCCCCAGCCGGGCGTAGGTCAGGGTCTCGTCCGGGACATCCTCGAAGCCGTGGTGGCGCAGGAGCACGGCGGCCTCCAAGCGGGTGGCCGTGGCGGGGTCCACCAGATAGCCGGCGCGAAGCTCCCCGTGCAGTACCGTCTGCAGGCTGCCCCGGCCCATCCGGTAGCCATGGGTGTGTGGCCGCCCGTTGGCCTGCAGGCCGCGGTCGCTGTCGGGGCGGAAGATGTTGTTGCCGAAGTTGCGCTCGGTGTCCGTGCCCAGCCAGGCCAGGCTGGAGCGCAGGCCGTAGGACCAGCGGCCCTTGTCGCGCTCGGCATGCAGCAGCACTTCCTGGCAGTTGCTGCCATAGGGATGGGCCAGCGGCTGCCCGAAGTGGCTGTAGTTCTGTCGCGGATCGCCGTGGGCGTACATGAACGGGCGCACGAAGTTCCACTCGGCGCGCAGCTGCAGGCCCGGCACGCGGAAGGCCTGGTGGAACCACACGCCCAGCTGCACGGCCTGTTTGTTGGCATACCAGCCATCGCCGGCCCGCACCTCCCGCATCAGCATCTCGTCCAGCACCAACTGGGTGTAGATCAGCCCGTGGCGCCCCACCCTCACATTGATCGCAGCACCCAGCAACGCGTTGTCCGGCGAGCCCTGCTGGTACTCCACCGGGCGGTAGAAGATGATGGGGTTCACGTAGTTCACATCGAACCCGCGCGGGTAGAGGCTGTCGCCAGCGCTCCACATGATGGCCTCGAACAGCGCGATGTTCAGCCGGTCCACCACGTTCCAGCTGAGGTAGTGCATGCTGGTGAACTTGCCCTGCTCCGTGCCCGGCTCGCCCCGGTACGCGCTGATGTCGCTCATGCGGGCGAAGAGGTTCACGTAGCGCACCTTCCAGACGGTGGTGGTGATGCGCAGGTAGGGGTAGCTGTACGTGTTGTCCGAGAGGATCAACGAACGATACCCCTCACCGAATGCGTTCCTCCCCCGCCCCGCCGTGATGTTGAAGAAGCGCCCGGGATCCCAGCTCACGTGGCCGTTCACATCGAAGTGGCGCACATCCCGGCCCTCGCGGTAGGCATATCCCTCGCCAGGGACCACGTGCGTGGCGTGCGCGAACGCATCGAGGTGATCGGGGAGGCGCTCGCTCCAGGCCTGGGCATCGAGGTGTAAGGACCACTGCTCACCGGCATCGAGGTCGGTCCAGAAACCGAGCCCCGCCCTGTAGCGCAGGGGGTCGTCGTCGGGCAGGGCGGCGCCGGCAGCGGCATCCACCAAGGGGCCCCAGCGCCAGTTGCGCGGAGCGGCCCGCCCGCTCCAGCGGTCCAAGGCGGGCAGGGCGGCGGCAGGCAGGAGACTGTCGGCCGCGGTCTGCAGATCGCTCCTGCGGTACGGCCGGATGGCCGTGTGCGTACCCGCTCCCAAGGCATGGAGGCCATCGACCCAGGGGCGCTCCACCTCCCGGCTCAGCGGCAGGTATGTGGGTTGGGCCCCTGCGGCCAGGCACAGGACGCCGGCGATCGCGGCCGTCAGCGCCCTCATTTCTCGTTGATCTTGGGCAACACGAAGGGCAGCATCGCCAGCACGAAAGCGGTCGAACCCAGCACCATCAGGCCCACGTTGGGGTGCCAGCGTCGGGTGATCAGGCTCAGGGCGATGATGGCGATGGCGTAGGCGTAGAGGATGCGAGCGGTGCCCCGGTGTCCCAGGCCCAGGTCCAGCAGCCGATGGTGGATGTGGTTGCGATCGGCGGCGAAGGGCGATTGGCCCCGGCTGATGCGGACCACGAACACGCGCAGGGTGTCCACCAGCGGATAGGCCACCACGGCCATGGCGAAGATGGGCGAGGGGATCTGGCGCAGGTACACGGGCAGACGGTGGGTGTCGTGCTCCACCAATTTGATGGCCAGCACGGCCAGGATGGCCCCGATGATGAGCGAACCGCTGTCGCCCATGAAGATCCGGGCCGGGTGGGCGTTGAAGAACAGAAAGCCCAGCAGGGCGCCGGCGAGCACAAAGGCCAGCAGCGCCAAAGGCACGTCGCCGGCCAGGTAGAACCACATGCCATAGGCCACGGCGGCGATCAGGCCCACCCCGCCGGCCAGCCCGTCCACCCCGTCGATGAGGTTGAAGGCGTTGACCAGCACCACGTAGACGAAGAAGGAGAAGGCGATGCTCACCTCGTCCGGGATCTCATAGAAGCCCAGGATGCCCTGCATGTCGGTGATGCGCACCCCGGCCATCACCACCAGGATGTAGCCCACCAGCATGTGGCCCACCAGCTTCTTCACCGGGGAGAAACCCACGATGTCGTCCTTCACCCCGATGAAGAACAGCAGCACCATGGCCGCGATGATGTACTTGAAGTCGGCGTATGCCTGGCCCATGGCCAGGTAGAGCTGGGGGTAGGCCGCCTCGGGCTCCTGCACGAACTTCCCTTGGGGGAACCAAAGGGCGTACGAGAAGATGATGGCGGCGAAGATGATGATGCCGCCAATGGTGGGGACGCTTCGCGAGTGCAGCTTCCGGGCCTCGGACGGCTCATCCACGAGGTGCTTCATCCGGGCCACCTTGATGAGCGATGGCATGGTGAAGAGCACCACGGTGAGCGAGGTGAAGAAGCCGAGGATCAATATGTAGTGATGTTCCTTCACGGCAGGTGGGGTCAAAAGTCGTGATACCGGTTGAAGAGCGAGGTATGCACCCCGAAGTGGATCAGTCCGGAATTGGCCGCGTCGGCGCCCCCCTGCACATCGCGGCGCATGAAACCCGCCACCAGACGCAGGTTGCTCACGGGGTTCACCAACCAGGAGATGTTGGCGTCCAACGAGAAGCGCTCGGTCCGCTCCACCACGCCCGCATCGTCCATGGGTCGGTCGGGTTTGCGCAGGTCGGTACCCGTGTTCTGGTCGGCACCATCGCGGCGTTTCACGGCCACGTTCACCTTGGCCTGCAGGCGCCAGCGCCCCCGACCCTGCTCCACGATGGCCACGGCCTCCTGGAAGGCGGCACCGCTGGGGTGGGCCAGCGGCAATGAGGCGTGCATGTAGGCCTGCTCAGGACGTTTGTGCATGTACATGAACGGGTCGGCCGTATTGTACTCCACCTGCACGTGCAGCTCGGGCCACAGCAGGTCGAACACCCGCATGCCCGCCTGCCACGCCTGGCGCTCGCCGGGGCGGTCGGTGGCCCATTGGCCGTACACGTACAGCTTGTCCAGCAGCTTCACCCGCAGGTCGGCCCCCACCAGGGTCTTGCGCTCGCCGTCGAAGCCGTTCATCGCGGCGTTGATGCCGATCACCGGGTTCAGCTCCTGCACGTCGAAGGGCCGCACGCCTTCGCTGGTGATGTTGCGGTAGATGGTGGCCTCGAAGAGCCCAAGCTGGGCGCGGCCCAGGTGCACGGACAAATGGTTGAACCGGGCACGCATCCAGCGGAACAGGGCCTCGTTGGCGTCGCCCGTGGGCAGGCGGTCGGCCTCGCGCAGGCGGTGCATGAGCTTGGTGTGCCAGGTACTGTACTGCAGCCGCCCCTGCCAGGCCAGCAGGCTGAACTTCAGGTAGGGCGCGTCCATGGCGTGGTCGCTCAGCAGCATGGAGCGGTGGCCGTGCCCCACGAAGTGCCGGCCGTGGCCCAGCTGGATGTTGAAGTGGTCCGTGGGGCTGTACGACACGTTGCCCTGGGAGAAGCCCGCATCGAACTTGCGGCCGTCGTTGAACTTGGTGCGTCCATGGCCGATGAGCACGCCCTCCGTGTAGCCGTGCCAGAAGATGTAGCCCGGCATGATCGCCTGGGTCTCGTGGAACATGGTGTGGAACGACACCCGGCCCAGGTCGCCGGCGATGCGGAAGCCCCGCGTGTTCATGTAGAAGCGGTTGGTGTCCGCGTAGTCCGTGGGGTCGCCCCGCTCCCACCCGTACTGCTGCTCGAACAGCGGGTCCAGCATCAGCCGGTAGCCGTCGCCGCGCACGTC
>CAYXKE010000076.1:0-8953 GCA_964464935.1 uncultured Chryseobacterium sp.
CGCGTGGGCCCAACCGCCGCGCGCCACCGATGGCGGCACCACCGACGCGCAGGGCCGCAAGCAGGGCGCATGGACCCGCACCTGGCCCCGCACCGGCACCCTGCGCTACACCGGCGCCTTCAAGGACGACAAGCCCGTGGGCGAGTTCCGTCACTACGACGAGGACGGACACCTCACCACCGTGCAGCAATACGCCGCCGACGGCCGCACCAGCCGCGCCGAGCACTTCCACCCCAACGGCCGGCTGATGGCCACGGGCCGCTACGTGGGCCAGGCCAAGGACAGCGTGTGGAACTTCTACGACGAAGCCGGCCGCCTGCGCCGCACCGAGGGATACCAGGCCGGCACCCTGCACGGCGCGCGCATCAGCTACTTCGAAGACGGCACCAAAGCCTCCGAGGAACCTTACGAGCACGGCCTGCTCCACGGCGTGCACCGCACCTGGTACACCGGCGGCCGCCAGCGCATGGAGGCGCCCCACGTGAAAGGCGTGCCCGAAGGCCGCACCACCTTCTGGTACCCCAAGGGGACCAAGGAACTCGAGGGCGACATGCGTGACGGCGTGCGCGACGGCACCTGGTTCTATTACAACGAGGACGGCTCCCTGCGCATGCAGGCCCTCTACCGCCGCGGCGAGCTGGTGAAGGAGAAACGCGAGAACGGCACCTTCACCGAGCACTACGACGAGGACCGCATCAAGAGCGAGGTCACCTATGTGAAAGGCCTGCGCGAAGGCCGATTCGTGGAGTACCACGACAACGGCCAGTGGGTGATGGAGAAGGTGCCGGCCGACGAGGTGCGCGGCGTACCCGCATTCGAACACCGCGTGCTGCGCGGACAGACCAGGAAGATCGAAGGCACCTACAAGAACGACCGCCTCCACGGGGAGGTGAAGGAGTACGACGAGAAGGGCAGACTGCTGAAGACCCGCCGCTACGTGGACGGCGTGGAGCAGTGAGCACCCGCATCGCCCACGGTCCGTGGACATGGCACCCGGAGCACGACAACGACAACTGACAACGCACTACAGTGAGCAAGCACGGACGGATACTGGTGGCCATGAGCGGCGGAGTGGACAGCTCCGTGGCGGCCCTGATGCTGCATGAGGAAGGATACGAGGTGATCGGGGTCACCATGAAGACGTGGGACTACGCCGATGCCAGCGGGGGCAAACGCATCACGGGCTGCTGCTCAAACGGCACCAATAACAAAGCGCTCAGTCGTCAACCGTACGTCGATGAGGCACTAAGCCAAATCTTCCGGACCTGACGCTGAGCGCTTAGCAGCACAAAGGTAATGGCAGATACCGACGTAAAGAAACTACAGGCCAAGAACGACCGCCTCCACGGGGAGGTGAAGGAGTACGACGAGAAGGGCAGACTGCTGAAGACCCGCCGCTACGTGGACGGCGTGGAGCAGTGAGCACCCGCATCGCCCACGGTCCGTGGACATGGCACCCGGAGCACGACAACGACAACTGACAACGCACTACAGTGAGCAAGCACGGACGGATACTGGTGGCCATGAGCGGCGGAGTGGACAGCTCCGTGGCGGCCCTGATGCTGCATGAGGAAGGATACGAGGTGATCGGGGTCACCATGAAGACGTGGGACTACGCCGATGCCAGCGGGGGCAAACGCATCACGGGCTGCTGCGACCTGGACAGCATCAACGACGCGCGCAACATGGCGGTGAGCCGCGGCTTCCACCACATGATCATCGACATCCGCGAGGAGTTCGGCGGGGCCATCATCGGCAACTTCACCAGCGAATACCTCGCAGGCCGCACGCCCAACCCCTGTGTGCTGTGCAACACCTTCATCAAGTGGGAGGCGCTGCTGAAACGCGCCGACATGATGGACTGCGAGCTGATCGCCACGGGCCACTACGCCCAGGTGCGCCAGCTGCAGGAGAGCGGCCGATGGGTGGTGAGCAAGGGCGTGGACCACAGCAAGGACCAGAGCTACGTGCTATGGGGGCTGGAGCAGCCGAACCTCGCCCGCACGCGCTTCCCCATCGGGCACTTCCGCAAGACCGAGATCCGCCAGATGGCCATGGACAGCGGCTTCCCCGAACTGGCCGCCAAGAGCGAGAGCTACGAGATCTGCTTCATCCCGGACAACGACTACCGCGGATTCCTCAAGCGCAAGGAGCCGGAACGCATGGCCGCACTGGCCAACGGCCGTTTCGAGAACACCCGCGGCGAGTTCATCGGGAACCACGACGGCTATCCCTTCTTCACCATCGGCCAGCGCAAGGGCCTGGGCATCGCCACCGGTGAGCCGCTGTACGTGACCGAGATCCGCCCGGAGACCAACACCGTGGTGCTGGGCCGCAAGGAGGACCTGGAGCGCACCGCCATGTGGGTGCGGCGCCCCAACTTCCAGAAAGTGGCCGCCCTGGCGGGCGAAATGGAGGCGGTGACCAAGATCCGTTACAAGGACAAGGGCACGCACAGCACCCTGCTCATGGACGGCGACCGGGTGAAGGTGGAGTTCCATGCGCCGGTCACAGGCATCGCACCGGGGCAGAGCGCCGTCTTCTACGACGGGGACGATGTGATCGGCGGAGGTTTCATCGACCGCAACTGATCCATGGCACACCGGGGCATCATCGGCATCTGCGCGCTGGGCCTGCTGCTGGCGGCCTGCAAGCGCGAGGATGCCCCCGCGCCCGGCGATCCCGGCCTCGGCTATTTCCCCATCGACGTGGGCACGTGGGTGGAGTATCAGGTGGATTCCGTTTGGCGCGATGACCTGGTGGGCGTGCACGACAGCCTGAGCTACCACCTGCTGGAACGCATCGAGGAGCACTACATCGATCCCGCCGGCCGACCCGCCCAACGCATCGTGCGCCATGTGCGCGACGAGGCGGGCGCATGGGTGCCGCGCGACGTGTGGATGAGCACGCGCAGCGCCCAGCAGGCCGAGAAGCTCGAGGAGAACGAACGCCGCCTGAAGCTGTCCTTTCCGCTGCGCACAGGCCGCAAGTGGGACGTGAACATCCTCAACACCCGGCCCCCCTGGGAGGTGGAGGTGGAGGAACTCGACGTGGCGCGCACCGTGCACGGCCTGACCTACGACCGCACCGTGGCGCTGCGCAACACCGTGCCGGCCAACCTCATCACCACCCGCGACCTCTTCGAACGCTACGCCTACGATGTGGGCCTGGTGGAGAAGCGCTGGACCGAGTGGGAGCGCCAGCCGGTGTACGGCCCGGGTGGCCAGATCACCGCATTCACCACGCGCGGCTTCGACCTGCGCATGCGCGCCGTGGCTTACGGCAATTGACCCATGATCGCAAGGACCCTGTTGTTGCTCGCCGTGGCCGTGCCCCTCCACGGCGCCGCCCAGACCGCGCCCCACACCTGGTGGGTGCGCTTCACCGACAAGGCGCACACGCCCTACACGCTCGATGCGCCCGAGGCCTACCTCAGCCCGCGCGCCATCCAGCGCCGCCAGGCACAGGGCATCGCCATCGACAGCACCGACCTGCCCGTGGACCCGGCCTACATCAACGCCGTGCTCGCCCTGGGCGATGTGCAGCTGCACAACCGCAGCAAATGGTTCAACGCCATCACCATCCGCACCAGCGATCCCGCCGTGATCGAAGGGCTGGGCGCACTGCCCTTCGTGGCCCAGGTGCGCAGCCTGCGTCCCGGCCGCGTGGCGGAGCTCCCGGTGCACAAGCCGCTGCTGGCCGATCCCGAAGGGCCCCGCGGCGGTGATCCCGACCATGGCCCCTCGCTGATGCAGATCGCCATGATGAACGGACACCTGCTCCACCTCGAACTGGAGGCCCGCGGCGAGGGCATGCTCATCGGCGTGCTCGACAGCGGCTTCGATGGGGTGGACACCCTCACCGGTTTCGCCGCCCTGCGCGACCGCGGCGGCATCGTGCTGGCCCGCGACCTCGCCGAGCCCGGCGCCGATGTGTACCGCAGCCATTCGCACGGCCGACTGGTGCTTTCCGTGATGGCCGCCCACCTGCCCGGCCAGCTCGTGGGCGCAGCGCCCATGGCCGATTACGCACTCGTACGCACCGAGGACGCCGCCGTGGAATACCTGGTGGAGGAGGACAACTGGGTGAGCGGCGCAGAGCTGCTGGACAGCCTGGGCTGCGATGTGCTCAACACCTCACTGGGCTACACCGTGTTCGATGACAGCGCGCAGGACCACACGACCGATGAGCTCGATGGGGCCACCGCGCGCATCACCATCGCCGCGGGCATGGCGGCCGCCAAGGGGATGATCCCCGTCAACGCCGCCGGCAATCGGGGCGGCGATCCGGAATGGATGATGATGAGCATGC
Source organism: uncultured Chryseobacterium sp. (assembly GCA_964464935.1). Lineage (GTDB taxonomy): Bacteria > Bacteroidota > Bacteroidia > Flavobacteriales_F > PHOS-HE28 > PHOS-HE28. The sequence goes on from CAYXKE010000076.1 coordinate 4,312, forward strand.
CGTCCGATGCCTTCGACATCCTCGCGGTGGGCGCCACGCACCCCGACAGCCTGCCCGCCTCGTTCAGCGGTCGGGGCCCCAGCGCCGACGGCCGGGTGAAGCCCGATGTGGCGGCACTGGGTGTGGGCACGTTGGGGCTGGGCGGCGACGGCACTTTCGTGGGCGGTCACAACGGCACCAGCCTCGCCTCACCGCTGGTGGCCGGCCTGGTGGCCTGCCTGTGGCAGCTGCACCCGCACCGCTCCGCGCACGACATCATGCACGCCGTGCGGCAGAGCGCCTCCCACTGGGACGCGCCCGGCACCCAGATCGGCTACGGCATCCCCGACTTCATGGCGGCGCACGCCTGGCTCACCCTCACCAACGGCATCGCGGATGAGCGGGTGCCGGTGGCCGTGCCTGCCTTCCCCGTGCCCTTCACCGATCGGCTCACCGTGACGCTGCCCCCGGGCACGGGACCGGTGCGGATCATCCTGCACGATGTGCTGGGCCGCACGGCCTGGCAGGGCACCGCCCATGGGGCCGCCCACACGCTGGAGGGCCTGGGTGCCCTGGCCGAGGGCACGTACGTGCTCCGGCTGAGCGGCCGCGGCAGCCACCTGTCCCGCACGGTGCTCAAAGGGCGCTGATGAGCGGGGGCGAGGGCCGCATCACCGCCGGCCTGCTGCGGCGGCTGTACAGGCGCGGCATGTTCCCCATGGTGCACCCCGATGGGATCTACGTGCACGACCCCGATCCCCGGGCCATCTTCCCCCTCGAGGAACTCCACCCCAACGCCCGCCTGCGCCGCTTCATCCGCAGCCACGGCTACTCCTGCACCATGGACCAGGCGTTCCGCACGGTGATGGAGGCCTGCGCCGATCGTCCCGACGACACGTGGATCAACGACGAGCTGATCGATGCCTACTGCGGGCTGTTCGCGGAAGGCCACGCCACCAGCGTGGAGGTGTGGCAGCAAGGGGAGTTGATCGGTGGGCTGTACGGGGTGAAGCTGGGGCGCGCCTTCTTCGGTGAGAGCATGTTCAGCCGGAAGCCGAACGCCAGCAAGGCCGCTTTCTACCACATGGCCGGGCACCTGCGCACCCACGGCTTCACGCTCTTCGACACGCAGTACATCAACGACCACACGCGCTCGCTCGGGGCGATCGAGGTGCCGCGCGCGGAGTTCAGAAGGATGCTGGCCGGGGCGCTGGGCGACGTGCAGCCGGCACCTTAGCGCTCGGCCTTCACCACCTGCGGCACCACGGCGTTGCGCTGGCCCAGGTAGCGCTGGTAGGTGGGGGAGAAGTCCGCCCGCTGGTCGATCACCTCGCCGTAGCGGCCCATAAGGGTGAGCAGCGCATCGGTGGCCTCGCGCAGGCCGTTCTGTCCGCCGCTCAATGCGGTCACCACATCCACACAGCCGCGTTGCACGGCATGTTTCACAAAGAACGCGGAGGCCTGGCCACGCATGAGGATGCGCAGCCCGCAGCGGTCGGCCACGGGCAGGTCAATGGCATCGTCGAAGAAGAAGGCCACCTCCTCGGGGCGCAAGCTGTGGCGCTGCAGCAGGTCATCGAAGGCCACGCGCTTGTCGATGAAGCCCATGTACAGGCCGTGCAGGCGTTCGCGTTGCACGAAGCGTTCGGCGTGGGCATTGTGCTGGCCGGTGATCACCGCTGCGATGGGCAGCTGTTCGTTGTGCTGCAGCCACAGCCCGAAGCGGAGCATGTTCACGCCCATGCTGCCCACCTCGCTGAACGGACTGCCGCCATCGAGGTCCTTCCAGCCGTCGTTGAACACGCCGTCCCAGTCGAACAGCACCGCGCGGATGCGGCGCACCCGCTGCGTCATCTCCGCATCGGAAAGGAGCACTTCCGTGCCCAGTTCCACGAAGGGGTCGCGGTCGTATGGATGCGCGCCGGGCCGCATCTCAGACCGAGATGGCCTTCATCAGGTCCTGGATGTCGAGCATGCCCAGCTGCTTGCCGTTGTCGCTCACGCTGAGGGTGTCCACCTGGTGGTCCTTGAAGGCTTTGTAGGCCTCGTCCAGCAGGGCCTCGGGGCCGATGGTGAACGGCGTGTTGAACTTCAGCGTGCTGAGCTTCTTCGCCAGGAACTTGTTGCCTTCCTTCTCCAGCCCACGACGCAGACCGCCATCGGTGAACACGCCCACGTTCCGGCCTTTGGCGTCCACCACCATCACGGCACCGAAGCCGTGCTTGGTCATCTCCACCAGGGCCTCGCTCACGGTCTTGCTGTCCTTCACCACGGGGTTGCCGCGGCCGATGATGTCCTTCACCTTCTTGGTGATCAGGTAGGTGTCCTTGTAGAACTGCTGCGTGCCGATCGCCGTGAAGTGGTTGTCGGTGAGCTGCTTCATCAGCTTCCAGGGCACGGTGATGGTGTGCACCCCGATGTCCACCGCGTTGCGCACGTGCTCCACGGTGCGCACACTGCTGAACATGATCTTGGTGTCGTAGCCATAGTAGTTCACGGCGCGCACGCACTGCTCCACGAGGGCGAGGGCATCATGGCCCTGGTCCTGCAGCCGGCCCACCAGCGGGCACACATAGTTGGCGCCGGCCTGCATGGCCATGTAGGCCTGTTGCAGGGTGTACACCAGGTGCACGTTCACCTTGATGCCCTCGTTGCGCAGCATGCGGCAGGCGCGCAGGCCCTCCAGGCTCACGGGGATCTTGAAGACGGTGGTCTCCTTCTTCAGCCCCATCTTCAGTTGGCGCTTGGCCTCCTTCACCACTTCCTCAGCGGTCTCGCCCAGGGCTTCCACCTGCAGGATGGGCACCTTCTTGGCGAGGTCCAGGATCATCTTGTCGATGTCCTTCACACCACCGCGGTGCATGAAGGTGGGGGTGGTGGTGAGCCCGGTGAGGAAGCCGAGTTTGAAGGCCTCATCGATCTCCTTGATGTCGGCGCTGTCGAGATATAGTTCCATGGTGGTGCTGCTCTTGCTTTGGGGCTGCGATAGGCGACGATGCGGGTCGCCGGTACCGGAGTATTTGTTGCGGGATCGGTGCGTCGATCAGGCGGTGGCCGGGGTGAGGCGATGCTTCACTTCCACCGCATGGATGTCCAGCAGGGGTTTGAGGAATTCCTCCAGATCGTACACGCACAGCTGGCTGGCGGCGTCGCACAGGGCCTTGCTGGGATCGGGGTGGGTCTCGATGAACACACCGTCCACCCCGGCGGCCACACCGGCACGGGCGATGGTGGGCATCACCTCACGGTTGCCGCCGCGCGGGTCGGCGCTGGGGATGCCGTATTTGCGGATGCTGTGCGTGATGTCGAACACCACCGGGTAGCCGGTCTTCCGCATGTGGAAGAAGGCCCGCGGGTCCACCACCAGGTCGTTGTAGCCGAAGGTGTAGCCGCGCTCGGTGAGGATGATCTTGTCGTTGCCCACGCTCTTCGCCTTCTCGGCGGGCTTGATCATGTTGTCGGGCGCCAGGAATTGCGCGTGCTTCAGGTTGAGCACCGCGCCGGTCTTGGCGGCTTCGGTCACCAAGGTGGTCTGCATCACCAGGTAGGCGGGGATCTGGATCACGTCCACCACTTCGGCGGCGGGCCTGGCCTGGCTGGGGTAGTGGATGTCGGTGAGGATCGGAAAGCCGAGATCCTGCTTGATGCGTTGCAGCACCTTCAGGCCTTCGTCCAGCCCGGGACCCTGGTAGAAGTCCACGCTGCTGCGGTTGTCCTTGGTGAAGCTGCTCTTGAAGATCACGGGCACGCCGGTGCGCTCGCTCACTTCCTTCAGCTTTTCGGCGGTGCGCAGCATCACGTCCTCGGTCTCGATCACGCACGGACCGGAGATGAGGAACAGCTGGTCGCTGCCACAGGCGATGTTGCCGACTTGGACGATCTTGGTCATGGGCCACAAAGGTATCCTATGCCCGGTCAGGGCCTTGCACGTGGAGGTCGAATACCAACTCGCCGGCCAGATACCCTTCCAGCCGATCGCCCGGTGCCAGGGGACCGACCCCTGCGGGCGTGCCGGTGAAGAGCAGGTCGCCGGGTTGCAGCAGCATGTAGCGCTCCACGTGGGCGATCAAGGTGTGCACGTCGAAGATCATCTCGCTGCTGTGGCCGCTCTGCACCACATGCCCGTTGCGCTTCAGCATGAAGTCGATGGGGTGATCGGCCGGGAACGACTCCAGCGCCAGCCGGGCCTCGGCCACGTAGGCCGATCCATCGAACGCCTTGGCCTTTTCCCACGGCAGGCCATTTTCCTTCAGGGCCTGCTGCAGATCGCGGGCGGTGAGGTCGAGGCCCAGGGTCACGCGGTCGGCCACGGCGCGCCCATTGCGGCGGGCGATGGTGTAGACCAGCTCCACCTCGTGGTGCACGTCCTGGCTGAAGGCCGGCAGGATCAATGGTCCGCCCAGCGGCACCAGGGCGCTCTCGGGCTTGAGGAAGACCACGGGTTCATCGGGCACGGTGTTGCCGAGCTCCCGGGCGTGGGCCCCGTAGTTGCGGCCGATGCAGACGATCTTCATGGAGCCGAAGGTAGGCGGCGCGGCTTACCGGAAAGGCCTCCGTGCCGATCGGCAGGTCGGCAGAAGCGGTTCCCATCAGCAGTCGGTGTCGATCGGCTGATAGCAGAGCGCATTTGGGCCACCTGGGGCATTCCGCCGTGGTGGTGAGG
>CAYXKE010000077.1:0-8721 GCA_964464935.1 uncultured Chryseobacterium sp.
AGGAGTTCGGCCTGAAGCAGATGTGGAAGAGCCCCAACGGCACCATCCGCAACATCCTCAACGGCACCGTGTTCCGCGAGCCCATCGTGATCCGCAACATCCCCCGCCTGGTGCCGGGTTGGACCCAGCCCATCGTGATCGGTCGCCACGCCTTCGGCGACCAGTACCGCGCCACTGACGCCGTGATCAAGGGGAAAGGCACCCTCACCATGACCTTCACGCCCGAGGACGGCGGCGAGCCCGTGACCTGGAACGTGTACGACTTCAAGGGCGGCGGCGTGGCCCTGAGCATGTACAACACGGACGAGAGCATCGAAGGCTTCGCCCGCAGCTGCTTCAACCTGGCACTGAGCAAGAAGTGGCCGCTGTACCTGAGCACCAAGAACACGATCCTGAAGAAGTACGACGGTCGCTTCAAGGACATCTTCCAGGAGGTGTACGAGAAGGACTTCAAGGCCGCGTTCCAGGAGGCCGGCATCACCTATGAGCACCGACTGATCGACGACATGGTGGCCGCCGCCATGAAGTGGAGCGGCGGCTTCGTCTGGGCGTGCAAGAACTACGACGGCGACGTGCAGAGCGACACCGTGGCCCAAGGCTTCGGCTCGCTGGGCCTGATGACCAGCGTGCTGATCACCCCCGACGGCAAGACCATGGAGGCCGAGGCCGCCCACGGCACGGTGACCCGCCACTACCGCCAGCACCAGCAGGGCAAGCCCACCAGCACCAACCCCATCGCCAGCATCTTCGCCTGGACCCGGGGGCTGGCCTTCCGCGGCAAGCTCGACGGCAACCAGGCCCTGGTGGACTTCGCCAACACGCTGGAGCAGGTGTGCATCAACACCGTGGAAAGCGGCAGGATGACCAAGGACCTGGCGGTGTGCATCCACGGCGACAAAGTGACGCCCGAGCATTACCTCACCACCGAGAAGTTCATGGACGCCCTGCGCGAGGAGCTGGAGCGGCGGATGTGAGCCGTCCTCCTCACGATCGAGTCGAAGGGCCCCGCGGTGGGCCCTTCGCATTTCCGGGCGGCTTGCGTCCGAGGCGCCAGGCACCGCACCTTCGCCCTATGGCCCCACTGCTCCCCGCCCTTCGGTGCTGCTGGCGCAGCGTGCTCGGTGCGCTGCTGCTGCTGGCCGCGGTATGGTGCAGCACCGGCTACCACGGCGAGGACGAGCACCATCAGACCATCGGGCTGGCCCTCACGCGCGCACACGCGCCCACGGCCGAGGCACCCGTGTGGGAGTTCGGTGCGCGCATCCGCGGCAGTGCGCTACCGTGGATCGCCACGGGCGTATGGCAACTCACGGCGGCCATCGGCATCACGGACCCGTTCGTGATCACCGGGTTGCTGCGCCTGATCACCGCCCTCCTCGCCTTCGTGGTGCTGCGCCATGCCCTGCGCGCCATTGGTCCGTCGCTGTCACCTCCGATCCGGTCAGCGCTCGAACGGGTGACATGGACCCTCTGGTGGATGCCGTTCCTGTGCGTGCGCTTCGCCGCAGAGACCTGGTCGGGTCTGTGGCTGCTGGCGGGGATCGCGCTGTTGGTGGCCCCTGCGGCCAACGCGCGCCAGCTCACCTGGGCCGGCGTGTGCCTGGCCATGGCGGTGTGGGTCCGTCCACCCGTGGCCGTGGCAGTGGCCGGTGTGCTGGCCTGGTGGTGGACCGTGCGACGCCCACCACGCGTGGCGCTCACGCAGCTCATCCTGGTGGCTTTCGCCGTACTGGCACTGTCCGTGCTTGCCGACAGCCTGTTCTACCGCACCCCGACGTGCAGCATTGCACGGTACGCCGCGCTCGGGATCACCGGCCATCCGGACCACGAATTCGGTGCGCTGCCTTGGTGGTACTACTTCCCGTGGGTGGTGAAATACGCCGTGCCGCCCGTGGGCCTGGCCATCCTGCTGGCGTTCGGCCTGCTGCTGTGGAAGGACAGGCGCCATCCACTCGTGTGGGCGATCGTGCCCTTCCTGATCCTGCACATGGTCGTGGCACACAAGGAGCCGCGTTTCCTGTACCCTTTGGCCCCCCTGATGCCCTGGCTGCTGGTGACGGGGTGGCGGCTATGGGGCACGCATGGACACCCCGTGTGGGGGCGCATCGTGCGCGCGGTGCTCATCGCCAGCAACATCCCGGCGCTGCTCGTGGCCACCTTCACTCCCGCGGGCAATGGGCGCGTGGCCGTGGCCGCCTACCTGCAGGAGCATGGTCAGGCGCGATCCCCTGTGGCCGTGATCGCCCCGAACGAGGGATGGCGCATCGGTGTACCCCGCTTCTATCGGCCTTCGGCGCCCGCCCCCGTGGTCACCACCGCCACCCTCCCCGCGGGCGTGGACTTCGCGATGAGCGATCGCCGCACACCGCAGCCCCCCACCGGCACTGTTCCGCTGATGCAAGGCCAGCCGCAATGGGCCGTCCCACTGTTGGACCTCTACTTCTGGGGGGAATGGAACGGTCCGGCTGTACTGCTGCGGCGCGTGGAAGCTCAGTGAGCCTTGCGCCTGGCCATGCGTGAAAGCCAGAGGTATCCAAGGATGCCCGCCAGGGCACTGGCGCAGAGGATGCCCAGCTTGGCCGTGACCGCATAGTCGGGGTGGCCGGGGAAGGCGAGTTCGTTCACGAAGAGCGACATGGTGAAACCGATGCCCGCCAGCAGCCCCGCGCCGACCATGTGCCGCCAGGTGACGCCCGTGCCCATGCGCGCGCCCGCGAGCCGCACCATGAGGAAGCTGGCCAGCAGCACGCCCACGGGCTTGCCCAGCAGCAGGCCCAAGGCCACGCCGAGGGCCACGGGCTCACCCAGTGCGGCGGTCACCTCGGTGGGCACGGCCACACCCGCATTGGCCAGCGCGAAAATGGGCAGCACCACGAAGGTCACCAGCGGGTGCAGGGCATGCTCCAACTGCTGCAGCGGAGTGGCGGCATAGGCGCTGAGGCGCACCATGTGCGAGAGGTCGTGCATCTGGTCCGGCGAGCGGATGCCTTTGCGGGGCGCGTCGCGATCGGCGAAGCGGCTCAGGTACATGCGCATGCGACGCACGAAGATCTCCTCGCGCACCTTGGGCATGGCGGGAATGGTGAAGGCGGCCAGCACCCCGGCGATGGTGGCGTGCACCCCGCTGAGCAGGAAAGCCGTCCACAGCCCGCCGATGCCGAAGAAGGCATAGAACCACGGGCTGCGCACGCCCAACCGGTTGCCGAGCATCATGATCAGCAGCACACAGGCGCCGATCACCAGGCTGGCCATGGAGATGTCGGACGTGTAGAAGAACGCGATGACCAGCACGGCACCGAGGTCGTCGGCCACGGCCAGGGTGGTGAGGAAGACCTTCAGCGCCAACGGCACGCGCCGGCCGAGCAGCGCCATGATCCCCAGTGCGAAGGCGATGTCGGTGGCCATGGGGATGCCCCAGCCCATGTGGGCATCACCCGCGGGGTTGATGGCGAGGTAGATCAAGGCCGGCACCACCATGCCCCCCAGCGCGGCGGCCAGCGGCAGCATGGCATCGCGCGGGCGCGACAATTCCCCGTCCACCATCTCGCGCTTCAGCTCCAGGCCCACCACGAAGAAGAACATGGCCATCAGGCCGTCGTTGATCCAGTGGTGCAGGTCCATGTCCAGCCGCCACGTGCCCAGGGTGAGCACAACGCGTTGCTCCCACAGGTGGTGGTAGGAGGCGGCCCAGGGCGAGTTGGCCCAGGCCATGGCCACCACCGCGGCGATGAACAGCAGCACACCACCGGCGATGGGCGAGCTGATGAACGAATCGAAGGGCTGACGGAAGCGGTCGACGGGAGTACGGTGTACGGCGCGCATGATCGGCGCGCAAGTTACGCCCACCCCGGAAGGGGCTGCGCCACCATGGCCGACCCGGCTTGGATAATTTGTTATGCGTGCATAACTTTAGACCCCGTCGAGCGTAAGCGCCACTTCCATCGCGAAGGGACCACCAACCGTCCGACACCGTCATCCCACCATGAGCACACAGCAGAAAGCCCTTCAAGGCGGCGAATTCCTGATCCGTGAAAGCGCCCCGCAGGACATTTTCATTCCCGAAGAGTTCAACGAGGAGCAGGGCATGATCGCCCAGACCGCGGTGGACTTCCTGGCCGCCGAGGTGTGGCCGCACCTGGACCGCATCGACAGCATGGAGGAAGGGCTGATGCCGCGGATCCTGGAGAAGGCCGGTGAGCTGGGGCTGCTGGGCATTTCCGTGCCCGAGGAGTACGGCGGCTTCGGCAAGGACTTCGTCACCGGCATGCTGGTGACCGAGAAGACCGGCGCGGGGCACAGCTTCAGCGTGGCCATGGCGGCGCACACCGGCATCGGCACCCTCCCCATCCTCTACTACGGCAATGCGGAGCAGAAGGCGAAGTACATCCCGAAGCTGGCCACCGGCGAGTGGAAGGCCTGCTACTGCCTCACCGAACCCGGCAGCGGCAGCGACGCCAACAGCGGCAAGACCAAGGCCACATTGAGCCCCGATGGCCGGCACTACATCCTCAATGGCCAGAAGATGTGGATCACCAACGGCGGCTTCGCCGATGTGTTCACCGTCTTCGCCAAGATCGACGACGATGAGAACCTGAGCGCCTTCATCGTGGAGAAGGACTTCGGCGGCATCACCCTGAACCCCGAGGAGAAGAAGATGGGGATCAAGGGCAGCAGCACCCGCCAGGTGTTCTTCAACGACTGCAAGGTGCCCGTGGAGAACCTGTTGAGCGAGCGGCAGAACGGCTTCAAGATCGCCGTGAACATCCTGAACATCGGCCGCATCAAACTGGCCGGTGCCGCGCTGGGCGGTGCCAAGGCCGTGGTGGACCACAGCGTGAAGTACGCCAACGAGCGCATCCAGTTCGGCAAGCCGATCAGCGCCTTCGGTGCCATCCGGCAGAAGCTGGCCGACCAGGCCACCTACTGCTACGTGGTGGAGAGCGCCACCTACCGTTGCAGCCACGACATGGAACAGGCCATCGAGGCGCTGAAGGCCGGCGGTGCCGACCACGCCAAGGCCCTGCTGAAAGGTGTGGAGCAATACGCCGCCGAGGCCGCCATCCTGAAAGTGGCCGGCAGCGAATGCCTGGACCATGTGGTGGATGAGGGCGTGCAGATCTACGGTGGCATGGGCTACAGCGCCGAAAGCCCCGTGGAGCGTGCGTACCGCGACAGCCGCATCAACCGGATCTTCGAGGGCACCAACGAGATCAACCGCATGCTCACCGTGGACATGCTGTTGAAGCGGGCCATGAAGGGCCAGCTCGACCTGCTCGGTCCGGCGCAGGCCGTGGCCCAGGAGCTGATGGGCATCCCCGACATGCCCGAGCCCGACGACGCGCTGCTCGGCGACGAGAAGCGCATGGTGGCCCACTTCAAGAAGGCCGTGCTGATGACCGCCGGCGGTGCCGCCCAGAAGCTGGGCCTGGAGCTGGCGAAGCAGCAGGAGACCCTGATGCACATCGCCGACATCGTGATCGACACCTACCTGGCCGAGAGCGTGCTGCTGCGCACCCTGAAGCTGGCCGACATGAAGGGCGCCGGGAACGTGCAGGAGCAGATCGCCATGTGCCAGCTGTACATCCACGACGCCGCCGACCGCATCCACAAGTGGGCGAAAGAGGCCGTGAACAACTTCGCCGAGGGCGATGAGCGCCAGGCCATGCTCATGGGCGCCAAGCGCTTCAGCCGGAACACCAACCTGAACACGGCCGAACTGCGCAAGGCGATCGCGAAGAAGATGATCACCGAGGGGCGATACTGCTTCTGATCCACACCACCATGCACGAAGGGCGCATCGATGTCGGTGCGCCCTTCGCATTTCCAGCCAAACCTACCTTACTAAAGAATATTTAGTAGGGTTTGTTTACTTTTGATGATGATGCTGCTGGACAACCCCTTCCTGGTGAACGGCTACCGCGGCCCGCAACTGTTCTGCGACCGCGAACAGGAAACGGCCACGATCGGCTCGGCGCTGCGGAACGGGCGCCATGTGCTGCTGTACAGCCCGCGCCGCTACGGCAAGACCGCCCTGATCCACCACTTGTTCAACGAGCTGGGCAGGGTGCGTGGCGCCCGCACGGTGTTCGCCGATGTGTACGCCGCGCACGACGGCAACGCCTTCAACACCATCCTGCTCAACGCGGTGCACCAGGCCCTGAACCCCACGCCCGGGCAGTTCCTGCGCAACGCGCTGAAATGGTTCGCCGGGCTGCGTCCGGTGATCACCATGGACGAGCTCAGCGGCAAGCCCACGCTCTCCATCGAACCCGGCGACCCCAGCGCACAGGCCGCCACCACACGCGAGATCTTCCGCATCCTCAACGAGCAGGACCGCACCATCTTCCTGGCCATCGACGAGTTCCAGCAGGTGGCCACCTTCCCCGACGTGCGCATGGACGCCGTGCTGCGCACCGAGCTGCAGCACAGTCCGAAGGTGCGCTGCATCTTCTCGGGCAGTCAGCGCCACCTGCTCATGGACCTCTTCCACGACGTGAAGAAGCCGTTCTATGGCAGCACCGACCTGCTGGAGCTGCAGCGCATCGACCCGGACACGTACGCGGCCTTCGCCGTGGCGGTGATGAAGCGCCACAAACGCACGCTGAAGCCGGATGACGCCCGCTTCGTGATCGACATCTGCCGCGGCCACACCTACTATGTGCAGGTGCTGCTCAACCGCCTCTTCGCCGATGCCCGTCCACCGGAACGCGCCACCATCGTGGACATCCTGATGGCCATCGTGCGCGAGCAGGACGCGATCATGGCCACCCTGCGCGGGGCGCTCACCCGCAACCAATGGGACCTGCTCGCGGCCATTTCGCGCGAGGGCGAGGTGCATACCCCCACCGGTGGTGAGTTCATCCGCAAGCACGCGCTGCCCTCATCGGCCGCCCTGGTCCATGCGCTCCAGGCGCTGATCGACCGCGAGCTGATCTACATCACCGGCCACACGCCCGAGAGCGGCAAGCCGATCTACGCGCCGTACAACCCGTTCATGGCAGCGTGGTTCAAGTACCGCTGAACCCCGTCCTTTCCGCGCGCAACAGCTTCTTCAGCACCACGATCTGCCCCAGGTGGTAGAGCGTGTGCTCGATGATGCCCGTGAGGTTGCGGTACCACGATCCGTACTTGGGATCGGCCATGCGGTGTGCAGGCGCTCATCGGGCAGGCGCTCCACCAGCTCGGCGAAGCGTTCGGCATCGGTCCACATTTTCTGCAGCAGCTGCTGCCAGTTCGCATCACTGCCGATCGGCGGGTGGGTGAAGCTGAACTTGTCGTGGGCATCGAGCGGGCCGCCCTCCAGCACCTGGCGCACCGCGGCCACGAAGTAGTGGATGTGAAAGGCGAGCATGGCGATGGTGTTGAAGCCATCACGCCGGTGCAGGGCCTCCTCCCAGGTGACGTCCTGCAGGTTGTCGCGCACATTGGCCCAGGTCCAGTTGCCACCGAAGTGGACCTCGCGGAAGTGCCTGGCGATGCCGGAGGTGGTGGTCATGGTGCGAAGGTCGCCACGGGAAGCCCCTTCCCCACCGTCCGTCCATGAACGTGCGGTCCATCACGGTCCGCTAGGATTCCGCGCATCCGGCGCTGCACTTTGCGGCGACAAGGCCACCCCCAATGGACCGCGTCATCGATCCCCGTCCCCGTGAACGCCGCCGCCTCCTGATCGCGTGCGGCACGGTCGGTCTGCTGCTGGGCGTAGCGCTCATCTCGGCCGGCTCCTTCACCAGCAAGCGCGTCCGGGTGGACGCGGCCAAGATCACCGTGGGCACCGTGAGCCGCGGGATGTTCAAGGAGTTCATCCCGGTGACCGGCACCGTGCAACCGATCCATACGGTGTTCCTCGACGCACTGGAGGGCGGCACGGTGAAGCACCGTTTCGTGGAGGACGGCACACACGTTCGTGCGGGCGATCCCATCCTGGAGCTGAGCAATCCCCAGCTGCACATGGACGCCATCAACCGCGAGGCACAGCTGCTCGACCAGCAGAACAACCTGCGCAACACCCGGCTGGCCATGGACCAGCAGTCGATCCGCCTGCGCGATGAGCTGCTCGAACTCGACAAGGAGCTGCAGCGCCTGGAACGTGAGCAGCGTGTGGACGAGCGCCTCATCCGCGACTCGCTGCTGGCCCGCAACACCTACATGGCCAACCGGGAGCACCTGGCGTACATGCGCGCGAAGCGTCAACTACTGGCGGCCAACGTGCGCACCGACTCGCTCTTCCGGCAGAGCCAGCTCGGCTCCATCACCACCAACCTCACGCTGATCGACCAGAACCTGCGCTTCCTGCGCGAGCACCTGCAGAACCTGGTGATCAAGGCACCCATCGACGGCCAGTTGAGCGGCCTCCACGCGGAGCTCGGACAGACCAAGCAGCGCGGGGAGCGCATCGCCCAGATCGATGTGCTGGACCAGCTGAAAGTGCGCGCCCGGATCCCCGAGCACTACGTGAGCCGGGTGGGCATCGGCCTCACCGGCACATTCGTCCACGCGGGGCGTGCGCACACCATCGAGGTGTTCAAGGTGTACCCCGAGGTGAGCAACGGTGAATTCGATGTGGACCTGCGCTTCGTGGGCGAAACCCCCGATGTGCGTCGTGGCCAGACCTTCCAGGTGCGCCTGCAACTGAGCGCGGACATGGAAGCGGTGATGCTGCCCCGCGGGCCGTTCTTCCAGGATACCGGCGGCCAGTGGGTCTACGTGGTGGACGCCACCGGC
>CAYXKE010000078.1:0-8362 GCA_964464935.1 uncultured Chryseobacterium sp.
CCCCCGGCGACCACGCTCCATTTATCTGGTTATCAGGTCATTATCCAAAATGAAAAGAGCCCATCTGGGCACGCACCCGACCCGCGACGGCTGCCCGCGATGACGCAAACCCCTTCGGGGACCCGTACCTTTGTTCAAATCATTTGATTCGATTTGGACCTCGGAAGCATCACTTATCACTCCATCGGGTCCCGCATGCTCAACCTCCTCACGGTGATCCACCACCGCCTGGGCGAGGTGCATGCGCGCCACCTGCACGTGCCCCCGCCCGTGCTGGAGCGCGCCTACCGCGTGAGCAGCGTGCACGCCACGGTGGGCATCGAGGGCGGCGAGCTGGAGCCCCTGCCCGTGGCCCAGCTGCTGGCCCGCCCCAGCGCGGTGGACGGCCCCGAGGCGTTGGAGGTGGTGAACACCCACCGCGTGATGGAGATGCTGCCCGGACTGGACCCCTTCCTGGTGCCGGACCTCCGGCGCGCCCACGCCGTGCTGATGCACGGCCTCTCCACCGATGCCGGGATCTTCCGCACCGGGCCCATGGACGTGTTCTACGGTGACCCCGAACCCCTGCGCAGTGCTCCCGCCGACAACCTGCCCGCGGTGGTGGAAGAGTTGCTGCGCCACACCGAGGAGCACGACTTCCCACCACTGATCACCAGTTGTGTGCTGCACTTCGGGTTGATCTACCTGCGTCCGTTCACCGCCGGCAACGGTCGTCTGGCCCGCCTGTGGCAGCGCCGCGTGCTGGCCAGCCATTGGCCCGTGTTCGCCTACCTGCCCGTGGAGGCGTTCATCCTACGCACCTGCCCCGCCTACCACGCCGCCCTGCACTACGCCGACCGCCAGGGCGACTGCGGCGGTTTCATCACCTACATGCTCGAGCGCATCGACGAGGCGCTGGTCGAACTCCTGGCCGAGCGCGACCCGGTGCGCGACGCGCACGAACGGGTGGACGCCTTCCTGGCCCATGCGCCCGCACGCAGCTTCCGCCGCAAGGACTACCTCATCCACTACCCCGAGCTGAGCACCGCCACGGCCACCCGCGACCTGCGGCAAGCCACCGCGAGCGGCCGCCTCACCATGGAGGGAAAGGGCCGCGCGGCACTGTACAAGAAGCGCGCATGACCATCACCCCACCTTCCGGGCCGCGCTCCGTTCGATCACGCAATGGCACTGCACCACGATGGGATCGCCGGCGGTGCGGCTACCTTTGCCCTTCTTCCATGCACTATCTCGATGGCCTGAACCCCGCGCAGCGCGCGGCCGCTGAGCACACCGACGGACCCAACATGGTCATCGCCGGGGCAGGCAGCGGCAAGACGCGCGTGCTCACCATGCGCATCGCCCACCTGATGGCCGCCAAAGGAGTGGACCCGTTCCGCATCCTGGCGCTCACCTTCACCAACAAGGCGGCGCGCGAAATGAAGGAACGGATCGCCAAGGTGCTCGGCGACCAAGGCAGCACCGAGGCCCGCAACCTGTGGATGGGCACCTTCCACAGCGTGTTCGCCCGCATCCTCCGTGCCGAGGCCGACAAGCTCGGCTACCCGAAGGACTTCACCATTTATGACACCGACGACAGCCGCAGCCTGATCAAGGCCATCGTGAAGGAGCGCCAGCTGGACGACAAGCTCTACAAGCCCAACCAGGTGCACGCCCGCATCAGCATGGCCAAGAACAACCTCATCGGACCACTGGAGTACATGGCCAACGCCGAACAGATGGCGGCCGATGCCTCCGTGGGCCGCGAGCACATCGGCGCCATCTACCGCGAATACGCCGCCCGATGCTACCGCGCCGGTGCGATGGACTTCGACGACCTGCTGTTCAATACCGCCATTCTCTTCCGCGACCACCCGGACGTGCTGCTGAAGTACCAGGAGCGATTCCGATACATCCTGGTGGACGAGTACCAGGACACCAACCTGGTGCAGTACAACATCGTGCGCACCCTGGCCGCCCGGCATGAGAACATCACCGTGGTGGGCGACGACAGCCAGAGCATCTACGCCTTCCGCGGTGCGAACATCCAGAACATCCTCAGCTTCCGCACCGACTACCCCGACCACCAGCTCTTCAAACTGGAGCAGAACTACCGCAGCACGAAGACCATCGTCGGGGCGGCCAATTCCCTCATCGAAAAGAACAAGGACCGCATCCACAAGGAGGTGTGGACCAGCAACCCCGAGGGGGACAAGATCCGTGTGCACCGGGCCCTTAGCGACAACGAGGAGGGCGCCTTCGTGGCCCACGGCATCTTCGAAACGCGCATGCGCCAGCAGGTGCCCAACAGCAGCTTCGCCATCCTCTACCGCACCAACGCGCAGAGCCGCAGCATGGAGGAGGCGCTGCGCAAGCTCAACATCCCCTACCGCATCTACGGGGGACTGAGCTTCTACCAGCGCAAGGAGATCAAGGACCTGATCGCCTACTTCCGCCTGGTGTGCAACCCCAACGATGAGGAAGCCCTGAAGCGCGTGATCAACTACCCCACGCGCGGCATCGGGCAGACCACCCTGGACAAGCTGATGGTGGCCGCCTCCGAGCGCAGGATGTCCGTGTGGAACGTGGTGCAACAGCACCTGGGCGACCTGGGTTTCCATGCCGGCACCCGCAAGGCCATCGCCGACTTCGTGCTGATGATCCAGGGATTCCAAGCCATGCTGCCCACCTACAACGCGGGCGCACTCGGTGAGGAGATCGCCCGCCGCACGGGGATCGTGCGCGAGCTGTTCAATGACAAGACCCCCGAGGGCGTGAGCCGCTACGAGAACATCCAGGAGCTGCTCAACGGCATGAAGGAGTTCAGCGCGCAGGACGAGGACCGCGACACCCCGCGCACCCTGAGCGACTTCCTGGTGGACGTGGCCCTGCTGACCGATGCGGACAACGAGGACCCGAACGACAACGACCGGGTGACACTGATGACCGTGCATGCGGCCAAGGGTCTGGAGTTCCCCTACGTGTACGTGGTGGGCTTGGAGGAGGACCTCTTCCCCAATCAGATGGCCGTGAACAGCCGCGCTGACCTGGAGGAGGAACGCCGCCTATTCTACGTGGCCCTGACCCGTGCCGAGAAGCAGTGCACGCTCAGCTATGCCATGAGCCGGTACAAATGGGGACATCTCACCAGCAGTGAGCCCAGCCGGTTCATCTCCGAGATCGACCCGCAATACCTGGAGCTGCCCGGCATGCCGCGCTACAGCGACCCCTGGCCCGCCACGGACCGCAGCACTCCGCCTTGGGAGCGCCGCACCGTGGGCTTCGACGCCCCGCCACCCACGCGACGCCCCATGGGCCTCGGCGGCGAACAACGACGCACCGCTCCCCCGCCGGCACCGCGACCCACCGCACCCGCCACACCGCCCCCGGGCCGTCTCAAGCGCATCGCCACCGACGGGCGCCCCATGGAGGCCACCTCCACCCTGGGCGGTGCCACACCCGACCTCGCCGAGGGCATGACCGTGCTGCACGAGCGTTTCGGCAAGGGCAAGGTGCTGAAGGTGGAAGGCCGACCGCCCGACCAGAAGGCCACCGTGTTCTTCCCCAGCGCCGGCCAGAAGAACCTGCTGCTCCGGTTCGCCAAACTGCAGGTGGTGGAGGGGTGAGGCCCCTTCGCCTAAATTCGCCCCGTCAACGGCGCTGGTGCCGCACACCCTTCGGAGCCCGCCTCCACCCCCGCACCGGCCCTTGCTCAACCCGCCTCCCATGAGCCTTCCCGGTCTCGACTACAACACCGAGCGCCCGCAGTTGCCCATTCCCGAGTACGGTCGCCACGTGCAGCGCATGGTGGACCATGTCATGGGCATCGAGGACCGGGAGCAGCGCACCCGCCAGGCCAAGGCCATCATCCAGGTGATCGCCCGCCTCAACCCCCAGTTGCGCAACAGCGACAACTTCGAACGCACCCTGTGGGACCACCTCTACATCATGAGCGATCTGAAGCTCGATGTGGACAGCCCCTATCCGATGCCCACCGCGGCCGAGCTCGAGAGCAAGCCCGAGCGCATGAACTACCCGCAGACCGGCGTGCGCTACGGCCACTACGGCAAGCTGGTGGAGCGCATGATCGCCCAGTGCGCGGTCATGGAACCGGGTGATGCCCGCGAGGCCTATGCCCTGCTGATCGCCAACCACATGAAGAAGCAATTCCTCGTGTGGAACCGCGACACCGTGCCCGACAGCGTGATCCTGAAGGACCTGCACGAATTGAGCCAGGGCAAGGTGAAGCTGCCCGCCGACACGGCCCTCACCCACACCGCCGACCTGCTCCGCGCCCAGCAGAACGGTCCGCGCAACGAGGTGGACCTGCGCAAGCGCTCCGGCGGCGGGGGCAAGAAGCGCAACCGCAAGCGGAAGAAGAACCGCTTCTGAGATCGCCCACGGACCTCGCGTGCGGCCCCGGTCCTTCCCATCCACACCGTGTGGTGCAAAGCATGCGCACCCGCACCGCCGTACGAACCGCGCTGGGCCGTTGCTTTGATGCCGTGCCCCTGGCGGGCACCACACACGCATCATGGGAAGTTTCCGCATCGAAGGTGGCCATCGGCTGAATGGCACCCTGGAACCGCAGGGCGCCAAGAACGAGGCCTTGCAGATCCTCTGTGCCGTGCTCCTCACCAAGGAGCCCGTCACCATCCACAACGTGCCCGACATCGTGGACGTGAACAAACTGATCGACCTGCTGCGCCACATGGGCGTGGAGGTGGAGCAGTTGGGTGGCGGCAGCTGGCGCTTCACCGCGAAGAACGTCGACATCGAGTTCTTCATGCGCCCCGAGTTCAAGACCCTCGGCGGCGGGCTGCGCGGCAGTGTGATGGTGGTGGGCCCCTGCCTGGCCCGCTTCGGCAAAGGCTACATCCCCACCCCCGGTGGTGACAAGATCGGCCGACGCAGACTCGACACCCACTTCATCGGGTTCCAGCACCTGGGCGCCACATTCACCTACGACGCCAAGGAGGGCTTCTACAAGGCCGAGGCGAAGCAGCTCAAGGGCACCTCCATGTTGCTGGACGAGCCCAGCGTCACCGGCACCGCCAACATCATCATGGCGGCCGTGATGGCCGAAGGGCGCACCACCATCTACCACGCCGCCTGTGAGCCCTATGTGCAGCAGCTCTGCCACATGCTCAACCGCATGGGCGCGAAGATCACCGGCATCGGCAGCAACCGCCTGGAGATCGAAGGCGTGCGGGAACTGGGCGGAACCGAGCACACCATGCTGCCCGACATGATCGAGATCGGCAGCTTCATCGGCCTGGCCGCCATGACGCGCAGCGAGATCCGCATCACCAACACCGGCTACGATCACCTGGGCTGCATCCCCGATGTGTTCCGCCGCCTGGGCATCATCGTGGAACGGCAGGGCGACGACATCCTGGTGCCGGCGCAGGCGCATTACAAGATCGCCACCTTCATCGATGGCAGCATCATGACCATCAGCGATCACCCCTGGCCCGGCTTCACGCCCGACCTCCTGAGCATCGTGCTCACCGTGGCCACCCAGGCCAAGGGCAGCGTGCTCATCCACCAGAAGATGTTCGAGAGCCGCCTGTTCTTCACCGACAAGCTCATCGACATGGGCGCGCAGATCATCCTCTGCGATCCGCACCGGGTGGTGGTGAACGGCCACGACTTCCAGCAGCCCCTGCGCGGCATCCGCATGACCAGCCCCGACATCCGCGCCGGCGTGGCCCTGCTGATCGCGGCCCTCAGCGCCGAGGGCACCAGCGTGATCGACAACATTGGGCAGATCGACCGCGGCTACCAGCACATCGACAGCCGCCTGCGCGCCCTCGGTGCCCGCATCGAGCGCCTGTAGCCGCACGCACTTGGTGCCCACCATCCTAACTTCGCACCATGCGATCCCGCTCCCTCATGTCCAAGTCGCGCACCATCACCCTGGCCGCCGTGGCGCTGCTGGCGATCTACGGCTTCACCACCCAACTGCGCCCCGATGCCGCACCCGAACCGATGGTGGCGGGCAACGGCCCCAAGGTGGGCACCGCCGTCGGCGACCGCGCACCGGAGCTGGCCTTAATGGACCCCGACAGCACCAAGGTGCTCAAGCTCTCCAGCCTCAAGGGCCGGTATGTGCTGATCGATTTCTGGGCCAGCTGGTGCGGTCCGTGCCGCCGCGAAAACCCGAACCTGGTGGCCGCCTACGACAAGTACAGCAAGGCCAAGTTCAAGGAGGGCAAGGGCTTTGAGATCTACAGCGTGAGCTTGGACCGCACCCGCGAGGCATGGAAAAAAGCCATCGCCCAGGACGGCCTGAAGTGGAAGTGGCACGTGAGCGACCTCAAGCATTGGGGCTCCGAAGGCGCACAGCTCTACGGGGTGAACTCCATTCCGATGAGCTTCCTGATCGACCCCAATGGGGTGATCATCGCCCGCAACCTGCGTGGCACCGCGCTGCACCAGGAATTGGACAAGCACGTGAAGAGCCTCTGAGCAGGCCCGCCTGTCATCCTGTCCTCTGCCGGCCCATGGCACCGAACTTGGTCCGGCAGGCCGCCAAGTGCTGCGGCGGGACCATCCCTGTGCATGATGAAGAACCCCTTCCGCCGCAGGCCAAAGCCTTCCATGACCATGGAGAACGACACCGTGAAGGACCACACCGCCAACCCCGAGGCCCAGCCCGGGACGACGAACGCCGCGCAACCCGCGCCTGACAGTGCCGCTACGGGCACGGCCGAGGCTGACACCGCGTCAGCCACCGAGCTGCGGGCCGAGCTGGACGCCATGCGCGTCGAACTGCAGGCCCTGCAGGACAAGTATGTGCGCCTCTATGCCGAGTACGACAACTTCCGCAAGCGCACCGCAAAGGAGAAGCTCGACCTGATGCAGTACGGCGGCGAGGGCACCATCAAACAGGTGCTGCCCGTGCTGGACGACTTCGATCGGGCCGTGGCCAACAACGTGCAGGCCACCGACCTGCAGGCCGTGAAGGAAGGCTTCGTGCTCATCCAGAACAAGCTCCTGCACATCCTCAACGGCATGGGCCTGAAGCCCATGGACGACCCCAAGGGCCAACCCTTCGACACCGACCGCCACGAGGCGATCACCCAGATGCCCGCACCCAGCGACGAACTCAAGGGTTGCGTGCTCGAGGTGGCCGAGAAAGGCTACATGCTCCACGACAAGGTGGTGCGCTACGCCAAGGTGGTGGTGGGTGCCTGACCCCCGTTCCCGGCCATGTACATCACCGCCCATCCGCACCACCGGCGCACCCACCGGCATGATCGCACGGCCCCACGCCACATCGCCCGATGAGCAAGAGAGACCCATATCAAGTGCTCGGCGTGGACCGCAACGCCAGCGCTGACGAGATCAAGAAGGCCTACCGCAAGCTGGCCATCAAGTACCACCCGGACAAGAACCCGGGCGACAAGGAGGCCGAGGAGAAGTTCAAGGAGGCCGCGGCGGCCTATGAGATCCTGAGCGACCCCGACAAGCGTGCCCGCTACGACCGATTCGGCCATGCGGGACCCAACATGGGTGCCGGCGGTGGCTTCCACGGTGGGGGCATGAACATGGAGGACATCTTCTCCCAGTTCGGCGACATCTTCGGCGATGCGTTCGGCGGGGGCGCGTTCGGTGGCTTCGGTGGCCGCAGCAGCGGGCGGCGCGTGGTGAAGGGCAGCAACCTGCGGGTGCGCCTGAAGCTGACCTTGGAGGAGATCGCCAACGGGGCCGAAAAGAAGATCAAGGTCACCAAGCTGGTGCGCGCCAAGGGCAGTGAGTACGGCACCTGTCCCACCTGTGGGGGCAGCGGGCAGGTGCGCCGCGTGCAGAACACCTTTCTGGGCCAGATGCAGACCGTGACCACCTGCCCGGCCTGCGGTGGCGTGGGCCAGACGGTGAGCAAGCGCGCGCCCGGCAGCGATGAGCAGGGCCTGGTGCGCGAGGAGGTGATCGTGCCCATCAACATCCCCGCCGGCGTGGCCGAAGGCATGCAGTTGAACATCAGCGGCATGGGCAACGAGGCCCCGGCCGGCGGCGTGCCCGGCGACCTGCTGGTGGTGATCGAGGAGGAACCTCATCCCGAGCTTCGCCGCGATGGCATGAACCTGCACCACGAAGCGTTCATCAACATGGTGGACGCCGCCCTCGGCGGACAGATCGAAGTGCCCCTGGTGAAGGGCCGCGCCAAGGTGAAGATCGAACCCGGCACCCAGAGCAACCACGTACTGCGCCTGCGCGGCAAGGGCCTGCCCGACGTGCATGGCCGCGGGCACGGCGACCTCTTCGTGCACGTGGCCGTGTGGACACCCACGGACCTCACCAAGAACGAGAAGGCCGCCCTGGAAAAGCTGCGCGAAAGTCCCGGCTTCCAGCCGCGCCCCACCGCCAAGGACAAGGG
>CAYXKE010000079.1:0-6720 GCA_964464935.1 uncultured Chryseobacterium sp.
GCGCCGGGCGGGGGGCGGAACTGACGGTTGACAGGGGCGGGGACCCGTCCGGCCCCGTACCTTTGTCGCCGCTTCCATCATGAGCCAATCGACCCCCGCGGTCAAGACCGTAGAGCAGCGCGAGCAGGTGGTGATCCTCTTCGCGGGCGATAGTGGTGACGGCATCCAGCTGACCGGGTCCCAGTTCACCGAGAACAACGCCCTCTTCGGCAACGACGTCAGCACCTTCCCGAATTTCCCCGCCGAGATCCGCGCGCCGCAGGGCACCCTGGCCGGCGTGAGCGGCTTCCAGCTGCATTTCGGCAGTGTGGAGCTCTACACCCCCGGCGACCAGTGCGATGTGCTGGTGGTGATGAACGCCGCCGCCCTGAAGGCCAACCTGGCCAAGCTCAAGCAGGGCGGCATCATCATCGCCAACGCCGACGGCTTCGACACGAAGAACCTGCGGCTGGCGGGCTACCCCGAGGCGGCCAACCCCATCGCCGACGGGTCGCTCCAGAATTACGTGCTGCACACCATGGACGTCACCAAGATGACGCGTGCGGCACTGGAGGGCACCCCCCTCGGCATGAAGGAGAAGGACCGGTGCAAGAACATGTTCGTGCTGGGCTTCATCAACTGGATGTACAGCCGCACGCTGGAGCGCACCGAAGGCTTCATCCGCCGGAAGTTCGCCAAGCGCCCCGACCTGCTGGAGGCCAACATCAAGGTGCTGCAGGCCGGCTACAACTACGGCGACACCAGCGAGACCTTCACCACGCGGTATGAGGTGCTGCCCGCGCCCATGCCCAAGGGCACCTACCGCAACATCACTGGCAACCAGGGCACCGCGCTGGGCCTGGTGGCGGCCGCCCGCAAGGCCGGGCTGGACCTGTTCTACGGCAGCTATCCCATCACCCCGGCCAGCGACATCCTGCACGAGCTCTCGCGCCACAAGAATTTCGGCGTGAAGACCTTCCAGGCCGAGGACGAGATCGCGGCGATCTGCAGCGCCATCGGGGCCAGCTATGGCGGCGCCCTGGGGGTGACCGCGAGCAGCGGGCCGGGCATCGCGCTGAAGACCGAGGCCATGGGCCTGGCCGTGATGCTGGAGATCCCCCTGGTGATCGTGAACGTGCAGCGCGGCGGTCCCAGCACGGGCCTGCCCACCAAGACCGAGCAGGCCGACCTGTGGCAGGCGGTCTTTGGGCGCAACGGTGAGGCGCCCATCCCCGTGCTGGCCGCCAGCAGTCCCACCGATTGCTTCGAGGTGGTGTATGAGGCCGCCCGCATCGCCGTGGAGCACATGACCCCGGTGATCTTCCTCAGCGACGGCTACATCGCCAACGGCGCCGAGCCCTGGCGTTTCCCGCAGGCACAGGACCTGCAGCCCATCACCCCGCCCTTCGCCCAGCCGCGCACCGATGCCGACGCGGGTCCGTTCCTGCCCTATGCGCGGGATGAGAAAGGCGTGCGTCCCTGGGCCGTGCCGGGCATGAAAGGCCTGCAGCACCGCATCGGCGGGATCGAAAAGGAGGACGGCACGGGCAACATCAGCTACGACCCGAAGAACCACGAGCGCATGGTGGGCCTGCGGGCCGAGAAGGTGCGCCGCATCGCCGACAGCCTGCCGCCCATGGACCTGGCCCACGGTCCCGAGAGCGGCGACCTGCTGATCATCGGCTGGGGCAGCACCTTCGGCGCCATTCGCACCGCCACCCTGGAACTGCTGGAGGAGGGCCACAGCGTGAGCCACCTCCACATCCGCTACCTCTTCCCCTTCCGCAAGGAGCTCGGCACCATCCTCAAGCGCTTCAAGCGCGTGCTGGTGCCCGAGATGAACAGTGGCCAGCTGCGGCAGCTGCTGCGCGCCGAATTCCTCGTGGACGCCCAGGGGCTGAACAAGATCCAAGGCCTGCCCTTCACCAGCACGGAGATCCGCCAGCGGGCCGAGCAGGAACTCCAACTCATTAACGCCCACACCGCATGACCACCGCGAACGAAGTCGTGAACGGAGCTGGGGCACCCAAGGTCAGCTATGCGAGCGATCAGGAAGTGCGCTGGTGCCCGGGCTGCGGCGACTACAGCATCCTGAAGCAGGTGGAGACCGTGCTGAAGGAGAAGGGTCGGCCCAAGGAGGAGATCGTGTTCATCAGCGGCATCGGCTGCAGCTCGCGCTTCCCGTACTACCTCGACACGTACGGCATGCACAGCATCCACGGCCGTGCCCCCGCCATCGTGAGCGGGCTGCGCAGCGTGCGCCCCGACCTGAGCGTGTGGATGATCACCGGCGATGGCGACGCGCTGAGCATCGGCGGCAACCACCTGATCCACCTGCTGCGCCGCAACGTGGACGTGAACGTGCTGCTCTTCAACAACGAGATCTACGGCCTCACCAAGGGGCAGTACTCGCCCACCTCGCCCGAGGGGGCGGTGACGCGCAGCACGCCGATGGGCAGCGTGGACCACCCCTTCAACCCGCTGGCCCTGTGCAAGGGCGCCGATGCCACCTTCATCGCCCGCGGCATGGACCGCGACGTGAAGCACCTGCGCGAGATGCTGCTGCGGGCCGATGCCCACCGCGGCACCAGCCTGCTGGAGATCTACCAGAACTGCAACGTGTTCAACGACGGCGCCTTCGAGGTCTTCACCGAGAAGGCCACCAAGGCGGCGAACACCCTCTTCGTGGAGCACGGCCAGCCGCTGGTGTACGCCGGCGGCACCAGGGGCATCAAGCTCGATGGCTTCACGCCCGTGGCGGTGGACCTCAGCGACGGCACGCACAGCGTGAACGACCTGTGGGTGCACGACGAGCGCGACAGCTTCAAGGCCAGTCTGCTGGTGCGGATCTTCGACGACCCCCGCAAGGAGGGCGCCCTGCCGCGTCCCTTCGGGGTGTTCTTCGTGGCCGACCGCCCCACGCACGAGACCAAGCTGAACGCCCAGATGGCCCAGGCCCGCGCGTTGAAAGGCGATGGCGACCTGGACGCGCTGCTCCGCGGCGATCATACCTGGACCATCGGCTGAGCGGCCGCGCCCATGTCCCAAGCCACCGCCCCCATACCTTTGCCGCTGTTCTTCAGGACCCCCGGTCCGGGACCAAACGTACCTGTCTGCATGAACCGGACCTCCCGACCGCTGCCGCGTCCGCTGCGCACAGCCTGCCGTGTCGCTTTCCCCACCCGCGCCCTGGCGGCGCTGGCCCTGCTCATGGGCCTGGCTGCCCAGGCACAGACCGACAGCACCCAGGTGGTGTCCGAGCCGGACACCACGGCCGCCGGTGAGCAGCCCCGTGTGCCGGTGTTCACCATCACCTCCGACGACCTCGACGCCGAGCTGGGCAACCAGGACATCAGCGGCATCCTCCAGTCGTCGCGCGACATCTTCACCTCCACGGCGGGCTTCAACTTCGGCACGGCCCGCTTCCGGGTGCGCGGCCTGAACTCCGACGAGATGCCCGTGAGCATCAACGGGGTGTTCATGAACGACCTGGAGCTGGGCTGGGCCACCTGGAGCAACTGGGGCGGCCTGAACGACGTGACCCGCTGGATGCAGGTGCGCGCCGGCCTGGGCCCCTCGCGCGTGGGCTTCGGCGGCATGGGCGGCTACACCAACATCGACGTGCGCCCCAGCCAGCTGCGCAAGGGCCTGCGCGTGTCGTACGCCAGCACCAACCGGGCCTACCGCAACCGCATCATGGCCACCTACAACACCGGCATGCAGGCCAACGGATGGGCCTTCAGCGCATCGGGCTCGCGGCGGTGGGCCGAGGAGGGCTACGTGCCCGGCACCTCGTTCGACGCTTATGCCTACTTCGTGGGGGCCGAGCGCCGCATCAACGAGCGCCATGCCATGAGCCTGGTGGCCTTCGGTGCACCCATCGTGCAGGGCCGCGCCGGCATCGCCCAGCAGGAGGCCTACGACCTGGCCGGAACCAACTTCTACAACCCCAACTGGGGGTGGCAGGACGGCAAGGTGCGCAACGCGCGCATGAGCTTCGACCACAAGCCGATGTTCATGCTCACCCACAACTACACGCCCAGCGACAAGGCCACGTGGAACACCTCCCTCTTCTACACCTTCGGGCGTGACGGCCTCACCCGCCTGAACTGGAACGACGCCAAGGATCCCCGCCCGGACTACTACCGCTATCTGCCGAGCTACTACAGCGAGAACGATCCGGCCCGCGCGGACATGATCACCCGGGGCTGGCAGAACGGCACCCTGGGGCAGATCGATTGGGATCAGCTCTACTTCGCCAACGGCAAGAACCTCTACACCGTGCAGGACGCCAACGGCACCGGCGCCAACATCACCGGCAACCGCAGCAAGTACATCGTGGAGGAGGCCCGCACCGACCCCGCGCGCATCGGCTTCAACACCGTGTACAGCAAGGAGCTCAACGACCAGGCCCACATCAGCTACGGCGCCAGCCTGCATCGCCAGAAGACCCGCTACTTCAAGGTGATCGACGACCTGCTGGGCGGCGACTTCTGGCTGGACGTGGACCAGTTCGCCGAGCGCGATTTCAACGACCCCAACGTGGCCCAGAACGACCTCAGCACCCCGAACCGCGTGGTGACCAAGGGCGATGTGTTCGGCTACGACTACGACATCATCACCAGCCTCTACAACGCCTTCGTGCAGTACGAGCGGACCTTCAAGCGCATGGAGACGTACGCCGGCGCGGAGGTGGCCTACACCAGCTTCGTGCGCGACAGCCGCATGCGCAACGGCCGCTTCCCCGACGACTCCCACGGCAGGGGACAGGCCCACAACTTCTTCCACTACGGGCTGAAGGCCGGCGCCACCTACAAGATCACCGGTCGCCACTTCCTGAGCGCCAACGCCATGTATCAGGTGCGGCCGCCCAGCTCGCGCGATGCCTACGTGTCGCCCCGCACCCACGATGGGGTGATGGGCGACCTGAAGACCGAGACCGCCTACTCCGGCGACCTGAGCTACGTGCTGCGCTTCCCCCGCCTGAAGGGCCGCGCCACCCTGTACTACGCCAAGGTGATGGACGCCATCTGGTCGCGCAGCTTCTACCACGATGAGTACACCACCCTGGTGAACTACACCATGAGCGGCGTGGACCAGGTGAACCAGGGCGTGGAGCTGGGCATCGAGGCCAACCTCACCAGCACCTGGCAGCTCACCGCCGTGTTCGCGGGCGGCGACTACCGGTACGACTCACGCCCCACGGCCAATGTGACCCGCGACAACAGCCCCGAGGTGTTCGCCACCGACCGCACCGTGTACTGGAAGAACTACAAGGTGGGCGGCATGCCCCAGACCGCCGCCTCGCTGGGCCTGCGCTACAACTCGCCCAAGTACTGGTTCGCCGGGATGAACGCCAATTGGTTCAGCGACATCTACCTGGACCCCAACCCCGACCGCCGCACCGAGGAGGCCCTGCGCAACCTCATCGCCTCCGACCCCCAATGGGACGCCCTGCTGGGACAGACCCAGCTGGACGACAACATGACCGTGGACCTCTTCGCCGGAAAGTCCTGGCAGTTCAAGCGCAAGTACCGCCTGGCCGTGAACCTCACGGTGAGCAACCTCCTGGACAATCAGGACTTCCGCATCGGCGGCTTCGAGCAGCTCCGCTACGACCGCATGGACGTGGACCGGTTCCCGCCCAAATACAGCTACCTCTTCGGGCGGAACTACTTCGCCATGGTGACCTTTAGCTTCTGATCAGAACATGAAGACCTTCCGCCTTTTCCTGGCCGCCGGCGCGCTCATGGCGCTGGCCACGGCCTGC
Source organism: uncultured Chryseobacterium sp. (assembly GCA_964464935.1). Lineage (GTDB taxonomy): Bacteria > Bacteroidota > Bacteroidia > Flavobacteriales_F > PHOS-HE28 > PHOS-HE28. Next base: position 5,750 of record CAYXKE010000079.1, read on the forward strand.
AAGAAGGAGTACGACACGCCGCCCGTGCGCACCCTCCCCGAAGGGCAGGTGCTCACCGTGGCCCAGCTCCGCGCCCTGGAGACCCCCGGCGTGCCCCGCAAGTTCGTGGGTGACAGCTCCGTGTACGCGGTGGTCACCGCCGATGAGGAGAGCGGCAACCTCTACCGCAACGTGTACGTGCAGGACCACACGGCCGGCATCGTCCTGCGCCTCATCACTTCCGGCGGCCTCTACCAGGGCGACAGCGTCCGCATCGTGCTGAAGGGCACCGTGCTCAGCGCCTACCAAGGCATGCTGCAGCTGGACAGCGTGGACGTGGACAACAACATCGTGAAGCAGGCCACCCTGGTCCACAAGGAGCCCGAGACGGTCACCATCCCGCAGATCACCCCCGCCATGCAGGGCCGCCTGATCCGCTTGGAGAACGTGCAGTTCGTGGCCGCAGACACCAGCCAGACCTACGCCAACCCCGTGACGCAGCAGACCCTGAACCGCACCCTGGAGGACTGCGCCGGCAACCAGGTGATCGTGCGCAACAGCGGCTACGCCAACTTCGCCGGCATGCCCATCCCCAACGGGCGGGGCAGCTTCGTGGCCGTGGTGGGCGTGTTCAACACCACCATGCAGCTCTTCATCCGCGACATCAACGAGGTGCAGCTCAACGGCCCCCGATGCGGACAGAACGAGTGCAACCCCGTGGCCGCGGTGAGCGAGGGGTTCGACCTGGCCCAGAACAACACCGATCTGATGCTGGAGTGCTGGATCAACCTCTTCACCCAGGGCAGCCGGCCCTGGCGGGGCGGCGTGTCCGGTGGGGAGAACTACGCCGTGGCCAGCCGCGCCAGCTTCGACAATGAGACCGAGTCCTGGCTGATCTCCCCGCCGCTGACCTACAGCCCGGGCATGGACCTGTCGTTCCGCGCCGCCCTGGGCACCGCCTGGGCCCATGACGGCCTGAGCGTGTGGGTGAG
>CAYXKE010000079.1:6820-8256 GCA_964464935.1 uncultured Chryseobacterium sp.
GGCTGGGGCGGCAGCAGGAGCCACACCACCGGCATCTCCGTTGAGCAGGTGACCGAGAACGTGCACGGTGGTTCCTCCGCCCTGCGCATCATCGTGCCCGGCAGTGATCACCGCCGCTACACCACGCAACCGGTCACCGTGGAGGCCGGCGTGGAATACACCGTGACCTTCTGGGTGCGCGGCGCCGGCCAGATCCGCGTGGGTCTGTTCGATGATCGCGCTTCCGGTTCCGGCTTCTCCCCCTACACGCCCTACACGACGGCCTCCAACACCTGGACCCAGGTGACCGAGACCATCACCGCCGTGAACAGCACGAGCAGCGCCGAGTTCATCCTTTCCTGCCGCAGTACCACCGCCCCCGACCATTTGGTGGTGGACGATGTGACCATCACCTCTTCGGGCGGCATCACCGAAGTGAGCATCCACGATATCCAGTTCACTACCAACCCCAACGGCGATTCGCCCTATGTGGACCAGGTGGTGTCCACCAGCGGGATCGTCACCGCGACCTACATCACCTTCAATGACGACAACGAACCGCAGTACCGGTACACCTACCTGCAGGACGGCACCGGCCCGTGGAACGGCATCGTGATCTTCGACTACTACAACAACAACAACGTGGCGAACATCGGCGATGCGCTCACGGTGATCGCCGAAGTGGACGAGTTCAACGGCCTCACTGAGCTCACGGGTATCCAGAGCTTCACCGTGACGGCCACCGGCCAGCCGCTGCCCGCTCCGCTGGTGGTGGAGACCGGTGATCTGGCCTCGGAAGCCTTGGAAAGCGTGCTGGTGCAAGTGGTGAACGCCACCTGCACGGAGGCTCCCGGCGGCGCCAACTTCGGCAAGTACAAGGTGAACGACGGCAGCGGTGATGCCGTGGTGGGCAAGGTGATCTACACCACCACCCCGGAGCCCACGGTGGGCCAGGTGCTCAACGTCACCGGCGTGGTGTCCTTTGCCTTCGGTGAGTACAACCTGCAGCCCCGCTTCGCCGAGGACGTGGAGTTCGCCACCGCGGTGGCCGAGGTGGGTGCCCTCAGCACCGCCACGCTCTTCCCCAACCCGGCCGCCGACGTGGTGACCGTGGACCTGGGTGCCGCCGCCGGCCAGCAGGTGAGCTACCGCCTCACCGACATGGTGGGCCGCACCATCGCCACCGGCCTGGTGAGCGATGCCCGCTTCATGCTGAACGTGACCGACCTGAGCGCCGGCCGCTACCACCTGGAGCTCCGTACCGAGCAGCTGGCCCGCACCGTGGCCGTGCAAGTGGTGCGCTGACCACAAGTGCTTTTCCGCAAGGGCCGCTTCCCGCATGGGGGGCGGCCCTTGTGCTTTTGTGCTTTCGGGTGCGCGCGGTGGTGGTCCGGGCACAAAACACGAAAGCCCCTGCAACGCAAGGGCTTTCAAAGATTGGTGGAGAATACCGGATT
>CAYXKE010000080.1:0-7651 GCA_964464935.1 uncultured Chryseobacterium sp.
GTGACGGTCACATCACCGGCGTCCACGATGAAGGGGCGCTGCGCATCCCGCTGCACGGTGAAGTAGGCCTGGCCTTCGAGCTCCACCCTGCGCTTGCGGCCCATGCGGACCTCCATGCGCGAGCCGGGCGACAGCACCGTGTGGCTGCTGTCGGCCAGCCGCACCTCGGTGGGGGTGGCGTGGGCCATGTACATATCGGTGCGCGGTTGGAAGAACCAGCGGGCACCGAAGGCCAGACCGGTCAGCATGGCGGCGGCGGCGAGCCACCGCGTGAGCACCGGGCGGATGGCGCGCACCCGGCCCCTGCCCTCCTCCTCGGCAATGCGTTGGTCCAATCGTTCCCATGCGGCGTCCACGTCCACCTCGGGCATGGACCCAGCGTCGGCGCCCAGCTCCCACACCCGGCGCATGCTTTCCAGCTCGGCCGCGTTATCGGGCGAGGCGGCGGCCCATTCCTCCACCGCACGCCGCTGCGCCGCATCGGCCTCGCCGGTGAGGTACAGCGCGAGCAGTTCGCTGGGGATGGAGGTACCGGGGTGGCTCATCTTACATGCTTCCTTCCAGCGCGTAACACCGCAGCGCCACGGACGCGCGTATCCGGCGTTCCACCATGGCTGGGGCGAAATTGGCGGCACGTCGGATGGACGGCGCCGCGGACCTTCCGGCGTGACGATCCGTGGACAGCAGATATGTCGGGGCGGACCAAATGGTGCACATCATTGGGACAATCATCCGTTGAAATACCCCTATCCGCCCCCACCATCGCCCAGCCAGAAGAGCCAGGGCAGCAGGGGCACCAGGTCCTTCAGTTCGGTGCGCAGGGTCTTGAGGGCGCTGCCCATCTGGTTCTCCACGGTCTTCACGGAGATGCCCAGTCGCGCGGCGATCTCATGGTACTTCAGGCCCTCGTAGCGGCTCAGCTTGAATACCCGGCGCCGCTCCTCGGGCAAGGCCTCGATCGCGGCCTGCACCCGGGCGATGCGCTCGGTGTGCTCGTCCTCGGTGCGGACATCCTCCTCGGGGCGGTCGTCACGCTCGTTCAGCACGCGCATGCGCCCACCGGCCTTCACGGCGTTGAGGCAGCGGTTGCGCACCGATGCATACAGATAGGCCTTCATACTGGTGCTGATGGTCACCTTCGCGCGATCGAGCCAAAGCCGGAAGAAGAGGTCCTGCACGAGGTCCTCGGCCTGGTCGGCGTCCTGCACATAGCCCATGGCGAAGGCGCACAGCGGCCGGTAATGCAGGCGGAAGAGCGCCTCGAAGGCGGCGCGGTCGCCGGCAGCGATGGGGGCGAATTCCATCGGGGCCGAAAGTACGCGGGAAGGGATGTACGGCGCCTTGCACGGCGCGTGGGCAGCGCCATGATGTGGCCCCACACGTGGCCTCAGCGGAACAGGTAGACCATCACGATGACGCCCAGCGAGATCAGGGCCAGCGCCCCGATCACCACGAACATGTTCACCGTGGCGGGCATGTCGGTCGGCTCGTGGTCCTCCAAGGGCTCGGGCACCCCACCGGGTTCGTTATAATGTTCATCGGTCGGCATGGCGGAAGGTGCACAAAAGCCGGTCCGCAGTGCCCCCCTCCCCGCCGGCCGGACAATGGCGGCCCACCGCGCCTCACATCCCTGGGGAAGTGCCGCCCCGCCTGGAGCTGTATTGCGGTATGCACACCCGCACGCCGACCCGATCCGTGATCCGCTTCCGATCAGGCCTGCACCTCCTGCGGCAGGGGCTCGTCCGATGGCTCGCGGAGGGGGAAGAAGAAGGCCATGGGACGGCGGCGGAAGTAGGCCGCCACGGCGCGCGCGATGGGCAGCAGTTCGGCGAAGGGGATGCCGCGGGAGCGCAGTGCCAGCGCGAGCGACATGCCGAAGCTGACGATGAAGTTGAAGAAGCCGATGAGGCCGATGCCGACGACGCACAGCACGATGGTGCCCACGCTGAAGTGCCAGTTGCCGCCCACCATGGCCAGGCCCATGTTGCCGGCCGCGAAGGTGATGTGGCGGATGTCGAGCGGCAGGCCGAAGAACACGCCGATGATGCCGATGGAGCCGAGGAAGCAACCGAACCAGAAGTTGCTGATGATGCCGGCCGCGTTGCGTTCGTAGAAGTCGGCCAGGCGCTTGCGCCACTTCTCGGACATCACGGTCTTCAGGGCGGGATGGTGCTCGATGCGGTACGGGATGCGGCCGTGGATGATCCGGTTGCCGACATTGCCGGCGATGAGGCCACTGATGAAAAGGAACACGCCGGCGATGGCGGCATGCGGTATGGCCGGCGAGGCGAAGGGATCGAGCTCGTACACCAGCTTGGGGTACTTGTAGTGGAGCATCTCCGGGCCGAAGAGGTAGTTCCAGCCATAGGCGATGACCACCGCCACGGGGAAGGCCATCACTACGTTGCCCACGAAGGCGATGAACTGCGAGCGCCACACGCGGGCGATGAGACCGGTGAGCATCCCGTACCGGTCCCCGGCCCCGCGCCCCCCACCGTTGCCGAGGGTGGCGGCGATGGTGGCGGCCGTCATGGCCGGCTGCTTGGTGGCCAGGGTGCAGTGCGTGAGGTAGATGGCGATGAAGGCCATCGCGTAGTTCATGCTGTAGAGGAAGGCCCGGGTGAAGAGGCTCACGTCGAGCGTGCCGTACCAGGTCTTGAGGATGCAGGCGATGGCCACGATGGCACCGCCGCCCAGCGCCGCCCAGAGCATGCGCATGTACTCGGCCGGCGAGTTGGTGATGTAGCGCTCGCCGGTGCGGCCGGCATGGGCCGAGATCTCGCGCGCCACCACCTGGGTGCTGCGATCGATGAAGCCCTTGATGTGCGTGCGGCCGGTGTTGAAGGCCACCAGGTTCTTGACCAGTTGGACCGTGGCGGAGCGGCCGTCGGTGCCGGGCTCCACCACGATGGCACTGAGGATCACCTCCAGGCGCTCCAGCAGGTGTTTCAGGGTCACCAGGTTCTGGTTCACCCGGAAGCCGATGCCGAGCACGGCGCTGTTGGCGTATGCCCGCTCGATCATGCCGTGGCAGAGCCGCAACAGCTCACCGATGAGCCGGTACGAGGGCTCGTCCGTGCCGCGGCCCATGGTGCCTTCGCGCAGGCCGGCGACATAGCGGTCCAGCTCGTCGTCCAGCGCCAGGAAGGGGTTCTCCAGGTTCTCGTGCTCGGGCACCATGCGCAGCACACGGCCGTCGAAGGCCCGCCCGGCGATCCGCAGGCTCACCACCTTCACGGCGAAGAGCAGCTCGTTCATCAGGAACGAGTTCCGCGGCAGCTGGTGCAGGTCGGGCCCGCCGATCAGTTCCAGCAGCCGCACGCATGCCCGCTGGTCCAGCCCCCGCACCCAGTCGCCATCGCGGTCCATGAAAAAGACGTTGACCAGGATGTGGTCGATGGAGCCGGGATCGGGCTGGAAGGGCAGGACCTTGTAGCCGAGGCGCTGGCGCAGCTCGTACCAGAACTCCCCGCTCACCATGCCCGGGTCGACCAGCGCGCGGTGCACGCGCTTTCCCTGGATGAGGCGGAAGAGATACCGGGACAGCCCCTCGCGCAGCTCGCTGTCGGTCTCCAGCAGGATGAGCATGCGGTCGAAACCGGGCACCACATGGCGCGCGCGTTCCGCTTTGGTGGGCCGGATGGCGCGCACCAGCCGGGCGAGCAGGTCCACATCGCTCCCTTGGTGGCGCGTGATCTCCTCAAGCACCTTGCGTACCTCCGTCACCGGCATGGGCGGCAAGTTAGAAACGGCCCGCCGGACGAACATGGTCCCATGGCCATTGCCTCCTCGGAAGGGGCTTGCTCGCGGAAACCCGACCTTGTACCCATGCGACCCGCCTTTCCCATCACCGATCCGGTATACACGCCACCGGCCCGTTACTCCGCACTGGACCGGTACTTCCTCCGTTACATCCGCGACCCACGCGACCTGCCCTTCGTGTACCTGGGCCTGCGCGTCACCTTCACCCTGATCCCCATGGGTGTGCTGCTGTACATGCCGTTCGTCACCGGTTGGCTGTGGTGGACGATCGCCCTGGTGTACCTCTTCATCAACAACATCACCTTCAAGGGGCCCTTCGGGCTGATGCTGCACTGCACCACGCACCGGGCGTTCTTCAAGCGGGAGTATGCCTTCATGAACCACTACCTGCCGTGGGTGCTGGCGCCCTTCTTCGGGCAGAGCCCCGAGACCTACCGTGCGCACCATGTGGGCATGCACCACGTGGAGAACAACCTGGCGCCCGACGAGAGCAGCACCATGCCCTACCGCCGCGATTCGGGGCGCGACTTCCTCCGGTACTACCTGCGCTTCCTCTTCACCGGCATCTGGACCCTGGTGGCCTACCTCTTCGGCCGGCGCCGCAACAAGCTCGCCTGGCAGGCCATCCGGGGCGAGGTCCTCTTCATCGTGTGCTGCGCGGCGCTATGCTTCGTGAACGCTCCGGCCACCATCGTGGTGTTCATCCTCCCCTTCCTCGCGTTCCGCCTGGTGGCCATGGCGGGCAACTGGACGCAGCACACCTTCATCTGCCCGGAGGACCCCGGCAACCACTTCAAGAACAGCATCACCTGCATCAACGTGAAGTTCAACCACAAGTGCTGGAACGATGGCTACCACATCAGCCACCACATCGACCCCACCATGCACTGGACGGAGCACCCGGTGTACTTCCAAACGCACCTGGCGGACTTCGGGCGGGAGAAGGCGGTGATCTTCTCGGGCCTGAACTACCTGGACGTGTTCACCCTGCTGCTTCGCGACCGCTACGACGTGCTGGCCCGCCACTTCGTGGATGCCGGCGGGCACTTCGCCAACGACGCGGAGGTGATCGCCTTCCTGCGCGGCCGCACGGTGCCCATCCCGTTCCGCGCCTGACCTTTGCGCTCCCATGGAATGGTCGCCCCTCACCGAACCGGCGCAGCTCGACACCATCGACCGCCTCAGCGCGGACACGCCCGTGCTCATCTTCAAGCACAGCACGCAGTGCAGCATCAGCGAAGGTGCCCGGGCGCGCATGGACGCCGGCGGACACTTCCCCCACCCGGCCTATTACCTGGACCTGCTGGCCCACCGCGCCGTGAGCAATGCCGTGGAGGCGCGCTACGGCATCGCGCATGAGTCGCCCCAGGTGCTGGTGATCGCCCACGGCAGGTGTGTGTACCACACCTCCCATCGTGCGATCACCTTCGCTGATACGCTGGCGGCCATGGCGCGCGCGTAGGCCCCCTGCGCGGTGGGCGGAACGGGCGGTCCGCAGCGTGCCGGGGGGCAACGGGATCTCCGCCCGGGATGGGAGCGGCGGCCTGCTGAAGGCGATGCGCAGCCGTTGCGCCAGCGAGGAGGCGACCAGCGGAAGCCACCGCAGCGGCAGCAACGGCCGCAAAGCCAAAGCAGCCACAGTGGACAGCCCGAGAGGCGGCCCAGGAAGCCGCGCACAACCGCCAACTCGTCCGAAACACCCCGTCCCCACTGGACGTTCTGGCATTGCCCTCCAGCAGGAAGCTGCCATCCGGTCCGTTCCCCCTTCCCGGTGCAGGCATTGATGGGCAGGCGTCGACGCAAGCCCGGTGGGACCGCCTCACTGCAGCCGCGGGGACCGGCCTTGCACCAAGCGAAACACACATGGACCTGAACAAATTCACCATCCGCTCGCAGCAGGCCATCCAGCAGGCGCAGACCATCGCCACCGGGTACGGCCAACAGGTGCTGGAGAACGGCCACCTGCTCAAGGGCATCCTGGAGGTGGACCCCGACGTGACGCCCTTCCTGCTGAAGAAGCTCAACGTGAACGTGGCCGCGCTGCAACAGGCGCTGGACCGCATCGTGCAAGGCTACCCCAAGGTGAGCGGCGGGCAGATCGCCCTTTCCCGCCACAGCCACGACGCCCTGACGAAAGCCCTCGCCGCGCTCAAAGAGTTCGGCGATGAGTTCGCCAGCGTGGAGCACATGCTCATGGGCATACTGGACAGCGGCGACACGGTGAGCCAGCTGCTGAAGGACAGCGGGGTGAACAAGAAGGACCTGATCGCCGCGATCAAGGACCTGCGCAAGGGCGCCACGGTGACCAGCCAGAGCCAGGAGGAGACCTACAACGCGCTGAACAAGTACGCGAAGAACCTCAACCAGCTCGCGAAGGACAACAAGCTGGACCCGGTGATCGGCCGCGACGAGGAGATCCGCCGGGTGCTGCAGATCCTGAGCCGCCGCACGAAGAACAACCCCATCCTGATCGGTGAGCCCGGCGTGGGCAAGACGGCCATCGCCGAGGGCATCGCGCAACGGATCGTGAGCGGCGACATCCCGGAGGACCTCAAGGACAAGCAGGTGTACAGCCTGGACATCGCCGCGCTGATCGCCGGTGCGAAGTACAAGGGCGAGTTCGAGGAGCGCCTGAAAGCGGTGGTGAAGGAAGTGGTGTCGGCCGAGGGGCGCATCATCCTCTTCATCGACGAGATCCACACCCTGGTGGGTGCGGGCGGTGGGGAAGGCGCCATGGACGCGGCCAACATCCTGAAGCCCGCCCTGGCCCGCGGCGAGCTGCGCAGCATCGGCGCCACCACCCTGAACGAGTACCAGAAGTACTTCGAGAAGGACAAGGCCCTGGAGCGCCGCTTCCAGAAGGTACTGGTGGACGAGCCCTCGCCCGCCGACGCCATCTCGATCCTGCGCGGCCTGAAGGAGAAGTACGAGAGCCATCACAAGGTGCTGATCAAGGACGCCGCGATCATCGCCGCCGTGGAGCTCAGCACCCGCTACATCGCCGACCGCTTCCTGCCCGACAAGGCCATCGACCTGATCGACGAGGCCGCGAGCAAACTGCGCATGGAGATCAACTCCAAGCCCGAGGAGCTGGATGAGATCGACCGCCGCATCATGCAGCTGGAGATCGAACGCGAGGCCATCAAACGCGAGAACGACGAGGCCAAGCTGGCGGAGCTGAACAAGGAGATCGCCGAGCTCAGCACCCAGCGCGACGGCTTCAAGGCCCGCTGGGAGAGCGAACGCCAGCTGGTGGACCGCATCAACACCGCCAAGGAGAAGATCGAGCAACTGAAGTTCGACGCGCAGCAATACGAGCGGGAGGGCGACTTCGGCAAGGTGGCCGAGATCCGCTACGGCCGCATCCAGGAGACCCAGAAGGAGCTGGAGGAGGCCAAGGCCGAACTGCTCCAGATGCAGGCCGACTCCAAGATGATCAAGGAGGAGGTGGACGTGGAGGAGATCGCCGCCGTGGTGAGCCGCTGGACCGGCATCCCGGTGACGCGCATGCTGGAGGCCGAACGCACCAAACTGCTGCGTCTGGAGGACGAGCTGCACAAGCGCGTGGTCGGTCAGAACGAGGCGGTGCGCGCCGTGGCCGACGCCGTGCGCCGCAGCCGCGCCGGCATGGGCGATGAGAAGCGCCCCATCGGCAGCTTCATCTTCCTGGGCACCACCGGCGTGGGCAAGACCGAACTGGCCAAGGCGCTCAGCGAGATCCTCTTCAACGACGAGAACGCCATGACGCGCATCGATATGAGCGAGTACCAGGAGCGCCACAGCGTGAGCCGCCTGGTGGGTGCGCCTCCCGGCTACGTGGGCTACGACGAGGGCGGCCAACTCACCGAGGCCGTGCGCCGCAAGCCCTACAGCGTGGTGCTGCTCGACG
>CAYXKE010000081.1:0-7533 GCA_964464935.1 uncultured Chryseobacterium sp.
GGCCGTGGAAGTGGTGGTAGGCCATGGTGATGGCCTCCTGGAAGCGCTTGGCCTCGTCGTACATGCTGCGCTTGCCCACGGGGTTCACGTGGCCCCAGTAGGTCTCGGGCTGCGGGTGCACCTTGGGGTCGCCGTACACCTCGCTGGTGCTGGCCACCAGGATGCGTGCCTTCTTGGCCAGCGCCAGGCCCAGCAGGTTGTGCGTGCCCAGCGAGCCCACCTTCAGCGTTTGGATGGGGATCTTCTCGTAGTCGATCGGGCTGGCGGGGCTGGCGAAGTGCAGGATGTACTTCAGTTCGCCCGGCACGTGCACGAACTTGGACACGTCGTGGTTGTAGAACTCGAAATCGGCGCGCTTGAAGAGGTGCTCGATGTTCTTCAGGCTGCCGGTGATCAGGTTGTCCATCCCGATCACGTGATAGCCTTCGGCCAGGAAGCGGTCGCACAGGTGTGAGCCGAGGAAGCCGGCGGCGCCGGTGATCAGCACGCGCTCCTTCGGTTTGGTGCTGCGCTTGCGCGGGCTGGCCACCTTGACCGCGGCCGCGGCCTTGCGGGGTGGCTTCGCCGTGCGCCCCGCGCGGGTGTTGTCGACGCGCAGGGAGCTGGCGGTGGGACGTGCCTTGCCGGTGGGGCGGCCTTTGATGCTTCGTTTGGCCATGGGTATCAGGCGTTGGCGGTACGGGTGTGGGCGGGGCTGTGGGCGGCGGTCACCACGTTGCGGCCGATGCTCACATAGTGGAAGCCGTGGCCGGTCATCTCGTCGAGCTCGTACAGGTTGCGGCCGTCGAACACGGTCTTTTCCTTCAGGGCCTGCTCCAGGCGCCCGAAGTCCGGCGTGCGGAAGAGCGCCCACTCGGTGCAGATGATCAGGGCATCGGCGCCCTGCAGCGCGGCGTACTCGTCCTTGGCGTAGGCGATCTTGTCGCCGATCAGCTTCTCCACGTTGCCCATGGCCTCGGGGTCGAAGGCGGTCACGGTGGCGCCAGCCTTGGTCAGGGCCTCGATCATGTACAGGGCGGGCGCCTCGCGGATGTCGTCCGTGTCGGGTTTGAAGGCCAGGCCCCACAGGGCGAAGTGCCGGCCCTTGATGTCGCCGCCGTAGTAGTCGATGATCTTGGGCATCAGCGCGGTCTTCTGGCGCTCGTTCACCTCCATCACGCTGTTGATGATGCGGAACTCATAGCCGGCCTCCGCACCGCTCTTGGCCAGTGCCTGCACGTCCTTGGGGAAGCAGCTTCCACCGTAGCCGATGCCGGGGAAGAGGAAGCGCTTGCCGATGCGGGAGTCCGTGCCCATGCCGATGCGCACCTTGTCCACGTCGGCGCCCACGGCCTCGCAGAAGTTCGCGATCTCGTTCATGAACGTGATCTTGGCGGCGAGGAAGGCGTTGGCGGCGTACTTGGTCAGCTCGGCACTGCGCTCGTCCATGAAGATGATGGGGTTGCCCTGGCGGACGAAGGGCTTGTAGAGGTCCTCCATCAGCTTGCGCGCACGCTCGCTGCTGGTGCCCACCACCACCCGGTCGGGTTTGAGGAAGTCGTCCACGGCGAAGCCTTCGCGCAGGAACTCGGGGTTGCTCACCACATCGAACTCCACCTGGGTGTACTTGGCCACCTCGGCATGCACCTTCTCAGCGGTGCCCACGGGCACGGTGCTCTTGTCCACCAGCACGGTGTAGCGCTTCAGCAGCCTGCCGATGTCGCCCGCGGCCTTGAGCACGTAGCTCAGGTCGGCGCTGCCATCCTCGCCCGGGGGCGTGGGCAGGGCCAGGAAGATGATCTCCGCGTGGTCCACCGCTTCCTTCAGGTCGGTGGTGAAGTGCAGACGGCCCTGGCGGATGTTGCGCTCGAAGATCACGTCCAGGTGGGGCTCATAGATCGGCACCTTGCCCGATCTCATCATCCGGACCTTCTCCGCGTTGATGTCCACGCATACCACGTGGTTGCCGGTCTCGGCAAAGCAGGTGCCCGTCACCAGGCCCACGTATCCGGTTCCTACTACAGCGATGTTCATGTTCAGCTTGTTGGGGCGCAGTGTGGCGCCCGTGCGGTTCAGTTGAAATAGCTCTTCACCGTGGCGGTGATATGGGCCAATTGTTCGTCGTCCAGTTCGGTGCTCATCGGCAGGCTCAGCACCTCCGCGGCCAGTTGTTCGGTCACGGCCAGCGAGCCCGCGGGGAAGTCCGCGTTGTGATACGCCTTCTGCAGGTGGCACGGCACGGGGTAGTAGATCATGCTGGGCACGCCGTTGGCTTCCAGGTGCTGCCTCAGGCCGTCGCGGTGCCCACCGGTGATGCGCAGGGTGTACTGGTGGAACACATGGGTGCTCAGGGGCGAGCGCTCGGGCACGTGCACATGGTCCATGCCGTGGAAGGCGGCATCGTAGTACGCAGCGGCCCGGTTCCTGGCGGCGGCGTAGTCATCGAGGTGTTTCAGCTTCACCCCCAGGATGGCGGCCTGCAGGGTGTCCAGCCGGCTGTTCACGCCCACCACCTCGTGGTAGTACCGCTTCTCGCTGCCGTGGTTGCACACGCGGCGCAGTTTCCGGGCGATGTCGTCGTCGTTGGTGAAGAGGGCCCCACCATCGCCGTAGCCGCCCAGGTTCTTGCTGGGGAAGAAGCTGGTGGTGGCCACATGGCCCATGGCGCCGCTCCGTTGCATGGAGCCGTCGCTGAAGGTGTACGTGGCCCCGATGGCCTGGGCATTGTCCTCGATCACGTACAGGCCGCGTTCCTCCGCCAGGCGCAGCAGCTGTTCCATGGGGGCCACCTGGCCGAACAGATGCACCGGCACGATGGCCTTGGTGAGCGGCGTGATCTTGCGCGCCACGTCCTCGGGATCCATCAGGAAGGTGCGGGGGTGCACCTCGGCATACACCGGTGTAAGGCCCAGCAGGGCGATCACCTCCACGGTGGCAGCGAAGGTGAACGACGGGGTGATCACCTCGTCGCCGGGCTTGAGGCCCAGGGCCATCATGGCGATCTGCAGGGCGTCGGTGCCGTTGCCGCAGGCCACCACATGCCGGGATCCGTTGTAGGTGGCCAGGTCCTTTTCGAAGGCCTTCACCTCCGGCCCATTGATGAATTGCGCATGGTCGATGACCCGCTGGATCGCGGCATCCACCTCGGGCTTGATACGCTGGTACTGGGTGGACAGGTCCACCATCTGGATGGGCTTCATGGGCACGGAACGGCTGATGGGCGGCGAAGATAGCGGCCGGTTCGCGGGCTGCTTGTCCTTGGCGGATGTGTCTTTCGGCATCGTTCCTCCACGGTTACCTTCGCGCTCCATGCGCCTGCTTGCATCGATATCGCTGGCCTTTTTGCTCGGTGGCGGGCCCTCCTACGCACAAGGTGACATCCGGGATACCAGCATTGCGCTGGTGGCTGTCTCGCCAAGCTATGCCTACCAGATCCCCAGTGGTGTGCTGGCCGACCGATTCGGGCCGAACAGCAACATCGGGATCAGCGCCCACCGGAAGTTCAAGAGCAACTTTTTCGTGGGCGCCGAGGGCAGCTTCCTCTTCGGCAACAAGGTGCACGAGCCCGGTCTGCTGCGCCATGTGATCAACCGCATGGGCCAGATCGTGGACAAGGAGGGCGTGATGGCCGATGTGCACCTGTACGAAAGGGGGTACACCATCATGGGCGTGGCGGGCAAGATCATGCCCATCGCGGGGCCCAACCCCAACTCCGGCATCATGCTCAAGGTGGGCGCCGGATACATGCGCCACAAGATCCGCATCCAGACCCAGGAGAACGAGGTGCCCAACCTGGAGGGCGATTATCTGGAAGGCTACGACCGCCTGAGCGCCGGCCCGGCCTTATTGTTCTTCGTGGGCTATCAGCACTTCGGCAACCGCCGGCGCGTGAACTTTTTCGGCGGCTTTGAGCTGATGATGGGCCTCACCGAACCCATGCGGGCCTACAACTTCGACACGGGCCGCGCCGAGACCGGGCGTCGCTTCGATGTGCTCAGCGGATTGCGTGTGGGCTGGACGCTGCCCATCTACAAGCGCTACGACGACCGTTTCCACCTGTACTGATGCGGGCACTGGTCCAGCTGGTCACCGGGGCCTATCATGCCGGTATCGCCCTGGCCGCTCCCTTCCATGCCAAGGCGCGCCAATGGGTGGACGGCCGCAAGGGGGTGTGGGAGCGGCTGGAGCAGCGACGCGACCAGCTCCAAGGATGCCTCTGGATGCACTGCGCCAGCGTGGGCGAGTTCGAACAGGGGCGCCCTGTGCTGGAGGCGATCAAGGCCGCCCACCCCGATCTGCCGGTGCTGCTCACCTTCTTCAGTCCCAGCGGCCACGAGGCGTTCAAGCACCACCCGCTGGCCACGCACGTGGACTACCTCCCGCCCGACACCGCCGCCAATGCCCGCCGCTTCCTGCGCACCGTGCGCCCGTCCATGGCCGTGTTCGTGAAGTACGAGTTCTGGTACCACCACCTCACCGCCCTCCGGCGGGAGCAGGTGCCCAGCTTCCTGCTCGCGGCCCTATTCCGCCCCGGTCAGCCCTTCTTCCGCTGGTACGGCGCCGCCCACCGCACCATGGCGCGGTCGTTCACCCACATCTTCACCCAGGACGAAGGCTCGGCCCGGCTCCTGCGAGGCATCGGCATTGTGGCATGCACGGTGGCCGGCGATACGCGCTACGACCGCGTGGCCGACATCGTGGCGCTGAACGAGGAACTGTCCCTGGCCGCGCGGTTCAAGGGCGACCATCCGCTGGTGGTGTGCGGCAGCACCTGGCCAGCCGATGAACGCCTGCTGATGGAGGCCGGGGTGAAGGGCAAGTACTTGGTGGCGCCGCACGAGCTCGACGACGCGCACCTGCAGGCCGTGGAGCGCGCCTTCCCCAAGCCGCTGGCCCGGTGGTCGGAGCTGGAGGGCGGGCCGTTGGACAATGTGGGCGCGGTGCTCGGCGCCGAGCCCGAGGCGACCCTGGTGGTGGATCGCATGGGCCTGCTGGCCCGCCTGTACAAGTACGCGGATGTGGCCTACGTGGGCGGAGGTTTCGGCGATGGCATCCACAACCTGCTGGAGGCCGCGGCCTGGGGTGTGCCGGTGGTCTTCGGCCCCAACCATCGCAAGTTCATCGAGGCGCAGGGGCTGATCGATGCCGGTGCGGGTTTCGCGGTGCGCAGCGCGCCCGAGCTGCGCAGGGTGCTGCGGCGGCTGCTCGGCGACGCGCATGCCCGGCGCGACGCGGCGGAGCGCGCAAGGCGGTTCGTGGCGGAGCGCACCGGTGCCACGGAACGTGTGGTGGAGATGCTCTCTGCCCACCTGCGGGCCTTCGCCTAGTTCCCCGGGAAGTCGATCCGTACCGGCAGGAAGCGGATGGGGTCCACCTGCTTGTCCTCCTTCCGTACAGGCTTCGTACGGAAGCCGCCCTTTCCGTCGAAGGTCACCTGGGCGGTATAGGGCTGCTTCATGTGCCGGAACGTGATGCTATGCATCAAAGGCGGTCCCGAATGCGTGGCCCCGACCATGCCCGCCCCCGGCGTTGAGGAGCTTACTCACCCAGTTCGATCCGCACCAGGCCCGCGTGGCGGCTGGATGTCTTGGGCGCGCCCAGCAGGATCAGATCGCTCGGACCCAGCTCCCACAGGCGTTCGCCCATGATGTATCTGGTGCCGCGGCTGCTGTTCAGCATGCCCTTGGCCCGGTGATCCCCGTCGCCGGTGAAGTGGACATAGGCGCTGTACACCGACTTGGCATCGAGGTAGCTCAGTTTGCGGTCGTCCGCTTTGCGTTTGGCGGCCAGTGCATCGGAATCGAGCAGGAAGAGCACCAGGTCGTCCTTGTAGGTGGTGCAGAGCACATTCCCCAAGGGCCGGTCGAAGCTGTAGTACACGCGGCGGAAAGTCTGGGACCAGCGCTCGGCACCCGCGGCATCGCGGCGTGTCACCGTCACAGGCCCATGGATCCAACGCTGGCCCGACATGGCGGTCTTCGCATCCACGGCATCGGTCTCCAGGAAGTACTCGCGCACCAGGTACAGGCCGCCGTCTGGCGTGGGGAGCACATCCACCATGCGGATGCCGTTCTTGGTGTAGGCGGCATCCTGGGCATTCAACTCGAAGGGCCGTTGCACCACCTGCTCCACGCCTTCGCCGCCGGGGGCGATGTAGCCCACGAACTCACCCACCACGGGTTCGCCCTTGGCGTTGAGGCCGCCGTAGATGCCGGCGCAGATCACCCGGCCGTCGGCAGCGGGCTTCAGGATGGCATGCTTGATCCAGTGGCCTTTGGTGAGGCCCGTCCGGCTTTCGGTCACACCGTCCCCATCGATGCGCAGCAGCCGCAGGGCCGAGCGGGTGGTGTCGCGCTTGTCCTCGGGGCGGACCGACATCCGCTCCAGGATGTGCACGGTGCCTGCGTTGTCCACCTGGGCGGCCACCACGGCCTGCTCCTCCTTCACCTCCATGCGGTGGGACCAGCGCACGGTCATGTGTTCGCCGGCCACCACCATGGGCCGGTGCGCTCCGCCGGAAGGGTCCTTGATGAGGGGGCTGTACACCAGCAACATCCCACCGTCGGGCGATACGCACGACCGCCAGCGATCGTGGTGACCCGATCCCGAGGATATCACCTTGCCATCGCCGAAGGTGCGCGTGTCGAACGTGGCCAGCGGCACGAAGTAGGGGTGGGTCTTGGTCAGGTTCGGATCGAGCTTCTGCCAGTAGAGCTCGGTAACGCCCTTCACCGTGTCGCGCCGGGTGGCCAGCATCACGGCATCGCCGCGGAAGCCCACCAGGTGGTCCACGAAGAGGTCGCCGGCCTTCACCGATGCCACCGGGTCCTGGCCGCGGAGCTGGGTGAATTTCGTGCGGTCGTACAACTCGAAGCGCGGCAGGCTCTTGCGGTGGCTGCGCACCTCCTTCTCGTCGTCGTGGTCGATCATCACCATCACCGTGCGGTCGCTGATGGGCAGCACCTGCGAAGGCGTACGTTTCTCGTTGTACGGCTGCTCGGTCACGGGCCGGGCTTTGATCTTCAGCTTGTCGGCCTGGGCGTGGGTGTGAGCCGGGGCAAGGGTGCCGATGCTCAGGGCGAGGAGCAGGGGAGCGATGGACTTCGTCATTTCCTGTTAGCGGTCAAGGGCTTGGCGCAAGATAGGCGGCACTGCGGGGATCATGCACCCGGGCCGAGCTTGGGATTGTTGCGATGGCGGTCGGCATCGCGTGCGGTGCGCTCGTGCATGCGGCGGTCCCACGCCGCCTGCAGGTCGGTACCCGTCTGGTTGGCCAGGCACAGCACCACGAAGAGCACATCGGCCAGTTCGGCCCCCAGGTCCTTGTCCCGATCGCTGGCCTTTTCGCTCTGTTCACCGTACCGCCGTGCCATGATGCGGGCCACCTCGCCCACCTCCTCGGTGAGCATGGCCATGTTGGTGAGCGGATCGAAGTAGCGCACGCCCACGGTGCGGATCCATTCGTCCACGGTGCGGCCCAGGTCCGTCAGGGGAGCTTGTCCGGTCTGCATATGATCTCTATTTTGCCCGTCGATGGCGCAAATCTCGAACATC
>CAYXKE010000082.1:0-5673 GCA_964464935.1 uncultured Chryseobacterium sp.
ATGGACACCTACCTCGCGCGGCAGCTGGTGAACGAGCGCCTCCAACAGGTGGCCGCCAGCATGCCCCCCGGCGTGGACCCGCCTTTCCTCGCACCCATGAGCACCGGCCTCGGCGAGGTGTTCCAATACGTGGTGCGGGTCGACAGCGCCCACCGCGACAGGTACGACGCCATGCAGCTGCGCGAGCTGCAGGACTGGGTGATCGGCCGACAGCTGCTGGGCGTGCCCGGCGTGGCCGAGGTCAACGGCTTCGGCGGCGAATTGAAACAGTTCGAGGTGGCGGTGGACCCCTTCCGGCTGCAGGCCATGGGCCTCGGCCTGGGCGATGTGATCGATGCGCTCCAACGCAACAACGCGAACACCGGCGGCGCCTACATCGAACACGCGAACAACGCCTACTTCATCCGCGGCGTGGGCCTCGCCACCGGTCTGGACGACATCGGGTCCATCGTGGTGGACACACCGGCCGAGGGCGCGCCGCTGCTCGTGCGTGATGTGGCCGCCGTGCGCCTCGGCGCCGCTCCGCGCTATGGCGCCATGACCCGTGATGGCGAAGGGGAAGTGGTGGGCGGCATCGTGATGATGCTGAAGGGAAGCAACGCCAGCGCCGTGGTGCAGGGCGTGAAGGCGAAGCTCGACGAGATCCGCAAGGGGCTGCCCGAAGGCGTGGTGATCGAACCCTTCCTGGACCGCGCCGACCTGGTGTCACGCGCCATGCGCACGGTGCGCAACAACCTGGTGGAAGGCGCGCTGATCGTGATCCTCGTACTGGTGCTCTTCCTCGGGCAGCTGCGCGCAGGCCTCATCGTGGCCAGCGTGATCCCGCTGAGCATGCTCTTCGCCATCATCCTGATGCAGCTCACCGGTGTGACCGGCAACCTGATGAGCCTTGGCGCGATCGACTTCGGTCTGGTGGTGGACGGCGCCGTGATCATCGTGGAAGCGGTGCTCTTCAACCTGCACCACATGCGGAAGCGGACGACCCTCCTCCGCCGCAATGAAATGGATGACCAGGTGCAGCACGCCGCCGGTCGCATGATGAGCGCCGCCACCTTCGGCCAGCTGATCATCCTCATCGTGTACATCCCCATTCTCGCCCTCACCGGTGTGGAGGGCAGGATGTTCCGCCCCATGGCGCTCACGGTGGTGTACGCGATCATCGGTGCGATCGTGCTCAGCCTCACCTATGTGCCGGTGATGTGCGCGCTCTTCATCCCGCGCAGGACCGGGCCGTCGGTCACCTTCAGCGATCGCATGATGGACCATGTCACGCGCGTGTACCGACCGGTGCTCGAACGTGCGCTGCGCCACACACGCCTCGTGCTCGGGCTCAGCATCGCCTTGCTGGCCACGGCCGTGTTCGCGTTCTCGCGCATGGGGGGTGAGTTCATCCCGCAACTGGAGGAGGGTGACTTCGCCTTCCACAGCGTCCTGCCTCCGGGGGCCTCGCTCAGCGCCAGCATCGCCAACAACGCCAACGTGGAACGCATCGTGAAGCGATTCCCCGAGGTGAAGGACGTGGTGAGCAAGACCGGCACCGCCGAAGTGCCCATGGACATCATGAGCCCCGAGATGACCGATGTGCTGATCCTGCTGCACGACAAGGACGAATGGACCACGGGCCGCACGTACTGGGAGCTCGCCGACACGATCCACCGGGCGTTGCGCCGCATCCCCGGCGTGTTCTTCGAGATCAACCAACCCATCCAGATGCGCAGCAACGAACTGATGACCGGCGTGCGGCAGGACATCGCCGTGAAGCTCTTCGGACCCGACATCGACACGCTGCTGCACTACGCTGAGCAGGTCAGTGCCCTGATCGGTGAGGTGGAAGGCGCGGGGCCGCCCTCCGTGGAGCGCGTGGCGGGGATCCCGCAGATCACCATCACCTACGACCGTGAGCGCATGGCCGCCCTGGGCTGTGACGTGGACGAGCTGAACCGCACGGTGCGTGCGGCCTTCGCGGGCGAGCCTGCCGGGTCGGTGTACGAGGGCGAACGTCGCTTCGACGTGGTGGTGCGTGCCGACAGCGCGCACCGCGCCAGCATCGCCGATGTGCGCAACCTTTTCGTCCGCACGCGCGGCGGTCGCCTCGTCCCGCTCGATCAGGTGGCCGATGTCGCTTTTGTGGCGAGCCCCGCGCAGATCACGCATGAGAACGCGCAGCGCCGCATCTACGTGGGCGTGAACGCGCACGGCCGCGACGTGGAGAGCCTCGTGGAGGAGATCCAGCGGCGCGTGGAGGAACGCATCCACCTGCCCAGCGGATATTTCCTGCAGTTCGGTGGTCAATTCCAGAACCTGCGCGAGGCCAAGGCGCGCCTGTCGATCGCCCTGCCGGTGGCGCTGCTGTTGATCCTCGTGCTGTTGTGGACCACCTTCCGCTCGCTGTCCGACGCGTTGCTGATCTACACGGCCGTGCCGCTGAGCGCGATCGGTGGCGTGGCGGCGCTGCTGCTGCGCGACATGCCCTTCAGCATCTCGGCGGGCGTGGGCTTCATCGCGCTCTTCGGCGTGGCGGTGCTCAACGGCATGGTGCTCATTGGCACCTTCCGCCAGCTGGCCGCCAAGGGCATGGGCGTGATGGAGCGGGTGCGCGAAGGCACCGCGTCGCGCCTGCGCCCGGTGCTGATGACGGCTTCCGTCGCCTCGCTCGGCTTCCTGCCCATGGCCCTGAGCAACGGCGCCGGTGCCGAGGTGCAGCGTCCCTTGGCCACGGTGGTGATCGGCGGATTGATCTCCGCCACGGCCCTCACGCTGCTGGTGCTGCCGGTCATGTATGCGCTCTTCCACGGTCGTGCACGCAAGGTCGGGCCGAACGCGATCAGCGCCATCGCCGTGCTGGCGTTCGCCTGGCATGGATCGAGCGTGCAGGCCCAGATGCCGCGCTTCACGCTGGACGAGGCCCTGCGCACCGCCTGCGAACAGGCGCCGTCGATGCAGCGGGCGCGCGTCGAGGCCGAGCGCATGGACGCGCTGCGCGGCGCGGCGAGCGAGATGCCGAGGGCCGAGGTGGTGTACATGCGGGGGCAGTACAACACCCATGTGAAGCAGGACAACAACATCACGGCCACACAGACCATCCCGTTCCCCACCCTGATCGCCGCGCGCATCGGTGCCGCACAGGCCGAGGCGAAGGTGGCGCACGCCCAGCGCCGACTTGCCGAATACGACCTCGCCTGGCGGGTGAAGGAGGCCTGGCAGCGCCTGCAACACCTGCATGCCACCGAGCAGCTGCTCCTTCAGGAGGACAGTACCTGGCAGGAGCTCGCACGCACCAACGCCTTGCGCGCCACCACCGGCGACATTCCACCGCTGGAGCGCACCACGGCCGAAGTGCGCGCCGGACGTTCGCAGGACGAACTGCGCAGGCACCGTGATCGCATGGCGGCCGAACGCGTGGCCTTCGGTGCATTGCTGGGCCTGTCCACACCGGCCGATGTGGTGCCCGAGCCGCTGGTGCCGCTCGCCGATGCCCTGCCGGACACCGCCGTGATGCAGGGCCCCGAGCTGCTGCTGCTCCAGGAACGCGTGCATGCGACCATTCAGCAGCATCGTGTGGAGCGCAACGCCTTCTATCCCGACCTCACGGTGGGCTACTTCAACCAGACCCTGATCGGAGCCGAGGTGGACGCGGAGGGCACGCGCCTGGCCACGGGGAGCGACCGCTTCCAAGGGTTCCAGATCGGCGTGTCGATCCCGTTGTGGGCCCTTCCGCAGGTGGCGCGCAACAAGGCCGCGGAGCTGCAGGAGATCGTGGCCCGGGCCGCCCTGGCGGAGGGTGAGCACCAGTGGCGCACCGAGCTCACCACCGAGCTGCAGCGTATCGCCAGCGACAGGGCCACCCTGCGTTGGTACGCGGAGGAGGCATTGCCCAATGCCGGGCTCATTCTCAGCACCTCGCGCACCGCCTACGCGGCCGGTGCCATCGCGCACGCCGAGCACGTGCTCAACCTCCAGCAGGCGCTCGCCATTCGACGCAGCCACCTGGACCTCATCCTTTCGCACAACCTCAACGTACTCCTCGTACAACGCCTCACCGCAGGCCAATGACCCATGCCATGAAAAGCCCCGTGTACCTCGCGTACATCCTGATCCCCTTCCTCCTCCTTGCCTGTGGGGGGAACACGACCACCGAGCCCGGCCAGCCCTTGTCCGAACGACCCGATCACGACGGTGATGCCCACGAGGTCGGCACCATCGTCCTGAGCGCCGTCCAGTCCGCCGCGCTCGACATCCGCACCGCCAGGCCCGTGGAGCGCACCATGGCCGGCAGCGTGCGGCTCACCGGTCGTGTGCGTTCATCACCCCTGAGCAAGGCGCGCATCACCAGCCCCATCGGCGCGAAGGTGGTGGACGTGCTCGTGGACGAAGGCGCGCACGTGCGCAAGGGCCAGCCGCTGATTGCGCTGAGCGACATCGCCTTCTTCCGCATGCAGGAGGAATACCTCACCGCCCAGGCCGAGCACGCACTTGCCGCCGCCGAGCTTCAACGCCAGCGCACCCTGGTGGAGGGCAATGCCACGGCGGGCCGCTCCCTGCAGCAGGCCGAGGCGCAGGCCAAGAGCACCGAGGCGCGCATGCGTTCCCTGGCCCTCCAGCTGCGTTCGCTCGGGGTGGATGTGGACGCGCTCAGCCCCCCGACCCAGCTTATGCGTTTCATCCTGCGCAGTCCCGTGGACGGCCGCGTGAACGGGATCACCGTACACCTGGACGAACGCGTGGAACCCACCACGGTGCTCATGGAGGTGATCGACCTGCACCATTTCCACGTGCACCTGAACGTCTACGAACGCGACCTGGCCGCACTGAAGGAGGGCGTGGCGTTCGACTTCAGCGTGATCAATCTGCCGGGTCGGCGCTTCAGGGGTCGGTTGTTCAGCATCGGGCGCACCTTCGATGCCGATGGTCGCACCATTCCGGTGCACGCGCACGTGGAGGAGGGCAGCGAGCACCTGGTGGAAGGCATGGCGGTGAGCGCCCTCATCCCCACCTCGTCGGCCACCATGCTGGCCGTACCCGATGCGGCCGTGGCCCGTTCAGGCAACGATGCCTTCGTATATGTGGATGCCGGAGCGTACGGCGATGGCGGGCGGATCTTCACCGAAGTGCCGGTGACCACCGGTCCGAGCGCGGAGGGCTACACGGCGATCGTACCGTTGATGGCGTTGCCCGAGGATGCCCAGGTGGCGGTCACGGGTGCGTTCCAGTTGCGGAGCCTGCGCACCGGGGCCGAGCACGACCATTGAACGCACATACTTTCGCGGCCATGTTCTCGAAGGCTTGCCAATACGCCATCCGTGCCACGGTGCTCATCGCCATGGAAGGGCGCCAGGGCCGCCGCATGAGCCTGGTGGAGA
The DNA here is from genome assembly GCA_964464935.1 of uncultured Chryseobacterium sp. GTDB lineage: Bacteria > Bacteroidota > Bacteroidia > Flavobacteriales_F > PHOS-HE28 > PHOS-HE28. The sequence continues at coordinate 5,361 of CAYXKE010000082.1, forward strand.
TCGCCGAGCGCACCGGCTCGCCAAAGGCGTTCACCGCCAAGGTGCTGCAGCAGCTGGCCCGGGCGGGCATCCTGGAAAGCACCAAGGGACCCAGCGGCGGCTTCGATCTGCCGCCGGCAAAGGCCCGGCGCGTGAAGTTGAGCATGGTGGTGAAGGCGATCGATGGGGATGAGGTGTATCGCGGCTGCGGCATGGGCCTGCCCCAATGCAACGCCCGCAAGCCCTGCCCGCTGCATGACCATTTCCAACAGGTGCGTGATGAACTGCGCGACATGCTGGAGCGCACCGACATGCACACGTTGTCCCTCGGGCT
>CAYXKE010000082.1:5773-7452 GCA_964464935.1 uncultured Chryseobacterium sp.
CGACCTAAATCGGATAAAAATGTCCTAATATTGCGGCGTCATTCCTTCCTGCCATGCTCCTCTCCGCGTCCGATGGACTTTTCTTGCAGCCCGGCATCATCGGTACGGTGGTGCTGGTGGGCATCGTGCTCTCGGTAGGCGGGCTGGTGGTGGTGGCCCGGACGCGACGTGCGATCGACCGCCTGCGCCGTGACCGTGATCCCCGTCCGCGCCTGTTGGTGCGCACGAGCGAATTCCGGCTGCGCGGGGACGAGCTGGGCGGCTCCGTGCCGAGCCACGATCCGCGCGGCCTGGTGGAACGCGCCGTGAGCGAACCCGACATCCCGCTGGTGGACGAGAAGAAGAAGGTGCGGCAGCGCCTGGACGTGGCACCCGAGCTGCGGCGCATTGTGGTGATGTACCTGAGCGCCGCCACCGCCTGGCTGGTGTTCGGCACGCTGGTGGGCCAGTACGTGGGCATGAAGTTCGTGTGGCCCGACATGGACCAGGTGGCCTGGCTCAGCTTCGGCAGGTTGCGGCCGGTGCACACCAACACCGTGTTCTGGGGCTGGGCCTCCATGGCCATGATCGGTCTGGGCTACTTCGTGGTGGCCCGCACATCGCACAACACCATATACAGCTACGCGATGGCCCGGCGTGCCTGGTGGCTGATCAACCTCTCGCTGGTGGCGGGCAACCTGCTGCTGATGGCCGGGATCAACAACGGCAGTGGTGAATACCGCGAGTACATCTGGCCGGCCATGCTCCCCTTCGCCATCGCCCTGTGGCTCACCTTCCGCAACTTCTACAAGACCGTGGCCACGCGCAAGGTCGGCGAGATCTACATCAGCAACTGGTACATCCTCGCCGCGCTGGTGTGGACCTTGGTGCTCGCCACCATCGGCTACCTGCCCTGGTACCAGGACGGCCTCGGGGAAACGGTGATCCAGGGCTATTACATGCACCAAGGGGTGGGCATGTGGTTCATGACCTTCACCCTGGGGCTGCTTTACTACTACCTGCCTTCCGCCCTGAACAAGCCGATCTACTCGTACTCCCTGGGGGTGCTGGCCTTCTGGACGCAGATGCTGTTCTACACCATGATCGGCACGCACCACTTCGTGTTCGCGCCGCTGCCGTGGTGGTTGCAGACCGTGGCGATCGTCTTCAGTGCGGGCATGTTCATCCCCGTGGTGGCGGGCACCACCAACTTCCTCATGACCATGCGCGGCAGCTGGAGCGCCATCGCCACCAGCTACGTGCTGCCCTTCTTCCTGGTGGCGGTGATCTTCTACTTCGTGGGCAGCAGCCAGGGCAGTTTGCAGGCCTTCCGCTTCACCAACCACGTGTGGCACTTCACCGATTTCAACGTGGCGCATTCGCACATGACCATGTACGGCATCATCACCTTCGCGCTGTGGGCCTGCGTGTACGCGATCCTGCCGCGCATCACCGGCCGCGAGCCCGCGCAACTGCTGGTGGGCGCGCACTTCTGGACGGCCTTCATCGGACTGTTCGCCTACATGATCAGCCTGATGGCGGGCGGCACCATCAAGGGACTGATGTGGATCGACGGCAAGCCCTTCATCGACTCCGTGACCGGCATGCGGCCTTATTGGATCTGGCGCGCCATCGGCGGATCGCTGATGTTCCTGAGCCATCTGCTGTTCGCGTGGAACTTCTTCACGATGGTGCGGGGA
>CAYXKE010000083.1:0-6956 GCA_964464935.1 uncultured Chryseobacterium sp.
CGGCGTAGCATTGCAACGGGAGATCGCCGAGCACCAACGCACCCAGACCGCGCTGGTGCAGACCAAAAGTTTTGCCCGCTACCTCGTGGACCATTCGCCGGACATGATCATCGCGGCCGGCCCGGACGGGTTCATCACGGAGTTCAACCCCGCCGCTCAAGAACGCTTCGGCTACCGGGTGGAGGAGGTGTTGGGCCAGCCCATGTCCATCCTCTATGCCGACCCGGACGAGAAGGAACATGTGATCGGGATGATGCGCAGCGGGGGGCCGTATATCGGTGAGGTGCGCAATCGCACCAAGTCGGGCGAGGTGTTCACCGCGTTCCTGTCGGCCACACGCATCTACGATGAGCAAGGCACGTACCTGGGCATGATGGGCGTATCGCGCGATGTGCAGCGCGAACGCCAGGCCGGGGAACGGCTTCTGCAACACGAGGCCAAGCTTCGTGCCCTTTTCGAGAGCAGTGAGCACATGTTCTGGACCATGGGCCCGGGCTTCGTCCTCACCTCGTTCAACCGCGCTTTCGCGCACATGTTGGACCGCTTGTACGGCTTGGATGTACGCACGCCGGAGGATGAACCCACCCGGCGTTTGCAGGGGATGGCGCCGCCCTTGCACCGCCAATTCTGGCGCGAGCACATCGTACGGGCCTTCGCCGGGGAACAGGTGCGTTTCGAGGCCGACCTGTGCGACGCCCATGGACGGCGGGTGTACAACGAGGTATTCCTCAGTCCCGTGTTCGACGCCCAGGGACGGGTGATGGAGGTCTTTGGGGTGGGGCACGACATCACCGCCCAGAAGGAGGCCCAGGAGTTGGTGCGTGCGCAGGGAGCCCGGCTGCGCGCCATCTTCGAGAACAGCGCCAACATGATGTTCTGGACGCTGGACCGCGACTTCCGCATCACCTCCTGCAACGAGCACTTCCGGAGCTCCATCGCCGAAGCCCACGGCATCCACTTCGCGCTGGGCGATCCGTTCATCGAACAGATGCTGCCCCGGGTGGCACATGGAGAGCATGCGCCCATCGTGAAGCGCTTCACCGAGGCGCTCACGGGCGAACCACAGCAGTTCGAGGTGGAACTGGTGGACAAACAGGGCGAGAACGTGTGGGTGGAGAACTTCCTCAACCCGATCGTGATCGATGGCGAGGTGCGCGAGATCTCGTGCCTGGCCTACGGGATCACCGATCGCAAACGGGCCCAGCGTCAACTGTTCCAAAGCCTGCATGAGAAAGAGGTGCTGCTCAAGGAGGTGCACCACCGCGTGAAGAACAACCTGCAGATCGTCAGCAGCATCTTCAACCTGCAGGCCGCCCACGCGGGCGACGATCAGCGCATGCTGGACCTTTTGCGGGACAGCCGCGACCGCATCCGAAGCATGGCTTTCATCCATGAGAGCCTCTACCAGAACAAGGAGTTCAGCTCGGTGGACCTGGCCCGCTACATCGATGGGTTGAGCCGGAACCTGATGCTGAGCTACAGCCCATCGGGCAACATCGAATTGCGCACCGAACTACAGGAGGTCCATCTGGTGCTGGACCAAGCCATTCCCTGTGGCCTCATCCTGAACGAGCTCATCAGCAACGCGCTCAAGCATGCTTTCCCGGATGGACGGCACGGCATCGTGTCCATCACCCTGCAGCACGCGGGCGACCAGGTGATGATCGGGGTGTGCGACGATGGGGTGGGATTGCCCCCGGATTTCGACGTGGAGCGCGACGGGAATCTGGGCCTGGAACTGGTGCACACCCTGGCCGAACAATTGGACGGTTCGGTGCGTATGATGGCCGGCAAAGGGGCATCGTATTTGCTTACTTTTGAGCGTATCAAGCACTGAACCAATGGCACAGACCAACGTGCTCGTTGTGGAGGACGAGAGCATTGTGAGCAAGGACATCCAGAACAGCTTGCGCAAGCTGGGGTACAACGTGGTGGGCGCCGCCAATACGGGCGAGGCGGCTGTGCGCATGGCCCAGGAGCATATGCCGGACATCATCCTGATGGACATCATGCTCAAGGGTGAGATGAACGGGATCGAGGCGGCCGATGCCATCCGCCGGGAGACCAATGTGCCGGTGATCTTCCTCACCGCCTACGCCGACGAAAGCACCCTGGCGAAGGCCAAGGTGACCCAGCCCTATGGCTACATCATCAAGCCCTTCAAGGAGATCGACATCCACACGTCGATCGAAATGGCCCTGTACAAGCACAAGAAGGAGACGGAGGTGATCAAGGAGCGCGATCTCCTCTACGCCTTGGTGGAAAGCAAGGACGCCTCCCGCGATCTCCTTTTTGTGAAGAGCAACAGCCGCTTGGTGAAGCTGAAGACCAGCGACATCTATTACGTGGAGGCGTTGAAGGACTACGTGGTCATCCACACGCTGAACACGCGCTACACCGTGCACAGCACCATGAAGGACATCGAGGCCAAACTGCCCGAGGCCGATTTCGTGCGCGTGCACCGCAGCTACATTGTGCGGCTGGACAAGATCACCGCCATTGAGCAGCCGAACCTCATCCTGGAGAACGACAAGAAGGTGATCCCCATCGGCGGCAGCTACAAGGACGAACTGGCCCGGCGCCTGAACCTGGTGTAGATCACCGTCGGCCTTTTTTCCGGGCCTTTGGCGTGGCTTTTTTCGTGCCTTTCACGGCTTTTCGCACTGGCGCACCGGTCGTTCGGGAACGGAGCTGGCTTTCGCCACTCTCCGCCAGGGCCATGTCCACCGTGCGGCGTTCCATGTCAACGGCCTTGATGCGCACCTGCAGGTGATCGCCCAGGCGGATGCGGCGGCGCGTGCGGTAGCCGATCACCTCGTACCGGTCCTGATCGAAGTGGAACGCATCGCCCGGCAGCTCGCGCATGGGGATGAGCCCCTCGCATTTGTTCTCCACCAGCTCCACGTACACACCCCAGGCGGTGAGGCCGCTCACGATGCCCTCGAACTCCTGGCCGATGCGGTCGCGCATGAACTCGGCTTGCTTGTAGCGCACACTGGCGCGTTCCGCGTCGGCGGCCTGCTTCTCCATGCGGGAGCTGTGCAGGCAACTCATCTCCAAGGCGCCGGCGTCCAGGCTGGCCCCACCGGCCCCGTAATGGGCGAGCGCGCGGTGCACCATCAGGTCGGGATAGCGGCGGATGGGGGAGGTGAAGTGGGTATAGTGCGTGAACGCCAGCCCGTAGTGGCCGATGTTCTCGGTGGAATACACCGCCTTGGCCATGCTGCGGATCATCGTCTGGCGGATGATGCCCTCCTCCTCGCGCCCCTGCACGCTGCGCAGCAGGGCGTTCAGTGCGTGGGGCAATTGCTGCATGTCCGAGATGTCCAGCCGATGGCCGAAGTTGTGTGCCAGGGTGCGCAGTTGCTCCATCTTGGCCGCGTCGGGCAGGTCGTGCACCCGGTACACGAACGGCTTGGCCTTCCCCTTGCGCGGACGACCGATATGGGTGGCGACGCGCTTGTTGGCCAGCAACATGAACTCCTCGATCAGCCAGTTGGCCGGCCCCATCACCTTCTCGTACACCCCCAGTGGGCGCCCCTCTTCATCGAGCTTGAACTTCACCTCGTTGCCGCCGATCTCCAGTGCACCATTGGCGATGCGGTCGCGCCGCAGCACTTGGGACAACTGGTGCAGCTGCAGCACCACCTCCTGGTGGGGGCCGGTGCCATTGCCGTCCAAGATGGCCTGTGCCTCCGCATAGGACAGGCGTCGATCCGCGTGCATCACCGTGCGGCCGAACCATTCGCCCTTGATCCGGGCCTGGTCGTCCAGCTCGAAAATGGCGCTGAAGCTGAGCTTGTCGCGCCCCGGGTGCAGCGAGCACAGGTCGTTGCTGAGCTTTTCGGGGAGCATGGGCACCACGCGGTCCACCAAGTACACGCTGGTGGCGCGTGTGGCGGCCTCCCGGTCGATCACACTGTCGGGGGTGACGTAATGGCTCACATCGGCGATGTGCACGCCCACCTCCCAATTCCCATTGTCCAGCCGGCGCAGGCTCAGCGCGTCGTCCAGGTCCTTGGCGTCCTCGGGGTCGATGGTCACCGTGGGGATGTGGCGCACGTCGCGGCGGCGGGCGATCTCCTGGGGTGTGGCGCCGTCGGTGATGGCCTCGGCCGCGCGCAGCACGGCATCGGGGAACTCCAGCGGCAGGCCGAACTCGGCCAGGATGGCGTGCATCTCCACCTGGTGCTCGCCGGCCCGGCCCAGCACGCGCAGCACACGGGCCTTGGGCAGTTCGCGTCCGTCGGTCCAGTTGGCCATTTCGATGATGGCCTTGTCGCCGTCGGTGGCGCCGTTCACATCGCCCGGGGCGATCTGGAAGGGCCGTTGCACGCGTTGATCATCGGCCACCACGAGCATGCGGCCCTGCTGGCGGTGCACGGTGCCCACGAACTCCGTGCGGCGGCGTTCCACCACGGCGAGCACGCGGCCTTCCATGCGGTGGCCGCGGCCAGCGCTGAGGCGGATCCGGACGGTGTCGCCGTGCAGGGCCGTGGCCAGGGCGCGTTGCGGCACGTACACATCGTCCATGCCGGGCACCTCGGCGCGTACATAGCCGGCCCCGCTATTGATGATCTCGATCACCCCTTCGAGGGTGTCCGGCCCATCGCCGCCCACGGCCAGGTAGCGTCCTTTCCGGCCGCTGGTGATCCGGCCTTGGTCGAGGAGGGTGTCGATGGCGTCGAAGATCTGGCGCCGACCTTCTTTATCCCTGGTACCCAGCCGGATGGCTAGTTGCTGGGTGGTGATACCGGTACGTCCGGCCCGGCGCACGGCGGCCAAGACCTGTTCGGTGAACGGCGAGCGGCTCGGATCGGGCATGGGCGCAAGTTAGCCGCCCGCCACCCCCTGTGATGGCCCGCCGTGCCCACCTCAATTCCAACGATCGTTGATAACCTCCTGAAGATCGCTACATTTGCAGCCCTTTTCCCGCGTGTCGCGCGAGCCCAACCCATGGAGGAAAGCGCCAAGATCTTCAGTGGCAGTGCCACCCGCTACCTGGCCGAGCGCATCGCCGCGGCTGGCGGGGTGCGCTTGGGCGAGGTGAGCCTTTCCCGCTTCAGCGACGGTGAGTTCCAGCCCAGTTTCGAAGAGACCGTGCGCGGAGAGCTCGTCTTCATCATCCAAAGCACCTTCCCGCCTGCGGACAACCTGCTGGAACTGCTCATGATGGTGGACGCCGCCAAACGGGCCAGCGCCAAACGCATCGTGGCGGTGATCCCCTACTTCGGCTACGCCCGCCAGGACCGCAAGGACAAGCCGCGGGTGAGCATCGGCGCCAAGCTGGTGGCCAACATGCTCACGGCCGCCGGGGTGGACCGGATCATGACCATGGACCTGCACGCCGACCAGATCCAGGGCTTCTTCGAAGTGCCGGTGGACCACCTCTTCGCCAGCACCATCTTCATGCCTTACATCAAGGAGATGGGCTTGGATGATCTGGTGATGGCCGCTCCCGACACCGGCGGCACCAAGCGGGCCAACGCCTACTCCAAGCATCTGGGCTGCGACATGGCCATCTGCTACAAGCAGCGCAAGGTGGCCAACCAGGTGGACAGCATGACCGTGATCGGCGATGTGGCGGGCAAGAACGTGGTGCTGGTGGACGACATGGTCGACACCGCGGGCACCCTCACCAAAGCCGCCGACATGATGCTGGACCTGGGCGCCAAGAGCGTGCGCGCCGTGTGCACTCACGCGGTGCTCAGCGGCCAGGCCTACGAACGCATCGAAAAGAGCGGGCTCAGCGAGCTCATCGTCACGGACACCATTCCCCTGCGCCCCGCAGCGGGTGCACCCACCGGCAAGATCAAACAGCTTTCCGTGGACCACCTCTTCGCCGATGTGATCCGCCGGGTGCGCACCCACGAGAGCATCAGCAGCCACTTCATCATCGCATAACCACCACCACCCTTTCAACATGAACACCATCGTGCTCAGCGGAACCGCCCGCACCCCCAACGGCACCAAGGGCGCTGCCCAACTGCGCCGTGAGAAGCGTGTTCCCTGCGTGCTGTACGGCGGGGAGAACACCGTGCACTTCAGCATCGAGGCCGCGGCCCTGCGCAAGCTCATCTTCACCCCGGAGGTGAAAGGTGCTGAACTGAACATCGACGGCCGCACCGTGAAGGCCTTGGTGAAGGACAAGCAGTTCGACCCCGTGACCGACGAGGTGATCCACGTGGACTTCATGGAGGTCAACGACAACAAGCCCGCCAAGGCCACGCTGAACATCCGCCTGGTGGGTCAGCCCATCGGAGTGCGCAAAGGCGGAAAGATGAAGCAAGGCATGCGCCGCATGCGTGTGAAGGCCCTGCCCGCCCACCTGCCCACGGTGTTGGAGCTGGACGTGACCGGTGTGGACGTGAACCAGACCCTGCGCGTGAAGGACCTGCAGTTCGAGAACCTCACCCTGCTGGAAAAGCCCACCGACGTGGTGCTGGCCGTGCGCCTGACGAAGAAGAAGGAGGAGGGTGCGGAAGCCGCCGCCCAAGGCAAGAAGAAGTGATCCCACGCCCGTTCCTGCCGAACGGTGCTCACCTTTTGCGAAAAGACCCCTGACCATGTCGGGGGTCTTTTCCTTTGTGCCCCATGAAATACCTGATCGTGGGCCTGGGCAATCCCGGGCCGGAATATGTCCGCACACGGCACAACATCGGCTTCCAAGTGCTCGATGCGCTGGCCGAGGTGGCCGGGGTGGTCTTCGCGCCGGCCCGCTATGGCGATCGCGCGGAGTTCCGGCACAAGGGCCGCACGTTCGTGCTGATCAAGCCCAGCACGTACATGAACCTCAGCGGCAAGGCGGTACGCTACTGGTTGGACCAGGAGAACGTTCCGGTGGACCGCCTCCTGGTGATCACCGACGACCTGGCCCTGCCGTTCGGCACCATCCGCATCCGGGCCAAGGGCGGCGCCGGCGGCCACAATGGGCTGGCCAGCATCAATGCGCTCAT
>CAYXKE010000084.1:0-6746 GCA_964464935.1 uncultured Chryseobacterium sp.
GCTACCCATCGTCGCCTTGGTGAGCCGTTACCTCACCAACTAGCTAATGGGACGCATGGCCATCCTTTACCGCCGGAGCTTTCAAAACAAGATGATGCCATCTCGTTTATTATGGGGTATTAGTCCGAATTTCTCCGGGTTATTCCCCAGTAAAGGGCAGGTTCCATACGTGTTACTCACCCGTGCGCCGGTCGCCGCCAGTGTATTGCTACACCGCGCTGCCCCTCGACTTGCATGTGTTAGGCCTGCCGCTAGCGTTCATCCTGAGCCAGGATCAAACTCTCCATTGTAAATGTTTGGTTCGATCCGGTCTCTTTCTTTTGACGAGGTCTCTCATGTGGTCCACCTTTCAGTGGACACAAGGACACCTGCTGTTCTCAGAATGGACAATAAGTCAAAGAACTTTACAAGACGGGGCGAACCCCGTTCGTGTCTGTTCACTCGTTCAAGCCTGCCTCGACCAAGGGTCTTTTACAACCCCCTGTCTCGGGAGGGACGGCAAAGGTAAGGATCTTTCGCTTCCCCGCATCGCACTGTGAATATTTTTTTCACAGCCTCTGCGCACCACTTACCTCCCTCACTACTGGCCGGCTCCAAAGAACGTCTTGCCGAAAGCGGCTGCAAATGTATGAGGCTTTTTTGATCGAATGCACCACATGGCGGGAAAAAATTTTCCCCTACATGATAATGTGCTGATAGTCAGGGAGAACCGGTTGAAGGTCCTCGCCCCTCAGGGAGTCCCCACCGCCACCGGAAGCACTTTTCCATTGAACCAATGGTGCCCTTCCACCGCGAAACGGGCCACGTACGCCCCCATGGCGGCCGCGCTCACCGGTGCATCGTAGCCGGGGAAGGCGGCACGTAGCATCTCGGTCCCTGCGGCCCCGATGGCCAGACAGTTGCTGCGCACCCCCTGGTCCTTGAACTCCTCCGCGAGACACTGCGCCAGGCAGGCCAGCGCCGCCTTGCTGGCGCTGTACGCAGCCAGTGACGGGAATTTGACGCTGTCCTGGAAGCCTCCCATGCTGCCGATGTGCACCACGTGGCCGGGCGGATCACCCTTCAGCTGCGGGGCCAAGGCTTGGGTGAGCAGCAGTGGGGCCGTGACATTGATATGGAACATCTGCGCCACGTCCTGCGCGGTCCACTCGCCCAAGTTGCGGCGTACAAGGACACCCGCGTTGTGCACCAGGGCCGATACGCGTCGGCCGCCCACGATGTCCTGCACGCGATGCACGGCATCGGGCGTGCCCAGGTCAAGGGGCAGCAGTTCCACCTGCGGACCGAGCTCCTGCTGCAGCCCCCGCAGCGCCTCCCCATTACGGGCCACGGCCAACACATGCCGCCCGTGTTCGCGCACGAGCGCGCGTACGGTCTCCTGACCAATGCCCCGGCTCGCCCCCGTCACCACTGTGATCGCCTCCATATTGCGGTAGGGCCGGGATTACCTTCGCCAGCCCGGTCAAATTTAGCCGGCAGGTACGGGCATGTGGGAACGAACGATCCTGGACCACACGATCGAGGAATGGGCGAGCGCGCTGGGGATCGCCCTGGGCGCGTGGCTGGTGGGCAAGCTGCTCTACTGGCTCTTCTGCGTGCTATTGAAAAGCTGGACGCAGCGAACGGAAACGCGTGTGGACGATGTGATCATGACCACGATGGGCCCGCCCGTGGTGCTGCTGGTCACGCTGGCCGGCTTCCAGATCGCCTTCGGGCGCATGCACTTCCACGAAGCGGTGGACCACCTGGGCGGCCAGGCGTTCATGATGGCGCGGACCCTGGCCATCACCTGGCTGGTGGTGCGCATCGTGACCGCACTGATGCAGGAATTCCTGCTGCCACGGGCGAAAAAGCGCGGACTTTCCTCCATGGACGCCACGGTGGAGGCCCTTACCGTGCGCACGGCCGCATTGCTCATCTGGGGGATCGGCGTGGTGCTGGCCCTGAACAACGTGGGCTACAATGTGAACGCACTACTGGCGGGCATGGGCATCAGCGGCCTGGCATTGGCCATGGCGGCGAAGGACACGGTGGCCAACGTGTTCGGGGGCATCACGGTGTTCACGGACCAGCCTTTCCGCGTGGGCGATCGAATCCGCGTAGGTGGCCATGAAGGCACGGTCCTCCGGGTGGGCATCCGCAGCACCCGCCTGCGCACCCCGGAGGGCACGGTGGTGGTGGTGCCCAATTTCCGCTTCACCGACACCGTGGTGGAGAACATGAGCGATGAGGACGCCCGGCGCGTGCGGCACGAGCTGGGATTGATCTGTGAAACACCGCCCGAGCGCGTGGAGCGGGCGCTGGCCGTGCTGCGCGAACTGGTGGAGGCGCACGCGGAAGATGTGCTGCCCCGGCACAGCGCGGTGTTCACGGGCATCGGTGCGTACAGCCTGCAGATCGTCTTCGTGTACTGGATCCGCAAGGGGCGCTCCGTGGACGATGTGCAGAACCGGATGCACGTGGACCTGCTGCGGCGCTTCGCGGCCGAAGGGCTGGTGTTCGCCTACCCCACGCAAGTGGAGATCAGTGCCGCGCAGCCGAACTAGCCTTGTTGACGCCCGTGGAAGCGCAGGTAATAGAGCACCTGCGACAAGCCGCCGAAAAGCGCCGCGCCCACCAGCAGGGGGATCGGTGAGCGCACGGCCTCCGTTCCCTGCATCACATACTGCCGGAAGAGCCATCCGAGCGTGAGACCGATGCCCACACCGGTCCACAGCATACCGTTGCGCAGGGCCTTGTTCGGGTCGTCGGCCGGCTTGGCCAGGCTCGGTGCCATGCCGCGCTCGATCATGCTCATGCGCTCCTTGTGCTGCGACGTGTAGTACATGTACATGGCGCCGAAGCCCACTGCGCAGGGCACCACGATGGCGATGATGGGAATGAGGATCTCCATGGGGTAGGTCAGGTGTTGGATGTTCGGTGGTTCGATGGGCGACGGTATGATGCCTGGTAATGGGACGTACCCCGGAGGTAACGAGGTTACGATCGACCGCTCAACATTCTTCCAGGGCCCTCCATACCAGATGCCTGGGCGTGACGGAGCCGATGAACCTCCTTTGTAACCGGCATGTGTCCGACCGTCGTCCCATGCCTACCCACGTGGACCACGCAGCGCTCATCCAACGGATCGTGGCCGGCGATACCCAGGCCTTCGCCGAGCTGGTCCGCACGTACCAACACATGGTGTACACGGTGTGCCATCGTGTGCTGCGCAATGCGCAGGACGCGGAGGAGGCCACCCAGGACGCGTTCGTGAAGGCCTACCAACATCTGGCGGGGTTCGGCGGCACTGCCAAGTTCAGCACCTGGCTGTACAGCATCGCCTACCGCACGGCGGTGAGCCACGCCCGGCGTCGACGCGATGACATGCTTTCCGTGGACGAGCTCACCCATCCTCCTTCGGACCGGCAACCGAGCACCGCACCCGTGGGGGACATGAGGCAGCACTTGGATCGTGCGTTGGCCACCCTGAACCCCGAGGATGCTGCGGTGCTGACGATGTTCTACCTGGACGAGCTCAGCGTGGAGGAGATCGTAACCGCCACCGGACTGGGGGCGTCCAATGTGAAAGTGAAGCTGCACCGGGGGCGCAGGAAGCTGGGCGAGGCACTGCAACGGACACTGGGCCCCGAGGCACGCGCCATACTTTTCGACCATGCGTGAGCCCGCTGACATCGCCATGCGAAAGCTGTTCCAGGCAGCCGGGCACCACACGCCGGGCACGGACCTCACCGCACGGATCATGGCGCGGGTGGCCGTCACGCCCATGGCTCGCCCCACGAAAGTGGAGCCATTGATCGGTCGCACAGGCTGGACCCTCCTGCTCGCCCCGGTGATCGTCCTGATCACCGTGACGGTGGTGGCCGCCATGCGGGCTCCGGCCGGCGATGTACCGGACTATCTCGCGCCCATGCTCGAGGTGGTCCGCAATGTGCGGATCCCCGCCAGCTGGGCCATGTGGTCCATCGGGATCACCGGGTGCCTGCTCCTCTTCACGTGGATGGACAGGGCCCTGGCGCGCCGCAGCACGTCATCACGGACTTGATGGTCCTCCGCGCGAGGTCCTACAGGAGCGACCTGGCCGCGTTCAGTGCGGCATCGTAATCGGGCTCGGCCCCGAGTTCGGCCGTGAGTTCGTGGTAGCGCACCACGCCCTCCTGGTCGATCACCCACACGGCCCGGCAGGTGATGCCCTCCATGGGCCCTTCGGCAAAGGCCGCCCCCCATTGCTGGCTCAGGTCGCGGAAGCGGAAGTCGCTGCCCGGTTCCACATTGGTGATGCCCTCGGTGTCGCAGAAGCGCTTCATGGCGAAGGGCAGGTCCATGCTGAGGACAAGCACCTTGGCACCGAGACCGGCGGCCTTCTGGTTGAAGGTGCGCGTCTCGGTGGCGCACACACCCGTGTCCAGGCTGGGCACTGACAGCAGCACCACCACGCTCCCCTTCAGGTCGGCGAGGGCGGCGTTGGACCGGTCTTGTTTCACATAGCGTAGCTGCGGAGCGGTGTCGCCCACTTGGGGCAGAGGGCCGATGGTGGCGGGTTGTGGCATGATGGTCCGGTTGGGGTCGTTGGGGATGATCTTACTGTTCGGCCATGGCCTTGGGCACGGCGCTCTCGTAGATGGTGCGCATGTCCTCGATGAAGCCGAAGGGTGTGTCATCGACCATGATCTTGCCCTTGGTCACATGGCCCAGGAGGATGAAGGGCACCTTGCTGGCCTGCAGCAGATCGAGGAACTGGTCCTCGCGCTCGGGCGGCACGGTCACCACGGCACGTCCCTGTCCTTCGCCGAAGAGGAAGGCATCGGGGCGCACCTCGCTGTCGGTCACGATGTCGAAGCCGAGGCCGCGGGGCAGTCCCATCTCCACCAGGGTGGTCCACAGGCCGCCATCGCTCACGTCGTGCGCCGCGCTCACCAATCCGGAGCGGATGAGCATGAGCAGCATGGTGTGCAGTCGCTTCTCCTCGTCGATGTTGAAGTAGGGTGCCGGCGAACGCTGGATGCCGTGGTGGCGCACCAGATACTCGCTGCTGGCGATGTCATCCGTGGAACGACCCAGCAGGAAGATCAACTCCCCCTTCTCCTTCAGGTCGAGCGTCATGCGCTTGTTGATGTCCGGAATGATGCCCACCATGCCGATCGTGGGTGTGGGGAACACCGGGATGTTGCGCTGATCGGTGACGGTGTGGTTGTAGAAGCTCACGTTGCCACCGGTCACCGGGGCCTCGAAGGCGCGACAGGCATCGCCCATACCCTTGATGGCCTGTGCGAACTGCCAGTACACTTCGGGGTCGTAGGGGTTGCCGAAATTCAGGCAGTTGGTCACGCCGCAGGGTTCACCGCCGGTGCAGGCGATGTTCCGCGCCGCCTCGCTGACGGCGATCATGGCGCCGGTGTACGGATCGGCGTGCACGTATCGGCCGTTGCAGTCCACGGTCACGGCCAGCGCGCGCTGCGGCACGTTGGGGTCGTCCATGGGCGCCTCCTTCAGCAGCACCACCCCCGCATCGCTGGGCGCATTGGTGGTGAGGTTGCTGGTGCGCACCATGGTGTCATACTGCTCATAGACCCAGCGTTTGCTGGCGATGTTGGTGCTGGCGAGCAGCTCGTGGGCCACTTTGCGCAGGTCATCGGGCTCGGGCACATCGTCCACGCGGAAGCGGCGGTTCTCCGCGATGTACGCGGGTTCACGCTGCTCGCGCTCGTACACTGGCGCACCACCGCCCAGCACCAGACTTTCGGCGGGCACTTCGGCCACCAGCTCGCCATGCATGAAGTAGCGCAGGGTGCCGCCCTCGGTCACGGTGCCGATCTCCACGCAGTTCAGGTCCCACTTGTCGAAGATGGCCTTCACCTCGGCCTCTCGGCCCTTCTTCACCACCACGAGCATGCGCTCCTGACTTTCGCTGAGGAGGATCTCCCAGGCACGCATCCCGGCCTGTCGGGTGGGCACCCGGTCCAGGTGGATGTCCATGCCGGTCTCACCCTTGGCGCTCATCTCGCTGGTGCTGCAGGTGATGCCGGCAGCGCCCATGTCCTGCATGCCGATGATCGCGTCGGTCTGCGCCAGTTCCAGCGAGGCCTCCAGCAGCAGCTTCTCCATGAAGGGGTCGCCCACCTGCACGGCGGGCAGGTCGTCCATGCTGGTCTCGGTGATGTCCTTGCTGGCGAAGCTGGCGCCGTGAATGCCGTCCTTGCCGGTGGCGCTGCCCACGATGAAGACGGGGTTGCCGGCGCCCTTGCCGGGCTCCTGGGCACTGGTGGCGCTGATCACCCGGTCGGTGCGCACGATGCCCACGCTCATGGCATTGACCAGCGGGTTGGTGCTGTAGCACGGGTCGAAGTACACTTCACCGCCAAGCACGGGCACCCCGAAGGCGTTGCCGTAGTCGCCGATGCCCTTCACCACCCCGCGCATGTGCCAGCGCGCCCGGGGATCATTGCTGATATCGCCGAAACGCAGGCTGTTGAGCTGTGCGATGGGCCGCGCGCCCATGGTGAAGATGTCGCGGTTGATGCCGCCCACGCCCGTGGCCGCGCCTTGGTATGGCTCGATGGCGCTGGGGTGGTTGTGGCTCTCGATCTTGAAGGCGCAGGCCCAGCCGCCGCCGATGTCCACCAGCCCGGCGTTCTCCTGCCCGGCCTCGGCCAGCAGCTTCGGCCCGCTGCGCGGCAGGGTCTTGAGCTGCTTGATGGAGTTCTTGTACGAGCAGTGCTCGCTCCACATCGCGCTGAAGATGCTCA
>CAYXKE010000085.1:0-6202 GCA_964464935.1 uncultured Chryseobacterium sp.
GTGGTGGAGGTGAGCCACAACACCGTACTGGTGCTGGCCGAGTGACCACCGCCCTGCGAACGAACGAAAAGCGCCCTCCACGGGGCGCTTTTCATTTCTCGTCCGCTCAAACCGCGAAGACCAATTCGCATCACCGAACTTTGTCCCGGCCCCCTAACATCATCCCCCATGCGCATCCACTTCCCCTCCCTGCTGCCGATCATCCTGTTCATTTCCCTGCTTACCCCCCGCACGGGCAATGCCCAGTTCGACGTGGGTGATAATGTGGCCAGCCTCGGCGTGGGGCTGGGCGGGAACTACGTGTCCCACACGAGCGCATCGCCCGGACTGGCCCTGGGCTACGAGCATGGCGTGAGCGACCTCGGTGCCGGCGTGCTGGGCATCGGCGGCTATGTGGGCTTCCGCACCCTGACACACCGCTGGAATTGGGGCCCGAACTATGAGTACGACTGGCGCTACACGTACCTGATCCTGGGCGTGCGCGGCGCGTGGCATTACAACGACTGGCACGGGGTGAGCGAACTGGACACCTACGGCGGCCTGATGCTGAGCTACAACATCGTGAGCTGGAAGGACAACACCGTGTACCCCTCGGGCGTGGTGCGCGCCAGTTCGGGCTCCGCGGCCAGCGGCCTCGGCCTCACCGGCTTCCTGGGCGCCCGCTACTACTTCAGCAACAGCTTCGGCGCACAGCTGGAGCTGGGCTACGGCGTGTCCGTGCTGAACCTGGGCGTGGCGTACAAGTTCTGAGGGGATCCCCCACCCTCCCGTGCCCGATAGCGTCCGCGGGGCGATCACATCACCGGCGCATCGCCTTCATCAGCGGTAGCGGTCGCCCGGATGGGGCGGATACCTTTGCCCCCCAACCCAGAGGCATGTTGCGCACGGAGGACATCGAGAAGCGTTTCGGCGACCACACGGCGCTGGACGGGGTCACCATGGAGGTGCCCGCCGGCCGCATCTTCGGGCTGCTGGGCCCGAACGGTGCGGGCAAGACCACCCTGATCCGCATCATCACCCGCATCACCGCACCGGATGCGGGCCGGGTGCTGCTCGACGGCCGGCCCATGAACGATGCCGACGTGGTGCAGATGGGCTACCTGCCCGAGGAGCGCGGCCTGTACAAGAAGATGAAGGTGGGCGAGCAGGCCATGTATCTGGCCCAGCTCAAGGGCATGGAACAGGCCGAGGCCCGGCGCCGCCTGAAGGAATGGTTCGACCGCTGGGACATGGGCGGCTGGTGGAACAAGAAGGTGGAGGAGCTGAGCAAGGGCATGGCCCAGAAGGTGCAGTTCATCACCACCGTGCTTCACCGGCCCAAGCTGCTCATCCTCGACGAGCCGTTCAGCGGCTTCGACCCCATCAACGCCGAGCTGGTGCGCAGCGAGATCCTGCGCCTGCGCGATGAAGGCGTGACCGTGATGCTGAGCACCCACAGCATGCCCAGCGTGGAGGAGATGTGCGACCACATCGGCCTCATCAACAAATCGCGCCTGGTGCTGCACGGCAACGTGCGCGAGATCCGCCGCCGGTACGCCACCAACACCTTCCGGATCGACTACCGCGGGTCGAAGGTGGCCCTGGCCAGCGCCCTGGCATTCTCCGGCGAACTGCTCGATGTGCAGGAGGACAACGGCCATGGCACCGCCCGCATCCGCCTGGGCCACGGCAGCACCACCAACGATGTGCTGCGCCAGCTGCTGCCCGCCGTAGAGGTGCACGGCATGCACGAGGAGGTGCCCCGCATGCACGACATCTTCATCCGCGCCGTGAGCGAGACCGCCCCCGAGCAGGTCACCGCCGGCATGACCGAGTAAGCCCCCAACGGCACCCGAGAGCGTCCATGAAAAAGATCCGGCTCATCATCTGGCGGGAGTTCATCACCCGCGTGCGCAAACCGAGCTTCCTCATCATGACGGTGCTCGGCCCCCTGCTCATCGCCGGGGCCGTGCTGCTCACCGCCTACCTGGCCTCCCAGGAGGGCACCGTGCACCATGTGCTGGTGATCGACAAGGAGGGCGTGATCGGCACGCGCCTGAAGGACACCGAGAGCGTGAAGTTCTTCCTCGACGGCAAGGAGTGGAGCGACAGCAGCTTCAAGGCCAGCCCATACACCGTGCGCGTGAACCTGCTGCCCGGCATACTCACCGTGCCACAGGCCGACCTGTACTACAAGCAGCTGCCGAGCGAATTCGCCATGAGCGTGATCCGCACCGAGCTGGAGAAGGCCATCGAACTGGCCAAGCTGCGCGACGAGGGCATCGACAAGGAGGCCTATGACCGCGTGCGCAAGCCCTTGGACCTGCGCAAGTTCGACATCGACAAGGTGGACATGCCCTCGTACGCCCGCGAGCGCTCCATCGTGGGCTTCTTCTTCGGCTACATCATGTTCTTCTTCATCTTCCTCTACGGCGTGCAGGTGATGCGCGGGGTGATGGAGGAGAAGCAGAACCGCATCGTGGAAGTGCTCATCAGCAGCGTGAAGCCCTTCCAGCTGATGATGGGCAAGATCGTGGGCATCGCCATGGTGGGCCTGGTGCAGTTCGTGCTGTGGATCGTGATCGTCACCACCATGATCAGCGTGGGCACCGCCGTGCTCGTGGGCGACCGCTTCGACCCCCAGACCCTCGCGCAGCAGGGCATGACCGCCGAGGTGCAGGCCCAGCTCGAAAAGGCCGGCGCCCAGGCCAACACCTTCGATGAAGAGGACATCATGGGCCCGATCCGCCAGCTCAACATCCCGCTGGTGCTCGCCGTGTTCCTGTTCTACTTCATCTGCGGCTACCTGCTCTACAGCTCGGTGCTGGCGGCCATCGGCAGTGCGGTGGACAGCGAGACGGACTCCCAGCAGTTCATGTTCCCGGTCACCGTGCCCATGATCGCGGCCATCATCATCGCCCAGATGGCCGTGTACAACCCGGAGAGCCCGGCCGTGTTCTGGGCCAGCCTCATCCCCTTCACCAGCCCGATCGTGATGATGGTGCGCGTGGCCATGGGTGCCACGCCCGCCTGGCAGCTGCTGCTGAGCATGGCCCTGCTGGCCGCCACCTTCGTGGGCAGCACCTGGCTGGCCGGCCGCATCTACCGCACCGGCATCCTCATGTACGGCAAGAAGGTGAACTGGCGCGAACTGGGCCGCTGGCTGTTCTACAAGGGCTAGTCCCGAAATTGGCGCTCCCATGGCCCTGATCCGCTCCGTACGTGGCTTCACTCCCCGCTTCGGCCGGGACCCCTTCCTGGCCGAGACCGCCGTGGTGATCGGTGATGTGGTGGCCGGCGAACAGTGCAGCGTGTGGTACAATGCCGTGGTGCGCGGTGATGTGCACCGCATCCGCATCGGCGACCGGGTGAACATCCAGGACGGCGCCGTGCTGCACTGCACCTACGAACGCGCCGCGCTCACCATCGGCAACGATGTGAGCATCGGCCACAACGCCATCGTGCACGGCTGCACCATCCACGACAAGGTCCTGGTGGGCATGGGCGCCATCGTGATGGACCACGCCGTGATCGGCGAAGGCAGCGTGATCGCCGCCGGCGCGGTGGTGCTGCAGCACACCATCGTGGAACCCGGCAGCCTCATGGCCGGCGTGCCCGCCCGGCGTGTGCGCGCCGTGGGCGATGACCTCTCGCGCAACGAGATCGAGCGCATCGCCGCCAACTACCTGAAGTACGCCAGCTGGTTCAAGGAGCAGCCCTGATCACACCGTGGCGATCACCTTCAGCTCGATCGCGATCGGCGTGGGCAGGCAGTTGATCTCCAACGTGGTGCGGCACGGCGGGTCCACCGCGAAATACTCCTTCCACAGCCGGTTGTACACGGGAAAGTCGTCCTGCATGTTCGTGAGGAACACCGTCACGTCCACGATCTTCTCCCACGACGATCCGGCATCCTCCAGGATCCACCGCACGTTCTGGAACACGCTGCGCACCTGGGTCTCGATGTCGTAGCTGATGATGTTCCCGGCGGCGTCCAGCTCCACGCCGGGGATCTTCGTGGTGCCCCGTTCCCGCGGCCCCACACCGCTGAGGAAGAGCAGATCGCCCACGCGACGGGCATGCGGGTAATGGCCCACGGGCTCGGGCGCCTTGTTGCTGGAGATGGCGGACATGTCGCGAATATCGCGAACGGTGCCGGGCATGCGAACTTTGTTCCCATGGAAATGCGCTACCGCCGCCTGGGCACCTCCGGCCTCCAGGTCTCCGAGCTCTCACTGGGCTCCTGGCTCACCTTCGGCAAACAGATCACCGACGCCACCGCGGAGAAGCTGATGCGGCTGGCGTACGACAACGGGGTGAACTTCTTCGACAACGCCGAGATCTACGCGCAGGGCGAGAGCGAGCGGGTGATGGGCCGCATCCTGAAAAAGACCAAGTGGCCGCGCGACACGTGGATCGTGAGCAGCAAGGCCTACTTCGGGGCCGGAGGCAAGCTCCCCACGCAGGTGGGCCTGCACCGCAAGCACCTGGTGGAGGCCTGCCACGCCGCCCTGCAGCGCCTGCAGGTGGACTACCTGGACCTGTACTTCTGCCACCGCCCCGACCCGCACACGCCGATCGCGGAGACCGTGTGGACCATGCACCAGCTGGTGATGAGCGGCAAGGTCCTCTACTGGGGCACCAGCGAATGGAACGCACAGCAGATCATGGAGGCGCACCTGGTGGCGCGGCAGCACCACCTCATCGCGCCGGTGATGGAGCAGCCGCAGTACAACATGTTCCACCGCGAAAAGGTGGAGGCGGAGTTCGCCGGGCTGTACCGCACCGTGGGGCTGGGCACCACCATCTGGAGCCCGCTGGCCAGCGGCATCCTCACCGGCAAGCACCGCGATGCGCAGGGCGCCAAGGGCAGTCGCCTGCAAATGCAGAGCCTCGCCTGGCTGCGGGAGCGCGAGCTCACCCCGCAGCGCATCCGCACCGTGGAGAAGCTGAACAAGATCGCCGACGGGCTGGGGATGCGCCTGCCGGTGATGGCACTGGCCTGGTGCCTGAAGCACCCGCACGTCAGCACCGTGATCCTGGGCGCCAGCAAGGAGGCCCAACTGAAGGAGAACCTCCAGGCCGTGGCCGCGCAGGACCAGCTCACCCCGGCCGTGATGGAGCGCATCGAGAAGGTGCTGGGCAATAAGCCCACCGCACAGGGCTGAAGCCGCTCAGGCGAAGCGGCGCAACACCGCTTCCACCTGCGCCACGTAGCCGCCGCCGAAGAGGTTCACGTGCACCAGCAGCGGGTACAGGTTACACACGTCGAGCCGCTCCTCCCAGCCGGCCTCCAACGGCCATTCCTCCTGATAAGCCGTGAGGAACGCGGGATCAAAGCCGCCGAAGAGCCGCGTCATGGCGATGTCCATCTCCCGGTGACCGTGGTACACGGCGGGGTCGATCAGCACCGGGCGCCCCCCGGCATCGCAGAGGTGGTTGCCGCTCCACAGGTCACCGTGCAGCAGGGCGGGCGGTTCGGCCGGGAAGAGGCGGTCCAGCTGGTGGAAGAGCCGCTCGAACCGAAAGGCCATGCCGGCCTCCACGCGCTTGCGGTCGCGCGCCATGCGCAGCTGCGGCTCCAGGCGGTGGCGGATGAAGAAGGTGTGCCAGTCGCCCTCGGGCGTGTTCACCTGGGGCAGGGAGCCGATGTAGTTGTCCACCTCCAGCCCGAACGCCGGGGCGGTATGGCGGTGCAGGGCGGCCAGGGCCCTTCCGAACGCCTGCCAGAACGTGGTGGTGCGCAGGCCCTGCTCCACCCATTCCATCAGGATGAAGCTTTCGTCGCGCCCGTCGGCACGCTCCTCGCCCGTGGCGATCACGGCCGGCACCCGCACGCCCCCCGTGGCGCCCAGGCGCCGCAGTCCGTCGGCCTCGGCGGCGAACATGCTCGGGAAGCGGTCGGCCGCGTTCACCTTCACGAACCAGCGTCCGGCGCTGGTGTCCAGGCCATAGGCATCGTTGATGCTGCCCCCGCCCACGGGGTCGGCATGGCGCACCTCCACCTCCCGCCCCAGGTGCTGGGTGAGGTGTGCGGCGAGCCGGTGGGTAAGGGTCCGGGACAATGACATGGGGGTACAAAGTTGGAGATGCACTCCTTTTACTACATTTGCGCTCCCGTTGCCCCGCAGCGGGTTGGCATCCTGGGGAATTAGCTCAGCTGGCTAGAGCGCTTGCATGGCATGCAAGAGGTCACCGGTTCGAATCCGGTATTCTCCACCAA
>CAYXKE010000086.1:0-5986 GCA_964464935.1 uncultured Chryseobacterium sp.
TTGGAACCGGATACGGGCATGGTCGCGTGCGTCGAGCATGTCCAGGTCGAGCTCGCTGGGCCGCGTGGCGCTGTACAGCTTCACCGGGATGGTCACCAGCCCGAAGCCGATGGTGCCGGTCCATAGGGGGCGCATGGCTCAGGCTTTGACGTCCGTGCCATGCGGCGCGGGCTTCACGGAGTGGCGCGTCTCTTCGGCCGAGTGCGCACTGAGCGGCTGCACCATCTTGTGGATGAAGTCCTGTGCTTTCGCGCCATAGTCGCCGATGAGCAGTCCCTTCAGCCCGTGCTTCTTCGCGCTTACGGCATAGATGATCGCCATGTCGGCGGGATCGCTGGGACCTTCGAAGCGGTGGAACGAGTCGATGGTGAATTCGGATGGGTCCAGCGGAATGGCGCTGTTGAACAGGCCGTCCTCGGTGAGGGTGAGTTCGTCGGTGTAGCCCTGCGCCTGCAGGTCGTTCACGGCACCGGTCATGGTGGCGTACTGGTTGTGCGGGACGTCCATGGGTGGATGGTTTGCCCATGGAGCGCATGTTCCGTGCAACAACAGCCCGTAGGCGGATCTCGGCCGTACGGTGGGGTGTCGATCGCCCAAGGTGGGGAAGGAGGCACCCAGGGATGGGGTGGATCAACGCGGATCCGTCTCGCGGAAGATGTAGTGGGCGGTGCCGGTCCGGGCGTCGCGCTCCACGCGGTAGCTGGGGAAGGCCCGCTTGTACAGGAGCAGGGCGATCGCGCCGATCGCCACCGCCATCGCGCTGTTGATGATTTGGGCATCGATGCCGGCCCCATGGCGCATGGTGGGCAGCATGGCGGACACCAGCGGAATGATGCTGACCAGGTTGCCCCAACCCACCCATCGCATGACCGGCGCGCGCCACCGGTGGAGCGAGTAGCCCATCAGGATGGTACCCACGGGGATCACGGTGGTGAGCATGCCGGCCTGTCCCCATTGTGGTGCGCGTTCGGCCAGGGCGTTGCCCACACGCACCAGCGCGCTGATCGCCACCAGCGCGAGGAGCAGCTGGTGCAGCCCGCGCAGTTCCGTGCGCGCCTGCCAGCTGGGGCGTTGGCAGAGGTGCTCGGCCAGGCGCTTTGGCTTCACTTCGGGGTGTTCGCGCACCAGCATCTCGAACACCTGCTGATGGCCCATGCCTTGGGCGAGCAGCTCTTCCGCCTGATCCTTGATGGCGCTCATGCCCATGCGGACGAAGGTCGCACGTACGCGCGAAATGTGGACGGGAGCGGCCCCTGGCCAGGGACGGATGCAAAAAGAAGAAGGCCCGGAACGTTGGGCCTTCTTCATGGGGTGAAGCGGACGGATCTACACGTCGAGCTTGGCGTAGATGGCGTTCTTCTCGATGAAATCGCGGCGCGGGGGCACCTCGTCGCCCATGAGCATGCTGAAGGTGCGGTCGGCCTCGGCGCCGTTCTCGATGGTCACTTGGCGCAGGGTGCGGCGCTCGGGGTCCATGGTGGTCTCCCAGAGCTGCTCGGCGTTCATTTCACCGAGGCCCTTGTAGCGCTGCACGTGCACGCTGGCGTCCTTGCTGGCGGCCTTCATCCGCTCGATGGTGGCGTCGCGCTCGGCGTCGCTCCAGCAGTACACATGCTCCTTGCCCTTGCGCACCATGTACAGCGGGGGCGTGGCAATGTAGAGGTGGCCCCGCTCGATCAGCGGTTGCATGTGCCGGAAGAAGAAGGTCATGATCAACGTCTGGATGTGGCTGCCGTCCACGTCGGCGTCGCACATGATGATGATCTTGTG
The DNA here is from genome assembly GCA_964464935.1 of uncultured Chryseobacterium sp. Classification (GTDB taxonomy): domain Bacteria; phylum Bacteroidota; class Bacteroidia; order Flavobacteriales_F; family PHOS-HE28; genus PHOS-HE28. Next base: position 1,771 of record CAYXKE010000086.1, read on the forward strand.
GTACCGCAGCTTCTCCATGTTCAGCGCCTTGCTGTCCTCATCGGTGCCGATGTGCACGCCCAGCGCGGTGTAGATGTTGCGGATCTCCTCGTTGTCGAGGATCTTGTGCTGCATGGCCTTCTCCACGTTGAGGATCTTGCCGCGCAGGGGGAGGATGGCCTGGAACTCACGGTTGCGGCCTTGTTTGGCGGTGCCACCGGCACTGTCGCCCTCCACCAGGAAGAGCTCGCACAGGCTGGGGTCCTTGCTCTGGCAGTCGGCCAGCTTGCCGGGCAACCCACCACCGCTGAACGCACCCTTGCGCTGCACCATTTCGCGCGCCTTGCGGGCGGCATGGCGGGCCTGTGCGGCCAGGATCACCTTGTCCACGATGGCCTTGGCGTCTTTCGGGTGCTCCTCGAGGTAGTTCTCGAGCATCTCGCTCACGGCGATGTTCACCGCGCCGCTCACCTCGTTGTTGCCCAGTTTGGTCTTGGTCTGGCCCTCGAACTGGGGCTCGGCCACCTTCACGCTGATCACGGCGGTGAGGCCCTCGCGGAAGTCGTCGCCACTGATCTCGAACTTCAGCTTCTGGGTGGCCCCGCTGGCATCGGCGTACTTCTTCAGCGTGCGGGTGAGGCCGCTGCGGAAACCGGCCAGGTGCGTACCGCCCTCGTGCGTGTTGATGTTGTTCACGTACGAGTGCAGGTTCTCGTTGTACGAGTCGTTGTACACCATGGCGATCTCCACCGGGATGCCCTGCTTCTCGCCCGTCATGTGGATGACGTTCTCGATGATGGGCTGGCGGGTGCCATCGAGGAAGCGCACGAACTCCACCAGGCCGGCCTCACTGTGGAAGGTCTCGCTCACGAAGCTGCCATCCTCATTGGTGCGGCGCTCGTCGATGAGGGTGAGGCGGATACCCTTGTTCAGGAAGGCGAGCTCACGCAGGCGGGCCGCCAGGGTGTCGTAGCTGTATTCGGCCACCTGGAAGATGCTCAGGTCGGGCTGGAAGGAGACGATGGTTCCGCGGTAGTCCGTGGGCCCCACCTCCTTCACCGGGTGCAGGGGTTTGCCCTTGCTGTACTCCTGGATGTACTTGCGGCCCTCGCGGTGTACCTCGGCGATGAGCTGCGTGCTGAGCGCGTTCACACAGCTCACACCCACGCCGTGCAGACCACCGCTCACCTTGTAGCTGTCCTTGTCGAACTTGCCACCGGCGTGCAGCACGGTCATCACCACTTCCAGTGCGCTGCGGCCCTCCTTCGGGTGGATGTCCACGGGGATGCCCCGGCCGTTGTCCTTCACGCGGATGCCGTTGGTGGGCGTGATGCTCACCTCCACCGTGTCGCAGTGGCCCGCCAGCGCCTCGTCAATGGAGTTGTCCACCACCTCGTACACCAGGTGGTGCAGGCCTTTCACGCCAATATCGCCGATGTACATGGCCGGGCGCTTGCGCACCGCCTCCAAGCCCTCCAGCACCTGGATGCTGTCGGCCGAATAACTCCCTGCCTTCTTCGTTTCGCTCATTTCGATCGTGGTCTCGGACATGGGGTCCGGGGTTGGTCTGGAACCCTCCCAAGCGGAGGGCTCGCGAAGATACCCGATCCGGGGTTGGCGAAGGCGCCATTTTCCCAACAATGACGCGGGGTTTTGTTGAAAATTAACGGGCCTTTTCCTTGCGGTCCTGCGGGGGCCACACATGCCCTCCGCGGCACCCTCGGTCCAAGGGCCTTCCGGGGCCTTCAATGGGCCCGTTCCGTCACTTCGTCGATGGCATCACGCAGCTGCTCGCAGGCCCGCACGGTGTCGGCGAGCAGCTCGGCGCGGGGGGTGAGGGTGCTCTCCCGAAGGGTATCGACCATGCTGCGCAGGCCGGAGCACCGCGGATCGATGGCGATCCCCTGCTCCATCTGGGCGTCGATATCGGCGATCAGGGCCTCGTCCAGCCGGCCGTGACGCAGCTCGGTGGCGAGCATCACCACGGTGCGGCGCAGCACACGGAGGCGGCGGGTGAGTTCACGGGAGGTCATCGGTAGGTGCGAAGATGCGAACCAGGACCGCGGACGGGGCATGGGGGCGGCTTGGGGTGTGGAAACCGTGCAACACTCCGCCCCCGATCACATAGGGATGACCACCGGTGCGACTCCCTGAGCCTGTGTGGGTAACGTGTCGGCTGCCCGGCCCGGCACGTTACTTGGCCCGGTGCAGGGCCATGGAGAACCGCATGCCTCCCGGACATACCGGCCCGCCTGTGCTCCGCACCCTGGTGGTGGACGACAACGTGGACATCACCGTGACCCTCTCCATGCTGTTGCGCCGCCTGGGCCATGAGGCCGCCGTGGCCAACAACGCCCGCGAGGCATTGGAGGTGGGCGATGCCACCCGGCCCCAGGTGGTCTTCCTGGACATCGGTCTGCCCGATACCTGTGGATACGACGTGTGCAAGGACATGCGGCAGAGCGACTGGGGGGCCATGGCCTTCATCGTGGCCCTCACGGGCCGGAGCGAGCCCCAGGACCTCATCAAGGCCGCTCACACCGGATTCGACCGCCACGTGGTCAAGCCGATGTCGCTGCCCACGCTACAGGAGATCCTGCGCAATGTGGCCCACCAGACCATGCTGCTGGACCCCCGCGCGGATGGTGATGGTCATCGGCCGGTGCGGTAAGTGGTGGGCACCGCCCGATCTTTGAGGGTCATTACCCCGCTGATCATGGGCCCATCCCGTCCCGATATCACCTCCTCCGCCGATGTGCGGCAACTGGTGGACCGCTTCTACGCCCAAGTGCGGGTGGACCCGTTGCTGGGCGGCATCTTCAATGGCGCGATCCGGGACCGCTGGCCGGAGCATCTGGCCAAGATGTACACCTTCTGGGGCACCGTGCTGCTGGGTGAGCAGAGCTACCAAGGCGCGCCCTTCCGGCCGCACCGCGACATGCCGCTGCAACAGATGCACTTCGACCGCTGGCTGGAGTTGTTCCGCGGCACTGTGACGACCCTGTTCCAAGGGCCGGTGGCCGACCTGGCGCTCACCAACGCCGATCGCATGGCCGCGATGTTCCTGGAACGCATCGAACGGCTGCGCCAGAGTCCGCAGCGCTTCATCCAGTGAGCTGTACCACACCGATGGCCGCAACGCCCACGCGCTGCGGCGGCAGGGCATCGGCGCATCCGTGCCCCTGAATGTGGTCAACCAGCCGCTGCCGGAGCACACCTGCTTCCGCACGCCCGCCGCACCAAGGTCTGCTTCTTCACCACGGGATGATCGCCGCCCATCAGCTGGTGGCAACGGCCCACGTGAATACGGCCAACAGCGACGGGAACCTCACCAATAACACGGCGGTGGTGTACCGGACGATCACGGGCGCCCATGACCCGAACGACAAACTGGCCGTGACCTCGACGGGGAGCCACTCCAGTTGGCAGCTCGACGAGGACGAGTGGATCGACTACACCATCCGATCCCAGAACACCCGCACGGATACGGCCTTCCCCATCCTCATCACCGATACGCTGCCGGCGAACCTCGACCCCGGCACCATCCAGATCGGCGCTGCGTCGCACCACTTCACCTGGCAGCTTCGCGATGCGGGCACCCTGAAGTTCCATTTCATGAACATCCTGCTCCCCGACAGTAATGTGAATGAACCCCGCAGCCATGGCTTCGTTTCCTTCCGGATCCGTCCACGCCTGCCGCTGCTGCCTGGTGGCATCATTGAGAACACCGCCCACATCCACTTCGACTTCAACCCGCCGGTGATCACAGCGCCCAGCGTACTCCATGTGGTCTCGCCCTGCGGCACCGCAGTCACCTGGGCGTGATGAGCGCCGCACCGATCACGCTGGGCAGCACCGCCACCACCTGGGACCTGCGTACCACGGCCACCGCACTCCATGGCACCGAACCGACGATGGTTGACGGGACAACGCGCCTGCTCTGGCCTGGGGATACCAACTTCAACGGCGAGGTGAAATACACCGGCCGGGGGAACGACCGCGATGAGGTGCTGATCGCGGTGGGCGGCACCACGCCCACCAACACCACCACGGGATCCTACCACGGCTCGGAAGTGAACATGGACGGACAGGTGAAGTACACCGGCGTGGAAAACGACCGCGACATCATCCTGCAGAGCATCGGGGGCACGGTATCCACGACGATGAAGGTGAAGCAGCTGCCGTAGTTCGCCTACTTCAGCACCGCCAGCCGCTCCTCAAGGGCCTTGATCTTGGC
>CAYXKE010000087.1:0-5555 GCA_964464935.1 uncultured Chryseobacterium sp.
GTGTCGTTGACGATGATGCGTGCCTGGGCCATGCGGCGAAGGTAGCGGGGGGCGGAGCGCAGGTTCACACCTCGCCCACGAGCACCTTCCCCAGGCGCTCCACGATGCCGATGACCAGCGCATTGCCCATGAGGAAGGCACGCTTGGCGTCGGTGGCGCCGGCGGTGTGGTCGTCGGGGAACATGTTGAGGCGCTCCAGCTCGATGGGCGTGAGGCGGCGCAGGCGGCCATCGGGTGTGCGCACCACGTGCTTGAAGCGCGACGGCGTGCTGCCGCCCTCACCGGTGACGATGGTGCGCGCGGGCTTGTCGAGCGGATCGGGGAAGGCCATGGCCCCCTCGCTGTACGTGTAGCGGAAGCCGTTGCGCGCATTGGTGCGTTCCTCCTTCTTGCCCCCTTTCATGTAGGCCCATGCGGCCTCCTGCGCGGGATCGATGTAGAACGACCCGGGCACCTGGTCGGGGGGTTGAAGGATCGCGCCCAAGGTCATGGGAGGCTCCACCACGCGCGGTTCCACGGCGAGGGTGTGCACCGTGCGCCCCACCAGCATGCCCGCGTTGGCGAACGGGCTTGCCGCGCCGCGGCGGCCGGTGTTGAACTGACTGCTGATGTCGGCGAGATCACCGGTGAGCGTGAACGTGTTCAGCGTGCCGGTGGCCTTGGCGGGGAAGGCGCGGGCGAAGATGCCGTCCGTGGTGATCCAGGCCTCGGGATCGCGGGTGCGCTTGAGGCGTGCCCCGGCGGGTGCGCCCACGCGATGGCCCAGGATGAACACGCGGCGGCGGCGCTGCGGCATGCCGTGGTCGGCGGCGTTGATCACGCGCCATTCCACCACATAGCCCAGATCGGCCAGGCTGGCGAGCATCACAGCGAGATCGCGGCCGCGCTGCGAGGCGGGCGACTTGAGCAGGCGGTCCACGTTCTCCAGCAGCAGGTGCGCCGGCTTGCGGTGCCCGATGATGCGGTGGAGCTCCCACCAGAGCACGCCTTTCTTTCCCTGCAAGCCCTCGGCCTGCCGCAGTGTGCGCGCCACCGAATAGTCCTGGCACGGGAATCCGCCCACCAGCAGATCGTGCGCGGGCACCTCACGGGCCGGCACGGTGGCGATGTCGCGGTTGGTGTGGCCCGCGGCGCCGAAGCGCTTCACGTAGATGTCCGACGCCACCTGCTTCTTCACGCCGGGCTCCCACTGGTTGCTCCACACCACGCGGTAGCGCTCCGATGCCCGCTCCAGCCCGATGCGGAAACCGCCCACGCCCGCGAAGAGCTCGACCACCCGCACCGGCTTCATGCCGGCGAAGCTATCCGGTGTGGGGCCACCGATCAAGTGCCGGGTGAAAGGAGTTGTCAGATCCCGGTTGTCAGTTGTCGGCCCGGTGGGCGGTCCCGTCATGGGACGATCATCCTTGATCCCCCGCCTTCGGCCGCTCCCACCAAGCCCACCGCTATCTTCAACCCATGTCGAACATCGATCTGATCATCGAGGAGCGTGCCTCGCAGGTGGGCAACTTCCTGGTGGGGCGATTGCTGCCCTTCCGCAAGAAGCGGCTCGTGGGCCCCTTCTGTTTCATCGACCACATGGGCCCGGTGGTGATGGACCATGGCACCGACTTCGACGTGCCGCCGCATCCGCACATCGGCCTCAGCACGTTGACGTACCTGTTCGAGGGGCGCATCATGCACCGCGACAGCCTGGGCACGGCGGTGGAGATCCAGCCCGGACAGGTGAACTGGATGACGGCCGGTCGCGGGATCGTGCACAGTGAACGCACGCCCGACCATTTGCGCGGCCAGCCGAAAACCCTGCACGGCCTGCAGATCTGGGTGGCGCTGCCCCGCGAACTGGAACAGATGGAACCCACCTTCCATCACCATGAGGCCCACGAGCTGCCCACGTGGGCGCAGGACGGCGCACGCTTCAAGCTGATCGCCGGTGACGTGTTCGGGCGCCGGTCGCCGGTGCCGGTGTACAGTGCGCTGTACCTGCTGGAGCTGAAGTGCGACAAGGCTTGCACGCTGAACCTCGGCCCCGGGCTGTACGGCGAAAGCGGCCTCTACATCCTGGAGGGCGCGATCACCAACGACGGCCACCGTTACACGCCGAAGCAGTTGCTGGTGTCGACACAGCCCGAGCTATGCACCTTCACGATGGAAGCGGGCACCACGGTCTACCTCTTCGGCGGTGAGCCGCTTCCCGAGGACCGCTTGATCCACTGGAACTTCGTGGCCAGCGACCGCGCGCTGATCGAGGCCGCCCGCCAACGCTGGATCGCGCAGGAGTTCCCGCCGGTACCGGGCGAGACGGAGTTCGTGCCGCTGCCGGGGATGGCGTAGGCCACGGCACCCGGGCATGAGCAAGTGCCCAGGTCGATGATCCATGGTCATTGGCCGCCACCAGCCATGGGCGCCGACCACGGACCACGGGCCTTCCTACGGGAACACCGGTGCGAGCATCTTCTTCTGCTCGTCGGTCAGCTGGGCGTTGCGGTAGTGGGTCTCCACCAGCGTGCGATGGGCGGTGCGGCCGCGCATGTCCTTCAGCACATCCATGGCCACGGCGGCCAGGCGGCGGTTGGGGCTCAGCGCGGCATCGAAGAGGTGGCCCACCAGATCGGCATCGGCATGCCCCAGGCGCATCAAGGCCTGCATGGCGTTCTGCCGCGTGCGGAACTCGTAGCTCAGCGACGTGAGGTCCACCAGTTCCGTGCGGGCCGCGGCATCGCCGGCATTGGCGGCCAGTTCCAGCCGTTTCACGCGCACGGCGTTGTCCAGCCCGATCACGCCATCGGCGGCGGCGAGGTAGCGTGCGGTGTTCGCGGGGAAGGCCTCCACCAGCTTCTCCATCGCGGTGGCCAGCACCTCATAGCTGCTGTCGCTCAGCATCACCTCCACCTCGGCGCGCAATTCCTCGGGCACCGTGCGCAGGTTCCGGATCGCGGCGCGGCGCACCTCCACATCGCGATCGGCCAGGGCGCGGCGCACCAGCGCGCGGCTTTCGGGGTGGGCGTCGTTGGCCAGCTGGGCGGCGACCTCTCCCTTCACCGCATGGAAGGTTTCCCGACCGAAGACCTCGATCAAGGTGGCGCGCTTTTCCTCGGCGGCGATGTGGCGCATGGCGTGCACGGCATCCCAGCGATCGATCATGTTCGGCGCACGCAGGGCCTGGGCGCGGAGCTCGGCGAACGGCTTGTGGAACGTGGTCCTCTTCAGGATGTGCGATCCCGGGTCGAACAGCACGAACGCCACCTCCCGGCCCTGCGCATTGGGCACCTCCACGGTGGTGCCGGGCCCGTCCACCTCGGCCCGGAGCGCATCGTGCGAGCCATCGGCATAGTGCACCTCGAACACCACGGGCATGCGGAACCAGCGCACCAGGTGGTCGGTGGGATGCACCTGGTCCACGGTGATGCGCGTGGCGCCGGGCACGGCCTTCCACGCCACCTTGTAGTGGGGCTCGCCACCGCGGTACAGCCACTGGTCGAAGAACCAATGCGGCGCCAGGCCGAGGGTGTCCTGGAACGACTGGAAGAGATCGTTGGTCTCCACGTTCTGGTAGGCGTGGCGCTTCAGATAGTGGTTGATCACGCGGCGGTACTGCTCCTCGCCGAAGACGTACACCATCATGTCGAGCACGGAGGCGCCCTTGGGGTAGTGGCGGGCGCTGCCGCCCTTGGTGCTCACCACGGGGAGGTTGTCGCGCTCACCGGCGGAAAGGGCGGAATTGTGTTGTTGCCGACGGCGCCATTGGTAGTCCTCCTCGCCCATCACCTGGCGGAAGAAGAGGTTGGGGTAGAAGGTGGCGAAGCTCTCCTGCAGCCAGTGGTGGCGGCCGTCGCGGGCGGTGACCAGGTTGCCGAACCATTGGTGCACCAGCTCGTGCACGTTCACGCCCATGTAATTGCGGTCCAGGAAGCCGCGCGCATCGATCTGCAGGAAGTCGCCGAACAGGGTGGCGGTGGTGTTCTCCATGGCGCCGTAGATGAAGTCGGCCACGGGCACCTGGCTGTACTTCTCCCAAGGGAACTTCACGCCGGTGTGGGCCTCCATGAAGTCGATGCACTCGGTGCTGTACTTGTAGGTGGGGCCCACGCGGTCCTTTTGGTCGGGGTAGTACCACAGGTCCACGGGCAGGCCGCTCTTGGTGCGTCGGGTCTCCACCGCGTACTCACCGATGGCCAGCATCATCAGGTAGAAGGAATGCGGTTTGGTCATGGCGTAGTGCCAGGTGACGGTGCCGTCCTTGTTCACGCGCTCGCTCTTCTTCGTGCCATTGCTCAGCACCTTGTACGGTTTGGGCATGGTGACGATGGTCTCGGTGATGAGCTTGTCGTTCGGGTCGTCGTAGCACGGCACCCAGTACCGGTGGTCGGTGGCCTGGCCCTGGGTCCAGATCTGCTTGCGGGCCATGTTGCGCGGGTCGTTCCAGCCGATGAAGAAGATGCCCTTGCGCGGGGTGGCCGTGTACTCGAACACGATCGTGCCCTTCTGGGTGTGGCGCATGGGCGTGGCGGGATAGGTCCAGATGCCTTCGGGCGTGGTGCGGAAGCGCAGGTCGGCACCGTTCAGCGTGGCGCGGTGGATGGTGATGCCGGGCCCGTCGAAGAACAGGCTGTCCATGCGGTCGCGCAGCACGGTGAACTCATGGGTCACCTTGCCGATGACCTTGCCGGCCTCGGGCTCGAAGCGGACGTCCAGCACCGCCCGGGTCATGTCCACCGGATGCTCCCGGGGCTGGGTGTCCTCGTGATAGACGTAGCGGGCGTGGGGGGCGTCCTGGGCGCTGAGCAGGGAGGCGGCAAGGGCCAAGGGCAGCGCGGCGAAGCGGTTGATGCGGCACATGCCCGGCAAGATATGCGGGGCCGCCCACACCGTTCGTCCCTCAGGCGTCGTACTTGTAGCCGATGCCCTTGATGGTCTTGATCCGCTCGTCGCCGATCTTCTCGCGCAGCTTGCGGATGTGCACGTCGATGGTGCGTTCGCCCACGAACAGGTCGTGCCCCCACACGCGGGCGTAGATCTCCTCGCGCTTGAAGACCTTGCCGGGCTTGCCGATCAGCAGGGCCAGCAGCTCGAACTCCTTCTTGGGCAGCTGCATCTCCCGGCCATCGACCTGCACCATCACGCGCTCCAGGTCCACGCACACACCGTTGGCGGAAAGGATGCCCTCCGTGGGGCGGTCGGGCGTGTGGCGCTTCAGCAGGGCGCGCACCTTGCTCACGAACACGTTGGGGCGCACGGGCTTGGTGATGTAGTCGTCGGCTCCCGCGTCGAATCCCGCGATCTGGGAGTAGTCCTCGCCCCGGGCGGTGAGGAAGGCGATCATGGTCCGGGCGAACTCCGGGTCCTGGCGCAGCGCTGCGCACACCTGCACCCCGTCGGTGTCCGGCATCATGATATCGAGGATGATCAGGTCCGGCCGGATGACGCGGGCCACCTGCAGGGCCTGGCGACCGTTGGCGGCGGTGTGCACCGCGTAGCCCTCGCGCTGCAGATGGTACTTCAGCAGCTCAAGGATGTCCGGCTCATCGTCCACAAGAAGCACTTTCTGCGGTTCG
>CAYXKE010000088.1:0-5510 GCA_964464935.1 uncultured Chryseobacterium sp.
AAGCCGGTCTGTGGGCAGAAAGGCGCGGTCTTCAGGATCTCGAAGTCGATCTCGGCATAGGGGCTGCGCGATACGCGGTCATCGTCCGGACCGCCTTCATAGGTGGCCATGTAACCGCCATCGCAGGGGCGACGCAGCACGGGCAGGCTGCCATCGGCGATGAGCCAGATGGCCTGTGTGAGGCCGTTCCATACATCGTGCGCATTGAGCATCCGCGGCAGCTCGCAGCGCACGCGGTAACGGCCATACGTGAAGGCGTGGCGGGTGCGTACGCCCACGTTCTCCTTGCGCGACTGCCCGGGCTCGGTGGCTGGGTTGCGCATGATGATGGTGTTGGCGAGGGAGTCCACCGTCACCGTGGCGCAGGGCATCGTGGTCACCTGCGGCTCCGTGGCGATGAACGCATCGCGCGGGGTGAAGGCGCGGCCCCAGGCATAGTGGGCCTGGGTGAACGTGTCCATGTCGGCCACCACCGGTACGTTGTCATAGCGCGAGCCGGTGTTGATGTGGTGGTAGTGGAGCTGCCATGCGGCATCGGCCAGCAGGCCGGGGTCATCGCCGCAGAGCCCGCCCTGTGCATCACGGACCATGCCTTCATCAACGCGGGCATGCACCCCATACCGGGCCTCCGGACGGAAACGCAGCGCGAGCAAGTCCGGGGTGGTGTGCACCTCCACCCCGGCCATGCGGGCACCGGGGCCGTGCAGAAAGTACCAGAAGGGTTCGATGTAACGCCCCCTGTCCATGCGGTCGATATGGGCGACACCATCCGGCAAATGCCGCATCTGGTCTTCCCGCACCACCACCAGCATGAAGCGGTAACGCCCCGTGCGTGGATTGCGGGCCTGGCGCATGCGGTGGCCATCCACCACGAACTGCGCCTCATCGCGTGGATCACCATGGATGCGGAACATGTCCTCCACCACCACCGTGTCGTTCGGCCCCAACGGCCCCACTGCCTTGAAGCCGGTGGAAAGGTCCTGCCAGCTGCCATAGAAGTTCTCGTGCGCCCGCGGGTGTTGGTCGCCACCCGGGCCTGCCTCGGGGATCTTGTAGCTGGTGTTCTGGTAGTAGATCTTGTACCGGAACCCCATCGGCAGGGCGGTCCGGTTGCGCAGCACGAACCGCACGGGCAGGCCATCCGCCTGTTCCGGTCCCGGCACCACGATGCCCTTGTCCCACGCCCCCCGATGGTCCATGTCCAGATGGCACATACCGTCCGCACCCCGCTCCCAGCCGGCCAGCCATTCCACGCGCACCACGTTCAGCGGCGTGTCCATGGAGGACTTCCCGGTCCCACATCCGATCAGACCGAAGGCCGTCCCCACGACCAGGAGCGTATGCTGCGGGGCCGTCATGGTGCAGCGGTGCCGGAGGCGCTGGACCGCGGCCTGCCGGGCACGTCGGCCGTGACCGCGGTGAAGTGCATGTTGTCCAGCAGCAGGGTGCTGTTGGCGAGATTGTCGAGGTGGAGACCGAACACATCGGCCGTGCCCGGCGGAATGTCGCCCATCCGTACTTCAAGTACCAGTTCGGCCCATTCGCCCAGTGGCAGTTCGCCCCCACGCACCTGTCGGCTTCGGAAGAAGATCGGACGCCTGCAGTCGGCCTGCCAGGCCACCACAGTGGCCCCCAGGCGTCCATTGCCGCGCAGCAACCGCGCCTGGCACGAGAGGCGCAGCGCACGTACCGGCTCGCCTTGGAACACGGCCGGGGAGAGCCACAGCAGCTGCCGTCCACTGAAGGGCCCCAGCTCCATGGCGGCCGTCCCGTCCACCCCGGCACCGGGTCGGATGGAGCGGCCCGGATCCACCCCGCTGCGATCGAAGTCGATAAAGGCGTTGGGCGCGGTGTCCACGGGAAGTGGCGGCGGGCACCAGTGCTGGCAGCCTCCGGCCACGAGGGCGCACACGACCGTTGGGAGCAATGTTGCCGGACGCATTCCTGCAAATAACGGCTTCACCGGGGCACCCCACCGTGAACACCGGTCACTTCAGCAGCGCGATATCGCCCACCTGCTCGAAAAGCAGCCGCCAGTTCCAGTCCAACCCGGACCACCACCAGTCATAGCGTTGGACCAATTCCAGGTTCAGGTGCACCAGCACCACCAGCACCACTGTGGCCACTGTACGGCGCACCAGCGATCCACGCCGCACCCATGCCATGCACCACGCCAACGGGATCACCAGCAGCGCGTATAGGTCCACAAAACCGCGGTGCCCGTACGACGAGCCCAACCACCAGCACCACCAGGCGCTGTAGAAGACCAGGCACACCACCGTGTGGAAGAGGATGGTGCGCGCCGGACGCACTCCCTGCCACGCCCGGCGGACCAGCATGACCAGCACCACGATCATCAATGGGGTGTACACCAGCCAGCCGTTGCGCACGCTGAAGAGCACCAGGCCGGGCACCATTTTATCCCACTCGAAGCGTTCATCCTTCGCACCATACGTGTAGGTGATGGCCGAGCCCGTGATGGCGTGCCAATAGACCATCTGCAGCACCCAGGGCACCAGCCCCAGCACCACGGCGAGCGCCAGTGGGCGGGGGTGGGCGCACAGGTTCCGGAAGAAGCCCACCATCCCCTCGCGCGACCCCGCCACCAGCAGGGGGAACAGCAGGATGAACACGTTCGTCTGCCGGATCAGCACGATGAGCAGGGCGCTGAACACGAGGAGGAACACGTGCCCCGGTCGCGGCCCATCGAGCACACGCAGGCCGCACCACGCATAGGTACCGATGAGCAGGAACGAGAACAGGTGCGACATGGTGGGTTCATGCACCATGTAGCGGAACAGATTGGTGCCGGCGATCAGCACCACGACCGCCAGCAGCGCCGACATGGTGTCGCTGAAACGCCGGGCGAGCTTGAAGGCCACCACCCCACCCAGGCCCGCGTAAATGCTGCATCCGAGCATGATGAACACGCCATAGGGCGCCGAGAAGCCGTCCATGGGATAGCCAAAGCTCCATGCGGCCCAGTGGCCCAGCAGGAAGAAGGGGAGCTGCAGCACCGCCACCCCCAGGGTGAATAGGCTGAGCGAATGGCCGTTCTCCAGCCCGTGCGCCCAGGGCATGTGGAAGTGGTCGTGGGTGATGAACGTGGCCGGCAACCACTGATAGTAGCCCAGTGGGTCGCTGCCATGGCGCAGGAATTCGTACAGATCGTGGCCGTTCACGAGCCACTGCCCGTGCAGGCTGCACAGCATCACCAGCAGGAAGGCCCACCACTGCAACGTGCGCTCCCACGGCAACAGCGGGCGATCGGGTTCCAAGGGCGCCATGCGACCAAGATAGCCGGGGTGGGCGTGCAGGGTCTCAACGCACCAATCCGGCCTTGATGGCGATCCGCACCAGCCCGGCCACGTTGTGCATGTTGAGCTTCTTCATCAGGTTGGTGCGGTGCGTGTCCACGGTGCGCGGACTGATGAAGAGGCGCTCGCCGATGGCCTTGTTCGTGAGCCCTTCGGCCAGGGCAGCCAACACCTCGATCTCGCGCTCGCTGAGGTCCTTCAGCAGGTCGTTGCGGGCAGCCACATTGGGCCTGGCCCCCAGCAGCCCTTCCAACAGTGCGCTGCCGAAATGCTTCTGGCCGGCATGTACGGAACGGATCGCCAGCAGCAGCTCATCGCGGCCGCAGTTCTTCACCAGGTAGCCATCGGCCCCCAGCTCCATCAGGCGTTTCACCATGGCGGCCTCCTCGTGCATGCTCAGCACCACCACCTTCACGCCGGGGTGGTCCTGGCGGATCCGGCGGGTGGCCTCCACGCCATCCATCACGGGCATGTCCAGGTCGAGCAGCACCACATCGGTCTGGATGTGGGCCAGCGCGAACAGCGCCTCTTCGCCGTTGGCCGCCACACCCACGCACTCCACATCCTGCGCGGGCTCCAGCAGCACCTGAAGGCCGTCTGTGATGATGCGGTGGTCGTCCACCAGCAGAACACGGATGGGCGGCGGGCTCATGCGTTCGCAGGGATGGGCGCAGGAACGCGCACCGTGGCCAAGGTACCTCCTTCGGGCGATGTCTCGATCTCGAAGGTGCCGCCCAGTGCGCGAGCGCGGTCGGTGATGTTCATCAGGCCGATGCCGGGGCGGGGGCCGGGCGCGAAGCCTTTGCCGTTGTCCTGCACCATCAGCACCAGATGGTCCTTGTTGCGGTACATCTGGATGTCGACCTCGCCGGCCTGCGCGTGCTTCAGCACATTGCCGATGAGCTCCTGGGCGATGCGGTACAGGCCGGTGGCGGTCTCGCGGGGCAGTTCGTCCGCCACGCCGAAATGCTCGAAGGTGGCGCGGGTGGGCGTGCCGTAGAAGGTCTGCCGCACCATCTCCTCCATGGCGGGCACCAGGCCCAGGCGCTCCAGTGCGCGCGGCATCATCTGGTGGGCCATGCTCCGCACCTCGCGGCTGGTATCGTCCACGATCTGGATCAGGTCCTGCAGGGGGGCCCGGTCCTTCAATGCCTCCAGCCGATGCTTGATCCCGCCCAGTTGCTGGCCCACGCCATCATGCAGTTCACGCGCCAGGCGGCTGCGCTCCTGTTCGGTGGCACTGAACACCGCCTTGAGGCCGGCCTCGCGCTCTGCGATGACAGCGGCATCATGCGCGGCACGTGCCCGGCGTTGGCGCATCTGGTGGAACAACAGGCCCACCACCACCACCAAGGCCAGCGCACCGAGGCCGAGCCAGATGATCAGTTGGCGCCGCGCGGATTGCGCCACCAGCAGCGCGATGGCCCGGTCCTTCTCGGCCACTTCGAACCGCTTCTCCAATTCCAGGATCGTGCGGCTGTTGCGCTCGCTGAAAAGGCTGTCCTTGATGGCGAAGTAGCGGCGCATGGCCGTGAGGGCGCCTTCCGCATCGCGCTGCTCCTGGTAAAGTTCGGCCAGGCGCTCCTGGGCGTACAACTCGTGCAGGGGCACCTTCACCGACCGGGCCGCATGCACGGCACTGGTGAACCATTCGATGGCCTCGGTCGTTCGGCCCCACGCCTGGTACAGATCGCCGAAGTACAGGCGCTGCTCGGAGAGGCCGTGCGCGTCGTTGATGCGGCGCCGGATCGAATCGGCGCGGAGGATCAGGCCGCGGGCCTCATCGAAACGCCCGGTGGGCAGCAGGTTGAAGGCCACGCGGTTCAGGGCGTATGGCAGGCCGGTGGTGTCGCCCATCTCCTCCACCAGGGCGAGGCCTTTCCGCGCGTAGTGCAATGCGCTGTCGCGTGCGCCGGCGTGCTCGAAGGCCATCGCAAGGTTGTTGTAGGCCCTGGGGAGCTCCGGCTTTGCGCCCACCGCCTCCAGGATCGCGATGCCCTCCCGGAAATAGCGTAGCGCCTGCACCTGGTCGTAGCGCTTCATGATGTGGCCCACATCGCACAGCATGGTGCCGAGCTGCACCCGATCATTGAGGAGGCGGAACTGCTCGGCGGCCTGCAGCCCGTGGTAGGTGGCCGAATCGATGGCGCCTGCCAGGAACAGCACGGTGGAAAGCTGGCGATGCAAAGGGCC
>CAYXKE010000089.1:0-5497 GCA_964464935.1 uncultured Chryseobacterium sp.
CGCGCCTGCCCCCAGACCTGGTTCCCGCCCGAGGCGGTGTGGCACTATGGCTTCGCCGATGGCTTCGGCGGTGTGGGCCACGTGCGGGTGGAGGTGGGCGCGGACACCGTGATCGCCGGTACGCCATGCCGCACGCTGCTGCCCGTATAGGAGCTCTACCAGCACCAGAGCGGCACCTACCATACCCACGTGCTGGCCCCGATCCACCTGCATGAGGCGGATGGCCTGGTGCGGGCGTGGTCGCCTTCGGCCCAAGCCTTCGACACGCTCTACCACATCCACGCCCAGCCGGGCGACCAATGGCGCCTGCCCCGCGTGCCCGAATGGCTCCACTGCGACGACCAGAGCTTCATGCACGTGACCGGCACGGGCGCCATCACCGTTGACGGCACAGAGCTGAAATGGATCGCTGCGGAAGTCCACTTTCTTCTGGCGGACGGCGAGGTGTTCCCCGTTCTACAGGACACCATCATCGAACGCATCGGCACGGTGCGGCACTACCTGCTGCCCCACGACTGGTGCAATGCGCAGAGCGACGGCGGCATGGGCGGGCCCTTCCGGTGCTACCAGGACATGGAGATCGCCTACCCGGCCGACCCGGCGGTGCAGTGCGACTTCATCATCACTGTGGCGGAAATGGGCGCGCAGGCCGGGCCTCACTTGGTGCCGAACCCCGGCACCGGCGCGGTGTCCATCGGCGGCGATGCGGCCGTGCGGCACTTGGACCTGTTCGATGGCGCGGGGCGTGTGGCGGTGTCCATGGCCGTGCGCGGCGGGGCGGCGATCGACCTGGGCCACCTGGCCCCCGGCGCGTATACCTATCGGCTCTGGGGGCCGGACGGCCAGGCCGTGGCGCAAGGCCGGTGGGTGAAGCACTGAGCCGGCGTGCCCCGGCCTGAACGGCGCCGTTACTTTGCCGTCGCATGTGGGCCGACCTCGACATCTGGTTGCTGTTGGCCGGCCTGGGCATCTTCCTGTTCGGCATCCGGCTGATCGAGGGGGCCATCGCGGTGCTGGGCGGGCGCGAGTTCAAGCGCATGCTGCGCACCTACACCAGCAGGCGCTTCCGGGCCATCGTCACGGGTACGGTGGCCACGCTGCTGCTGCAGAGCAGCACGGCCGTCACCCTGATGGTGATGGCCTTCGTGGGCGCGGGCATCATCAGCCTGGAGAACAGCATCGGCGTGGTGCTGGGGGCCAACATCGGCACCACGGCCACCAGCTGGATCGTGGCCACCGTGGGCTTCAAGCTCGACATCACCGAGTTCGCCCTACCCTTCATCGGCATGGGCGGCCTGGTGCTGCTGTTCCTCGGCAAGTCGGCCCGCTACCAACAGGTGAGCCACCTGCTCGTGGGCTTCGGCTTCCTCTTCCTGGGCCTGGACCAGATGAAGCAGAGCGTGTCGGCCTTCGCCGAGACCTTCGACCCAGGGGTGTACGCGGGCTCGCCGTGGTGGGTGTTCGTGCTGATCGGGCTGGTGCTCACCGCCGTGATGCAGAGCAGCACGGTCACCGTGGCCATCATGCTCACCGCCCTGCACAGCGGGTTGTTCGACTTCCGCGAGACCGCGCTGGCCGTGGTGGGCTGCACTGTGGGCACCACCAGCACGGCCTTCCTGGGCGCGCTCAACGCCGCCACCGCCACCAAGCGCGTGGCCATCATCAACGTGGTGTTCAACGTGTTCAAGGGTGTGCTGGCCGTGCTCACGCTGCCGCTGTACGAGTGGGCCTTCGCGCGCTATCTGGGCCCGGACTATGACAAGGTGCTGGCCGTGGCCACGTTCTTCACGGCGTTCAACGTGGTGGGGGTGGTGACCTTCCTGCCCTTGATCGGTCCGTTCGGCCGGCTGGTGGAGCGGCTGGCGCCGGAGCGCACCACGGTGCGTACGCGCTACATCGCCAACATCACCCCCACCGTGCCGGAGGCGGCCGTGCCGGGCCTGGTGCAGGAAGTAAAGGCCCTGCTGGCCGGAGTGATCGAGCTGCACCGCCAGGTGTTGTCGTTGCACACCCCCACGCCCCGCCAGCGGCTGCCCTGGCGGGAGGAGGCCACCGTCACCGATCAGTACAACGACCTGAAGCTGTTGCAGGCCGAGGTGATCGCCTTCGGCTCGAAGGTGGAGCAGCACGGTCTTGAACCCCGTACCGCGGCCGACTTCGACAACGCCATGCATGCGGCACGCCTGGCGCTCTATGCGGCCAAGGCCATGAAGGACGTGCAGGGCAACATCGAGCGATTCGATGGGACGGATGGCTTCCCCGCGCGGTTCCTGGCCGAGGCGCGCAAGCGGGTGATGCACACCCATGCCGCGTTGGCCCGCATGTTGGAGCAGCCCACAGGCGAGGATGCCGTGGAGGCCGTGCTGGCCCTGCACCGGTGGATGGCGACCGACGATGACCGCGTGCTGCGCACCATCACCGAAGCCGTGCGGGACGGCTCGTTGCGCGAGATGGACCTCGCCTCGGCCTTCCAGGTGCACCGGGCCTTGGCGCGCAGTGGACGCGACCTCCTGCTGGCCGTGGCCGGCCTGGTGGCGCCCGAGGCCCACCGCATGCTGGAGGCCGGCCCCGCGGCCTGATCCCCGCCCGCTGCCCATCTTTGCAGCCGCGTCGCCAAAGGCTTCCAAGGCGTTCGCCCCGCACCATGAGCACCAACGAGGACAAACTCAAGACCCTGATCGGCCATGCCAAGGAGTATGGCTACGTGTTCCCCAGCAGCGAGATCTACGACGGCCTCAGCGCCACGTACGACTACGGTCCGTACGGTGTGGAGCTGAAGAACAACATCCGTCGCTACTGGTGGGACGCCATGACGAAATTGCACGAGAACATCGTGGGCATCGACGCGGCCATCTTCATGCACCCCACCACGTGGAAGGCCAGCGGGCACGTGGATGCCTTCAACGACCCGCTGATCGACAACAAGGACAGCAAGAAGCGCTACCGCGCCGACGTACTGCTGGAGGAGCACATCGCCAAGTACGCCGAGAAGATCAACAAGGAGATCGAGAAGGGTCGCAGGAAGTTCGGCGATGCCTTCGATGAGGCCCAGTTCCGCGCCACCAACCCCAACGTGAAGCGGGCGCAGGAGCGCATCGACGCGGTGGAGGGCCGCATGAAGGCCGCACTGGAAGCGAACGACCTCGCGGCCCTGCGCCAGCTGATCATCGACGAGGAGATCAAGTGCCCGGTGAGCGGCACGGCCAACTGGACCGAGGTGCGGCAGTTCAACCTGATGTTCGCCACCGAGCTGGGCAGCGTGAGCGGCGAGAGCAGCACCATCTACCTGCGCCCCGAGACCGCCCAGGGCATCTTCGTGAACTTCCTCAACGTGCAGAAGAGCGCGCGCATGAAACTGCCCTTCGGCATCGCGCAAACGGGCAAGGCCTTCCGCAACGAGATCGTGGCGCGCCAGTTCATCTTCCGCATGCGCGAGTTCGAGCAGATGGAGATGCAGTTCTTCATCAAGCCCGGCACGCAGCAGGAGTGGTACGCATACTGGAAGGAGAAGCGCATGGCCTGGCACCGCGCGCTGGGGCTGCCCCCGGAGAACTACCGCTACCACGACCACATCAAGCTGGCGCACTACGCCGACGCGGCCTGCGACATCGAGTTCAAGTTCCCCATGGGCTTCAAGGAACTCGAAGGGATCCACAGCCGCACCGACTTCGACCTGGGCAACCACGAGAAATACAGCGGCAAGAAGCTGCGCTACTTCGACACCGAGACCAACGAGAGCTACGTGCCCTACGTGCTGGAGACGAGCATCGGCCTGGACCGCATGTTCCTCGCGATCCTCAGCGCGGCCTACGAGGAGGAGAAGCTGGAAAGCGGCGAAACGCGCGAAGTGCTGCGCATCCCCGCCCCGCTGGCCCCGGTGAAGGTGGCCGTGCTGCCGCTGATCAAGAAGGACGGCCTGCCCGAGAAGGCGCGCGCCATCATCGACGGGCTGAAGCTGTCGCACAACTGCCAGTACGACGACAAGGACAGCATCGGCAAGCGCTACCGTCGCCAGGACGCGATCGGCACGCCCTACTGCATCACCGTGGACCACGACACGCTGAACGACGACGCGGTGACCATCCGTGAGCGCGACAGCATGAAGCAGGAACGCGTGAAGATCAGCGACGTGGAGCGCATCGTGAGCGAGAAGGTGGACATGCGCACGCTGCTGCGGCAGCTGTGATCGGGCGGTCAGGAACGCGCCATCCGACCTTGGGTGAACCGCCCCTCCGCGGGGGAACGGGCTGTTCGTGCTTCTGCATGATGATATATTACCCATCCCTCGATCGCCGTGTTTATCGTCGATCGAAGCCCCGATGTCCCCCACCGAGCAACGTGTCATCCTGCACCTCGACCTGGACAGCTTCTTCGTGAGCGTGGAGCGGCTGCATAACACCGCGTTGGCGGGCAAGCCCGTGATCGTGGGTGCCGACAACGACCGCGGCGTGGTGGCCAGCTGCAGCTACGAGGCCCGGGCCTTCGGCGTGCGCAGCGCCATGCCCATGCGCACCGCCAAGCAGCTCTGCCCCGATGCCATCATCATCCGCGGCAACAGCGGTGCATACATGGAGATGAGCGATGTGGTGACCGAGATCATCCGCGCGCGGGTGCCGCTGTTCGAGAAGACCAGCGTGGACGAGTTCTACGTGGACCTCACCGGCACGGAGAAGTTCTTCGGTGCGGAGAAGCTGGCGCGTGATGTGCGGGCGGCGATCCTGCGCGAGACACACCTGCCCAACAGCTTCGGCCTCTCCGCGAACAAGACCGTGAGCAAGGTGGCCACCGACGATGCGAAGCCCAACGGCACCAAGCAGATCGCGCACGGCACGGAGAAGCCCTACCTGGCCCCCAAGCCCATCGAGGCCATCCCGGGCGTGGGTGGCAAGACGGCGCACCTGCTGCGCAGCATGGGCGTGGCGCGCATCGCCACCATGCAGGAGCTGCCCATGGAATTGCTCGAACGGCTGCTCGGCGCGCACGGCCCCGTGCTGTGGCGCAAGGCCAACGGCATCGACCCCAGCCCCGTGGTGCCCTGGCACGAACGCAAGAGCATCGGCACCGAACGCACCTTCGCCACCGACACGCTCGACCTGGTGAAGGTGCGCGGCATGCTCACCGCCATGGCCGAGAGCCTCGCCTTCCAGCTGCGCCGCGGGCGCCGGCTCACCGGCTGCGTGAACGTGCGCGTGCGCTATGCCGACATGGAGACGCACGACCGCCAGCAGCGCATCCCCTACACCGCCTGCGACCACCTGCTGCTGCCGCTGGTGCACGACCTCTTCAACAAACTCTACGACCGCCGGCAGCGCATCCGGCTCATCGGCGTGCGCTTCAGCAACCTCGTGGGCGGCGGCCACCAGATGGACGCCTTCACCGACACTGAGGAGGCCATGCGGCTGTACCAGGCCATGGACAAGATCCGCCAGCGCTTCGGCGATCGCACGGTGATGCGCGCCAGCGGCATGGACGCGCACAGCATCGGCCGCATGGACGA
>CAYXKE010000090.1:0-5420 GCA_964464935.1 uncultured Chryseobacterium sp.
GCGTCGTTCAGGCCTTTGCCGAAGATCACCTTGCGGCCCAGGTGCTCAAAGCCCAGTCGCTCGCCGCCGATCACCCAGTCACTGTTGTTGAAGTGGTACTTCCACGAGGTGGGGTCGTGCTGGATGAGGCCCAGGCGCTGGATGTTCTCCAGGAAGTAGTGCCGCGCGGTGCCGAAGCCCATGATGCTGTCCTTCAGGGTGAGGCGGCCCTCCTTGATGCGCCAGAGCTCGAAGCCCTTGAGGCGCCACAGCACGGCCTTCACGACACGGAGCAGGAAGTAGAGCCAGAAGGCCAGGAAGGCCAGCAGGTATTGGCGCAGGGGGTCGCCTTCGGGCAGCCCGGTGCGCACCACGATCACATACACGCCGCAGGCCAGCCACGCCACCAGCCAGGCCACCAGGAGGAACTCGCGCCAGCGGGGCAGCCGCGCACCGATCACCACGCTGATGCGTTCGGCGTTCCGGTCGATGCTCACACGTTCGCTCAGGTACTCCATCAGGCAGGCTGTGCAGACAACACTTGTTCGTACAGGGCCTCGTAGCGGGGCAGCACCTGGCGCAGGTCGAAGCGGCGGGCCTGGGCCAGGGCGCCCGCGCGGAAGCGGGCGTGGGTGGCCGCATCGCCCAGGATGTCCAGGACACGGTCGGCCATCGCGTCCACATCGCCCAGTGGCGCGGTGTATCCGCTGTGGCCGTGGATGTTCACCTCGGGCAGCCCGCCCACATCGGTGGTGACGGCCGGCACGCCGCAGGCCATGGCCTCGAGCACGCTCAGGCCGAAGCTTTCGCTCTCGCTGGTGAGCAGGAAGATGTCGCACTCGGCCATCACGAACTCGGGCCGCGTCACCTTGCCCAGGAAGTGGATGTCGTCACAGCCGCCGCAGCGCCGGCACAGCTCCTGCACCTTCTGCCGCTCGGGTCCGTCGCCCACCATGAGCAGCCTGGCCGGCATGCGCTCACGCACCTTGAGGAACACGCGCACCACGTCCTCCACGCGCTTCACGGGGCGGAAGTTCGACACGTGGACCAGGAGCTTCTCGCCGTTGGGGGCGTAGCGCTGCCGCACGGTGGGGTCGCCGGCCTGCGCGTACTGGTCGAGGCACACGAAGTTGGGGATGACATGGATGCCGGGCCCGCCCTCGTGGGCGTGCTTCAGGCGGGGGAAGTGCCGGTAGGTGTCGAGCTTGAGGCTCTCGGACACGGCGGTGAGGGCATCGCTGCGTTCCATGCTGAAGGTGATCACCGGCTCGAAGCTGGGATCGCGGCCCACCAGGGTGATGTCGGTGCCGTGCAGCGTGGTGATGAAGGGCAGGCGGATGCCCTGCGAGGCGAGGATGCGCTGGGCCATCCACGCGGCGCTGGCGTGGGGAATGGCGTAGTGCACATGCAGCAGGTCCAGGCCCTCGTACTTGGCCACGTCCACGAGCTTGCTGGTGAGCACCAGTTCGTAGGGCTGATAGTCGAACAGCGGGTACTCGCTCACGCGCACTTCGTGGTAGCGCACGTTGGGGTGGTCGCGCAGGCGCACGGGGCGGTCGTAGGTGATGAAGTGCACGGTGTGGCCCTGCTCGGCGAGGGCCATGCCCAGCTCGGTGGCCACCACGCCGCTTCCGCCGAAGGTGGGATAACAGACGATGCCGATGCGCATGAGTGGGGGCTGCGTTGGGGGGCAAAGGTCGGGAGCCGGTCACAAAAAGGACCGGGGCCGCCGGCGATGCACGCCAACGGCCCCGGCCGATGCGGTCGGCAAGGCTCAGCTGGCCAAGCCGTACTTGGCCATCCACTCGCGGAATTCGGCGGCGGCCTTCAACTGGCTCTCGCGCACCTGGCCCCAGGTCACGTCGTCGGCCTCGTCGATGCCTTTGATCGTGCGGTCCAGACGCTCCAGGCCCTGGGCGAGCTCGGCGGCGCGCTGGGTGTCGGCCTTCTTCTCGTCGGCCGGGCGGGTGCCGTCCTTCAGCCGCTCACGCACCTGCTCCAGTTCGGCCACCAGCACGGCGCGCAGGCCCTGCAGGTTCTTCACCGTTTCGGTGCGCTCCTCGGTGGGGGTGAGCGGGGTGCGGTCCAGGTCGCCGCCTTCCACGCCGGTGTTCACGCCGCTGGCACCGTCCAGACCGTCGCGGCCTGCGGTGGCGCCGTCGTGGTCGTGGCCGTCGTGGCCATGGCCATCATGGAGTTCCTGGCCGTCGGCGGCGTTGCCGGTGCCGTTGGCCGTGTGGTCACCGTTGCCGCAACCGCCGCAGCCCACCGCCAGGGTGGGGATGATCAGCAGGGGAAGAGCGCGGGAAAGAAGTGTTTGGAAGTTGATGCGCATGGGAAATGGTCTCGTTTGAAGGGTCTTGCTGCCAAAAGTAGGGCCTCTCGGCGAGCCGTGGAGCAGGAAGTAACTTGCACCGCCGCCCATGCCGATGCCGCCCCCCCACGCCCTGCGCCGCCTTGCGCGCCGCTGGGGCCGCCGCACCTCCGCCGCTCTGGCCCTGGCTCTGCTCACCGGGGCCTGTGGAACCACCGCCCCGATCGCCGCCGCGCCCGGGGACGATCCTGCACGGCCCGCCGCCCCCCCGGCGTCCACCACCGACCAGGTCTTCAGCCCCACGGTGCGCACCGTGCAGCTCTTCAAGGAGGGCTTCGAGCTGGCCCCGCCCGTGATCGAGCTCGGTGGCAGTGACGCGCTGATCCTCCGCTTCGATGATCTGGCGCCCGACCCCGAGTACCTCTCCTACTCCCTGGTGCATTGCGACGCGCAGTGGAACCCGAGCGACCTGATGCCTGGCCAATACCTGCAAGGCCCGCCGGTGGACTATGTGCCGCCCGCCCGCCAGAGCTTCAACACCCTCCTGCCCTTCCTGCAGTACGAGCTGCGCATCCCCAACGACCTGGTGCGCCCCATCCGCAGCGGCAACTACCTGCTCAAGGTGTTCCGCGACGACAACCCCGATGACCTGATCCTCACGCGCCGCTTCATGGTGTATGAGCAGATGGTGGACATCGACGCGCAGGTGGTGGCCAGCCGCCAGGTGGACCTGCGCGACATCGCCCAGCAGGTGGACCTCACGGTGCGGCACGCGCGGCTGCCGGTGCAGGACCCCTTCGCCGAGATCCACGTGGCCATGCTGCAGAACATGCGGTGGGACGACCTGCGCACCGACTTCAAGCCCCGCTTCCTGCGCGGCACCGAGCTGGTGTACGACCACCCGCGCCAGGGCCTCTTCCTGGCCGGCAACGAGTTCCGCAACTTCGACCTGAAGGACCTGCGCTTCGCCAGCCAGCGCGTGGCCCGCATCGAACAGCCCACCCGCTTCGACCTGGTGAACGCCTGGCTCACGGCCGAGGAGAAGCGCAACATCCGCGTGTATTTCGACCAGCCCGACATCAACGGCCGCTACTTCGTGCGCAACGACTTCTTCGACGGCGACCCGCTGGGGGCCGACTACGTGACGGTGCACTTCACCCTGCCCATGCCCACGCCCATGATGCAGGACGTGTACGTGTACGGTGCGTTCACCGACTGGCAGTGCCGGCCGGAGAACCGCATGACGTGGGACCGCACGCAGAACGCCTACACCGCATCGATCACCCTGAAGCAGGGGTTCTACGATTTCGCGTACGTGACCAAAGGGCCGAACGACACGGTGCCGGACATCGGGGCGGTGGAGGGGCACCACTACCAGACGGAGAACGACTACCTGGTGCTGGTGTACTACACGGACCGCATGCAACGGCTGGACCGCTTGGTGGGCGTGCGTTTCCTCAACAGCCGGCGGGGGTGAACGCGGAACGCCCGCACAGCGGCGGGCGTTCCGATCGGACGCAAGCGTTACCTTTGCGCGGGGCAAGTCCCGTACGACCAGCTCCCGCTGAATCCCCCAGGTCCGGAAGGAAGCAAGGGCAGGCGGTCGTAGCGGTGCGATGCGGATCGCTTGCCCCAACTTTTTTGCCCCTACCCGCCAGTGGCCGCGCCCACGGCCTGCAAGTGGGCAATGTCATTGTTGATGCTGAGGATGAGCAGCGCGGTGGCCGTGCAGAACACCGGACTGGTGATGCAGTGGTGACCGTGCCAGCTGCCGTCGTTGTTCTGGATGGCCAGCAGGCGGTCGGTGGTGGCGCCGTACCAGTTGCGCCAGCCGGCATCCTTGGCGATCACCAGCGATTCGCCGGTCTGCAGGAAGCTCAGGAACTCCTCGCCCCCGTTGTTGCCGAAGCCGGTGAGCACGCGCTCGTCCTGCGCGGTGTTCTTGGCGGCGTTGTACACCTCGAACGCCGTATGCAGGCGCTCGGCTTCGGTGCGTGAGAGACCCGCCCGCTCCAGGTTGTCCACGGTGACGGGCGCGGCGGCGGGCAGGCGTCCGGACTTGGATGCCTCGGCCAGCTTCTCCTTGGCGGCACGGGCCTCGGCGGCGGCGTTGCGGGTGCTGCCGCTCACGGCGTAGAGGGTGATGCCCGCGGCACGGTCGGTGGCCACCGAGCCCTTGTTCGCATCGAAGTTGCCCTTGCCGTAGTCGCGCGCCCGCTGCAGGGCCTCATCGTCCACCCCGGCGCCCTGGGCCTTGGCGCTCTCCAGCGCGCTGGCGGCGAAGGCGCTCTGCAACACCCCGGCCCAGCCATCGCCCTGCATGCTGCCATCGGCGTTCTGCGCGCGCTGGATGATGGCGGTGCAGGTGTTCAGCGCCTTGGCCACGCGGGCCTTGCGCGGGTCCTGCGGGTCGAGCCGGGCGCTGAGGTTGCTCAGGTACTGCGTGGTGAGGGCCACGTCGATGTGCTGGCCCAGCTTGGCCTGGATCTGCGTGCCGCGCAGGTTGGTGATGTAGGTGGCCTGCGGACCGGCCTGCTCCACCTGCTGCAGCAGATGGTCGGTGAGGCGGCGCAGCTGCGGGGCGTACCGGCCCTTGTCGAGCGTGCTGCCCATGCGCAGGATGGCCATGCCCACCATGGCGGTGGTGGCGGGGTCGGTGGGCACGGCGTGCGGGTCGCGGATGTCTTGGCGCGCATGGGCCCCGGCACCATAGCCGCCGCTCTCGGCCTGGGCCCGCACCAGCCAGTCGAGGGCGCGTTCCTCGGCGCGCAGCACCCGCGCCGGGGTGGCCAGGATGAACGAGCTGTCGATCCCGGCGCCTTCGTACACGGTCATGAACACGCAGCGCGGGTGCGGGTCTTCCATCGCGGGGGCGACGCAGTGCAGCGGATCACGGCCGCCGGGTGCGGAGAAGGTGGCCCACATGGAGGCGAGGCCGGTGGCCACCAGGGTGAGGAGGGTGATGTTGGTGCGGAGCATGTCTCGATGTTTGGGGCACGTGGGTGCCGGTTCTGACAGCCCGTACACGGGGGGCGGCAAAAGGTTCGATCGGGAGCCGGCACAACGCCCGCCCAGGCCCGTCACTCCGGAACGCGGGGGCTGCAAAGCAGCCGGGACCCGCGTATCC
>CAYXKE010000091.1:0-5366 GCA_964464935.1 uncultured Chryseobacterium sp.
TTCACCTTGGCGGTGCCGTACGTGTTCACATAGAAGCCCACGGGCTTGGCCACACCGATGGCGTAGGCCACCTGCACGAGCACCTCATCGCACACGCCGGCGGCCACCAGGTGCTTGGCCACGTGGCGGGCGGCGTAGGCCGCGCTGCGGTCCACCTTGCTGGGGTCCTTGCCGCTGAAGGCCCCCCCCCCGTGCGCACCCTTGCCGCCGTAGGTGTCCACGATGATCTTGCGGCCGGTGAGACCGGTATCGCCGTGGGGACCGCCGATCACGAACTTGCCGGTGGGGTTGATGTGGTAGGTGATGTCATTGCCGAAGAGGGCCTGCACGCGCTTGGGCAGCTTCTTCTTCACCCGCGGAATGAGGATGTCGATCACATCGGCCTTGATCTTCTTCAGCATCCGGGCCTCGGTGTCGAACTCGTCGTGCTGGGTGCTCACCACGATGGCGTCGATGCGCCGGGGCGTGTGGTCGTCGTTGTACTCGATGGTCACCTGGCTCTTGGCGTCGGGGCGCAGGTAGGGCATCGGGCTGTTCTTCTCGCGGCGAATGGCGGCGAGCTCGCGCAGCAACAGGTGGCTCAGCTCCAAGGCCAGGGGCATGTAGTTGTCCGTGTCCCGGCAGGCATAGCCGAACATCATGCCCTGGTCGCCGGCGCCCTGCTCCTCGGGCTTCCGGCGCTCCACCCCTTGGTTGATGTCGGGGCTCTGCTCGTGGATGGCGCTGAGCACGCCGCACGAGTGGGCATCGAACATATACTCACCCTTGGTGTAGCCGATGCGCTCGATCACCTCGCGGGCGATCTGCTGCACATCGAGATAGGCCTTGCTCTTCACCTCGCCGGCAAGGATCACCTGCCCGGTGGTGACCAGTGTTTCGCAGGCCACCTTGCTCTGGGGGTCGAAGGCCAGGAAATGGTCGATCAGTGCGTCGCTGATCTGGTCGGCGACCTTGTCCGGATGGCCTTCGCTCACGGACTCAGAAGTGAAGAGATACGGCATCGTAACGGAATGGGAACGGGCGCAAAGGAAGCGCTTGGAAGCGGGACCACCAATCGGGCCGGCGGTGCACTATCGGCGCGTGAGCTCCTTGAAGACCTCCTCGAGGCCGCGTTCACTGCGCTGCATGCCCAGCACCTGCCGGCCATTGTCCACGGCGAAGCGGAACACGGCCGGGCGGATGTCGGCACCGCGGGCGTGGGTGAGCAGCCAGCGATGGCCCTCCCGCTGATGCACCTGCAGCACCCCGGTGATGTTGCCCAGCGCGTTGGCGGCCACGGGCCCATCGAACTCCACCTCCAGCACCTCCTGGCTGTGGGCACCGCTGCGCACGGCACTGGCCTTGTCGTCGGCCACCACGTTGCCGCGGTCGATGATGATCACCCGGTCGCAGATGGCCTCCACCTCCTGCATGATGTGGGTGCTCAGCATCACGGTCTTCGCCCGGCCGATGTCCTTGATCAGGGCGCGCACCTCGGCGAGCTGGTTGGGATCGAGGCCGCTGGTGGGTTCGTCGAGGATCAGCACCTGCGGATCGTGGATCATGGCCTGCGCAAGGCCCACGCGCTGGCGGTAGCCCTTGCTCAACTGACCGATGCGCTTGTGCTGCTCGCGCCCCAGGCCCACCATCTCCACCATGCGCCGGGCCCGCGCCGCCTTGTCGCGCAGCCCGTGCACGCCCGCCACGAAGCGCAGGTACTCGTGCACGTACAGATCCAGGTACAGCGGGTTGTGCTCGGGCAGATAGCCCACGTTGCGGCGCACGTCCATGCTCTGCTTGTGGGTGTCGAAGCCGCACACGGTGGCCGTGCCGGAGGTGGGCGGGATGAAGCAGGTGAGCACCTTCATCATGGTGCTCTTCCCCGCGCCGTTGGGGCCCAGGAAGCCCACCACCTCGCCGGTGCCGATCTCGAACGACACATCGTTGAGCGCCTTCTGGGTGCCGTAGATCTTGGTGATGTGGCTGACGGAAATGGCCATGGGGCGAAGGTAAGTGTGCGCCGGGCCTGCGCTGGGCCCCAACGGGGAACGGCCACCCCACCCCATCCGGCGATCCGCATCTTTGCCCCGCCCCCACCGATCCACCATGCCCACGGGAACAGTGATGCGCAGCACGGGAAGCCGCTACCTGGTACGGGGCACTGATGGCCGCATGCACGAATGCGTGGCGCGCGGCAACCTGCGCGTAAAAGGCTGGAAGAGCACCAACCCCGTGGCCGTGGGCGACCAGGTGGACTACACCCCGCAGACCGCGCCGGACCAGCCCGGCACCATCACCGACCTGCACGACCGCCGCAACTACATCGTGCGCCGCAGCGTGAACCTGAGCCACCACCGCCATGTGATCGCCGCCAACGTGGACCAGCTGCTGCTGATGGTGACCGTGGTGCGCCCGTGGACCTCCACCGGCTTCATCGACCGATTCCTGGTCACCGCAGAAGCCTACCAGGTGCCGGTCACCATCCTGTTCAACAAGGCGGACGACATCCGCAACGCAGAAGAGCGGGATCTGCAAGACCGCTACCAGAGGATCTACACGGGTGCCGGCTACCCCACCTTGATCACCTCGGCCCGCAGTGGCGAGGGGATCGATGCCGTGAAGGCGCTGCTGGCTGGAAAGGTGAGCCTGCTGGCCGGCCACAGTGGCGTGGGCAAGAGCACCCTCATCAACGCTGTGGCGCCCAATGCCGACCTGCCCACATGGGACATCAGCGATTCCACCAACAAGGGCCGGCACACCACCACCTTCGCCGAGATGGTGCCGTTGGCGGACCTTCGCGGCCCCGACGGCAGCCCCACATTCGTGATCGACACCCCCGGGGTGAAGGGCTTCGGACTGGTGGACCTGGATGCCGCGGACATCGGCGACCAGTTCCCGGAGATGTTCCGTGTGAAGAGCGATTGCCGCTTCAACAACTGCCTGCACAAGGAGGAGCCCGGCTGTGCCGTGCGTGCCGCCGTGGAAGCAGGCACCATTGCTCCCTGCCGCTATGCCAGCTACCTCGACATGCTGGCGGGCATCGACGACGAGGAAACCTACCGCACCGCATGAAGCATCCACTGCTCCCCGCATCCCTCCTGGCCACCCTGCTATTCGCCGCCTGTGCCACGCCCCGCCCGGTCGTACCGGCGCCCGATCCGGTGCACGCGTTCTCCCAGCAGAACGTCAACGCAGCATTGTACCAGAACGCCTCGGCCGAGGTGGCCTGGCTCTTCGAGCAGGCTTATGCCCACGCCCGCCTGAAGCTCGACGCCAACCTGGCCCGGCCCGACACCACCGGCCTGCCACCCGCCGTGATCGTGGACGTGGACGAGACCGTGCTGGACAACAGTCCGTACGAGATGGAGAACCTGCTCCACGGCCGCACCTATGCGCCCCACACGTGGAAAGCCTGGACCGCCCGCGCCGCCGCTGCCCCCATTCCCGGTGCCTTGGCGTTCCTGCGTTATGCCGCCGAGCGCGGATGCGCCGTGTTCTACATCACCAATCGGGAGACCGACGAGCAGGGCCCCACCATCGCCAACCTCGCACGATACGGCTTCCCCATGGCCGACAGCGCCCATGTGATGACCATGGCGGGCACCAGCGACAAGACCCCGCGCCGCGAGCTGGTGAAGCGCACCCACCGCGTGGTGCTGTACGTGGGCGACCAGCTCACGGACTACGACCAGGCGCTGAAGGACCGCAGCGCCGATCTGGGACTGGCCGCCATGTACGCCATGCGTGAGGCGTTGGAGCGGGAGATGATCCTGCTGCCCAACGTGACCTACGGCTATTGGCGTGATGCCATCACCGGCCGCGGCACCGCGGAGGAGAAGATGGAGCGGGTGCGGCAGTTCATCGAGCAGCGCGTGCCGTGAGATGCGTGTGGTGGTGCAACGCGTGAGCGAGGCCTCCGTGCACATCGGGGGCGAGGAGCACGCCCGCATCGGGCCGGGCATGCTTGTGCTCCTCGGCGTGGCCAGCGGCGACACCGCTGCGGATGTGGAATGGATCTGCGGCAAACTGGCCCGCATGCGCATCTTCCCCGACGATGAGGGCGTGATGAACCGCGACATCGTACAGGCGGCCGGCGAGATCCTGCTGGTGAGCCAGTTCACCCTGCATGCCCTCACGGCCAAGGGCAACCGCCCCAGCTACATCCGGGCCGCGCGCCCGGAGGAGGCCATGCCGCTGTACCTCCGCGCCCGCCAGTTGCTGGGTGAACTCACCGGCCGCCCGGTGCGCACCGGTGAGTTCGGCGCGATGATGCAGGTGGGGTTGATCAACGATGGCCCCGTGACGATCCTGATCGACAGCCGCGCCAGGGAGTGACGCGCCTACCGCACCACGATGCGGACATGTTCGGGATCGCGTTCGCCGGGCCAGCGCACCTCAGCGATGTACTGCCCCGTGGCCGCATCGGGCAGGGTGAGCACACCCTGCGGCGAGAGCTCGAAGGGCACCCGGCGGCCGCGCATGTCGAAGATGGTGACCGTGCCGCCCTCATGGCCGTTCAGGTGGAAGATGTTCGCGCCCGGGTTGGGATGAACAGACAGACGGCCATCACCACCCAGGCGCACCTGGCGCACCACCGAAGGACTGGTGTCCCCCTGATAGTCCACCTGCATCACGCGGTAGTAGCTGATGCCGCGCAGCGGTGCGGGGTCCACCAGGCCGTAATCACGCGGTGTGGTGGAGTTCCCGGCGCCGGGCACCATGCCCACGGGGGTCCAATCCGCCATGTCGGCCGAGCGCTCCACGATGAAGTGGCTGTTGTTCACCTCGATGCCGGTGGTCCATGTACAGAACACCTCGTCGCTCGGCGGATGGGCCTCGGCCTGGAAGTCGAGCCATGTCACGGGCAGCACCGTTTCGGGATCGCAGAAGTAAAGCACGGACTCCACGATCTCGCCGTCATTGGCGCAACTGCAGCCCAGCAGCGGACTTTGGGATGTGTCGAGGATGATCTCGAGGGAATTGAGCTCGGTGCCCATGGTGCCGGGAATGGCCTCCGCGCAGACGGCCACGGTGGTGGTACCGGCCGGGAAGAACACCGAAACGGGGATGGGGGCAACGAACTGCCCGTTGCCGTTATGCACCAGCGTGTAGTTCAGGGTGAGGTCCTGGGGCAAGGCCTGCTCCAGTGTGAAGACGAAGCAGCCGATCTCTCCGCAGTTCTCGGCCCCGCTGGTGGCGCCGCCCTCATCCTCTGCGGTGATGCCCACGTCAACACCGGCGCTGAAGCTCTCGGCAGCGAGGAACACGGCGGAGTCATAGCTCGAGTCCCCTGCATCCGCGATCGCGATGATGATGGTATACGTTTCGCAGGGGATGGTATTGATGCAGGCCGTGAGCGGCAGGGTGAACCCGTCGTACTGGTTGTG
>CAYXKE010000092.1:0-5231 GCA_964464935.1 uncultured Chryseobacterium sp.
TGTCCATATGCGGCTAGGGGGGAGGCCTGCATGCGGGTTCTTTGGGCGTGCCGGCGCCAAATGCGCGCCGTCGCGCTATCCGCTGCAAGTCCGCGCTCGTCGTTCCTCCTCGCTTACGGGCTTTCCGCTCCTATCGCTCACGCGGGCATCCGTCCGCATCACCGCAGTCGATCGTCCTTCACATGGAACTTGCGATAGCCCCGGGCGGCGCGGGAATACCGGATCCGCCAAGGCCGCATCATCAAGATGGGGACGGCCGGGACGATGAGCGGGGTCGTGCAGCGCGGCGGACGTGCTGGCGGAGGGCTCACCACACCATCACCTTCCCCCTACGCACTTCGCCCTGCGCATCCACGAGGCGCCACAAGGCCACTCCAGATGGGCTGGCCACGCGTGCCGGTGCACCGCTCAGGCGTTCGTGTGCCAGCACGCGGCCCTGCGGATCGAACAGGGTGAGGGTACCTCCGGAGGCCGGTCCCATCACCTCCAAGACCCCGGGCGAGGGGGAACGCACGTTCCATGCGGGGGCATTGTCCGGCTCGCGCACACCCACCGTCGTCATATCGAAGGTGAAGGTCCGCGTGTCGGTGTTGCCGCACGGGTCGTTGTAGGTGTGCGTCACCACGTAGGTGCCCGGCGTGGTGAAGGTGAAAGTGACCGTTCCGCCGGTGAAGCTCTGGCCATTGGTGCAGGTCCACAGGTGTTCGCCCTGGCCGTTGTGGATCAGCGTCACGTAGTCGGCGCCGAGCTGGTAGCCATCGAGCAAGGCATCCGTGCCGTTCGGCAGGTCGAGGTTCCAGGTCTCGAAGCCGTCGAGCACCGTGCTGGTGGCGATGGCCTGCAGGGTGGCTGCAGTGGCCGGGGCCAGACCGGCGGTGTAGGTGGCGCCGACGCAGCTCCGGTGGAAGAACGTGGTGTAGAACACGCAGGCCGCGAGGTAGCTGCCGGCCACGGTGGGGTGGCTACCGTCGGACACATAGAGGTCGATCTCCGGATGGTTCGCGCGCACGGTCTGCCACGCCACGCCCACCGGGGCGGTCCAGGCATCGTTGAAATGGGCCAGTGCCACGTAGTTGATCCGCAGCCGCTCCTGCATGCCCGCGTAGGTGCACATGTAGGGGTACGCGGGGCAGAACTGCGGGTCGCCGTTCTCGCGGCCCCAGGTCATGTACAGCACGGGGTAGGTGCATTCCCAGTTCGCCTCGATGGCCGAAAGCAACTGCTGGGCGCCGTATTCCGTGGTGGTCACATCGGAAGGCAGGGCGCCCAACTGGCTCTGCTCCTGCAGCACCACGAAGTCCCATGGTTGCCCGGCGATCGCGTTGAGCGTGGGCGCGTGGGTGGCATGCTGGTACAGCGTATAGCCGCCCGGAGCCACGCTCGCCACCGTCACGGTGTCGCCCAGGGAAAGCGCCAGCTGGCGGAACATGTTCGGCAGGTCGTTGGTGCCCACATAGCTGTTGCCGATGAAGAGCATGGAGGTCGACTGGGCCGGTGCGGGCAGGGCGATGACCAGAAGCAGGAGGGGCAGCACGCGACGCGGCATGGCGGGTGGAATGGGCATGGACGGCCGACAAAGATCCGTTCGTACGGGGGGGATTCACTCCTTGAGCAGGCGAATGGTGAACGGTCGGGCCTGTTGCACACCGCGCAGCACATACACCCCGGGTGCCAGCGGGCCGGGATCGAGCACCCGGTGATCACCGCCCATGAGCGTGCCGCTGGCCACCACCTGACCGGTGATGCTGTGGATGGACCACGGCAGGGGACCTTCCGCCAGGCCCTCGAGCGCCACCGTGGTGGTGAACGGATTGGGCATGGCCGTGGGCGCTTGGGGCGCAGCCATGTGGTCCACGCCGGTGGTGATGCCCATCACCATCACCTCCTTGCAGTGGGTGGGCGCACACAGCCCATCGGTGAGCGCACCGCTGAACTCCACCGTGCTGCATACTTGGTACACCCCGGGCGCGGCGTAGCGGTATACCGCGGCCGGACCGCTCACCGGCGCGGAGCCGTCGCCCATGTCCCACCACACGGTGCGGTCCATGCCGGCGGTGCTGGAGGTGTCCACCACCAACAGGTGGTCCGCGTAGGTGACCGCGACGAAGCCGGGGGCGAAGAGCGTGTCGCACGGTACCGGCACCGGCCCCAAGTAGAGCCATTTGCACACCGTGCGACTGCATTCGGCCGGTGAGGCGCTGATCACCGTGAGGCACACCTCGTGCGGGCCGGGCCCCACGAAGGTGAACTGCGGCAGGCTCGCCATGCTGATCTCGCCCGCAAAGCTCCATTGCATGGTCCATTCCCCCCCGGGGAAGGTGGTCTGGTCGATGAAGGTGACGGTCTCTCCCGCGACGGCGGCGATGGTGAAGTCGGGCACCAGATCGGCGCAGGCGGGGTCGGGCAATGCGTCCACCACATGGCAAGTGATGGCGGCGCAATCGGACCAGTCCATGGTGATGCCCCGCAGCTCCAGGCACACCAGGTGGTCACCCGCCTGGGGGAAGGTCTGCGTGAGCTCAGGGCCCAGCTGCTCGGTGGACCAACCATCGATGTGCGCCATCATCCACGAGGTGGTCCACGTGATCAGGCCGCTCACCTCGCTCTCTGGCGTGAACTGGTAGGTGAGCGGAGCCACATAGGCGCTGGAAAAGTCCACGGACACACCCGGTCCGCAGTCGGAGTAGGTGATGACGCTCCGCACCCCACCACCGGCAGGGTGCAGCACCTGGGCCCGCAGGCCGGCACCCCAGGCGATCATCCCCACGCACAGGATCCACTTGCTCATCGCTTCGCGCGTATGTGGTACATCAACCGACATTCCAGCCCCCAGCGTTCGGCCAGCCCATAGGCGTCGGTCGCGGCGCCGAATGGCCGCACGCCCTGCATGTAGCGCACGCCAGCGGCCAGCGCCCAACGTGCGTGCAGCTCGGTGCCCACCTCCAGACCGGCCGTCAGGGCCAGCGCCGCAGGACGGCGGGCGCGAAGTTGATCGGCCGTGGCGGGCAGGGCGGTCAGCGGGCCATCGGCACCGCCATGTCCCAGCAGGGTGCCGGAGCTGCTGATGGGCAGTTCGGCCACCACACCGGCCCGCACCCCCAGCTGGAGGCGCCGCACGCGCTGGGTGTACACCGCCTCCACGGGCACCCAGAGCACCGTGCGCCGCGCACTGCCGTCCAAGGTGTGCCACTCCTGGTGGTGGTGCGAAATGGTATCGACCGTCTGTTCGAACACCTGGCCGTTCAGCGCCACCACGTGGGTGGTGATCTCCTGCTCCACCCAGGAGCGCTGGGCGGAGGCGTGGAAGCGGTGCTCGGCCATGCCGGCCCACAGGCCGGCGGCCACGCCCCATCCGCTGCGCCATTGCCGCTTCACGCTCAGTCCGGGCACGATCAGCGCGTCGGTGCCGTGGGCCCCGCTGAGGGCATCGGTCAGGCGCGTGTCATCGCCCTGCCAGCGATAGCGGTACTGGTACGAGCCCACCTGTACACCCACCCACCATTCCGCCCGCGGCAGCACCACGGGATCGATCAAGCGGGCGAACGGGGGCGGTTCGGGAAGCTCAGCCGGAAATGAGGGGTGAAGGACCGGCATCCACGCGGCGGTGATGGCATCGTCCTGCGCAGCGATGGCGGGCCGGT
Source organism: uncultured Chryseobacterium sp. (assembly GCA_964464935.1). Classification (GTDB taxonomy): domain Bacteria; phylum Bacteroidota; class Bacteroidia; order Flavobacteriales_F; family PHOS-HE28; genus PHOS-HE28. The sequence continues at coordinate 3,642 of CAYXKE010000092.1, forward strand.
CATCCCGCGCGACCACTGCCGGGCCCGCGACCTCCTGCGCCGGCGAAGCGCCCAGCACCGGGTCATCGACCACGGCCCCCACCGGCAATTCAACATGGGCCACCCGACCCACCCCATCGGCGTCCTGCACGGGCCCGGGCGCGGAGCGCTCGGATGTGCGCAAGGGCACGGCGGAACGAGCCGCGGATGCGGGCGGCACGGTGCGTTCGGGCCGGGCAGGCGAAGGAGCCGGGGCGGCATCACCGGCGTTCGGGCGACCGGTCGGGGCGGCCGCCATGGGGTCCGCGGGGCGCTGCGCCGTGTGCACGGACCGGGCCGGGGCCGCACCCGTGGTGGGTACCGTGCTCTCCTGAGCGGCCACGTAGTGGGCCAGTTGCGGGGCGGGGCCATCGGCCGCGGCGGGATCGTTCCCGGGCCGCCCCGCCCAGAGGGCGGCGCCGCCGGCGGCCACGATGAGCAGCCAGAATGGCCAGCGCCGCCGGCTGGCGGGCGGGGGTATCCCCTGCCGCACGGCCGCCCACACCTCCGGCGGAGGCGGCATCTCCGCGTCGTACAGCAACGCGCGGAAGCGTTCGTCAAGCGGGTGTTCTTCCCGTGTGGACATGGGTGGTGAGTTCGTTGATCCGTTGTTGCAGCATGCGACGGGCCTTCGCCAGCTGGCTGCGTGAGGTGCTTTCGCCGATCCCGAGCATCGCGCCGATCTCCGCATGATCGAAGCCCTCGATGGCGTAAAGGCAGAACACGGTGCGGTAGCCGTGGGGCAGCTCGGCCAGCAGGGCATGCACCTCCTGCACGCCCAGGGCGTCGAGGGCATCGGCCGGCACCGGCGCGTCCACACCGTCGTCCGCCGTGAAGTGCTCCTTGCGCACGGCGTGGCGCCGCAGGTGATCGATGGCCGTGGTCACCATGATCCGGCGTATCCAACCCTCCAGTGAGCCGTCGTGGCGGAAGTGGGCCAACTTGTTGAAGACCCGGATGAATCCGTCCTGCAGCATGTCCTGGGCCTCGGCGGCGCGGCGGGCATAACGCAGGCACACGGCATACATGCGCGGTGCATACCGGCTGTACAAGGCCTCCTGGCTCTGCGGCTCGTTGGCCAGGCAGCCCTGCACGAGCGTGCGCTCATCCAGTGCGTTCAACCCGATCGGTGTTGGTACTCCCAAGACGCCCGGCCCGTAGTGAACGCTGCCCGGGGTGAGGGATCACGCGGGCAACGCTTTTTCGCCGGCGAACGCGCCAAGTCCCATCAAACATACAACCATCTGATAAACAATCGCTTGCTGTTGTGTTAGTCGTAAAACAAGCGTTTATGAACGATTATAAATGACTACTGGCCGAATGTCCCTTTCGACCCCTTCCTGTTTTGCACCGCGGTTCGCCACCAACGGCGGCCGGAACGAGATCCCAAGTCCAACCCAACCAAATCCACCTCATCATGAACACGCTGCAGAACAACGTCCGCCTGATCGGTCACCTGGGTGCTGATCCCGAAGTGCGCGAGATCGCCAAAGGGCGCAAGATGGCCCGCATCTCCGTGGCCACGAACGAGCGCTACCGCAATGGCGATGGCGAGCATGTGACCGACACCCA
>CAYXKE010000093.1:0-1597 GCA_964464935.1 uncultured Chryseobacterium sp.
AGGGAAGGATGTTCGTTCAACAGGCCGAGCAGTGCGGCTTCGGGGTCATGGGACATGGATGCGATGCAAGACGATACCGGACGGGCATCGGCCGGACAAAGTATCCAATCGCGGGCAATGCGGGCTTCCGAAGATCCGTGTGATGACCTCCGGAAGCCCACCGTTGCCCCCCACCTACCGCCCGAAGATCACCAGGCTGAACTCCTTGTCGGCCGGTGTGCCGTTGGCGTTGAAGGTGCGCACGGTCACTTGCGAGGGGTTGGCCGAAGAGACGGCGGTACAGAAGCCGGGGGCGAGGTCGTTGCGGAGCTGGCACACCATGGCCGGGTTGGTGGCGGGGGAGAAGAGGCCGGGCGGGAGCACGATCTGGCGGATGCCGGTGCCGGTGACCGAGGTGCTGCTCACGTTCCAGGCGTCGAAGGCGAGGTTGGGCGTGCCGGTGGCGGGGAAGTGGACCCATGCCTTGGCCAGCGCCTCGGGCGCGCCGCCGCCGGGCAGCTGCACGGTGTTGCCGCCGCTGATGCTCAGGGCCTGGCCGGTGAGGCTCAGCGACTGGATCTCGTTGGTGGGGTCGGCATCGGCATCGTCCACCACGGCGGCCGTGTGGGCGTGCAGGGCGTAGGGCACGCTCAGCAGGGCGGTGGTGCCCAGCGGCTGGTAATTGCTGCCGCCGGCGGGGTCCACGGCCACCTCCAGGAAGTACGGTCCGTTGGCCCAGTCGATGGCGGTGAGGGCGCCGCCGCCGCTGCCCTGGCCGATCACCAGGTGTACCAGGCCGCGGTCGTCCGTGGCGGCGGCGTGCGTCTCGGTGAACACCGCGGTGCCGTTGGCGCTGCCGTGCAGCACGGTGAAGCGGTAGCCCACGTTCTGGCCGGTGAGCGGGGCGCCGTCGTCGTCGCGCACCACCGCCTGGTAGTTGATGCCGTCGGGCACTTGGGCGGCGGCGGGCAGGGCGGTGGCGGCGAGCAGCAGGGTGAGGAGGATGGGCTTATGCATCGTTGCGGGTGTTGGTGGACGTGAAGGCTCAGGGTTTGATGATGCGGAAGGCGTGGGTGGCGCCGGTGCGCGCGGCGCGGGCCATCACCACGTAGGTGCCGGCGGCCAGGTGCGCGAGGTCCAGCTCGATGGTGGCTTGGCCGGGCACGGGGCCGTGGTGGTGCAGCGATCGGCCATGCACGTCGAGCACCGCCACGCCGTGCAGCGCTTCAATGGCGGTGAGGCGCACGTGCGCGGTGAACGGGTTGGGGTGCGGCGGCATCAGCAGGGGCGGGGCGGCCTCGTGTACGGCGGTGGCCACCGTGGTCTGTTGATGGAAGCCTTGGTGCAGGGCCACATCGCCGGTGAGCGTGCCGACCACGGCCTCGCCCACGGTGTGCGCCACCCCTAGCCCGGCGGCGGTGTGGCTGGTGCCGGCGGTGGCGAGCACCGTTTGCGTGTGCCCGGCCAGGGGCGAGAAGAGCAGGGCGGCAAGGAGGAGGAGCGGTCGCATGGCGTACGGGGATCTGGTGGCACGGTGTGTTCGACCGCACAAAAGTCCCCGGCGCGCAAAGGCCGCACATCACGGTTTGTGGACGGACCCGCCCACGGAAATCCGGGG
>CAYXKE010000093.1:1697-4853 GCA_964464935.1 uncultured Chryseobacterium sp.
CCTCCCGCTCAGAACCGCCACCGCAGCTGCACCTTCACATCGCTCCGCACGTTGCCGGAGATCTCCTGCAGCCCGCTGCCGATCACATCGCGGTCCTGGTAGATCCAGGCGCCGTAGCGCACCCAGAGGTCCACGCGGCGCATGGGGGTGGCGCGCACCATGGCGTACCAGCGCATGCCGCGGCCGTAGTAGGCGGGCGAGGAGAACACGCCGATCATGTCGTTCTCGTAGGCGTAGATGCGCGCGTCGTAGCTGGCGGTTTCGAACAGGGCAAAGCGCAGGGTCAGTTCCACGGGGCTGCGCACGGGCCGGTGCACGATGTCCTGGTAGATGAGGAAGCCGTGCTGCAGGTCGGCCGTGCCGCGCTGGTAGTCCACCGTTTCCACGCGGGTGCGCAGGCTCACGCTGGGGCTCACCTTGTAGGAGGCGTTCACGCGGTAGTTGGTCTGCTCCATGTCCACCACGGGGCGGATCAGCTCCACGGCCTCGGCGGTGTTGCGCGGGCGCACGCGATGGCGCACGCGGGCATAGAGCTCGGTGCCGCGCTGGGGGCGCCAGTTCACCTGCAACATCCAGTCGGTGCCGGTGCTGGGCGCGTCCACCTGGTAGCGCAGCCACTGGTGCCGCCAGCGGTCCATGAAGGCGTTGATGGTCCATCGGCGGTTCGCGCGGATCTCCACCCCGGTGTACAGGCCGCGCTGGTTCCACGGGTTGATGCCCTCGCCGAAGGCCACGCTGTAGAGGTTCTGGTAGTCGCGCGCATAGTCGCGGTACACCAGGCTCATGCTCACGCGCTTGTCCAGCGCCATGAGCAGGCCGCTGTTCCACGCGGTGCCGCCGTTGGCGCTGCGGGCGGCCTCGCCATAGAAGGTGATGTTGCGGTACAGGGCGTTCCAGTCGATGCCCATGGTGGTGTTGCTGCGGCCCTGGAACTCGAACTGGTTGTACTCGCGCAGGTCGCGCACCAGGTCGGCGCCGTATGCCACGTGTGCGGCGGTGGCCCCGATGCCCAGGCCCGGACGCGAATAGCGCAGGTGGCCGCCCATGATGCGTTCGTCCACCGATCGCTTGCGGTCCACCTCGCGCTGGGTGCGGTGGAAGCCGTCCTCCTGGAAGCTGCTGAACACCACCTCGGGTTCGATGGTGTCCAGGCTGTCGTTGCCGGCGGGCACCGAGCTGATGTTGGCATCGAGGCCCTTCTGGGAGTAGAAGCCGGTGAGCTCCACATGGCGGGCCACGGCGTAGGTGGCGGCCGCACCGCGCATGAAGAGGTTCTCGTTCACGCTGGTGTAGGGCATCAGGCCCGTGGCGTTGCGCTTCACGTTCATGGTGAAGCTGCTCTTGCCGCCGAATCCCAGGCCGTTCCAGAACACGAGGCCCTGCCCGAACTGCGCCTGGTAATCGCCCAGGGCCAGGGCCTTCAGCCGGCCCATGTCGCGCAGGAAGAAGTGGGCGCTGTAGAAGTCGAAGCCCTGCGGCTGGCTGCCTTGGAAGAACTCCTCGCCCTCGTCCTTCTCCATGGTCACCCCCAGGCTGATCTGGTGGCGGTAGCGGAAGCGGTAGCGCGAGTAGAGCTTGTAGGGGCTGCCCAGGTACACGCGGTTGTCGCGGCGCAGGCTGTCCATCACCGCGGGATCGTCGAAGTCGGGCAGGGGCGCGCCGTTGGCGGGGGAGTAGCGGGTGCCGAAGGCGGGTCGGTCCATCTGGCCGCGGCGCTGCTCCAGGGTGAGCATGCTGCGGATGAACAGCTCGTGGCCGCCGCGCTGCAGGATGGTCTTGAGCGATGCGGTGCTGCGCACGGCGTCGTCGCGCACGGTGACGAAGGGCCGCACCAGTTCGATGGTGCGCAGGTCCCAGCCGGCGATGGTCTGCAGCTCGTAGATGCTGAGCAGCTTGCCGTTGCGGCGGATGTGGTCGATCAACGCGCTCACCTGCACGTCGCTGAGCAGCAGCAGCTGGTTCAGCTCGGTGGGGTCGGTGTGGTTCAGGTCGATGGGGTCGAGGTAGCGGTCGGTGAGCACGTCGAAGAGCGTGGTGAGGTCCACTTCGGCATCATCGCCGAGCATCTCCATCACATCCTCGATGCGCTGCTCGATGAGGTCGCGCGGCACCCCGTCCACCTGTGCGGTGGCGTGCAGCCCGGCCAGCAGGCCCCACAGTACCAGCTTGCGCCTCACGGGAACCGGTAGTTGAGGGTGAGCATGGGGGTGGGGCCCAGATAGGAGCGCACCACCATGGCCAGGTCGATGTCGATGCGCTCCAGGTGGAGGCCGGCGCCGAAGTGCGAGCCCACCGGCCCGCTGCTCACGCCGGCGCGCAGGTACAGCACCTTGGCGGGCTGGTACTCCACGCCCACGCGGAAGCGCTCATCGTGGTCGATGTCCTTCTCGGCCTCCACGGTCATGAGCAGGCGTTCGCTGAAGGTGTATGCGAACCCGGCGCGCAGCAGGGTGGGGAGGCGTTCGTCCACCACCACACCTTCATCGCCGGTGGTGCCCAGGCCGCTGCGGGTGGGGTTGTAGAGGTGTGCGCCGATCCACAGGGCGTCGGTGATGCGGGCCTGCACACCGGCCTCGGCCACCACGGTGCCGCGGCGGCCGTAGTTCTCGCCCAGGCCCACGCCCACGTGGTCGAACTGCACGGCGGCACGCAGCCCCTCGCCGAAGCGCATGGCATAGCCCAGGCTCACCCGTGTCTCGTTGTAGAGGCTGTACCCGAAGCGGTCCACGCCGATGCCGAAGGCGCCCTGGCCCGCGGGCAGCGCGGCGGCCAGCCCCTGGTGCGCGAGCTCCTCGCTGAGCCAGTGCTGCTGGTACGACAGCCCGGCCACGGGCCGCTCCAGTCCGGCCAGACCGGCGGGGTTGAGCCGCACGGCCCACACATCGGCCAGGGTGAGGCCACTGCCGCCCATGCCGGCGAAGCGAGCGCCCAAGGGAAGGGGATCGCCCCCGGCACGCGCCAGCAGGGACAGGCACAGGGCCGCAAGCACAAGAGGTCGACGCATGGGGCGAATGTAGGGGGAAGGCGGGATGGGGGAGTGGCGCGTGGCATCGTGCGGCCAGCCCGATCCCCCTTCGGTGAGACTCCGGATACGCGGGCCCCGGCGGCGTTGCAGCCCCCGCGTTCCGGAAGTGACGGGCCTGCGCGGGCGGTGCG
>CAYXKE010000094.1:0-4801 GCA_964464935.1 uncultured Chryseobacterium sp.
CGTGGGATGATCCACCCACCCACCACATCAACGAACGGAGATCATGACCATCACACCCGACCGCACCATCGGCTCCATCGTGGCCGACGACTTCCGCGCCGCTGCCGTCTTCACCGCCCACGGCATCGACTTCTGTTGCAAAGGCGGGCGCACCATGGAGGAGGTCTGCCGCGCCAAGGGCCTCGACCTCGCGACCATCGAGCGCGAGATCACCGAGGCGCTGCGCCATGGCCGTCCCTTGGACGACGATCCGGCCTCCTGGACCCTCACGCACCTGGCGGAGCACATCGAGCGGGTGCACCACGCCTACGTGAACGCCCGCACGCCGGTGCTGCAGCAGTACCTGACCAAATTGGGCAAGGTGCACGGCGAGGCGCACCCCGAGCTGCATGCGATCGCCCGCGAGTTCGCCGCGTGCGCCGGTGCCATGGCCGCACATATGAAGAAGGAGGAACTGGTGCTCTTCCCCTTCATCAAGCGCCTGGAGCTGGCACAGCGTGAGGGCAGTGCGCCCCCCGTGCCGCATTTCGGCACGGTGGAGAACCCCGTGCGCATGATGATGCACGAGCACGACGAGGAGGGCGAGCGGTTCCGGCGGATCACCGGGCTCACCGACGGCTACACCCCGCCGCCCGATGGCTGCAACACCTACCGCGCCGCCTTCGCCCTGTTGCAGGAGTTCGAGCAGGACCTGCATCTCCACATCCACCTGGAGAACAACATCCTCTTCCCCAAGGCCTTGGCCCTGGAGAAGGAGTTGCGCCATGCCACCGCTTGAACGACATCCGCTGCTGCGGCCATTGAGCCGTGAGCACCACCACGGCCTGCTGCTCTGCTGGCGCATCCGTCGTGACCTGGCCGAGCGTACCGACCACGCCCGCGTGCTCGAGGAGTGCCGCGACTTCTTCCACACCGAGCTGCTGCCGCACTTCGCCGTGGAGGAGGAAGTGGTGTTCCCCGTCCTGGGCGGCAACGACCCGCTGGTGCACCGTGCGGTCACCGAACACCGGCGCATCGCGCGGCTCTTCATCCTGGAACGCGATCCGCAGACCGTGCTCAGCCTGATCGAGGACGAATTGGAGGCGCACATCCGTTTCGAGGAGCGTGTGCTCTTCCCCCGGGTGCAGCAACGCGCCACGCCGGAGGAGATGGAGCGCATCGACGAGGTGCATGGTCAACTGATGGCCACCGTGGAGCCTGTGGAGCGCCCCGCGCCCCGCCTGGCGTTGCGCAATGGAGCCCGCAGCCGCACAGAGCGGTGAGAAGGAGGTCCGTGAGCGGATCATGGAGCGGCAGGACCCGCCAAGCGGATGACCGCCTGTTGCTGCCCGGGGAGCAGGTGCGCAGCATGATGGGCGATGCGGGCCGACCGCATGCGCGAGGGGCCCCGCAACTTACCGGGCCATTTCGCTTTGGGGGGGCGCGCTTGCATCTTCGTACGATGGCCAACAGCACTTACCACCTTCTTTTTCGCGGCGTGGGCGGACCGGTGCAGTTGCCGTTGGCCGAGTTGCGCGCCGCATTGACCAAGGCCGGCTTCAAGAACGCCACCACCTACATCAACAGCGGCAACGCCCTTGTGCAGACCACGCTTTCGCGCGAAGGGACGCTGGCCAAGGTGACCGAGCTGTGCCGGAAGAAGTTCAACTACACGCGGCCCATCTTCGCACCCACCGCGGCCGAGTGGGATGCCGTGATCGCCCACGACCCCTTCCCGCACAAGGCTGAAGGCAGGCATGTGCACGCGGTGCTGCTGGCCGAGGCGCCCAAGCCCGGGGCCGTGAAGGCATTGCAGGCGCTGGCCGGGGAGGGGGAGGAGCTGGTGGTGCTGAAAGGTGCCGCCGCCAGGCACTTCGGGCCCTACCACGTGTGCTACCTGCACACACCGCATGGCTTCGGCACCAGCAAGCTCGCCGCGAAGTTCGACAAGGGCATCGGGGTGGTGAACACCGCGCGCAACTGGAACACCGTGCTGAAGTTGCAGGAGCTGGCGCACGCCATGCGGCCGGCATGAGCCGCCGGGGTGTGTCCGCCCCGCCGATCGTGGGGGACCTTCCTCAGGTGGATCGCATGTACGAGGTGTGGCGTGCTCCCATCGCCCTGGCCCGATGCGTGCACGGTCCACCACCATGAAGCACTTCCGTCCCCTGCTCTTCTGGGCCCTCGCCGCTCTGGTGGTGGCCTGTGTGAAGATCCCCGACAACGTCACCGCCGTGCAGCACCTCGATGCCGAGCGCTACATGGGCCGGTGGTACGAGGTGGCCCGAAGTGCGCATCGCTTCGAGCGCAACATGGACAACGTGACCGCCACCTACACCATGGGCGAGGATGGCCGCATCAACGTGCGGAACCAGGGCTACCGCACCGACAAGGGCGAGTGGGACAGCGCCACCGCCAAGGCCTACCTGGTGGGCGAACCCCACGAGGGGCGGCTCAAAGTGTCCTTCTTCGGGCCGTTCTACAGCGGCTACAACATCATCGGTCTGGACGCCGGGCACCAGAACGCGCTGGTGGTGGGCAACGACCTGTCGTACGTGTGGCTGCTGAGCCGTACCCCGCAGATGCCCGTGGAGGTGCGCAACACGTACATGGCACGTCTGCACGAGCTGGGGGTGGACACCACCGCCCTGATCCGCGTGAAGCACGACCGCATGTACGAGGCGCCCACGCCCTGACGGATGTTGGTCCCCGAGGTGGGGAACCGTTGTTCCTTTGTGCCTCGTGGACACCCATTTCACCCCCAAGTTGTTCTCGCTTTGGAAAGCGGGGATCCCGAAGGCGCAGCTGCGCCGTGACATCGTTTCGGGCATCATCGTGGGCATCGTGGCCCTGCCGCTGGCCATCGCCTTTGCCATCGCCAGCGGGGTGCCGCCGGACAAGGGCCTGGTCACCGCCATCGTCGCGGGTTTCTTCATCAGCGCCTTCGGTGGCAGCCGGGTGCAGATCGCGGGTCCCACCGGTGCGTTCATCGTCATCGTGTACGCCATCGTACGGCAGCACGGCCTGGAGGGCCTGATCATCGCCACGTTCATGGCCGGCGTGCTGCTGGTGCTCATGGGGCTGCTGCGTGCGGGGCGCCTGCTGAAGTACTTCCCGCACACGCTCATCGTGGGCTTCACCACCGGCATCGCGGTGATCATTCTCTCCACCCAGATCAAGGACCTCTTCGGCCTGCAGATGGATGCCCTTCCCAGCGGGGCGGTGGAGCAATGGGTGGCCTATGCCGGCAGCTTCGGGAGCATCAACCCGTGGGCGCTGGGCCTCGCCCTGCTGGCCATCGCCTGCATCGTGTTCCTGCCCCGCCTCATGCGTGTGGTGCCCGGTCCGCTGGTGGCCATCGTGGTGTGCACCGCCCTCACCTGGGGCTTCGACCTGCCCGTGGAGACCATCGAGAAGCGTTTCGGCGCCATCCCCAACACGCTGCCCGCTCCGCAGATGCCGAAGCTGGACCTGGCCACCTTGCGCGAACTGGTGCAGCCGGCGGTGGCCATTGCGCTGCTGGGGGCGATCGAATCACTGCTCAGTGCGGTGGTGGCCGACGGCATGATCGGTGGGCGCCACCGCAGCGACATGGAGCTTGTCGCACAGGGCGGTGGCAACATGCTCTCGGCGCTGTTCGGCGGCATCCCCGCCACGGGCGCCATCGCCCGCACGGCCACCAACGTGAAGAACGGCGGCCGCACCCCCATCGCCGGCATCGTGCACGCCATTACGCTGCTGCTGATCATGCTCGTGGCCGCCCCGCTTGCCGGCCGCATCCCGCTGGCCTGCCTGGCCGGGATCCTGGTGGTGGTGGCCTACAACATGAGCGAGTGGCGCAGCTTCGTCAGTGGTCTGCGGGGGCACCGCTATGATGCCTTGGTGATGCTCACCACGTTCGTCATCACCGTGGTGTTCGACCTGGTGCTGGCCATCGAGGTGGGCATGGTGCTCGCTGCCTTCCTGTTCATGAAGCGCATGAGCGACATCAGCGGGTTGAAGGACGTGCTCGCCGAGGGGCCGGACACCGAGCCAGGTGAGGAGCGCCTGCCGCCGGGCGTGCGGGTGTTCGACGTGAGCGGACCGCTGTTCTTCGGTGCGGCCGACAAGTTCCAGCATGTGCTCTCCGAGATCAATGACCGGCAACGGCTGGTGATCATCCGTCTGCGCCACGTGCCCATGATCGATGCCACCGGTCTGCACCGCGTGGGCCACACCCTGCGGGAGCTGCAGCGCCGGGGAAGGCGGGTCTTTCTCACCGATGTGGCCCCGGAGGTGGAGGCCGAGATCCGGAAGCAGCCCTGGCACCAGGAAGGGATGCTCGCGCCGGACGTGGACGCCGTGCTCCGAACGCACACGGGCCGCCCGGCGTGAACCGGACGGCCCGTGCATTCGGCCGGAAGCGGCTGGGCCGCGGCGGCTGATCAGTGGGTGATCACCAGGCGCTCCACGTGGTGCACATCCCCGGCCACCACCGTCACCACGTAGGTGCCGGCGGCGATATCGCCGTTGAGGTCCAGAGTGATGGCGCCGTGCTGGGCGGCCACGTCCCGGGCGGCCACCCGCTTGCCGGTGAGGTCGTGGATCGCCACGCTGATGGTGCGGACCTCATCGGTGAGGCCGGCCACCTCCATCCACAGCTGCTGACCGTTGTTCGGGTTGGGCCAGATGGTCACCCCGGCGAGGGCCTCGATGGCCAGGTTCTGTCCGCCGGGTGCCGCGTTCGGCGCGATCACCACATCGCAGGTCCAGCCCCAGTTGCACCAAGTGTTTCCACCGTCCTTGCTGGCGCGCACACGCACCTTGTAGGTGCTGCCCACTT
>CAYXKE010000095.1:0-4421 GCA_964464935.1 uncultured Chryseobacterium sp.
GCTGGTGGGGTGACCGGGGGCGTGCCCTTCCCCCGCGCCCAGGCCCACCCACGGGCCGCGTGCTCCGCTGTGGTCGCCTGGCCCCGTCCGGCGGCCACGGCGCTCCGGGGTCGCCGCCTGGCGTTGGCGCCTCCTCGCCGCACGTGGCCGCAGGGCCGGCCCTGCAGCGCGCCGCCGCTGCGCCCGCTCACGCATGCCATGCCCACCGTGCCATGGTGCACGCGGAAGCGCCCCCCTGGACAGACCGGGCATCGCCCCGGTACAACACCTCTTCCGTTCCGTGCTACCCCACCCCCGGCCATCGTCCGGACCTTTGTACCACCCAAACCCAACGACCATGAGCACCAACGAACGCACCATCTGGAACCTGGACCCCACCCACAGCGAGATCGCCTTCAAGGTGAAACACCTGATGATCGCCAACGTGAAGGGCGTGTTCCAGAAGGTCAACGCCAAGGTGACGATGGCCGGGGACGACCTCACCACCGCCCAGGCCGACGCCACGATCGAAGCGGCATCCATCTTCACCAACGAAGAGAACCGCGACAACCACCTGCGGGGCGCCGACTTCTTCGACGTGGAGAAGCATCCGACCATCACCTTCGCCGGCACCGGCCTCCAGGCCAAGGGCGACGCCTACGTCCTCACCGGCGACCTGACGATCAAGGGCATCACCAAACCCGTGCGCCTCGACGTGGAGTACGGCGGCCGCAACACCGACCCCTGGGGCAACGAGAAGATGGCCTTCGCCTTCACCGGCACGATCGACCGCAAGGACTGGGGCCTGACCTGGAACGCGGCCCTGGAGACCGGCGGCGTACTGGTGAGCGACGAAGTGCGCATCAGCGGTGAGCTGGAGTTCGGGAAGGCGTAAGTGCGAAGGACAACACCCCACCCGCCACACACGAACCGACCCACACCCCACACCGGACCCCATCCCCCGGGCCCATGGACCGCAAGAAATTCCTCATCTCCCTCGCATCCCTGCCGCTGGCCGCATCCGCCATGACACTCCGTGACCTTGCCCAAATGACCGCGCCGCTGAAGCCCAGCGAACGCATGCCCGTGCTCTTCCTGGGCCACGGCAGCCCGATGAACGCCATCGAGGAGAACGAGTTCGTCCAGGGATTCCGTCGCGTGGCAAAGGATCTGCCGCGCCCGCAGGCGATCCTGGTGGTGAGCGCGCACTGGGAGACGCGCGGCACGCGGGTCACGGCCATGGAAAACCCGCGCACGATCCACGACTTCGGTGGGTTCCCGCCGGAACTCTTCGCGGTGCAGTACCCCGCGCCCGGCAGCCCCGCACTGGCCGATGAGGTGAAGCGCACAGTGACCGGCGCCACCGTGGGCCTGGACCACAGCTGGGGGCTGGACCATGGCGCGTGGAGCGTGGTGAAGCACCTCTTCCCCCACGCCGATGTGCCCGTGGTGCAGATGAGCATCGACCACACCCTGCGGCCCGAGCAGCACTACGCCCTGGCCCAGGAGATCGGCGCCCTGCGCGACAAGGGCGTGCTGGTGATCGGCAGCGGCAACATGGTGCATAACCTGGGCATGGTGGCCTGGCAACGCCTCAACGACCAGTACGGCTTCGACTGGGCCCTGGAGGCCCGCGCCCGCATGAACCAGATGATCGTGGGCGGAGACCACGCCGGGCTGATCGCCTTCCGCCAACAGGGCCGCGCCTTCGACCTGGCCATCCCCACACCGGAGCACTTCCTGCCCCTGCTCTACACCCTCGCCCTCCAACGCAAGGGCGAGCGTGTGACCCTCTTCAACGACAAGCCCCTGGCCGGGTCGCTGACCATGACCAGCGTGAAGATCGACAAGGCTTGAGGCATGCGGTACATCCTGTTCGCGCTCACTCTATCCACTTGGACCCTTCCCGGCTGCACGCAGTCCGACCCCACCATGAACAAAACCACCATCCCGCTCTTCTGCGATCCCGACACGGGCGTGTGCATCGTGCCGGGGAACGACCCCGAACGATCCGCCGCTGGCATGCTGTCCGCCGCACCAACGGCCAAGCCCCTCACGCTGCTCTACTTCACGGACCCCATCTGCAGCAGCTGCTGGGGTGCCGAGCCGCAGCTGCGCCGCCTCAAAGCGGAGTACGGGCACGTGCTCGATGTGCAATACCACATGGGCGGTCTGCTGCCCAGCTGGGACGTGTACAACAGCGGCGGCATCAGCAAGCCCGGTGATGTGGCCGGGCATTGGGACGAGGTGAGCCCGCGCTACCGCATGCCCATCATCGGTGATGTGTGGCTGGAGGACCCGCTGCCCAGCAGCCACCCGCCCAGCATCGCCTTCAAGGCCGCCCAGATGCAGGATCCCGTGAAGGCCCTGGCCTTCCTGCGCCGCCTGCGCGAATTGGTGTTGGTGGAGAAACGCAACATCACCCGCTGGGAGGTGATCGCCCAAGCCGCCAAGGATACCGGGCTCGATGTGGAGCGCCTCAAAGCCGACCATGCCGGCTCCGCCACCCACCTGTTCCAAGCCGACCTGATGCTGGCGCGCTCCCTGGGTGTGCGCGGCTTCCCCACGTTCATTTTCAGCAACGCGGCGGGTGAACGGCAGTTGGTCTACGGTGCGCGCCCCTACGCGCAATTCACCGCCGCGGTGGAACACCTGCTGCCCGGTGCCATGCCGGCCATGCTGCCCGCCACCATCGACGCCCTCTTCATGCTTCACCCCTCGTGGTGTGCGGAAGAGGCCGCGGTGATGCTCAACATCGCGCACGCGGAGGCCCGCGCTCAACTGGTGGCCGCCGAAAAGGCCGGCACCCTGCGCGCCGTGCACACGCGCCACGGCAGCGTGTGGCACAAGCGTTGATCGCCCCCGCCTCCCGCCCACGAGGTACTTTCGCGGTGCCCATGGCATTCCATCACACCGGCCCCATCGTGGCCCTTCAGGACATGTACCGCCACCTGCAAAGGATGGTGGAAACACGGCTGTGGCTGAAGGTGCTCATCGCCATGTTCCTGGGCATCGGCCTGGGCGTGGTGCTGAGCCCGGACGCCGCCCTGGTGCCCGCGCGCATCGCCTCTCCGCTGATCGACTGGCTGGCGCTGCCCGGACTGCTTTTCGTGCGGCTCATCCAGATGATCATGATCCCGCTGGTGGTCACCTCGGTGATCCGCGGCATCGTGGGTGGCGGCGACCCGGCCGAGCTGAAGGTGCTGGGCCCGCGCGTGGCCCTGTTCTTCCTGGCCTTCACCGTGGCCGCCATCGCCCTGGGCATCGCAGTGGCCGAGTGGCTGCGCCCCGGCGACCTGCTGGCCGCGAACGCGTTCACCGGGGACACGGTGGTGCCGTCGATCACCACCGAGCGCCCATCGGTCACCCGGTTCATCACCGACCTGCTGCCGGAGAACCCGCTGGCCTCGATGGTCTCGGGTGAGATGCTGAGCATCGTGGTGTTCGCCATCATCGCGGGCATCGCCATGCTCTCGCTGGACACCGCCACCGCGGAGCCCGTGATGCGCCTGCTGGGCGCCGTGCAGGAGATCTGCATGACCATCATCCGCTGGGCCATGAAGCTGGCGCCGCTGGCCGTGTTCGGGCTGATGTGCCAGGTGACCGCCTCCGTGGGCTGGAGCGCCTTGAGCGGGCTGGGCATGTACGTGTTCGCCGTGCTGCTGGTGATGGGTCTGCTGGCGGTGGCCAACGTGCTGGTGTCGTGGTGGTGCGGCGTGCGCCCCGCCAAGTTCCTCTCCGGCTGCCGCGATGTGATGCTCCTGGCCTTCTCCACCGCCAGCTCGGCCGCGGTGATGCCGTTGAGCCTGAAGACCGCGCTGGAGAAGTTCCACATCCGCGAGAGCATCGCGCGGTTCGTGGTGCCCGTGGGCACGATCATCAACATGAACGGCACGGCCGCCTTCCAGGCCATCGCCGCCATCTTCCTCGCGCAGGTCTACGGCCTCGACCTGGGCATGGCCGCCATCGTGATGATGGTGGTGACCACCGTGGCGGCCTCCATCGGTACGCCGTCGGCCCCCGGTGCCGGCGTGATCGTGCTGGCCACGGTGCTGAGCAGCGTGGGCATCCCGGTGGAGGGCATCGGCATCATCATCGGTGTGGACCGCGTGCTGGGCATGGTGCGCTCATCGCTCAACGTGATGAACGACATGACCACCTGCATCTGGTTCGAGCGGCGGGCACGGCAGGCCGACAGGTCCTGAGCGCGCCGCAGGGACCGCTGACCTACCGGCCACCCGGGCTGTATTCGTGCGGGCCTTTGATCCCCTTCGCTTTGCGATCGGCCTCCATCCCGCGCAGCTCCACGCGGCGGATCTTGCCGCTCATGGTCTTGGGGAGCTCAGTGACGAACTCGATCAGCCGCGGCAGCTTGTACGGGGCCATGCGTTCGCGTGCATGCTGGAAGAGCGTCCGGGCCAGTTCCTCACTGGGCGTGTGGC
>CAYXKE010000096.1:0-4323 GCA_964464935.1 uncultured Chryseobacterium sp.
CCGCGTGGTGACGTACGCGTGGAGCAGGTGGAGGAAGCCTCAGCGACCGGTGGCACCGTGGAACAACGTGCCGTGGACGCCGAGTTCGAGGAAGTGAAGTGACCTTCAACGCCCATCACCCGCCGATGAAAGCGATCAACTGGAAGGCCCTGCTCCCCGCAGCGGCAGCCATCGCCCTTTTCTACGCCCTGTGCCTGATCTACTTCCAGCCCGTGCTCGAGGGCAAGCAGCTGGCCCAGCATGACATCCAGCAATGGAAGGGCATGGCCCAGGAGATCGAGGAGCACCGCGTGCTCACCGGTGAGGAGCCCCTGTGGACCGGCAGCATGTTCAGCGGCATGCCGGCCTACCAGATCTCCGTGACCTGGACGGCCAACCTGCTGCGCTGGGCCGATGGCCTGTTCCACGGCTTCCTCCCCCGCCCGGCGAGCTTCCTCTTCCTCTATCTGCTGGGCATGTACGGCCTCATGCGCATGATGCGCGTGGACCCTTGGCTCAGCATCGTGGGCGCGGTGGCCTTCGCCTTCGCCTCCTACTTCTTCGTGATCCTGCCCGCGGGGCACACCTCCAAGGCCAACGCCATCGGCTACATGCCCCTGGTGTTCGGGGCCGCCTACCTCCTGTACCGCGGGCGGATGTGGCTGGGTGGTGCGCTGCTGGCGCTCTTCCTGGGGCTGGAGATCATGATGAACCACGTGCAGGTCACCTACTACCTCGGCTTCCTGCTGGTGCTCTTCGTGCTGGCCGAGGCGGTACGCGCCGGGCGCGGGAAGCAGCTGCCTGACTTCGCCATGCGCAGCGCCGTGGGCGCCGGTGCGGTGGTGCTCGCCCTGCTGTGCAACATCGGCTTGCTCTGGAGCACGCTCGAATACGGGAAGTACAGCACGCGCGGGCGCAGCGAACTCACCGTGCGCGCCGATGGCAGCCCCGCCGCCGCGCTGGCCACCAAGGGCCTGGACCGCGACTACGTGACCCAGTACAGTTACGGCAAGCAGGAGAGCTTCTCGTTCCTGGTGCCCAACATCAAGGGCGGCCATACGGCGTACATCGGCAATGACAGCGAAGTACTGGCCCCGGCGGACCGCCGCTACCACCAGAACCTGGCCCAGATGAACCGCTACTGGGGCGATCAGCTCAGCACCGCCGGCCCCCAGTACATCGGGGGGATCGTGGTGTTGCTGATGTTGCTGATGCTCTTCACCACCCAGGGCCCCGGTCGCTGGTGGTTGCTGGGCTCCGGGCTGCTGCTGGTGCTGCTCATCGCCATCGGCAACGCGGCACCGTTCGACCCGAACGGACGGGGCTCCGTCATGGGTATGAACGCCGGGCTGGTATCGGGCATATTGATCATCGCCTATCTCATCGCCGGCCTCATCGTGATGCGCGACGGGCTCACCTACGCGTTGTTCAGTGCCCTGCTGCTTTCGCTGGTGCTTTCGTGGGGACGCAACCTGATGCCGGTGACCGACTTCTTCCTGGACCACGTGCCCGGATATGACAAGTTCCGTGCGGTCACCATCATCCTGGTGATCGTGGCGCTGGTGGTGCCGGTGCTCGGCATCCGCTACCTGGACCGCCTGCTGAAGATGCGGGCCGGGGGCAGCGCGGCATGGGACAAGGCCGCCGAGCAACGCGCGCTATGGGCCGTGGGCACCCTGCTGGGGCTGCTGCTGCTTATGGCCGCCATGCCCGACACGCTGTTCTCCTTCCTCAGCGATCAGGAACGTGCCGCCTTCTCCAGTCAGGCCGATGACCCCGCCATGGAGGCCCAGGTGGTGGCCTTTGTGGACCAGCTTCAAACGGTGCGTGTGGCCATGTTCCGCGCCGACGTGCTCCGCAGCTTCCTCTTCGTGGCCGCGGGGGCAGCGTTGATCCTGCTCTTCGGTCGGCGCGTGGTGGGCCCGGGTGTCCTGCTGGGTGGACTGGGCGCGCTGATCCTGATCGATGCGTGGGCGGTGGACAAGCGGTACCTGCACAACCGCAAGGAACGCGGCCAGTACGTGCAATGGGTGGACCAGGCGCGGTACGATCGCCCCTACTCCCCCAACGCGGCCGACCAGGCCATCCTCGCCCTGGAGTGGTCGCCCGATGCCGACGCCACCCTCGAAGAGGCGATGAACGCGCTGCGCACCCGCCGCAACACCACGCGCATCGCGCCGGACGAGGAGATCCTGCTCCGCTTCGCCAGCCTGCGCCGCCACGCCGGCTACCGCGTGCTGGACCTCGGCAACCCGTTCAACGACGCACGCACCAGCTATTTCCACCGCAGCATCGGCGGCTACCACGGCGCGAAGCTGAAACGGTACCAGGAGCTGATCGAATTCCACATCGGGCCCGAGATCCAGGAACTGGTGGGCGTGCTGCGTACCAACCCCGGCATGGTGGCCATTGACAGCGCCCTGGCCGGACTGGGCGTGCTGAACATGCTCAACACCCGCTATCTGGTGTATTCGCCCGAACATCCCCCGCTGAACAACCCCCACGCATATGGCGATGCCTGGTTCGTGGACGACCTGCGCTGGGTGCCCGATGCCGACACGGAGATCGCCGAGCTGGGCCGCATCGACCCGCGCCGCACCGCCGTGGTGGACGAGCGATACCGGGCGGCCGTGGGCGATGCGCGCATGGCACCGGACAGCACCGCCACGGTGGAGCTGACGCACTATGCCACCAACGCGCTCACCTACCGGGTGCGCTCCGCACACGGCGGCGTGGTGGTCTTCAGCGAGATCTGGTACGGCCCCGATTGGCAGGCGTACATCGACGACCGGCCCGTGGAGCATTTCCGGGCGGATTATGTCCTCAGAGGGATGGTCGTCCCGCCCGGTGAACATACGGTGGCCTTCCGCGTGGAGAGCGCCATGTACCGTTCAGCGAACACCATCAGCATGGCCGCCAGCGGCGTGGTCCTCCTTCTGGTCCTGGGACTGTTGTGGCGCGCTGTGGCCACGGTGCGGCCGCAATGAAACGCGTGCTGGTCATCACCTACTACTGGCCGCCGAACGGCGGGGCCGCTGTGCAGCGCTGGCTCAAAATGGCGAAGCACCTGCCCCCGCAGCGGTGGGCGCCGGTGGTCTATACGCCGGAAAACCCCGAAATCGTCCACCCCGACCCGCAGCTGGCCCGGCAGGTGCCCCCTGGGACGGAGGTGGTGCGGCGGCCGATCAACGAGCCGTACGCTTGGTATAAACGGCTTACCGGGCGCAAAGCCAGCGACCGGGTCCATCTCGGCTTCATCAAGGAACAGGGGCGTACCGGCTGGCGGGAGGAATTGGCGGTATGGGTCCGGGGAAATGCATTCGTCCCTGACGCACGCGTGTGGTGGGTGCGGCCCTCGGTGCGCTTCCTCACGCGGTACCTGCGCGCGCATCCGGTCGATGCGATCGTCACCACCGGGCCGCCCCACAGCATGCACCTGATCGGGCTGGGGTTGAAGGAACGGACCGGCCTGCCGTGGATCGCGGACTGGCGCGACCCATGGACGAACATCGATTTCTACCGGCAATTGAAACTGACCCGCTTCGCAGACAAACGGCATCATCGCTTGGAGCACGAGGTGGTACGGCATGCGGACGTGAACGTGGCCATCGGCTGGACCATGGCACAGGAGCTTGAAGGGCTGGGGTCAAGGCGGACCGAGGTGATCACCAATGGCTTCGATCCCGACGATATGCCACACCCTCCGCCCCCGGTGGATGAACAATTCTCCATCGTGCATGTGGGCAACATGACCGCCACACGCGACGTGCCGGAGCTTTGGCACATGCTGGCGGAAATGTGCCGGAACGATATGGAAGTCGCCGCTAAGCTGAGGGTCCGTCTTATCGGCCCGGTCGACCGCACGGTGCTGGCCAGCCTCGAAAAGGCCGGGCTCGCGGACCGGACGGAGCTGCTCGGGAGCATGGACCACGACCGGGCATTGGTGGAGATGCAGCGTGCCCGGGTGCTGTTGCTCAGCGTGAACGACACGCCCAATGCGAAAGGGGTGCTCACCAGCAAGTTGTTCGAGTACATCGCCGCGTGCCGGCCCATCCTGGCCATCGGCCCCAGCGACGGGGATGTGGCCCGCGTGCTGCGCCCGCCCCACCTGCTGGTGCCGCGCGGACCGTTGGGGGCCTACGAGCAGAACGTCCGCGGCCTGTTCATGCAAGCGCCCCCCCTCGATGCCGCCGCTTACGCGCGCTACGACCGGCGCCACCTGGCGGGCGACATGGCACGGCTGCTGAACGAACTGGTGGCGCCCTCCCCCGCCGGCGCATAGCTTCACCCCATGGGCAGCATCGCGCGCCAGGCCGTCTGGAACACCGTGTTCACCTACCTGGG
>CAYXKE010000097.1:0-3580 GCA_964464935.1 uncultured Chryseobacterium sp.
CGCAACGACCTGTCCGATACCGACACCATAGAAATACTTCGCGCGATCAAGTCGGTCTTGGACCGGCTGATGAACGATCCGGGCACGGGTGTTCATGTGCGGTTGAACGAGCTCTACGATCACGCGCGCCGCGATCTGCTGGTGCAGCGCGCGCTCCCCACTTCCAGAGCGTTCAGTCAGTTCATGCGGGCGGAGCACAACAGCATGCGACTGCGATCGGTGATACCGAACTACACGGTGGACACCTTCGTGCACGAGCGCTACGAATGGTTCTTCCACCGGGAGGTGGTCGCCATTCCGGCGGAGGGCAAGGCGGACAGTCTCCTGAGCATCGACCGCTACAAGGACCACAAGAAGAAGATCCGCACCTCCAGTGGTGAATTGGTCCGATCACATCAGGAGCGGTTCATCCACGATGCGCTGAACCGGGTGCCGCACTTCACCTTCCGGTACGAATTCCCCTTGCGTGCCATCGGCAGCACCAGGAACGTGGACTTCCATATCATCAACAACAAGACCCGCACGGAGTACTTCTGGGAGCATTTCGGCATGACGAACTCACCTACTACCGCAACGAGCATGACTTCCATCGTAGCGTGCAGCGGTACATCCAACAGATCCGGTGAACAGGCAAGCGATCGCGCACCCAGGGACATCGGTGACGTTCGGCGGGTCGCCCTGATGAGCTGATAGCCTGCTCGCCGCGGGGCTCCAAGGAGCACAAAAGCCGTACTGGGTGCGACTTTCGACGGGAGCCGGGAACGGGGTCATCCCCCCACCCTCAACTTGGGAAGCTGATACTCCCCCAGCTGAGCTCCACCGATCCCCGCGCTGCGGCCGCCGCCCCTACCGACCGGCTTCAAGTGGAGGTGTGTGCGCACCGGATACCGGAATAATACATCCCGGCACCACGTGTTATTCCCCTTTTCCGGCGCGATCCCATTGCGGTTCTTGATCCTGCAGCGGGGGGGGAATTAGGACGCAAGGGGCGGGTGCGCCGCAGGGGAACGGTGCGGCGGGGCGGCCCCACTGACATTTGCCAACCCTCGCCCACGGGCGCTGCCGCATCTTTATCCCATGGCGCACATCTTCCACCCCACCGACCAGGGGCCGGGCAGCGGTCCGGCCTTTGCCCATGCCCTGCGCATCGCCACGCGGATGCGGGCCGAGTTGACGCTGATGCACGTGACCGGGCACCGCGCGCCGGTGGACGTGGTGTGGCCCGAGGTGGGCGAAGAGCTGGTGCGCTGGGGCCTGCTGGAGCGGGCCGATGATGTGGCGGGCCTGCACGCGCTGGGCGTCACCGTGCATCGCGTGGTGGGCCAGGGCGACCCGATCGATGCGTGCGTGGCGCACCTGGCGGCCACACCCACGGACCTGATCGTGCTGGCCACGCACCAGAAGGAGGACCGCATCGGCTGGGTGCAGGACCGCGTGGCCGAGCCGCTGGCGCGGGAGAGCGGCCGCCCCACCCTCTTCGTGCCACACGACCGACCGGGCTTCGTCGATGCCGACACGGGCATCATCCGCCTGCACCATGTGCTGGTGCCCGTCACCACCGACCCCGACCCATGGCCCGCGCTGCAGGAGGCCGCCCGCCTGGTGGGTCACCTGTGCGAATGGCCGGTGCGCATCAGTCTGCTGCACGTGGGCGATGGGCCGCAGGAGCCCGCCCGGCTGCCCCAGGCACCGGGGGTGGAGTGGCACACCCTGCACCGCCCCGGCGAAGTGGTGGACACCATCGTGGCCGCGGCCGAAACGCTGAAGGCCGACCTGGTGGTGATGCGCACCAAGGGGCACGACGGCTTCCTGGACGTGCTGCGCGGCAACACCACCGAGCAGGTGCTGCGCCGCGTGAAATGCCCCGTGCTGGGCGTGATGTGAGGGGGGCACGCCGCCTCGCGCCGCACCCCCGGCCGTAAATTGCCGCCATGATCGTCCGTACCCTTCCGCTGCTGCTCGCCACCTTTGCGTGCGCGGCGCCGGGCACCCCACCCACCGATCGCTCCCCCGTCATGCCTGCATCGAACAAGTCCATCCCCGCGCACCTGGACACCATCACCCTCGGCGCCGGCTGCTTCTGGTGCGTGGAGGCCATCTTCCGGGAGATGAAGGGCGTGCACCGCGTGGTATCGGGCTACATGGGCGGCCACGTGGCCAACCCCACGTACGCGCAGGTGTGCACCGGCACCACGGGCCATGCCGAGGTGGTGCAGGTGAGTTTCGACCCGGCGGCAGCCAGCGTGGACGCCATCCTGGAGGTGTTCTGGGCCGTGCATGATCCCACCACCCGCGACCGGCAGGGGGCCGATGTGGGCCCGCAGTACCGCTCGGTCGTGTTCCACCACACGCCGGAACAGCGGGAGAAGGCCGAGGGCTACAAGGCCGCGCTGAACGCCAGCGGCGCCTTCCCCCGCCCCATTGTCACGGAGATCACCCCGGCCGGGCCGTTCTACCCGGCGGAGGATTACCACCAGGAGTACTTTGCCAACAACCCCGAACAGGCCTATTGCCGCCTGGTGATCCAGCCCAAGCTGGAGAAGTTCCGCCAGGTGTTCGCCAACCAGCTGCGCACCCCATGAGCATCCGCCCCCTGCTCCTCTCGGCCCTCACCACGGCCATCACCCTTCCCCTCCACGCCCAGGACGCGCCCGAGCTGGTGCGCAACGGCGGCTTCGAGGAGGTGAGCAAGGCCCCCACCACCTACGACCAGATCAGCTTCGCCACCGGCTGGACCAACGCCACGCTGGGCCTGCCCGAGGTGTTCGACCCGAAGGCCGCCGCCAAGACCGTCGGCATCCCCGTGAACGATTATGGCCGCATGGAGCCGCAGGAGGGCGAGCGCTATGCCGGCTTCATGGGCTGGAAGAACGACGTGCGCGGCGGCATGAGCTCCAGCCCGTACGACGACCGCTTCAAGCCCGGATGGAACGCCTACAGCGAGTACCTGCGCACGCAGCTGGTGGAGCCGCTCAAGGCCGGGAAGAAGTACGAGCTGGTGTTCCATGTGGCGCTGGCGGGCAACAGCGACCGGGCCATCCAGGGCGTGGGTGCGCTGGTGGACAAGCGCGAGCTGTTCCAGAACAACCGCAAGTTCATCGAGGAGATCCCGCAGGTGTTCACCGACGAGCTCATCGAGGAGAAGGGCGTGTGGCGCGAGGTGCGCGGCACGTTCACCGCCCAGGGCGATGAGCAGTACCTCATCATCGGCATCTTCCCCTACGTCGGCCTCACCACCGCAGAGGTGATCGAAGGTCCGGACAACCGCTACGCGTACTTCTACATCGACGGGGTGTCGTTGAAGGCGGTGGAGTGACCGGCCGGGCACCACCGGCGCCACCATCCCGCGGTCCGCGCTGCCTTTGGGGCCGGGTTCATCGGGGCGTGCCCCCCTTCCCGCCCATCGGGCCGCCCACGGGGTCGCGTGCTCCGCTGTAGCCGGCTTGCCCGGGCCGGCGCCCACGGCGCTGCGGGGTCGCCCCCGGGGGCCGGGGCGCCTCCTCGCCGCACGTGGCCGCGGGGCCCTGCCGGCGCCGGGCTGCCGCTGCGCCCGCTCACGCGCACCGCCCGCGCAGGCCCG
>CAYXKE010000098.1:0-3472 GCA_964464935.1 uncultured Chryseobacterium sp.
GTCCCGGACGAAAGATGAAGGGCCGCCCGGCATTTGCCGGGCGGCCCTTCGCTTTCACCACCTTTGCATCATGTTCGACCTGACCGAGACCGGAAAGGCTTTCCTTGTGCTCTTCGCGGTGATCGATGTGGTGGGCAGCATCCCGCTGATCCTCGATGTGCGCCAGAAGGCGGGCAAGATCTACCCGGCGCGGGCCACGCTCGTGAGCCTGGGGATCATGGTGGCCTTCCTCTACCTGGGCGAGAGCATCCTGGGCGTGTTCGGCATCGATGTGCGCTCCTTCGCGGTGGCCGGCGCGTTGATCCTATTCTTCATCGCGCTGGAGATGATCCTGGGCGTGCGCCTGTTCCGCGAGGATCTTTCGGCACCTGGGCTGAAGGACGCCAACGAGGACAACAAGGTGTACAGCATCGTGCCACTGGCCTTCCCAGTGATCGCCGGAGCGGGCACCATCACCACCATCCTCTCCCTGCGCGCCGAGTACGAGCGGATCAACATCCTGTGCGCCATCCTGCTGAACATGGTGGTGGTGGTGCTGGTGTTGCTGCTCACCAATCGTATTGAGCGCATGCTGGGCCGCCTGGGCCTGATCGTGCTGAAGAAGGCCTTCGGTGTCATCCTGCTGGCCATCAGCGTGAAGCTCTTCGCCGGCAACATCCCATATCTGTTCGCGCTTTCCTGACCATGGCGCGGATCACCGTCCATACCGATGGCTCGGCCAGCGGAAACCCCGGGCCGGGCGGCTATGGCGTGGTGCTGGAGAGCGGCAAGCACCGCAAGGAGCTGTGGGGGGGCTACCGCCTCACCACCAACAACCGCATGGAACTCCTGGCGGTGATCGTGGCCTTGGAGGCCCTCAAGGGAGAGGGGCACGAGGTGCTGGTGGTGAGCGACAGCAAGTACGTGGTCGATGCCGTGGAGAAAGGGTGGGTCTTCGACTGGGAGAAGAAGGGCTTCGCCAAGAAGAAGAACCCCGACCTGTGGCAGCGCTTCCTGCGGGTCTACCGGCGGCATCGCGTGCGGTTCCAATGGATCAAGGGCCACAACGGCCATCCGCTCAATGAACTGTGCGATCGGCTGGCCGTGGCGGCGGGCCAGCAGCCGGTGCTGGAGGTGGATGAGGGCTACGAGGCCCAGGCCGCCGCAGGCATGCGAGCCGACTGAAGCCCGGATCGTCCGATCTTCGCCGCATGGCCCGTCAACTTTTCGCCCGGGTGAACGACGCTGAACAGGAGATCGTCTTGGAGCGTGAACATCCCCATGCCCCTTGGCGCATCGCTGGCAAGGCGATGGGCGACGTGGTGCGCACCGGCCCCAATGAGTTCAGTGTGGTGGCGGACGGACGCAGCCACCGCGCGCTGGTGGTGAAGGAGGACAAGGAACAGGGCACCGTGCGGCTGCGCATCGATGGGAAGCAGTACGCGGTGAAGATCGAGGACGAGCAGAGCCGCCTGATGAAGACCCTGGGCATCACCCGGGCCGCGCCGGTGGTGCGTGAGATCAAGGCGCCCATGCCCGGCCTGGTGATCAACGTGCTGGTGAAGCCCGGCGATGCCGTGAAGAAGAACGATCCCGTGCTGGTGCTGGAGGCCATGAAGATGGAGAACGTGATCAAGAGCCCCGGCGATGGGGTGGTCTCCGCCGTGCACATCGAGCAGGGCCGTGCGGTGGAGAAGGGCGAGCTGCTGGTGAGCTTCCAGTGACGCCCGCCCCAAGGGCCGTCCGCCGGCCGTTAACTTCGTACCCGGACCTTGACCCCGGCGCACCCGATCGGTGCCTTGGGGTGTTGAACCTCCTTCATCATGGACCGCAAAGAATTCCTGTCCCGTTCGCTCAAAGCCTCACTGGGTGCCATCATCACCGTGCCCGCGCTCAGCAGCCTTGCCGGCTGTGGGGATGGGGCCACGCAGCAGAACGCGGACAATGAAGCGCCGAGGGCCACGCCCGGCGACCCGCTGCAGCTGACGCAGATCGCCCTGCCCTATGCCTACGACGCCCTGGAGCCGGTGATCGATGCCGACACCATGGAGATCCACTACACCAAGCACCACGCGGCCTATGTGAAGAACGCCAACGAGGCGCTGGTGGAGGAGGGGGTGGTGGCCACCGATGCAGAAGCCCTGCTGGCCGGCATCGGCGCGTACAGCACGAAGCTGCGCAACAATGCAGGCGGCGTGTGGAACCACAATTTCTTCTGGCAGATGATGGCGCCCGGGGGCATCACCCCCCCCGAAGGCCGGGTGCTCGACGCGATCACCGGCGCCTTCGGCTCGTTCGACAAGTTCAAGGAGGTCTT
Organism: uncultured Chryseobacterium sp.; assembly: GCA_964464935.1. Lineage (GTDB taxonomy): Bacteria > Bacteroidota > Bacteroidia > Flavobacteriales_F > PHOS-HE28 > PHOS-HE28. The sequence goes on from CAYXKE010000098.1 coordinate 2,297, forward strand.
CACCGATGCCGCCATGAAACGCTTTGGCAGCGGCTGGGCCTGGCTGGTGGAGCGTGATGGCCAGCTCGAGGTGGGCAGCACACCCAACCAGGACTGCCCGCTGATGGACGTGAGCGAGTTCCGGGGTCGCCCCCTGCTCGGCATCGACGTGTGGGAGCATGCCTACTACCTGCACTACCAGAACAAGCGCAACGAATACGTGGCCAACTGGTGGCAGGTGGTGAACTGGAACGAGGTGGCCAAGCGCCTCGGCTGATCACCGGAAGCGCCGCACCAGATCGTCGTAGCCCCGGCACTCCTCCAGGTCGCGATACACCGCACGGCTGCGGCGGTCCTTGAGCCGGGCGGCGTAGGGTTCCGGCTCATCCGTTCTTCCTTCGATGTGGACTTGGTAGGCCCGCCATTGCCGCTCGCATTCCTCGGCCAAGTGGCAGGCCAGCGCCTTCAACGCGGGATCTTTCGCGTGTTCAAGGGCCGTGCGGTAATGGTGCCGCGCGGTGAACAGGCCGTAGTACTGCTCATCGCCCGCATGCACCGTGCGGTGGCCGCCGGTCCACTGCATCCGCTCCAGGTCCCACACGCTCCAGTCGATGCGCTGCATGATCCAATACTTGCCGTGCCAGCTCATGTTGTACCACGCGTGGCCCAGCAGCAGGTGGTTCAGCGCGCGCTTCTTCGGATCGCGCTCGGCCTCGTCGCGCAGGGCGATCATGCGCTCCATGATCGAGCGCTTGGTGTAGCCGCCCCATTCCGGCGGATGGTCCGCGCGGTCCTTCTTCCCGTAGTTGTGCGGATCCTTCAGGTCCACCACGAAGGGGTCGTCATCGGCGAACATGGTGAACGGCCATTGCCGCCAATACGTGTCGGGGATCTCGCGCCAGGCGGCGGCCGCTTCGTCCCAGAAGCCCGCGCGCAGCAACGCCATCGCCTTGTAGTCCAGCAGTATCCACTTGTTCAGCAGGCCGCTGTCCGGGTCGCGCCATGGATCGTACCCATCCGCTGCCCCCCGTGGCCGGACCAGGTATTGCTCAAAGGGCGTCTTGTCCGGCTTTTCCAGCAGGGCGATAAGCTGGTCGTAATGGACGGGCTGCGCGCGCAGGAAGGCCTCATACCGTGCATGGTGCGGCCCGCGCGTGCCGCGGTCGCCGTACATCCGCCGGGTGCGGGCCAGCAGGC
>CAYXKE010000099.1:0-2878 GCA_964464935.1 uncultured Chryseobacterium sp.
GCGCAAGGCCCCCCGGAGCTGAACTGATCAACGCACGGTGCGGAGCACGGTGCGACCCCGATCGTCCGTCACCTGCACCAGCCAAACGCCGTGCGCGCTCCCGGGCGTGCGCAACCGCACCTGGGCCCCGGCCAGCTGGGCCGGCAGGGCCTGTTCACCCAGCAGGCGGCCGTCGGCGCCCAGCAAAGCGATCCGCACCGGGCCGTGGGTGGCCTGGGTGAAGTGCAGTACCGGCTCGGCGCCATCCAGCAGCGTCACCGCGGGTGTGGAGTGGTCGGCCACGGACAGGCCGATGTCCGCCACCTGCAGCGGCTGGGCCAGGATGCTGCCGCCATAACGGTCGTCCTGCCACACGGCCACGGCCTGCCCGGCGTGGAGCGGCGTCAGGGCCGCATCGTCCATTCCGCTCGGCGTGGTGCCCAAGGGGATCGTGCCGGCGGCGACGGGCGTGCCGGTCAAGTCCACCTCCTGGGCATGGGCCGTTTCATTGTTGAAGCCACCGGTGGTCCAGGCCACCACCGCACCTTCCGGCGCGGCGATGGTGCCGAATGGCTCGGGGAGCGCCGCCGATGACGGCACCACTTGCATCCCCGAAGGGCCCAGCAGGGCGGTGCCGGCCGTGTCGAAGCGCTGCACGTGCACCCCGCCCTCGGACTGCGCGGCGTTCTTGCGGCTGTAGGCGATCATCAGGCCCGCGTCATCGCTGATCAGCGCGGGGGCGTTGTTGTTCGCGTAGCGGTTCGTCGTGGTGCCGGGCTCCACCGGCGTGCCGGCCGCGCTCCATGTGGTGCCATCGGCCCGCACGCGCTGCACCACCACATCGGTCATGCTCGGATTGCTGAAGTTGCCCGTGTTGAAGGCCACGTACAGGCCGTCGTGCCCATCGCTCACCGGCTCGGGGAAGTAGAAGCCGCTGATGGTGGACGAGGACACCGTGGTGGCGATGATCTCCGTGCCGTCGGCGGCGAAGCGCGTGGCCTTCATGGTGCCGGGGCTCAGGAAGTTCCCCGGCTGGTGCACGTACTGCAGCCAGAAGCCACCGTCGGACGTGGGCACCACCTTGGGACGGCCGTGGATGCCGCTGCCGCCGATCTCCGTGGGATCTTCCGGGGCGGGCACCCCCACGGCCGGCAGGATGCGGTAGGCCACCGTGGCAGGACTGCGGTTCGTGTTCCAGGCGATCACCACGCGGTCGTCGGAAAGCACGCCGATCACCGGTGCCATCCCCGTGGCGCCGGGCGTGGGCAGGGAGAGGCCGTCGCCCCAGAGCTGGGTGCCGTCGGGCGCCACGCGGTACGCCACGATGTCGAGCTGCCCGCTGCGTTCGTCCTGGAAGGCCACGATCACGTTGCCCGCGTGGTCGCTCTTCATGTCGGAGCGGAACAGGGCCGAGTTCTGTGGCGCGTCACTGATCACCAGCCCGCCTTCATCCCACATCGGCACCCCGTCGGCGTCCAGGCGCTGCATCATCAGGCGGTAGTTGCTCGCCCCTTCATGCCAGGCGATGTACGTGCTGCCTTCGGGGCCGGGAGCGATCAGGGGCACGGCCGCACCCACACTGCCCGCCCCGCTCACACGGGTGTTCAGGTCGGGGGTGGTCCATTGGGCCGCGGCGGCACCGGCCATCGACAGCAGGAGAGTGGAGAGTGTGCTGCGCATGGAACATAGGTAGGGTTGGACGGCCAAGGTAAAGTGCGGCATGGGGTGATGGGCCCCTACCGCCACCTCAGGTGCTGCACAGATCCGACGATCATGCGCATATTCTTGAATTCGTAAAAAACTGATCTCCATGGCAACTGTCGGCGCATCCATTCGGTGCGGACTTACCTTTCTGATCACCAAACCGGATCCCAATGAAAAGAACGCTACTCCTTCCTGCTTTTCTGTGTGCCAGCGTGTTGAGCGCGCAGACCGTCCTGGTCATGGAGGATTTCGAGGGGCATACCCCCGGCGCCCTCCTGGCCCAGACCTTGGGCGCCCCGTGGACCACTTGGAGCAACGCCCCCGGCACGGTTGAGGACGCCACCATCAGCGACGAACAGGCCGTGTCCGGATCCCTCAGCGGCAAGTGGGTGAGCACCGTCAACGGCGGCGGTCCCACCGACATCGTGATCCCGCTGGGCGACCAAACCACCGGCGCCTGGGTCGTGGCCTTCAACATGTTCATCCCCTCCGGCAAAGGCGGCTACTTCAACGTGCTGCACCACTTCAACGGCGGCAACTCCGTGTGGGCCGTGGAAGTGACGCTCCCGCCCAACGGCAACATCATGGTGGGGCTGCAGGGGCAGAACACGGCCATGGGCACCTTCCCGTTCGACACTTGGTTCCCCGTGATGTTGGCGATCGATCTGGACAATGATGGGGCCTTGTTGATGATGAACGAGGTGCTCATCCACAACTGGCCTTTCAGTTGGACCGCCGGCAGCACCACTCCGTCCACGGCCCAGCTCGGTGGCCTGAACTTCTTTGCCTACGCCGGCGGTGCGAGCCAGACCACCTACTACATCGATGATCTGATGGTGCTGGGTGGCACGGCCACCGACGTGGCCGAACTGGCCACCACCGGGATCGCCGTCTTCCCCAACCCCGTGACCGATGCGCTCTCCGTGACCTTGGACCGGCCCGCCCATCAGGTCCTGTGGCACTTGAGCGATGCCACCGGCCGGACCGTGCGCAACGGGCAGTGGGCCGGCACCGCCGGGCGCCAGGTGCTCGATATGAGCGGCCTGCCGGGCGGCGTGTACTCCCTGGCCGTCATGGCCGACGGTCGCCGCCATGTGCAGCGCGTGGTGAAGCATTGATCAACGGCCTCCGGGCCGAACCCCTGCGCGCGGGCCTGAAAGCCTTCGGCAGCCGGATGCGCGGCTACTACACCAAC
>CAYXKE010000100.1:0-2521 GCA_964464935.1 uncultured Chryseobacterium sp.
GTGCTGCCCAAGGCCAACAAGGTGCGGCTCGACTTCGAGGAGCAGCACATCCGCTCCACCTTCCGGGTGCACGACAAGCACCTGCTGCGCGAGATCCAGCCCGGCACCATCGCCTACTTCGAGACCTTCAGCGCCAAGGAGAAACTGGGCTACCGCTTCAGCCTGGAGGAGTGGCAGGACGGCCGGCTCACCCGCAAGCTCACCGCCGACCGCGCCCGCTATGACAGCGTGACCGGCGCATGGGTGGTGTACGATTACCTGCTGCGGGAGCTGCACCCCCACGGCGACCGCATTCAGCGCGGCCAGGAGCTGGACACGATCATCCCCATGAAGCCCGCGGACCTGGGCCAGCGATGGGAGTTCGCCATGGCCATGGGGTGGGATGAGATCAACGCCTACATCGCCAAGAAGTTCGCGCAGGGCGATGGCTCGGTGATGCCCTACATCATCGAGAAGCACCAACGCACCTCCTACCCCTTCGCCACGTATGTGTTCACGCTGATCGGTGTGAGCGTGGCCAGCCGGAAAGTGCGTGGGGGCACCGGTCTCCATCTGGCCCTGGGGGTGCTGCTCGCGCTCGTCTACATCTTCGCCATGAAGCTCACCACGGTGGCCGCGACCAATGCGGGCCTGGACCCATTGCTGGCCGTGTGGCTGCCCAACATCATCTTCGCCCTCATCGGGGTGTGGATCTACCGGAAGGCGCCCAAGTAGTTCGCCCGGCCGACCGCTCCCTGGACCGCCACCATGCTCGCCGATCGTCTCCTGGAACTGGTCCTGAACGCATCACTCGCCGGTACCAGGCTGCCCAAGGGGGTGCAGGTGCTCGACCCGTTGCGGGGTGCGCACAGTGCCGAGGTGCGCCGCATCGTGGAGCTGTTCCACCGCAAGTATTTCAGCGATGAACGTCCGCGCAAGCTGATGCTGGGGATCAACCCGGGTCGGTTGGGCGCGGGCAGTACGGGCCTCTGCTTCACCGACACCAAGCGTTGTGAAAGCGACCTGGGCATCCCCGTGCACGGCATCCGCACGCACGAGCCCAGCAGCGACTTTTTCCACCGGGTGGTGCGGGCCGCCGGCGGGGCCGAGGCGTTCTATGGCCAGGTGTACGTGCAGGCGGTGTGTCCGCTCGGCTTCGTGAAGGAGGGCCCCAAGGGCACGCCGATCAACCTGAACTACTACGACGATCCCGCGTTGCAGCAGGCGTTGATCCCGTTCATTGGGCACTGGCTGCGCGACCTGGTGGCCACGGGCATGCGCACCGATGTGGTGTACTGCATCGGCACGGGGAAGAACCTGGCTTTTCTGCGGGGCCTGAACAAGGAGCTGGGGCTGTTCGGTGACTTCGTGGCCTTGGAGCACCCGCGCTATGTGATCCAGTACCGAACGAAAAGCATGCAGCTCTACATCGACAAGTACCTGCAGGCGCTGTTCGGCTGAGCCGCCACCAGGGTCAGCGGATGTCCTTCACGATCCGGCCTCCCTTGATGATCACGGTGAGGTTGGCGGCGGGGTCCTTGAGCAGATCGATGTCCGTCAGCGGATCACCGTTCACCAGGAGCATATCGGCCCAGGCGCCGGGCTCGATCACACCGAGCCTGCCCGGATACGGGTCGCGCGGGCCGCACAGTTTGAGCAGCTCGCCGTTGTCGGCCGTGGCCATCTTCAGCACTTCGAAGGGCGTGTACCAACGTGTCATCTTCGCCAGTTGCGCCCCCTGATGCACGGCGCCGCCCGCACTGTGCAATACATCGGTGCCCCAGGCCGTGCGCACTTTGTACTTCCGGGCCAGCGCGTAGGCACGGTCGGTGCCTTCGGCCACTTCGAGCTGCTTCTTCCGTGACTCGCCCGTCTTGGGGTTGGCGTACTCGTCGTCCAGGAAAGGCTGCAGGCTCCACCATACGCCCTTCGCGGCCATCAGGGCCACCACCTCCTCATCGGCCAGTTGCCCGTGTTCGATGCACTTCACGCCGCTTTCCACCGCGAAGCGGATGGCCCGGGGCGTATAGGCATGCACCATCACATAGGTGCCCCAGTTCTCGGCCGCCTCCACCGCCACCCGGAACTCCTCCGGTCCGTACTGGGTCACATCCAGCGGATCGTACATGGACGAGACGCCTCCGCCGGCCATGAGCTTGATCTGCGTGGCACCGAGCGCGAGCTGCTCCCGCACACGGCGACGCACTTCATCCGGTCCATCGGCCACCATGGCCATGCCCTCCTGCTCGGTAAGGGAAAGCGGCGCGCAGCAGGTGCCCACCACCTCGTGCGGCAGCCTGAAATCGCCGTGGCCGCCCGTCTGCGAGATCATGGCGCCACTGGGGTAGATGCGCGGACCCGCGTACAGGCCTTGGTCGATCGCCATCTTCAAGCCCAGGCTGGGGCCGCCCGCCTCACGGATGGTGGTGAAGCCGCGCATGAGGGTGGCCTCCGCCTCACGCGCACTGACCAAATGCAGGTAGGATGATGGGGCGGTCATCGCGGCGGTCATGGGGATGGCCGCCAGCGTGATGTGCGTGTG
>CAYXKE010000101.1:0-2347 GCA_964464935.1 uncultured Chryseobacterium sp.
CGGGCCTCCGGCCCGCCCCTTTAACCTTTCCGCCTCTGGCGGCCTGAGGAACCCGGCCCACTGGCCCCGGCCTGCGGCCCCACGGACCTGGTTCCCGGTGATCTACATTACCCCCAGCGGCCCTGACGAAATGCACGTCAGCGCCCATGGGCATGCGGTTGCGGGTAGGGGCATTGGTGTTGTGGCGCGGCCAGGTGGTGCCGATCACGGGCCGCCAGCACATGGGCCGCACCTGGGTGTACCGCATCGAGACCCGCGGTGACGACGGCCGGCCGCAGGTGGACCGCTTCGTGACCATCGGCCAGCTGATCCAGGAGTTGTGCGCGGCCGCCGACTATTGCGTGGGCGACAAGGTGGAGATGCAGTACGACGATCGCTATGTGAAGGAGCGGTGGTGGTGCACCCGCCGCGGCCGCATTGTGTACCGCATCAACGACTACTACGACGAGCGCCGGATGCCCAGCCTCTTCGATCAGGACGTGCTGCGGGTGCGCGTGAAGGCCTGGAAGCAGCGGGCGTAACTTCGTGCGATGTGCTATAACGCCTCCAACAGCCATGCGATCAAGGAGCTGGAGCGGATCGCCAACCGGCCCATCTGGGACCAGGTGAAGATCCGCTGGGAGCCGCAGGCGCACGTATCGGCCTTTGCGCGTCCGTGGTGGCCGGTGATCAGCACCGAGCACCCGGGATACATCGATATGAAGCAATGGGGCCTGCTGCCGCCTTATGCCCGGGAGGACCCGAAGGAGTTCCTGGCGAAGATCTGTGCTGGTGTCAATCCACGGCGGAAAAAAGAAGCCCGCACCGTGATCGGCGCGGGCTTCTGTGGCAACGAGGTGGTGAGGCCTACGGGAACGACCATGCGTTGGTGGTGCACTTGGTGCTCGAGCTGATGGTGCCGTTGAACTCGCTCGGATAGAGGACGTAGCCGCTCAGCTGCAGGCTGTGCAGGCCGTAGGTGCCCGTGTTCACCATGATGCTATCGCGCATATACCCACCGGGCAGGTCGAACACCGGCACCGTGGTGGGGCCGGTGATGGTGATGCGGTACGGGTTGGAGGAGTAGTTGACCACCCGCAGGAACATCTTGTTGTCCGTGTAGCAGGTGTGGTAGTCGATGGATGCCGGTGGCGTGCCGGTGCAAGGCGATGGCGTTGCGGTGACTTCGCGGGTGCGGATGCCGTTGGACCAGGCCGACCATGGACCGATGGTGTAGGAGCACGGGGGGTCGGTGGTGTCGCTGCTCGGCCGGACAGTGTCGTCGTTCTTCTTGTTGCAGGAAAAGGCCAGCAAGGCACAGATAGCAAGGGCGAGCGGTCGTTGCATGTATTGGTGGGTTGGGATCGTTTGATGACGTGAACATACAAATCCGTGGCACATGTTGGGCCACCATGCGCTCGAAATCGTCCTCCCGGTCATATTACCCTTAGCGGAGTTCCATGAGGGCCACACGCGGACCTGATCAAAGGTGGGAGTGCCGATGTACGGTTGTCTGTGGGGGCGGAGCCCTGCCGATCGCCCCGTTTTATCTTGGCCCGATGTGCTACAACGCCTCCAACAGCCATGCGATCAAGGAGCTGGAGCGGATCGCCAACCGGCCCATCTGGGACCAGGTGAAGATCCGCTGGGAGCCGCAGGCGCACGTATCGGCCTTTGCGCGTCCGTGGTGGCCGGTGATCAGCACCGAGCACCCGGGATACATCGATATGAAGCAATGGGGCCTGCTGCCGCCTTATGCCCGGGAGGACCCGAAGGAGTTCCTGGCGAAGACGCCCACCTACAACGCCATCAGTGAGGAGGCCGCGCAGAAGCGGGTGTTCAAGGGGCCGTGGGAGCGGGGGCAGCGCTGCCTGGTGCTGGTGACGGGCTTCCGCGAGTGGCAGCACCGCGCGGTGCCGGGGCGCAAGACGCCGCACAAGGTGCCGTACGACATCACGCTGAAGGGCGCGGAGGTGTTCGCGCTGGGCGGGCTGTGGGACGGCGACACCTACACCATCCTCACCCGCGCGGCCAACCCGCTGATGGCCGAGATCCACAACACCAAGCGGCGCATGCCGGTGGTGATCACGCCCGCGCACCAGGAGCTGTGGCTGAGCCCCCACGCCACCGAGGCCGATGTGCAGGCCCTGTGTGCCGCCGCGGGCGCGGTGGACCTGGAGGCCCATGAGGCGGTGGAGCCGCCGAAGCAGGGGGTGTTGTTTTGAGGCCCGTCGCGCGGGCGGTGCGCCGGCCCGTGCGTGGTGCGGAGGGCAGCGGCAGCTGAATTGCGTGTGCGCACCGCGGATCATCATGTGTGCACCCGTCACTCCGGAGACCGGGGGGCTTCCCGCACCGCGGATCTTCGTTT
>CAYXKE010000102.1:0-1626 GCA_964464935.1 uncultured Chryseobacterium sp.
GATGTTCCTGAGCCATCTGCTGTTCGCGTGGAACTTCTTCACGATGGTGCGGGGACGCGGCGTGGTGAAGGGGGAGGAGCATGTGCGGCCCGTATCCGTCGCACCCCGACCCGCCATGACCTAGCGCCCGCATTCCCTGGAACCCGCCTGACCGAACTCACCCATGTTCAACTTCCACAAGGACCATCGCAACCTGGTGAACGTGTCGCTGCTGGTGTTCGTGCTGCTGAGCATGGGCGTGGCGATCATGCCGGCCGATGGCATGCGCAACACCGCCCCGCTGCCCGGCATGCCCGAGATGACGCCCGCCGAGCGCCGCGGCCTGGCCGTGTACGTGGCCGAGAACTGCGCCGCCTGCCACACCCAGCAGGTGCGCAACATCGAGATGGACAAGACCTGGGGCGCACGGCCCAGCGTGCCCAGCGACTACCATTACAGCAAGGAGCGCATGGACGTGTGGCGGCAGTCGCCCTCGTTGCTGGGCAGCGAGCGCACCGGCCCGGACCTCACAAACGTGGGCCAGCGGCAGCCCGGCGAGGCGTGGCACCTGCTGCACCTGTACGATCCGCGCATGGTGGTGAAAGGTTCCATCATGCCGCGCTACGGATGGCTCTTCGAGGAGACCGACCGTCCGGCTGACGATGCCGTGATCGTGCCCGTGCCCAAGGAAAGGCTGCGTGACACCAGCCATGTGCTCGTGGCGAAGCAGGAGGCCCTCGACCTGGTGGCCTACCTGATTTCGCTGAAGCAGACCCCGCTGCCCGACGGCACGCCGCCGCCCGGCTTCCTGCCCACGCCCGGCCGCCGCACCGATGCCACGCTCACCGCCACCGCCGACGGCCTGCCCGATGGCGCGGAGATCTTCAAGGGCACCTGTCAGGCCTGCCACCAGGCCGATGCCCAGGGCCTCGCCGGCGCCTTCCCCCCGCTGGCCGGCAGCACCATCGTGAACGATGCGGACCCCGCGCTGATGATCTCGATCATCCTGGGCGGCTACGATGCCCGGCCCGAGTACAGCGCCATGCCGCCCCAGGCCGAACAGCTCACCGATGCGGAGATCGCCGCGGTGGTGAGCTACGTGCGCGGCAGCTTCGGCAACACGGCCACCGCGGTGACCGAGGATGAAGTACGCACCCTGCGGAGCACCGTGGCCCCGCAAACGATGTTGATGCCATGACGACGGACAGAGGTGGCCGGCAAATGGTGCATGGTGGATGGACGACCGCCCATTCACGGAGGACGATCCGCTCCGTGATGGCGTTCGCCCTCGGGCTCGCGGCCTTCCCGACCCTGGCCTGCGATGTCTGCCAGCGGAACCAGCCCGCACCGCTTCGTGGCATCACCCATGGCACAGGTCCGCAGACGGCGTGGGACATGCCGATCATCTGGGCGGCCGTGGCGATCGTGGGGATCACCCTCGTGCTGGCCGTGAAGATGCTGGTGCGGCCGGGCGAACACCAGAGCAGCCACATCAAACACCGCATCTTGGACGATGGCCACTGAACGTCGCGTACGCATCTTCATCGACGATGATCCCGTTCCCTTCGCGGAATTCGAACCGCCCGTGCGCTTCCTCTTCGACACCACGCGCCTGTCCGACGGTCCGCATGTGATGAAGGTGGTGGC